>NZ_UGNV01000001.1:997500-1597500 GCF_900452395.1 Legionella beliardensis
AACTTTAAATCAGTAACTGATTTAGCACACGTACCTGGTCTTGGCCAGAAGTTTGTTAATAGTCATGCCGATGAATTGCAGCGCATTTTTATTGTTGAATAATTGTAAGAGGTAAGTTTGGCAGAAAGGGTGGTATGTTTTCTGCTAAACCTGTATTTATACATTCCTGGCGATTTACTTCAGTAAGATACGACAATTAGACTGGATACCGTGGTCAAGCCACGGTATTTTGATAGCATGGAAAGAAACCAAAGAGAAAAACGAATTACCGCGGCTTGACTGCGGTCTCCAGCGATTCACTTAGGTGTTCAACACTTTTTAAAAACTCATTAAAAAACCAGTACTAAATAGGTTAATTTCCTTGCTGCATTATATTGCGGCCAAATAGTTATTTTTTATAGTGAACTCATGTTAATAATAAATCTTCATCAAGAGGTGTCGATTTTTAGGCAAATTTAGGATACAGTACTGTCCCAAAAAGCTTGAGGGTAATGTAGCATATGTTAAGGAAGTTAAGGGGTGTATTTTCCAATGACTTATCTATTGATTTAGGTACTGCCAATACATTGATTTATGTTCGAGATAAGGGAATTGTTTTAAATGAACCTTCCGTTGTTGCCTTACGTAGTGAGTCGGGTCAAAAGCGTGTGGCTGCTGTTGGCTTAGAGGCTAAACGAATGTTAGGGCGAACCCCAGGTAACATTAATGCTATTCGCCCTATGAAAGACGGCGTAATCGCAGATTTCTTTGTGACTGAGAAAATGTTGCAGCACTTTATTCATAAAGTTCACGAAAATCGTTTTTTAAGACCAAGTCCTAGAGTTCTTGTTTGTGTACCTTGTGGGTCGACGCAAGTTGAAAGGCGGGCGATTCGCGAGTCAGCAATGGGCGCTGGTGCACGTGAAGTATTTCTTATTGAAGAGCCCATGGCTGCAGCCCTTGGTTCAGGTATGCCTGTTGAAGAGGCTAGTGGCTCAATGGTTGTCGATATCGGTGGCGGTACGACGGAAGTAGCGATTATTTCTTTAAGCGGTATTGTTTACCATCAATCTGTTCGCATAGGTGGCGATAAATTCGATGATGCCATTGTTTCTTATGTTCGCCGTAATTATGGCACCTTAATTGGTGAAACCACTGCTGAACGAATTAAGCATGAAATTGGCTCGGCATTTCCAAGCCGTGATTTGTTTGAAATTGAGGTTAGAGGTAGGAATTTAGCTGAAGGTGTTCCGCGCAGCTTTACATTAACTAGTGCCGAAATTTTGGAAGCCTTACAAGAACCTCTTTCTGGTATAGTAGGCGCTGTAAGAGCAGCTCTTGAGCTAGCTCCGCCTGAATTAGCAGCAGATATTGCTGAGCGTGGTATGGTATTAACTGGTGGTGGCGCTTTATTAAAAAATATGGACACCCTTTTAATGGAAGAGACAGGGCTACCCGTTTTAGTCGCAGAAGATCCCTTAACTTGCGTCGCACGTGGTGGTGGTAAGGCACTCGAAACAATGGATCTACGTGGCGGTGATTTCCTCTCAACCGAATAATTCCAAAGATAGACTATTTTCACGGGGCAAACACCGTTTTTTGGGTTTTTTGTTTGCCTGTGTGCTATCAATTGGACTCATGTTTTTTGACTATCATTATCATTATTTAAATAATGTGCGTCATGCTTTTTCTTTTATTGTAGCTCCCCTACAATATGCCGTGGATTATCCAGTTCGAATTATAGGCTGGGTTCAGTCGCTAGTGAGTGCTAAGACTGCGTTAATCAATGAAAACATGCAACTTCGCTATCAACAAACACTACTGGAAGCGGAGCTACAAAAATTATTGGTCATTAAAGAAGAGAATTCACAATTAAGAGAATTGCTTTTAACTTCTTCGCGCGCAAAGATGAAAGCGATGGCCGCCCAAATTTTAGCAGTTGATACAACGATAGCAAGGCAAGTTGTTATTTTAAACAAAGGAAAACGAGACGGTGTCTATGTTGGTCAGCCTGTATTAGATGCTAAGGGTGTGATGGGTCAGGTTATTGATGTTGGTTATATGACAAGCACGGTCTTATTAATCTCCGATGCAAAAAGTGCTGTTCCCGTTCGTAATAATCGTACGGGTGAGCGTGCTATTTTAGTCGGCTTAAACAATATAAGCCAACTTTCTTTAATTAATCTTCCAAAGACCTCATCCATTGCTAAAGGTGACTTGCTAGTTACCTCAGGTTTAGGCAGACTTTATCCTGAAGGTTATCCTGTTGGCAAGGTAGATAGTGTGACAAGTATTCCGGGAGAAGCATTTATTAAAGTGGATGTAAATCCAATTGCTTTATTAAATAGAAATCGTTTAGTGCTTTTAATATGGCCGGATAAAGACCAGTCAGAATTAACAGCCCAGCTTAATGAACGCATGAATACCATAGAGGCCTCTCTATGAGCTCGCTAACAGTTCGGTTAATGATTGCTTTTGTTATTGCCCTGTGTTTAACCATTTTTCCTATGCCTCATTGGTTAGCAGGCATTAAACCACCCTGGGTTCTCTTACTTGTTTTGTATATTCAATTTTATATTCCTGATCGCTTTAATTTAATAAGCTTAATTATCCTTGGGCTTACATTAGATGTCTTGTTATCAACGGTGATCGGTGAGCATATGTTTGCTTTGTCTCTTGTAGCCTGGGTTGCTACGAGCAAAGCACGGCGATTTTATTTCTTTTCAATAGGGCAGCAAATGGCACTTGTTGGCTTTTTCTGCTTTTTATATCAACTTATTATCATCATTATTGATGCTTTTTTAGGATTTCATATTAATTTCATTCCTGTTTTTGTAAACGCGGTAATTAGTATTTTAATATGGCCTTGGCTGCGATTAATAGCCGATGATGCCTTGTTTAACAAGATTAAAAACTATTCATCATAATGGTTTTTAATCTCGCATAAGCGATATTCCCCAGGTAATAAATTGCCTAATGACCAATCAGCGATACGATGACGGACAAGCCGGAGCGTTGGAAATCCAATGGCTGCTGTCATCTTACGAATTTGATGGTTTTTCCCTTCTTTTAAAATGACTTCAAGCCAGGTAGTGGGGATTGATTTCCTAAACCGAATAGGAGGAATTCTTTTCCACAGCGCAGGTTCGTCAATACAATGAGCTTCTGCAGGCAAAAAATGGCTATCTTTAAGAGTAAGGCCTTTTCTTAGCGGCTCTAAATCCTGTTCAGTAGGCTGGCCTTCAACTTGAACCCAATAGTGTTTGCGCTTATTGTAATTAGGGTGACTTAATTGATGCTGAAGCTTGCCATTATCCGTTAAAAGAAGTAAACCCTCGCTATTTTTGTCTAAGCGTCCTGCGGCATAAAAATTAGGTAATGAAATAAAATTAGCAAGCGTTTCTTCGCCAAGACTGCCGGTAAATTGACTAACTACGCCAAAGGGTTTATTGAAAAGTAAAATGGTAGTCATTGTCTAAGTTAGGTTAGATAAAATTGTAATTATGGCGTTATTCTTTCTTGGGGCAAGACTTTTCGCATGTTATGATGGTTCTCTTTAAAAGTAGGGGATAGCGATGACATTTGAGAAAATTCATATACCAGAGCAAGGACAAGCTATTACTTGTGCTAATGGAAGATTAAATGTACCTGATTTTCCAATTATTCCGTTTATAGAAGGTGATGGAATTGGGGTAGATGTTACGCCAGCAATGCGCAATGTCGTCGATGCTGCCGTAGCGAAAGCCTATGGCAATAAAAGAAAAATCGCCTGGATGGAAATTTATGCCGGAGAAAAAGCCACTCAAGTTTATGGTGGTGATCAATGGTTACCTGCTGAAACATTGCAAGCAATCAAGCAATTTATTATTGCCATTAAGGGACCATTGACAACGCCTGTTGGCGGTGGGATCCGCTCATTAAATGTTGCCATTCGGCAAGAATTAGATTTATACACCTGTTTGCGACCCATTAAATACTTTAAAGGCACGCCTAGCCCACTTAAAGAGCCTTGGAAAACCGATATGGTTATTTTTAGAGAAAACTCTGAAGATATTTATGCGGGTATTGAATGGCAAGCCAATTCTGAAAAAGCAATAAAGGTCATTAATTTTTTAACGCATGAAATGGGTGTGACTAAGATTCGCTTCCCTGACAATTGTGGCATAGGCATTAAACCCGTTTCACAGCAAGGAACAGCGAGACTTGTAAGAGCGGCTATTCAATATGCTATTGATAATGATCGTGACTCCGTCACTTTAGTGCATAAAGGTAATATTATGAAATTTACTGAAGGTGCATTTAAAGAATGGGGTTATGAAGTCGCACGTGATGAGTTTGGCGCTGAGCTTTATGAAGGTGGCCCGTGGATGCAACTCACTAATACTAAAACAGGTAAGAAAATTATTGTAAAAGACACGATAGCAGATGCATTCCTACAGCAAATCTTACTGCGCCCAGAAGATTACAGTGTCATTGCCACACTTAACTTAAATGGCGATTATATTTCAGATGCGCTAGCGGCTCAGGTAGGGGGGATTGGTATTGCTCCAGGTGCAAATTTAAGCCAAGAAGTTGCTGTTTTTGAAGCAACGCACGGCACAGCGCCAAAATATGCTGGTCTTGATAAGGTGAATCCTGGCTCTTTAATTCTTTCAGCCGAAATGATGCTAAGGCATTTAGGTTGGGTAGAGGCAGCTGATTTAATTATTAAGTCAATGGCAGATACTATTGAGTCTAAAACCGTTACCTATGATTTTGCGCGGATGATGGAAGGTGCGAACTGCGTTAGCTGCTCAGGATTTGCACAGGCGATGATTGAGAGAATGTAAGGTCTAATGGCGTTAAATTGTTCTTTTTAAGTTAAATCCCGTATAAATGCTTTGCATTTTACGGGATAACTTTTATTTAGCGTCCCAAGCTATTTTATAACTTTTACGTTAAACGCATTTTACATTAAGAAAAAGTGGCTATAATTAACTTAAGTTGTTAAATTGTTCATATCGGAAAGAGTAGCTCTCTTGCCATTACTTTTCCACTAACTAAGTAACAAACCTTGAGCCAAAAGTAACGCCAGCATTTAGGTCATTACTTAAGTTCATATTGTCACAATGTATAATTGAATTTCAGTAAACAGGCATGTGACTAACTGGTAGGGTAGATAAATAAACCTGGTTTACTTGAGGTGAGACATATAAAAAAAGTATGGTAGAAATCAATAAAAGCATTGTTCAAAAGTATCAGTATGGGTGCTATCTAATCATCATGATATACATTGCCACAAAGTTTGATTTTTTTATAACAATAAAATCATTTTTTACTGGCCAAATGCTCATTGAAAGTCTATAAAATTAGTAAAGGGTATAAAGATGAGTGGCCGGTATTTAGAGGAGTTTGTTGAATATAAAAACGCAGAGGCAGAAGTTCTCCCTGCAGTCAAAGTTCCAAAGAAATATAAAGTCATTTTATTGAATGATGACTATACACCAATGGATTTTGTAGTGGATGTATTAAAGCGTTTTTTTCGATTAAACGAGGAGCTGGCAACCCAGATTATGTTACAGGTTCATATTTTGGGAAAAGGTGTATGTGGTATTTATACCAGGGACATAGCAGAGACTAAAGTTGCTCAGGTAAACGATTATGCCAGAAGTCATGAGCATCCTCTATTGTGTACTATGGAACCAGAATAATGCAGGTGGGTGAAGAGGAGCAATGCCAATGTTAAATAAAGAACTTGAATTCACCTTGAATCTTGCTTTTAAGGAAGCCAAAGAAAAACGTCATGAGTTTATGACGGTTGAACATCTACTGTTGTCTTTACTTGACAATCCTGCTGCAGGCAATGTTCTCCAAGCTTGTGATGCAAATATTGACTCATTAAGACGAGATTTGATTGAATTTATTGATGAAACCACGCCTCGAATTCCTGAAGGGGAGCATGACAGAGAAACGCAACCCACCTTAGGCTTTCAACGTGTTCTGCAACGCGCAGTGTTTCATGTGCAGTCAGCTGGCAAAACTGAAGTAACAGGTGCTAACGTACTGGCAGCTATCTTTAGTGAACAAGAAAGCCAAGCTGTTTATTTTCTGCGCCGCGAAAACATTACCCGACTGGATGTCATTAACTATATTTCTCATGGGGTTTATAAACACCATAGTAACGAAGCCAATGATCACCTTAATTCTGCTATGGATGAAGAAGCAATGGCAGGTGAAGGCAGTGAATCACCTCTAGAGAGCTATTGTCTGAATCTTAACAGAAGAGCTCGACTCGGGAAAATTGACCCGCTTATTGGCCGACATGAAGAAATTCAACGTACTATCCAAGTGCTTTGCCGACGTCGTAAAAATAATCCGCTCTTAGTGGGCGAAGCAGGGGTAGGTAAAACTGCAATTGCAGAAGGCCTTGCTAAGCGTATTGTAGATGGCGAAGTGCCAGAATCCATTAATAACTGTGTGGTTTATGCGCTTGATTTAGGTGCACTGCTAGCAGGTACTAAGTACCGCGGTGATTTTGAAAAACGTCTAAAAGCCGTATTAAAACAGTTAGGCCAACAAGACGGCGCTGTGCTGTTTATTGATGAAATTCATACCATCATTGGTGCCGGTGCTGCTTCGGGTGGCGTGATGGACGCATCAAATCTAATTAAACCATTACTGGCCAATGGTGAATTGAAATGCATAGGTTCTACAACTTATCAAGAGTATCGCGGCATCTTTGAAAAAGATCGCGCACTCGCACGTCGTTTCCAAAAGATTGATATTAGCGAGCCTACAGTTGAAGAAACATTTGAAATCCTTAAAGGATTGCGCTCTAAGTTGGAAGAACATCATGGCGTGAAGTTCTCAATTCCGGCACTAAAAGCAGCGGCTGAGCTTGCAGCAAAATATATTAACGATAGATTTCTCCCTGATAAAGCAATCGACGTAGTTGATGAAGCGGGTGCTTATCAAAACCTCTTAACAGCCAATAAGCGTCGAAAAATTATTAGTGTGACGGAAATTGAAAATGTGGTCGCTAAAATTGCCCGTATCCCGGTTAAAAAAGTATCTGCCAGAGATAAGGATACATTACGTAATTTAGAGCGTGACTTAAAATTACTTGTCTATGGTCAAGACAGTGCAATCACAGCATTAGCTTCTGCTATTAAGTTAGCGCGCTCAGGGTTGCGTGACCAACAAAAACCAGTCGGTTGCTTCTTATTTGCAGGCCCAACAGGCGTAGGTAAAACGGAAGTCACGAGACAACTAGCTAATGTATTAGGCATTGAATTACTGCGTTTTGATATGTCTGAATACATGGAGAAACATACGGTTTCACGTCTAATCGGCGCACCTCCTGGCTATGTTGGTTATGATCAAGGCGGGTTACTCACTGAAGCTGTGACTAAAAATCCTCATTCAGTTTTATTGCTTGATGAGATTGAAAAAGCACATCCTGATGTGTTTAATCTCTTATTACAGATTATGGATCATGGCACTTTAACTGATACGAATGGCCGCCAAGCCGACTTTAGGCATGTTATTTTAGTCATGACTAGCAATGCTGGCGCTACGGAAATTACCAGAAACTCCATTGGTTTCTCATTGCAAGATAATGCTAATGATGGACTTGAAGTGATTAAGAAACAATTTAGTCCTGAATTTAGAAATCGCTTAGATGCCATTATTAATTTTGCTTCCTTAGATACAGAAACCATTGGACTTGTTGTTGATAAATTTATCATGGAATTAGATGAGCAGTTAAGCAACAAAGGGGTTACCTTTAAAGTTGATAAAGCCGCACGTGATTGGTTAATTGAACATGGTTATGATAGAACAATGGGCGCTCGACCAATGGCTCGCTTAATTCAAGAACAAATTAAAAAACCGTTAGCAGATGAGTTATTGTTCGGAAAATTAATGAAAGGTGGTCATGTTGTTATCAAAGTAAAAGATGGTAAATTGCATTTTGATAGTCATGATCATTGTGAAGGAGTTATTTAATTAACTAATTAATTATCCTATCTAAGGGGTCTAAGCGTTAAGCTTAATCAGAGGGTTTAAATTGAGCTAAGTCAGGATAAATGCATTAAATTTATCCTGATTTAAGCCATAACATTTTATATCTTATTTATCCACTCTTGGTTTATCTATTATTTTTGCCTGTAAATACATTTGCTTGAAGTACGACACCTAGCTACAATTACAGCAATCTAGGTAAATGATTAATTATATTTTTAGGTTACTTTATGCTAAGCGTAATTATTATCAGTAAAAATGAAGAGGCTAATATTAAGCGCTGCCTTGAGTCAGTAAGCTTTGCGGATGAAATTGTGGTACTTGATTCAGGAAGTACTGATAAGACAATAGAAATAGCTCAAAAATATACAGAAAATGTCTATACGAGTGAGGATTGGTATGGCTACGGTGTGCAAAAACAACGCGCGCTTAACTTAGCAACAGGCGATTGGGTTTTAAATCTTGATGCTGACGAATCAGTCTCAGAGCATCTGCGTACCGCGATTGAAGAAGCGATGGAATCTGATGAAGCAGATGCTTATCGAATTCCTATTTGCATGAATTTCTACGGTAAACCGTTGCGCTATTCATCAAGCCCCACCAGACATATACGGCTTTTTAAACGCGAAGGCGCTCGTTATAGCGATGATATTGTGCATGAAAAAATAATTTTACCGGCAGAAGCACGCATTAGTAAACTAACACTTCCTATCATGCATCATTCATTTCGTGATGTAAGCCATGCTTTATACAAAATTAATCGCTACACTTCTTATAGTGCGAAAATACGTTCACAAAAAGGTGATCCGCCAGGGATTGTGAAAATTCTATTTAGTACAGGTTGGATGTTTTTCCGTTGTTTTTATTTACAGCGTGGCTTTATGGATGGTGTTGCTGGATTTCTGTTAGCCGTATTTAATGCCCAAGGCACCTTTTATCGGGGCATTAAGCAACTTTATCCGGACGTTAGACACACGATTTCAATGTCACCTGACCGAAAAGACATACAGGCAGTTCCTAGTCTGCCAGATAAGTCAGCTGACGAAGTAGAGGATAAGCCTCTTCCTCAAGAGCAACTGACCACTGAGTCGGAATCTATAATAGAGGTAACTGAGCCTAACCAAGAAGCAACGGATAATGATGAAAAGCTTCCAGTTGAAGAAGTGATTGAACACGATGCTTTTTTGCAGCGAGAGCAAGATGAGCCATTGGAAGAAGATGTGATTGAGCCGGAAGATATTTTTGAGGAAGAGGAAGCTATTGAGCAAGATAAATTGCTAGTAAATAAGCAATCTTCAGAAGAGAAGTAATATCTTTATAATCTGATTACTTTAAAAAACCAACTTAAGTTGTTGCCAATATTGGTTATATAAAGCAAGTGTCTCTTCACCAACATCGCGCTGAAAATAACCTCTCGCCAAAATATTTGCTGGCGGATAAACAACCGTGTTATTTCGAATAGGCTCGGGTAATAAGGCGCGCCCTTTCGCATTGGTAATTGCTTGCCCACTAATTAATGCCAATTGCGCAACAACATCAGGCTTAAGTAAAAAATTAATAAAGGTGAGCGCTTCCTGCTGATGAGGCGCATTTTTAGGGATTGCTAAACAATCTACCCAAATAACAAATCCGTCTTCGGGATAAATAAAATTAACCTCTTTATTTTCTTTGGCAGCCTTGTAAGCATCTGCATTCCAAGCAACGCCTAATGAGCTGTCTTCATCAATCATGATTGCTTGAATGCTGTCGCTAGCGAATAGTTTAATGTTTGGGGCAAGCTTTACTAATTGCTGATAAGCCGCTCTAATAAGATTAGGATCTCTACTATTAGGATCAAAGCCAAGGCTAAGTAAAGCGATAGCAAAAACTTCACGGGAGTCATCAAGCATCATTAGTTGATTAAGCCATCGCTTATCCCATAATCCTTGCCAGCGCTTAGGTGGGTTACTAACATTAGTTTGGTTAAAGAAAATCCCAGTTGTTCCCCAGATAAAGGGAATACTGTATTGATTGCCTTTGTCATAGTCGTTTTGAGTAAATCTTTGATCTAAATTAGTGATATTAGGTAATTGGCGGTGATTAAGCTTAGTTAACATACCTTGATTGACCATGCGCTCTACAAAATAGGCAGAAGGTAAAATTACATCATAAATAGCTTGCCTACTTGCCTTGAGTTTAGCATACATGGTTTCATTGCTGTCGTAGGTAGAGAAGTTAACTGTGATCCCTGTCTCCTTTTCAAAGCGCTGGATAATTTCTTTAGGTATTTCACCGCCCCAAACATACACATTAACAACATTGGCATAAACAGCAGGACAAAGCAGTAATAGAATTAATACTCTAAATCGTTTCATGATGGTTTACCTGAAAGGCGATAAGATAAAGTCACCAAAATCATAGAAATAAAAAAAGTAATGGTGCACAGCGCATTAAGCTCAGGAGTTACGCCTGTGCGTACTAAAGAGTAGATGGCAAGTGGTAAAATATTAAAATCAGGCCCTGCGACAAAATAACTAATCATGACATCATCAAAGGACAGAGTAAAACTTAAGAGCAAAGCACTTAATATAGCTGACCAGAGTAATGGTAATAAAACCTTGGTTAAAGCAACATAACGGCTTGCTCCTAAATCTAGGGCACTAAAATAAATATTTGGATCGAGTGTATTGATACGCGATTTAATCGTTAAAATGACAAAAGGTAGGCAAAAGGTAATATGAGCAATAAGCAGGCTTAAGAAACCGAGCGGTATTTGCATAATATTAAAGAAAAGGAGTAAAGCAACACCAAGCACTAAATCAGGAATGATAATTAATAATAACAGTAAAATATAAAACGAATTTTGTTTTCTTGTGCGAAATAAAAATAAATTCACACTGGCAAGCAAACCTAATAAAGTAGCAATGAAGGATGCACATACCCCTAGAAAAATAGAGTTAAAAAAAGCAGACCATAAACCTCTGTCTTGGAAAAGCTCTCTATACCACTGCCAAGAAAAGCCATGCCATTGTAAGGAAAATTTAGCATCATTTACTGAATAAAGAATTAAAATTAAGATAGGTGTATAAAGAAAGAAGAAAACAAAAAATAAAAAAGCTTTTTGTGTAAATGCCTTCATTTAATAACCTCACTGCTTTTATGACGATAAAAAGCTAATAAAATTAATAACAGTAAGGTTAAAATAACGCTTGTTGCCGCACCCTGCGGCCAATTCTCAATGACTAAAAATTGATTTTGAATTAAATTGCCTAACAAAATAGAACGAGCGCCACCTAAAATATTAGGAATATAAAATAACGTCATGGCCGGTAATAACACGAATAAACAACCTGCTAAAATTCCTGGTGCGGTGTTGGGTAAGAAAACACGCGTAAAGATAGCCCATTTACTTGCACCTAAGTCTTTTGCAGCTTCAATTAAGCGAAAATCAAAGCGCTCCATGTTAGTAAAAATAGGTAAAACCATAAATGGAAATAAGTTATAAACGAGTCCGCTAATTACCGCAAAGTTAGAGTAAAGTAGATTGAGTGGCACATGAATAAGATGAAATTTAAGTAATAGAGCATTAATCACCCCTTTGTACTTAAGAATTGCAATAAGTGCATAAGTTCTAATTAAAGAGCTAGTCCAAAATGGAATAATAATTAACAACAGTAAAACAGATTGGTGTTTGGATTTAATAAGTAGATAGCTAAAAGGGTAAGCCAATATAAGACAAAGGCCAGTCGCAATGAAGGCAATTGCTAACGAGCGGAAAAAGATTTTAGCAAAGACAGGTGTAAATAAACTAAGGTAGTTAGCAAAGGTAACAGGCAAAGCAACTAAGTTTGTACTGTCATTTGTTAAAAAACTTGCAATTAAAATAAATAATAATGGAATAAAGCTAAAAAGGATTAGCCAACCATATAATAAATAAAGTGAAACTGATTTAGCCTTCATAGGGCAATAAAACCTCCCAACCAGGTAGCCATTCTACCCAGACCGATTCATTAGGCGAGTATTCTAATTTATCATCGTCTTCATCAAAAAATTCAGACGCATTAATAAGCTTACCTGACGTTAATGCCACTTTAAGATCGACAGTCGATCCTTTATAAACAATTTCCACAATCCGCCCGGGCAACATGCCTGCTGTATCATCTACCTCAGATAGGCTCCATACCCGAATATCTTCTGGACGAATCACTAAATGTAATCGGGTGCCAGGCTGATAATCGCCGGTATTTTTGCAAGTTAAGTTAACGTTTTCAACCTTAGTCGTTAATTGTTGATTATCACTCGCTTGAACTTGAATATCAAAAATATTAGCTTCGCCAATGAATTTAGCGACATGTAAATTGGCTGGGTTTTCATAGACTGCTCTGGGCGTACCTATTTGCTCAATATGGCCATGATTAAAAATAACGATTCTATCGGACATGGATAAGGCTTCTTCTTGATCGTGAGTGACAAAAATAAATGTCATGTTCAAGGTTTTTTGTAATTGCTTTAACTCAGATTGCATTGATTTACGTAAACGATAATCTAAGGAACTTAAGGGCTCATCAAGTAATAATACTTGCGGTCGATTCACAATGGCCCGAGCGATTGCGACTCGTTGCTGCTGCCCACCACTTAAATGTTTAATATTACGGTCAGCTAAGGTTTCTAATTGCACAAGTTGTAGTGCTTTTTTAACACGCTGGTTAATTTCACTGGCTTTAACTTTCCTACATTGGAGTGCAAAGGCGACATTATCAAATACTGATAAATGAGGAAAAAGGGCATAGCTTTGAAAAACCGTGTGGACATCACGTTTTTGTGGTGGTAATAAATTAACACACTGCCCATTAATAAAAATTTCACCCTGACTTGGTTGCTCAAAGCCTGAAATGAGACGCAGCAAGGTTGTTTTACCACAGCCAGATGGGCCTAAAAGGGTTAAAAACTCACCATCGAAAACAGATAAAGAAATATTATTAAGGATTAAGGCACTGCCATAAGATTTATAAACTTGCCGAATTTCAATTAGCGGTACCGTCATGATAATTTCAAAACAAAACCGTAATTATGAGCGCTGACTTGGCACTTGTCTAGTAACAATCACATAATACTCAAAGTCTACACGTGAAAAAATTTTATTAACGCCCTACGCACTGCGCTTTGCGTGTAGTATTAAGAAAGGTAGGTTGGGCTAAACAAAGTGCAGCCCAACAAACAACCGTTGGGCTGCGTATTGCTTAGCCTATGTTGGATACCGTGGTCAAGCCACAGTATTTCGATAGACTGGAAAGAAGCCAAAGAGAAAAACGAATTACCGCGGCTTGACCGCGGTAACCAGCACTGTGGCATTTAATTTATCCCAGCATGTCACCCGCAAATTAATTATAACTATTGCAATCATTATGATTGAGTGCAGATTGTGATGAGCAAAGTTCAGATATACCGCCATTATTGCAAATAACGAGTCCTTGTTCATCCATTGTTAATACGCCACCTTGCCATAAACAACAGCCTTGTACATTTTGTAAATCCATAATGGCGTGTCTCGTACAATAGCACGAAGAGTAATAGCCATTTTTGCACACTAAACGACCTGCCGTAGAATCACAATAACTTACACCACCCATCATGGCACAACATTTATTAGGGCGACAGTTTTTAGGACAATCATCCCCCTGACAATCGCCACAGCGTCCTGCATGGGCTAACGCAAAACAAGCCATAAGTACCCAGATTGTCAAGAGACGAGTAATGAATTGCATGATAGATTCCACTTTTTTATTTTTTTGAGAATATCATAGGTAGTTAAACAAAATAAATAAGTAATGGAAGGAGACAACCCATGTAGTTACTTTATGTTACAGCCAGCAATTAACAAACCTATGTCTTTGCGAGCGTCAGCGAAGCAATCCAGGTGGATGCTTTGTTAAAAAGCTGCTCTAAATTGTTTCACGTCTTTCGCAATGACAATAATTATTTTTACAGTAGGTTTAAGTTACTAAATATACCGCACTATGATTCTTCATGCGCCAACAAATCAACTGATTCAATTTTTTGAAACTGTTGGGTTATTTTTTTGGCTGAAATAGATACTTCACCTACATCTTGGTGGGCTAAGTCAATGTGTTTTGAGAGTTTATCCATTCGTTTTTCAAAGCGTTGAAAATCGGCGGCAAGCGCTTGTAAATGTTGCTGGATAATATGGACTTGTTTACGAGTTGCATCGTCTTTAAGGACAGCACGTGCTGTCGTTAAAACAGCCATTAAAGTGCTAGGTGAAACAAGCCAAACTTTAAGTCGTTGTGATAGAGCAATAACATCTGGGTAATTAGCATGGATTTCAGCAAAAATAGCTTCTGCTGGAATAAACATCACAGCGCCATCGGTTGTTTCATTCGGAATAATATACTTCTCAGCAATGTCTTTTATATGCTTTTGGATATCTTGGCGAAATTGTTGATGGAGGAGTTTTTTTTCAACGGAGTTAAACTCAGTGCCCATTAATTTTTGATAAGTTTCTAGGGGAAATTTAGCATCAATTACTACATGGCCGGTAGGCTCAGGTAAAAATAAAATACAGTCAGCGCGTTTTTGATTGCTAAGTGTGTGTTGCATCCGATAATGAGACGAGGGGATCATGTTTGCAATTAAGTTAGCAAGTTGTACTTCACCAAAAGCACCGCGCGCCCGTTTATCGACTAAAATATCTTGTAAATTGACCACATGTGATGAGAGTTCGGTAATCTTTTTTTGCGCCTCATCAATGATAGTGAGCCGTCTTACTACGTCAGTAAATGTTGAGGAGGTTTTTTCAAAGCCTTCGGTTAGCTTATGATTAACCTGGCTAGTTAAGCTATTTAAATGCCCTCGTATTTCTTCGGTTAAAGTTTGTAGGTGGGATGTAAGTGAATGTGCATGTTGCATGAAACTATGGTTTATTTGCTCCCGTACATCAGTCATCGCACGCTGAATCGTTTGGTTAATAAGCTGATGATTAGCGAGTTGTCCTTGGGAGATTTGCTCTAAGATACGCTGTTGATGAACTTGATAGCTATCCTGTACATCAAGTTGCAGTTGATGTAATTCGTCAATAATAAGCTGTTGTAATTTTTCAAATTGCACATTAGTTTGTTCGCGCAACGTAGTTAGGCGTCTACAAAAGAAAATAATCAAGCAACATTGAAAGGCTAAAATAGCTATTATTCCTTGTGTCAGTGTAAACTGCCATCCAATCATTTTAACCTAAGCTAGCAAAATCGATAGGCATGCTATGTTCAAAAACTGGTTTGAGCTGCCCGTAATCGATAAGTTGAATCGACCCCAAATAATACGGTGAATGTTTAGAATTAGCAATCTTATGTTTAATAGTAAATTCGCAAAAATAATTCCTAACTGCTAAAAATAGTATTGATGCTAACCGATGAACTGTTCATACTTAACTGCTTTTAGATTTCATGGTTAGGTTGACGAATAATGAGTGTTGATAAAACGTTAGCAAGGATGGAGGCGTTACGCCAACAAATTCGGTTGTATGATTATCATTATTATGTGCTAGATGAGCCTCTAGTGCCTGATATTGAATATGATCGCCGTTTTCGAGAATTACAATTGCTTGAGAATGAGTTTCCTCAATACATCACTAATGATTCACCTACTCAACGTGTAGGGACACATCCAGTTACAGCCTTTGAGCCAGTAGCGCATCGACAACCTATGTTGTCTTTGGGAAATGTATTTACTCGTGAGGAATTACAAGCATTTATTAAACGGGTTGCAGATCGCTTAAAATATTCAGAGCAAGAGTTACTCTTTACATGCGAGCCTAAACTTGATGGGCTGGCCGTGAATTTAACCTATGAACAAGGTATTTTAGTTCACGCAGCGACTAGAGGCGATGGGGCGGTTGGTGAAAATATTACCACAAACATTAAAACCATTGCTGCTGTACCACTGCGCTTAATGGTTGATAATCCGCCTTCTTTTATTGAAGTTAGAGGTGAAGTGTACATGCCTAAGGCGGGTTTTGACGCACTTAATCAACGAGCACGCGACCACGGTGAGAAAACATTTGCTAACCCTCGTAATGCAGCAGCAGGCAGTTTACGGCAATTAAATCCTCAAATCACCGCCTCTCGACCTTTAGCAATTTATTATTATGGCATTGGGGCTTACGAAGGTGAGCGACTACCAGATAGTCATTTTGGTCAACTGCAATTACTGCAGCAAATGGGTTTTCGAGTATCGCCTGAAAATAAGCAGGCGAAAGGCTTAGAAGGTTGTTTAACGTATTATGAAGCAATGGCTGCTAAACGACTCGCTCTACCTTATGATATTGATGGCGTAGTCTATAAGATAGATAGCATCAGTCAGCAACAAGAATTGGGCTATGTCGCACGGGCACCGCGATTTGCCTGTGCTCACAAATACCCGGCGCTAGAAGAAATGACTGAAATCACTGCGGTCGATTTTCAAGTAGGGCGAACAGGCGCGCTAACCCCCGTTGCTCGTTTAAAGCCAGTTAATGTTGCCGGCGTTATGGTAAGTAATGCTACCTTACATAATATGGATGAAATTGCGCGTAAAGATATCTTAATTGGTGATACAGTCATTATTCGCCGAGCGGGTGATGTCATTCCTGAAGTTGTTTCAGTAGTAAAAGATAGACGACCTCTTACGACCATTCCCATTACAATGCCAGAGAATTGCCCAGTTTGCGGAGCAAAAGTTGTTCGTGAAGAAGGCGAAGCAGTTGCGCGCTGCACTGGCGGCTTATTTTGTGCGACCCAACTTAAGCGCACTATCTGGCATTTTGCTTCCCGCAAAGCGATGGCTATTGATGGATTAGGAAAAGGTATCATTGAACTATTAGTCAGTACAAAATTAGTTAAAGATGTTGCTGATCTTTATCAATTAAACTTAGAAGAATTAATTGAACTACCTAGAATGGGTAAAAAGTCAGCAGAAAATTTACTACAAGCCGTTGAGAAAAGTAAACAAACTACCTTTAAACGATTTTTATATGCGTTAGGTATACGCGAAGTCGGGGAAGTTGGAGCAGGTGTTTTAGCGGCTCATTATCCTAATATCACTTCCTTAAAAAATGCGAGTTTAGATGAGTTAATGTTGCTTAAAGACATAGGGCCTGTGGCTGCCCAATACATTATTAACTTCTTTGCCCAAGCACATAATTGTGAAGTGATTGCCAAGTTAATCAATTATGGGGTGCATTGGCCAGATACATTCCAACAGGAATTTGATAAGAAGCATCCTTTGTACGGTAAAACAGTCGTGCTAACTGGTACGCTTGCTAGTATGGGACGTGATGAAGCTAAGGCAAAACTAGAAGCACTTGGTGCTAAAGTGACAGGCAGTGTGTCAGCTAAGACAAACTACGTAATTGCCGGCAGTGATGCGGGCTCTAAGCTAGATAAAGCCAATCAGCTTGGTGTATTTGTTTTAAATGAAGACGAATTATTACAATATTTAGATTAAATTCAGTTCAATGCAAGGTAGGTTGGGCTAAACGAAGTGCAGCCCAACAATTAATCGTTGGACGTCTTGTTGCTTAGCACAAGCTATCTTGATAGGGCAGGGATGGATACCGTGGTCAAGCCACAGTATTTCGGTTAAGGGTGGTTGTTGGTGAAGTGTATGATAGCTCGTGAAACGCAAGTAGCTAATGAAAAACGAATTACCGCGGCTTGGCCGCGGTATCCAAAGTTATAGCGGTGAGGGTGAAACGAAGAGCAAAAATCGAATAAAATTTTATCAAGTAGCCTGGATGAATGAAGTGAAACCTGGGTTCCGGCCCTACGGGCCTGCACCCAGGCTACATTTATTGTTTTAAGCAAGCAATATTAGCTATCGGCTATCTTCTTAGCCTGCTCCCAAATTTCCATTAATTCACTAAAAGAATGCCCTTCCAAATTAGTTAAACCGCGCATGCCTGCTATTTGTTTAACCGCATTAAGTCGGCGCTCAAATTTAGTCAGAGTTAAATTTAAGGTGTCTTTTGGATTAAATTGGCAAAATACACATAAAGAAAAAACTGCATGCAGTAAATCGCCGATTTCTTCTTGTAAATCAGCACTAGGAGAAGTGTCTGAAAGTTTAGGTAAGTGTTCACTGACTTCCAGACATTCACTTTTAATTTGCGCCATGATTTGGTGAGCATTGTCCCAACGAAAACCAAATTGTGCTGCCTCTTGCTCTAATAAGAGGACTTTCTCTAATAAATTCATATTAAACTCGCTTTGATTAGCCCGCAAATAGCTAATACGTTATGATAAGAGGTTTATAGCTAGCAGTAGAAAATTCTCACCAGTAGCTTTAAAATGATAACCTGATCATTATAATGATTTATTTTCTAGGACCGCAATTTTGGCAAAACAGCATCTAACAGGAAGTTTTGTTTTCGTTTTGCTTATCGCTTGTAAGAGTTATGCTTTAAGTTGGGTGTTTAATAACCCTTATCCTAATGAGCAATCAACACAAAGAATTTATTATTCTTCGTTTAATGAACAGCCCAAAACGCTAGACCCAGCACGTTCTTATTCAAGTAATGAATACCAATTTATTTCGCAAATATATGAGCCTATTTTGCAGTATGATTATTTCAAAAGGCCTTACCAACTTATACCTCTGACCGCAGTTAATATGCCATCTATTAGGTATGTTAACGCACAATTACAACCAGTCGAGCAAGGCTCTGCTGATATTGCTTATAGTATTTATACTATATCTATTAAACCAGGTATTTTGTATCAGCCACATCCAGCATTAGCAAAAGACAAACAAGGCCAGTCTCTTTATCTTAATTTATCTAGCGATTATTTAGATGAACATGACATTACGCAATTGGCAGATTTTCCGCTGACAGGAACACGTGAATTACTCGCTGATGATTACATTTATCAAATTAAACGATTAGCAAATCCAGCCGTTAATTCCTCTATTTATGGTTTAATGAGTGATCATATTGTCGGTTTTCGTGAATTTGCCTCTACATTACCTACTACCCATACGTTTATTGATCTTAGAAACTATACATTAAGTGGTGTGCGAAAAATAAACAACTATACATTCGAAATTACTATTAAAGGTCAATACCCACAGTTTATATTTTGGCTCGCCATGCCATTTTTTGCGCCTCTGCCTTGGGAAGCTGATAAGTTTTACAGCCAAGCAGGTATGGATGATAAAAATTTAAGCTTTGATTGGTATCCTATTGGTACTGGCCCCTTTATGCTTACTGAGAATAATCCTAACAAACAAATGATTCTAGCTAAAAATCCTAATTTCCATAATGAATATTTTCCGGCGCATGCGAGTGCTGAAGATAGACAAGTAGGTTATGCTCATTCAGCAGGTAAAAAATTACCGCTTATTGACGAAGCCATTTATACATTAGAAAAAGAAGCGATTCCCAGGTGGAATAAATTTTTACAAGGTTATTATGATTTATCAGGTATTAGTACCGATAGTTATGCGCAAGCTATTCAAATTAATGCTGCAGGTAAACCTAGTTTAAGTGCAGATATGCAAGCTAAAAAATTGCATTTAACCACGACCATTGATCCCAGCATTTATTATGTTGGATTTAATATGTTAGATCCCATTGTTGGCGGTAAGAGCGAGCGGGCACGTAAGCTTAGGCAAGCCATCTCCATTGCTGTTCATTATGAAGAAAATATTGCTATTTTTTTTAATGGTCGAGGTATTGCTGCTCAAGGACCAATTCCACCAGGAATATTTGGTTATAAAGAAGGAAAAGATGGCATTAATCCTTATGTGTACCATTGGCATAGTGAAAAAGCAAAAAGACGCACTATTAAAGAAGCTAGGGAATTAATGAAACAAGCGGGTTACCCAAATGGCCGTGATAAAAAAACAGGAAGGGCGTTAATCTTACACTATGATGTACCTATTACTGGTGGGCCAGATGATAAATCCCAATTAGATTGGATGCGCAAACAGTTTGCCAAACTTGGTATTGATTTAAATATTCGTGCCACACAATATAATCGCTTTCAAGAAAAAATGCGCAATGGAAATGCACAAATTTTTAGTTGGGGTTGGAATGCTGATTACCCTGATCCAGAAAATTTTCTCTTCATGCTCTATGGCGGTAATGGTAAAGTGTTACATGGCGGAGAGAATGCAGCAAATTATGATAATCCTAAATATAATCAATTGTTTAATTTAATGAAAAATCGTCCTAATGATGCTGAGCGACAAAAGTTAATTGATGAGATGGTTGAAATTGTGCGACATGATGCCCCTTGGATTTGGGGAATGAATACGGAAACATTTCTTCTTACGCAACAGTGGATGTCTTTAACTAAGCCAAACACCATAAGTTTAAATTCATTAAAATATATTGCCGTTGATGTGCCTTTACGCAATCAAATGAGGCTTAACTGGAATAAACCTATCATATGGCCGCTGTTAGCTATATTACTGCTTTTTTTAGTGCTTATTATATTGCCTTTGTTTATAGTTTATAAGCGAATGGAACAACAGCGTGCTAAGAGAATGAATCTATGATTTATTACTTTATTAGGCGAGTGCTTTATGCACTACCCATTTTATTTGGTATTAATTTAATTACCTTCGCCTTATTTTTTATGGTTAATTCCCCAGACGATATGGCACGTATGCAGCTTGGCCAAAAACATATAAAGCCTGCTGCCATTGCTCAGTGGAAAGAGCAACATGGTTACGATTTACCTCTTTTTTATAATGATGCCAAGCTAGGCTTACAAAAATTGACCCAAACTCTTTTTTTTCAAAAATCACTTAAATTATTTGCATTTGATTTTGGTATGTCTGATGCAGGACGAGATATTAGTTTTGATATTTCTCATCGTATGTGGCCAAGCTTAGCTATTGCAGTACCCATTTTGATTTTTGGTATGCTAGTAAATATTGTTTTTGCCATGGGCATGGCTTTTTTTCGTTCCACTTACCTCGATTTAAGTGGTGTGGTGCTCTGCATTATACTCATGTCCATTTCAAGTCTTTTTTACATTATTGGTGGTCAATATATTTTTGGTAAAATCCTACGCTGGGTTCCTATTTCTGGTTACGATAATGGCTTAGATAGCTTAAAATTTATTGCCTTGCCAATATTAGTGGCAATACTAAGTGGTATAGGAGCAGGCTCCAGATGGTATCGTACTTTATTTTTAGAAGAAATGAATAAAGAATACGTTAAAACAGCACGAGCAAAAGGACTCTCTGAAACACGAATACTTTTTAAGCACATTCTAAAAAACGCGATGTTACCTATTTTAACTGGGGTCGTTGTCATTATCCCATCCTTATTTATGGGAAGTTTAATCCTTGAGTCTTTTTTTGGCGTACCAGGTTTAGGTAGTTATATTATTGATGCGATTGGGCAGCAAGATTTTGCTATTGTTAGGGCCATGGTTTTTTTAGGCTCTGTCCTTTATATCATTGGTTTAATTTTAACAGATCTCTCCTATATTTGGGCGGATCCACGGGTAAGGTTGAATTAATGATAGATTTGTTCTGGACCGATCAATGGTTTTTATTTTTGTTAAGTGTAGGTTTTATTTTTTTATTAGTTAGCCTACGCAAAGAACCCGTTAGGCGCTCCTGGCGTTATTTATTTTATAATCCTATCGCGGTAAGCGCAGGGATTATTTTATTCTTTTTTCTAAGCATTGGTATTTTAGATTCCATTCACATTCGTACAGTTGATGCAGAAGATAATGGCGTGGTAGTTTCTGTTCTAGATAAATTGATTGCACCGGTTGGGCAAATGTATGAAAAAACATACTCAGCACCTTTAGCACTAACATTATATAGTACTGAAACTGCCATTATTAATGGGCAAGCTAAACAAATTTATCCACGTTTAAAGTATGTGCCAAGCAATATTAAAACGTTTGAAGCGAAACAACAGCTTATTTTTTATTTATTAAATAAAGCATTTCTGCAAAGCTTAATTGTGTTTGGTATCTTAGTAATACTGGGCTGGTTATTGCATTGGTTATTGTTTGCAAAGAGAAAGATTAATTTTAATGCAAGTCTTAATTGTGGCTTAATTACCTTATTTATTTGCCTCTTTTTTTTATTGTCTAGCTACTGGTTATCACGAAACTTTCATCTTTTTGGTACCGGAAAAATTGGCCAAGATATTTTTTATTATACGATTAAAAGTATTAGGACTGGCCTTATTATTGGTACATTAACCACGCTATTTATGCTGCCTTTTGCAGTCATACTTGGCATCGCTGCTGGCTATTTTGGCGGTATCATCGATGATGTTATTCAATACATTTATACCACGTTAAGTTCTATACCAGGGGTATTACTGATTACCGCCTCGGTGTTATCGATGCAAACTTATATTGCTAATCATCCTGAACAATTTGCAACCCTTGAAGAAAGTGCCGATGCTAGGCTTTTTGCATTGTGTTTAATCTTAGGAATTACTAGCTGGACTAGTTTATGCCGTATTCTGCGAGCCGAGGCATTGAAGCTTCGGGAAATTGATTTTGTCTTAGCTGCAAAAGCATTAGGTAGTAGCGCTTGGCGAATTCTTTATAAACATTTATTGCCCAATGTAATGCCCATTGTATTAATTAATTTGGTATTGGATTTTAGTTTTTTAGTATTAGCAGAAGCCGTTTTATCTTATGTTGGTGTTGGTGTATCGCCCATGACGATTAGTTGGGGAAATATGATTAATGGTGCGCGCTTAGAATTAGCACGTGAGCCTATCGTATGGTGGCCGATGATGGCAGCTTTTCTATTTATGTTTATTTTAGTGCTCGCTAGTAATTTATTTGCTGATGCAGTTCGCGAGGCATTTGATCCGCATCGTGTTCAGGGGAAAAACGTCTAATTAATGCTGGTTTAACAGATGATATTTGTTTAGCGGCTCAAACACTATTTCATTGCTTTTAGGTTGAACTCGCGTTAATTAGCTTCTTTTTGTGTTACTATGAGAAGATTAATTTTAACTAAAAAGGTGATCCTATGCGTTCGATTCTTTCATTAATAATGATTGTGTTTCTCTCGTTTGGCTTGGTTGTTAATGAAGCAGCAGCTAAGCGATTTGGCGGTGGCCGTGCCATAGGATTTCCTCGTTCAACGAGTTCTTATAATAAAGCATCACCGAAGCAATCTTATGTCAAGCAAAATACAGCAAGCCGGTGGCGAAGTGGGTTAACAGGTTTTTTACTCGGTGGATTATTAGCTAGCCTTTTCTTTGGGCACGGGTTTGGCAGTGCTCTTTTTTCATGGTTGATATTGATAGGACTCGCGTTAGTTATAGTACGCTTATTTCGCCGGCCACGTAATCACAATAACCCACGGGATTGGCACTAATCAGAAGCGGGAGCATGAGCAATCTCTTGTCTAAATGCACAGCCTGCCTTTAAATCTAAGTGAATAGGAATGGATGCTATTATATTTACAGGCTTTATTGGATTTATCGTTGCCATTTGTGTAGGAATAGGGGAATTTCTTTTGCATTTTAATGCAAAAGACGATAGGTCGCAGGAGCCTTATCAGTTTATGCGCACTATTCCTAGGCGGCGGTTAACGGCAGGCCATTTCATTAGTGTGTTAATCGCTCCCCTTTACTTAATCGGATTTTGGCATTTTTATAAAATGCTAGAACCCGGTGGTGGCTTTTTACCACTTGCTGTTGCAGGGTTAGCAGGTTATAGCTTGATTATGGATATGGCTTGGCTTAGCTCTAGAGCTATGCTTGGTGCAATCATGCAAGGTCAAAAGAAATTGACCAATCTAACAGATGTTATTCGTGCCTATCGGCTTTATGGGGAAACGCTACTAGAAATTGTTCGCTTTGTAATGCAAGTGATGTCTGTTGGTTTTATCTATTTAGTATGGCAGGGCGCTACCTACTATCCAACTTGGATGATTGTTTTTAATCCAATTTTAATTTTAGCAGCACTATCTATTTTATATGCGGTTTTCCCTAAAGTAGGAAAATATTTAATGCCTGGTGCTTTGCATATAAATTATGCCATCTTTTTCGCTCTATCAACCTATTTTGCAATACGCTTAAAAGTAGGATAGCTGATGGCTATAAATATTAACCTGCATTGTGTCAATTAGTAATTAGATAGTTAATAAGCCAGGCAATTTTAATCTTTTTAATAGGATTTAGGGACGGGCCCCTCTTATTTAGCACATTACCTAAAATGATAAGTAATATTAGATAAGCATTGTTGCATGGATAAATAAGTAATCAAAGCGACCTTGTAGCCCGGCTGCTAGCAGCCGGGCTCGGTTAGCTAAACTAAGATTTAATCCCCGCTTGCTTGCAACCGGGCTACGATAGCTGGGGTGGTTGCTAAAACACTCTGTCATTGCGAACCTTTACGCCGTAAAGGTAAAGCAATCCAGATCGGTGCTCCTTACCACACCCGACCTGGATTGCTTCGCTTCGCTCGCAAAGACTTAACTCATCTAGCTTGGCTTTCTTCTACGCAACAATGCCTGTTAAGTATGATCGAAATATTTAATCTATTTAAGCTAATGACTGCTATTAATAGTGCAAATTGAATTTTATTAAATCATTCTATTGATTATTCATTAATACCTTAAAATTCTTTAGCCACGGCGAATGTATTATCACCATTATTTTTAAGAAGAAATCTTTTTGCGCTATGAGCATTTTGATTAAATGCATTTGGTTTTTTAAAATAAGTAGGCTTAACGTAGGTTATGATTAAGTCAACCACACTTTTTCTTAAATCAGCAAGCGCAATTGCAATAGGTATAAAATCTTTATCAATAGGTATATTAAGCTTTTGCATGGTAAATTGACCTTGTTGATTTTCATAAAAGTAAAGTCCGCTATGACGTGCTAAGAATAAATCGTCTAAGCCATCGCCATTTGCATCTATTGCCATTGCACAATAGGTAGCGTCCTCGGCTAGTTTAGAAAAAGTTAATTCATGTGTCACTTCTAAAAAATTTTCACCTTGAAAAAGAAATACTCTATCCATTTGATTAGGCTTGCCACCTATAAACAAATAAGTGTCCCCTTGTCCTTTTAAATCAAAGATAGCAGAACCGATGAAAGGAAGTGTAGGTTTGTTGATTTGATAATTTGAATTATTGGCTGATGGTGCTTTAAGTGGTACTGAGTATGAGTGTTGCTCATTTTTAGTTCGGATAAATTTTCTCAATAAAAATGCTTCTAGTGAAATGATAATAAGGGCGATAATAATTTTTATCATTACAATTATCATGAGTTTCTCGCAAATCAATTTGTATTAATCTTGTAATATTACTATAACTCGATTCCATTACTTTGATGAATAAAGAATACAAAATGACTGTCATTGCGAATAACGTGAAGCAATCTAGCATGTAGCCTGGGTGAAACAAAGTGAAACCCAGGTTTAGGCCCTCTGGGCCTGCGCCTAAGCTAAGTTTATTTAGTATGAATAAATCACAACCAAATTACCACGGCGTGTCTGCGGTATCCAGTGAAATGGCACTCAGGGTGTGGATACCGTAGACACGCCGCGGTATTTCGGACTGGAGTAGATAAAGCTAGTTAATGCTGTCTTAAAAAAAAACAAAAAAACTTTTAATGAAATTGTTACTTACTTTTAAAAACAGCAAGTAGCCTGAGTGAAACGACGTGAAACCCGGGTTTCAGTCCTTTGTACTTGCACTCAGGCCATGTTAGTTTAAGTAAAAATTGGCAAAATTGTGCAATCAACCATAACAAATTTTATAGCTTTTTTATAGTTAAAATAATGAATTGTAATTGAACAATAATTTTTCTTAATTCTACAAAGAAAGGGTACCCAGACCTACTAGGATTCATTACAATAGGTAAGCGAGTTTGGCAGAAAGTTACCTTCTTTTATTCAAACTCACATTTAATGAGCTGAAATTTAGTTTACTGTTAAATCGACCTTCTATCTGGTTATAATTTGGGATTAATGCTCTTATGCGCTCGCAGTTTGTTCATCTACGTTTACACACTGAATTTTCTTTAGTTGATGGATTAGTTTGTATTAAGCCCTTGATGAAAGCAGTTGTTAATCGGGGCATGAATGCTATTGCTATCACGGATTTTTGTAATTTATTTGCAGCAGTTAAAGTATTTAAAGCAGCAGTAGAGCATGGTATTAAGCCCCTTATTGGCAGTGATTTGCTCTGTCATTTTCAAGATCAGCCTACCATAAATTCTTCTCTTTTATTGCTTTGTCAAAATAATGACGGCTATCGCAACTTAACCTGTTTAATTTCAAAAGCCTATCAGGAAGGACAACATCAAGGTGAACCGCGTATTCAATATGAATGGTTGGCTGATTTTTCTGAAGGTTTAATTGTGCTGTCAGGTGGTTGTAAAGGTGTTATCGGTAAAGCCTTATTGGCTGATGATAAGGCACAAGCTTATGAGTTAGCTCGTTATTTTTCTAATTTATTCCCTAATCGTTTTTATCTAGAAATACAAAGAACGGGTAGGAAAGATGAAGCGCTTTATAATGAACAAATACTACAAATTGCCGAGGAATTACACTTACCCATTGTCGCTACCAATGATGTGCGCTTTATCAATCAGGATGATTTTGACGCCCATGAAGCACGAGTATGTATCCGTCAGGGCTGTACCTTAGCCGATCCAAGACGTTCACAAGACTATAGTGCGCAGCAATATTTGCGCTCAGCAGAGGATATGGTTGCTTTATTTAAAGACTTACCACAAGCTATACAAAATACGGTACAAATTAGTCAGCGTTGTACCGTTAAATTAGATTTAGGCAATAACTTCTTACCCACTTTCCCTATTCCTGCGAATTTTACTGTTGAGAGTTATTTATCGCAATTATCTAAAAATGGATTAGAAGAACGCTTGGCGATTATTTTTCGTGATCACGCGCCTGAGGAAGTGAATATTAAGCGTATCCCTTATGATAAACGGTTACAAGTAGAGTTAGATGTCATTAATAACATGGGTTTCCCAGGTTATTTTTTAATTGTTGCTGATTTCATTCAATGGGCAAAGCAAAATGGTGTACCGGTTGGCCCAGGTCGGGGTTCTGGAGCCGGTTCTCTTGTAGCTTATGCACTTAAAATAACTGACCTTGATCCACTGCTTTATGAATTACTCTTTGAACGTTTTCTAAACCCTGAACGGGTATCCATGCCTGACTTTGATATTGATTTTTGCATGGAAGGCCGTGATAGGGTGATTGATTATGTCGCCGAAAAATATGGCAGGCAAAGTGTTTCGCAAATTATTACGTTTGGTACGATGGCTGCCAAAGCGGTGGTGCGTGATGTGGGACGGGTTTTAGGGCATCCCTATGGCTTTGTTGATAAAATAGCTAAATTAATTCCTTTTGAAATTGGCATTACGCTTGAAAAAGCGCTACAGGATGAAGAAGAACTGCGGGTGCGTTATCAAGATGAGGACGACGTTAAAGAGCTTATTGATCTTGCTTTAAAATTAGAAGGAATTACGCGCAATGCAGGTAAGCATGCAGGTGGGGTAGTTATTGCACCATCGAAACTAACTGATTTTACTGCTATTTATTGTGAAGAAGGTTCTCAACAAATAGTGAGTCAGTTTGATAAAGATGACGTTGAGGCAGTTGGTTTAGTTAAGTTTGATTTTCTAGGGTTACGTACTTTAACGATTATCGATTGGGCGCTTAAAATTGTTAATCAGCAAAAAAGGGATAATCAAGAAGAAGAAGTTGATATTACCTTAATTCCTACAGATGATACGGCTACCTTTAATTTACTGAAGGCATGTCAAACGACAGCCGTGTTTCAATTAGAATCCCGGGGGATGAAAGAGTTAATTAATCGCCTGCAGCCTGATTGTTTTGAAGACATTATCGCGTTGGTTGCGCTGTTTCGGCCTGGGCCTTTGCAATCAGGCATGGTCGATGACTTTATTGATCGTAAGCATGGGCGGGCTAAAGTTGAATATCCACATCCTGATCTTGAATCTATTTTAAAGCCTACTTATGGTGTTATTTTATACCAAGAGCAGGTCATGCAAATTGCTCAGGTTTTGGCAAATTATACTCTAGGGGCTGCCGATTTATTACGTCGCGCCATGGGTAAGAAAAAACCAGAAGAAATGGCCAAGCAGCGGGCTATTTTTACAGATGGTGCTGTCGCACGTGGTGTAGCTAAAGACACAGCAACTTATATTTTTGATTTAATGGAAAAATTTGCGGGTTACGGTTTTAATAAATCACATTCTGCAGCTTACGCGCTTGTAGCTTATCAAACAGCATGGTTAAAAGCCCATTATCCTGCTGCCTTTATGGCGGCCGTCTTATCTTCTGATATGGATAACACAGACAAAGTCGTTAATTTCATTAATGAAAGCAAGCAGATGAATTTAAACGTGTTACCACCGTCAGTTAATCTATCTAATTTCACGTTTACCGTTACTAAAGATCAAACGATCCTATATGGCTTAGGGGCTATCAAAGGGGTTGGTGAATCAGCAATTAATTGTATTGTAAATGAAAGACTAGAGGGCCCTTATAAAAGCTTATTTGATTTTTGCCGGCGCCTTGATTTGCGTAAAGTGAATCGTCGCGTTTTAGAGGCATTAATTAAAAGCGGTGCTATGGATGATTGGCAAATTGAGCGCTCGGTACTGTTTGAGTCGTTAGAAAAAGCACTAAGAATGGCTGATAAAATACAACAAAATCAGTCAACGGGGCAAGCTGATTTATTTTCTTTGTTTGAAGAATCAGCGCGAGAAGAGGAAGATTATTGCGAGTGCAAACCTTGGCCCTCCTCACAAAGATTAGATGGCGAGAAAGAAACATTAGGATTTTATTTAACGGGTCATCCAGCTGCGCAGTACATGGAAGAGCTTAAAAATTACACCACGCCAATGATTCGTTTAAATACTTCCTCGGCTAAAAAAGCCTGTATATGTGGTCTTATTGTTTCTTTAAAACGGATTATTACGAAACGTGGTAAGAAATTAATTATTACGTCATTAGAGGATGCAACGGGTAAAGTTGATGTTGTTATTTTTTCCGAAGTTTATGAGGCGTTAGCAGCACCACTACAAGTAGGTCAAATGCTAATTGCTGAAGGTGAAATAGGGCATGATGAATTCAGTGGCAATGCGAGAATGACTGCCAGCCAGCTTTATTCTATTGCAGAGGCGCGTACGCGTTTTGCTAATTCTTTAGTGCTTTCAATAAGCGAAAAGGATAAAGCAATGATGTCATCTGTTAAAGCTATTTTATCTGCTAATCGTGGTCATTGTGCCGTACAAATTAAATATTTAAATGAAAAAGCACAGGCTTTACTGAATTTACCGCAGCAATGGTGGATAATACCAACTGATGAAGCTATTAATTCGTTGGTTGATATTTTAGGAACAGACCATGTCATTTTAAACTATTAACATCCATTAGAAGGATTTTGAGACTGTGAAAATGAATTTTTTTTGCCGTAAAAGTTTTTTATTTATTTTAACCCTATTAATGCTGCACAGTGCTCATGCGGCACAGCGTTCCCAGCTGTTTTATCGCAATTTTTGGCAACCATATTATCATGGACAGCGCTTAGATTATTGCATGGTAGGCGGGGTTAAATGCGGTCTTCCAGTAGCAAATCGTTATTGTCAAATGATGGGTTATGCACGTGCTGATCAGCAAATTATAGCCCATAATGTGGGTTTAACTAATTATATTTCTTGCCCTAAGCGGTGCAAGGGCTGGCAGTGCAACGGGTTTAAAACCATACGCTGTGTTGGCTTTTTGCTACATAATCCGCCAAAAGCTTATCACTATCGTTATCGCCGCTTTGTCTACCCGCGCTATAATCAATACCGGGTTGCTTGGTGTTATGACGGTAAAACTGGTTGTGGGCGTCGAGCTGCGTATTCATTCTGTCGTCGTTTGGGCTATTTACAAGTAAAAAGTTATTCAATACAAAAACATGTAGCAGCCACCAAAGCGATAGGTAACCAAAAGCTTTGTTTTGGTAAAGAATGTTGTCATGCATTTAGTCAAATTACTTGCTATCGTTAGTCAATTTCAAAGCCTGTAAGTCAGAAAATATAGGCTTATTTAAAGAAGATAAGATGGCTGTGTCATTTATTTGACAGGTAAGAATCATTAACTAATACTCAAGGATAACGCCATGCCACTTTAAGGATAAGTTTATGCGTGCCAATGATGTTATATTGATAATCGATGACAACAAAGAACGGCGCGATAAACTTATTACTATTTTAGATTTTTTAGAAAGGCCAAATTCTTGGACAGACATTAGCAATCCTTTTACACTTCATTCGCGAAAGAAGCAAATTTTAATGGTTGGCGCCAGCCCCTCCCCGCAAACTACGCTTGAGATTTTACAAGAATTAAAAAATTTTACGCCCAAATTACCAGTAATTCTTATAGGGCCGCCTGCGTTTACTGTGCCTGCAGAATTTAATAGCGTTATTGCTATACTTAATTTTCCTTTTACGTATACTCAGATTTTAGAAGCTTTGCATAAATGTCAGGTTGCCTTAGAAAATGTTGACTATTTAATCGCTTATGAGAATCGTACGCCATTATTTCGCAGCCTAGTTGGCAATAGCGAAGCAATCCGTCAGGTTCGTAAATTAATTGGGCAAGTAGCTGACACAGAAGCAAGTGTCTTAGTATTAGGCGAATCAGGCACGGGTAAAGAAGTGATTGCCCGTAATATACATGCTTTATCAGCGCGTTCTACAAAACCGTTTATCCCTATAAATTGTGGAGCAATCCCTGCAGAATTATTAGAAAGTGAGCTGTTTGGCCATGAAAAAGGGGCATTTACTGGGGCAATTACTTCAAGGCAAGGGCGATTTGAGTTGGCACATGGTGGTACATTATTTCTGGATGAAGTAGGTGATATGCCTTTAGCCATGCAGGTTAAGTTATTGCGAGTTTTACAAGAAAGGTGTTTTGAGCGAGTAGGGAGCAATAAAAGTATCACAGTTGATGTACGTATTATTGCAGCAACCCATAGAGATCTTGAACAAGCGATTAAAGAAGGAAAATTTCGCGAGGATCTGTTTTATCGTTTAAATGTCTTTCCTATTGAAGTGCCGCCATTACGAGCTCGTAAAGAAGATTTGCATCTGCTTTTTAATGATTTAGTCGCTAAAATAGAAGGGGAGCATAGACCTGGGGTGCGCTTATTACCCGCAACACTTGATAGCTTAGCCCAATATAATTGGCCCGGTAATGTGCGCGAGCTGGCTAATTTAGTTGAGCGTTTAACTATTTTATACCCCAATGGCATTGTTGACGTTGATGACTTGCCACGCCGTTTTCGTACAGGTGATATGAGCTTAATTGATACAGGCGTATTAAGTAGTGAGCGCGAAACGTTATTACAGCGAGCAAATCACGAGTTTCCTCCTGCTGAGAAAATTAACTTAAAAGAACATTTAGTTAAAACAGAATTAGCTTTAATCAGCCAAGCGCTCGAAGAATCAGATTGGGTAGTCGCACATGCTGCTAACTATTTGAACATGCGTCGCACTACGTTAGTAGAAAAAATGCGTAAGTACAGATTAATACGCCCAGAGAGAGCATAGAAGCGAGCTTCTATCGCTCTTTGGGATAGATTTTAAACCTAGCTTATAGTACATCATCCTTTAGAGGCTTTTGTTCATCAACATGATGCTCTATATTGACTTCAGGATTAGTATCAGTTGGATCAGAAGCTTTTTTATCAGTATTTTGCCCAGCAAAGCTGTCTTCGACAGATATATTCTCTTTAACAGGCCCTTTCGTGCGCTTTTTAGGATTATTAGATTTTTCATCTAAATTAAGCGCGCTTTTACTAACCACAGGTGGCTCATCCAGTGATTGTATAGTTTGCGTTTCAATAGGCGTTGCTGAAGAGGTGGTAGTACTGCTGGCTACTGAATCTGCTGAGGCTGCCGTCGTTGTGTCAACCGAGCCTTGATTGGTGGCCGGTGTTGACTGAGTTGTTGCTTTATCCTGCCCAGGGGTGGAAGAATTAGAAGCGGTGACGTTATCAGAGGATGCACGAGCCGTATACTCTTCTTGCGTACGTTTTTGCTTGTACTCATCTATAATCTCAGAAACGCTATTTTTTACATCTTTAAATAGCTTGCCTACGATGTGAGTAACTTCCTGAAAACTTGGCAATTTGGATTTAAAATCGCTCATCATTAACTCCATAGAATGGATTGTTTATCCTTAAAGTATACATAACTCTAAAAAAAGCTGCAAAATATAAGCACCAGATATTTTACACCCAAATTAAAAAATCTCATTTGCCATTTTTAAATTCTTAAACTATGGTTAAAACACCACTTAAAAAAGGAGATAAACCATGGATAAGAACCCAATGAATCAAAATCAGCAAGGTGGGCAACAAAAACATAACCAAGGCCAACAAGGTCAACAAGGCCAACATGGTCAACAAGGTCAACAAGGTCAACAAGGTCAACAAGGTCAAAATAAGCAATCTCAAAGCTGGAATGAAAAAAATTCTGACCAAAACAAAAAATGGTAATTATGAAAAATAAGGCGCCTCGGCGCCTTAGATTAGTGTTTACTTAAATAATCATTTTTTAAGTTATCTAGTAAGTTTACAGCCGGTTTAAATAATTTCTCAGAAAGAGAAGGTTTGCTTGGTTTAGAGACTTTAAAGACATTAAAATCATTCATTTTCTCAATGACATAATCATCGCTGGTTTTAAGATAATCAACAAGTTTTAAGTCATAAGCATCGGTAGCAAGCCAATGTTCACCAGTTGATACTTTATCAATATCTAGTTGTTGACGGTGGACAAAGACATAATCCCGAAATGTTTGGTGGATTTTTTCAATTTCTTCTTGAAATTTCTTACGGCCTTTTTCAGTATTTTCGCCTAGCATCGTTAGTGTGCGTTTATATTCACCAGCCGTTATTAATTCAACATCAATATTATTTTTCTGCAGCCAACGATGAAAGTTAGGTAGTTGTGCAACCACCCCAATAGATCCAATCACCGCAAAGGGTGCAGCAACAATGCGATTAGCCACACAAGACATTAAATAACCACCACTTGCAGCGACTTTATCAATACAAACTGTAAGGGGTATTTGGCGGTCACGAATGCGTTGTAATTGTGATGCTGCCAGTCCATAGCCGTTGACCGAGCCACCTGGGCTTTCTAAGCGTAATACCACTTCATCATTTTTCTGCGCAATAGAAAGTACAGCGGTCACTACTTCACGCAATTGTTCAACTTGTGATGCTCTAATATCACCTATAAAGTCAAGAACATATAATGAGGGTCTATCTTTTAAGCTTTTTTTAGCTTTTTTAGAACGTTTATCTTTTTCCTGCTTTTTGCCCTTTATTTCCTGATGCATGCGCTGCTTAAGCTCATCATATTGCTTATTTAACGGGGTAATTTCTAATTTAGGTTTAGTTTTTTTTCCGATTGCTAATAAGCCTGCGAAAAGCAGTAAAATGGCAATGACGCTCGTTAACGCTTTTAAAGCAAATAAACCATATTGTGCGAGAAAGTCCATGGTTTCCCTTGATTAAAAAAGAAGAAAACGATTATCACAGCGACTGCTCTTCGGCGCAAGTCCTTTGGTAAGCAACAATTAACTATTGCAAGCCCAATAAAAGACAGGATATAGTCTCATGGTTCTATTTTCTATTAAACGTTATGCTTGAGATTTGTTCGCTTTCCTTTGATTATCAAGATAAGCCTTTACTAAATAATGTGCAGTTTGCTATTAAGCCAGGGACCTTGTTGCATTTAAAGGGCGGCAATGGTGCTGGAAAAACGACATTATTAAAATTACTAGCCGGACTGCTGCGGCCAATAGAGGGTAATATTTATTGGCAAGGTCATTCTATTTATAATAACTTAGCGCAATATCAGCAAAATTTATGTTATGTTGGGCATAAATTAGGGTTAAGTAGTCAACTAACTGTTAAGGAAAATTGTTTGCTTGATTTACACTGGCAACAACCTGTCTCAAACCTCATAAGCGTTTTAGAGCAATTTTCTTTGCATAATCTAGCTGATAAACCTTGCTCGCAGCTTTCCATGGGGCAATTACGACGAGTTGCTTTACTGCGGCTAATATTGAGCAAGACGCTGTTATGGTTATTAGATGAGCCTTTAGTGGCGCTTGATAAATCAGCAATTACCGAGTTAGCAATGAGCTTTAGCCAGCATCTTGCTTGTGGTGGCTTTATTATTATGACCTCTCACCAAGCGTTACCCAGCCAATTTAGTCATTGCCAGGAATATCAGCTATGTTAACGGCATGGCAATGTTTTAATAAGCAATTTAGGCGGGATTGGTTATTAAATATGCGTCAACCGCGTTTATTAATTAATGCGGCCCTTTTCTTTGTCATGATTGTAGTTTTTTTTCCTTTAACTATGCCGCCTAATATGGACATCTTAAGGCAGGTTATACCAGGCGTTATATGGATTGCTGTTTTGTTAGCCATGTTGTTGGCAGCTGACCGACTTTTTCTACAAGATTATGAAGAAGGAATAATTGAGCAGTGGTTAATTTCAGGTTATTCTACCTCATTGATTGTTACGGCTAAATTAGCTGTACATTGGCTATTAACGCTATTACCTTTACTCCTCTTTTGCCCTTTTTTAGCACTATTTTTCCATTTCTCTTGGCTTGAATTAATAGTTTTAATGTTAAGTTTAATTGCTGGCACGCCTGCAATTTTAGCACTATGTTCTTTAGCCGCCGCATTTAGTGTGGGCCTGCAACAAAAAGGCATTTTCATGGCCTTGATTTTATTGCCACTTACCTTACCCATTATGATATTTGGTAGCAGCAGTTTAGCTGTGATGGAGTTTTCACAAGTAACAGGCAACTTAGCTATGTTATTAGCGTTCTCACTGCTTTGCGTTTGCTTCTTACCCTTTGCTATTGCAGCAATTATTCGCATTAGTTTGATAGGTTAAGCTTAATTTACAATAAAATTAGGCACATAAAAGTCATTTCAGAGCTTTTATGTCGAACTTTTTAATCAAGCTATAGTATGTGGCCTTTAATACATGATAAAATTTTCCTTTTATGATGGTTTTATACCGGCTAATGTGGAAATTTTTATATCAATTAGCATCTCCAAAGTCTTTTTATGACCGAACTGGACGTTGGTTACCGAGCTTAGGTATATTGACTGCGCTATTTTTAATGCTAGGCCTACTGTGGGGCTTAGTTTTTGCGCCTCCAGATTATCAGCAAGGCGATGCGTTTCGAATTATTTACATCCATGTTCCTACTGCGTTTATGTCGATGGCACTCTACGCGGCCATGGCTTTTTGCGCGTTGCTCTTATTGGTGTGGCATATTAAGATGGCTGGTGTTATGTTAAGCACCTTAGCACAAACAGGTGCTATCATGGCTTTTCTAGCTTTAATAACGGGCAGTATCTGGGGTAAGCCAATGTGGGGGGCATGGTGGGTTTGGGATGCCCGTCTAACGTCTGAGTTAATCTTGTTATTACTGTATGCCGCTATTTTAGCAGTTGATAAAGCGTTTCAGAATCGCGAGCAAGGTGATAAAATTGTAGCAATATTATCATTAATTGGCGTGATTGATTTACCCATCATTCACTATTCTGTCTATTGGTGGAATACACTGCATCAAGGGGCAACGTTATCAGTTTTTGCTAAACCTAAAATTGCAGCACCAATGCTTTATCCTTTATTGCTAAGTATTCTTGGATTTGCTTGCTATAGCTTATGGGTCGTTTTACATAAAGCGAGAAACGAAGTATTGCTACGCGAGCGTCGGCAAAATTGGGTTAGGAACGTCATTGAGAAGGGAAGTATATGAATCAACTAGTAACATGGTTAGCCATGAACGGTTACTCAATTTATATTTGGCCTGCGTATGGTTTAGTTTGTGTGGTATTAGTGATGAATTTATTAGGCATTAAAATACAACGTGTGCAAACTAAAAAAAAGTTACAGCAATGGTTTAAGAGACAATAACTATGAATGCTGCGCGGCGTCGGAAGCTGACAATGGTATTATTTATTTTGTTAACCGTAACTGCGGTGTTAGCTCTTATTATGTATGCATTGCGGCAAAATATCAGTTTATTTTATACGCCAAGCCAGGTAGGTCAAGGCGAGGCGCCACAGAGCAAGCCTATTCGTATTGGCGGCATGGTGGTTGAAAAGAGCATTGTGCGCGCTGCAGATGGTTTAACCGTGCAATTTAAATTAACAGATTTTAAGCAAACAATTTCAGTAAGTTATCGTGGTATTTTACCTGATTTATTTCGAGAGGGGCAGGGCATTGTGGCGTTAGGTACAGTTCTTGATAAAGAGCATTTCAAAGCAACAGAAGTGTTAGCAAAACATGATGCTAATTACATGCCGCCTGAAGTAAAAAATGCTTTAGCACAGCAACAACAGCAAGGTGGTAAGACAGGATGATTGCTGAAATAGGGTTATTTTCACTTATATTAGCATTCGTGTGTGCTGGCGCATTAGCAATCATTCCTTTAATGGGCTTAGTGCAAAAAAAACCAGCTTGGATTGCGGCAGCACCCAGCTACGTAGGTGGCCAGTTTCTGTTTGTTGCTATTGCTTATTGCTGTCTTACGTATTGCTTTTTAACAAATGACTTTAGCGTGACTTATGTTTTAGCTAATTCAAGTACATTATTGCCATGGTTTTATAAATTATGTGCAGTTTGGGGCGGGCATGAAGGCTCGATGCTTTTGTGGGTTGGTATTTTAAGCTTCTGGATGATGGCTGTTAGCTTTTTTAGCAAATCGCTTGCCCAAGAATTTAAAGTAAGAGTCTTAGTTGTGCTTGGTTGGCTAAGCGTTGGTTTTATCCTTTTTCTTTTGTCGACTTCAAATCCGTTTGCTCGGCAATTTCAGTTACTCCAAACCGAAGGTCGAGATTTAAATCCATTATTACAAGATCCTGGCTTTTTATTTCATCCACCGATGTTGTATATGGGGTATGTTGGTTTTTCAGTAGCTTTTGCTTTTGCCATTGCAGCCCTTTGGTTAGGTCGGCTTGAATCGTCTTGGTCGAAGTGGACTAGGCCTTGGACTTTGGCTGCTTGGTGTTGTTTAACTGCAGGTATTACTTTAGGTAGTTGGTGGGCTTATCGTGAGCTAGGTTGGGGAGGCTGGTGGTTTTGGGATCCGGTAGAAAATGCGTCTTTTATGCCTTGGTTAGTGGGCACAGCTTTATTACACTCCTTAGCCGTCAGTGAGCAAAGGCAACAATTTTTAGCATGGACACTCTTATTGGCTATCACTGCCTTTTCATTAAGTTTGGTAGGTACATTTTTAGTGCGTTCTGGTGTATTAACGTCAGTACATGCCTTTGCAGTGGATCCGCAACGAGGAATTTATATCTTAGGCTTTTTATTAGTGGTTATTGGTGGCTCTTTAAGTCTTTTTACATTTCGGGCGCAAACCTTACAAAATCGGGTAAGCCCAAGTTTATTTTCTAAAGATAGTGCGTTATTGCTTAATAATGTGTTTTTAGTCGTCATGATGCTCACAGTGTTGATGGGAACTGTTTATCCTTTATTAATAGATAGTTTAGGTTTAGGGAAATTATCGGTTGGCGCACCTTATTTTAATACCGTTTTTATTCCTTTAATGATTCCTCTTTTACTGTTAATGGGCTTAGGTATTCATTTAAACTGGCACCAGGATAAAGGTCGTCGACTCTTAAAACGCCTAGGTTATCTGGGGCTGGCTAGCATTATAGTCCCTACCTTAGGTTTGTTTTTATTAACAGATTCTATTAACAACATGACCTTGCTCGGATTAGTGTTTGCTGCATGGGTTTTATTGAGCACAATAAAGCTGGTTTATTTGCGCTTAAAGCAGCGTGCTTGGTATAACTTAAGTCAATCTTTTATAGGAATGGTTATTGCGCATTGTGGTTTGGCCATGACGGTTATTGGTATTAGTGTGTCAACGGGTTATGGTGTGCAAGATGATGTCAAAATGGCGCCTGGGGATAGTGCACGTTTAAATGGTTATACGGTCACTTTTCTTAAGGAAACTAAATTAACTGGCCCAAATTATCATGGCTATCAAGCGCGCTTTGAAATCCGTAAGGGACATAATCTAAATGTCATTTTCCCAGAAAAACGTATTTATGATGTTGGAAAAATGCCTATGACGGAGTCAGCGATTGATGTTAGTCCTTTTAGGGATATTTACATTGCTCTAGGTGAGCCTCTTGATGAAAATGCATGGTCAGTAAGGCTTTATTATAAACCACTTATTCGTTTTATTTGGGGTGGGGGATTTATGATTTTAGCGGGTGGTTTTCTTGCTATGACTGATAGGCGTTACTATTTAAAACATCGACAAACTGCGATGAATGTAGGAGAAAATCCAGCATGAAAAAGTATATCTTGCGTGTAGTTCCTCTTATCCTATTTGCAACGTTAGCTATTTTTTTAGGGCGTGGTTTATTTTTAGAGCCACAAAAGTTGCCATCAGCTCAATTGGGACAGGCATTACCAGCCTTTAAATTGCCAGTACTAGGTGCTGAGAATAAAACATTTGCTGATTCTGATTTATATGGTGATGTATCAATCTTAAATGTATGGGCGAGTTGGTGTACTGCATGCAGTGAGGAGCAGGTATTTTTATTGCGCTTAGCGGATGTAGGTGTGCCTATTTTTGGCTTAAATTATAAAGACAATCCTGAAAATGCTAAAAAATGGTTAGCAGAGTGGGGTAATCCTTATAAAAAAATTGGCACAGATACAGGCGGTAAGGTAGCTATTGATTTAGGTGTGTATGGCGCACCTGAGACTTTTTTAATTGATAAACAAGGAAAAATTCGTTTTCGTCATGTAGGTGTTTTAGATGAAAAAGTGTGGATGGATGAATTTTTACCACGTATTGAGCAGTTAAAAGGCCAGGCATGAGACAGCTAATTTGTGCTCTTTTTTTGTTATGGTTACCTATAGCGGATGCTAATACGCTTTATCCTTTGCCTACAACAAAACAAAGGGTGCAATTTGAACATTTACTTAAAGAATTACGTTGCTTAGTTTGCCAAAATCAAGATTTAGCTGACTCTAATGCGGGTTTAGCTAAGGATTTACGTGATCAAGTTTACACCATGGTTGCTGATGGTCGTAGTGATAGTGAAATTATTAATTATTTAACTGCACGTTATGGTGATTTTATTTTGTTTAATCCACCTGTTAAATCCTTAACTGTATTATTGTGGTATGGGCCCATGCTATTTTTATTGTTGGGGTTTTTTATTTTTTGGCGTACTTGTATTAAGCGGCGATCGTTATGAGTCATTGGGTATTAATTAGTTGTTTGATTACACTTGCAAGCTTTGCTGTGGTCATTATCATTTATCCTTTAGGCTCTACGCTTAAAAGAGGTTTTGTGCCTGTTGTTGTTAGCCTAGTTATGTTTATTACCTTAGCTTATTATCAGTGGGGCGCATACCCTGCTTGGCGGCAATATAAGCACAATGAAATGGCAGAATTTCGAGCAAAGACATTATTAGATAATATTAAGTCACCGCAAGAATTAATTAAAACATTAAAAAGTCATTTAGATGATACGCCGGCAAGTGCGCGAGGGTGGTACTTATTAGGTCGTCTTTATGTATCGCAAGGTGATTGGCTTTCCGGTCGGGATGCCTTTGCTAAATCTTATCAACTCAATCCTAAGGATGAGTTAATTGTTATTAATTATGCGACTAGTTTATGGCAATTAAACCAACAGCATTTTAATGAAGACATTCGCGCGCTTTTTGAGGGCTTGTTGCGTCAAATCCCTAATCAGCCTGATGCATTGGCTATGTTGGCTCTAGATGCTTATGAAAATCAAAATTATGGGCTAGCAATTAATTATTGGCAGCAGTTATTAAAGTTTGCGCCACCTGAGTCTGATGAGGCTTCTTCTTTGCGCAAAGCAATTGCGAAGGCACATGCCAAACAGCAAGCTTAGTATCTGACTTACAATCCCTTAATCATATTTCTTGAAAACTAGGCTTCGGCCAACAAAGACTTTCTAGCGAGGAGCAATCGTAAACACGCATGAAGCCGTCGTGGCGCTCTCAAAGCATATCCTTGTGCTTCGAAGGTTTACGATTGCTCCCCACTCGAAAGACTTTGTTATTCCCAACGGTAGGAGGCATTGTTGCTTGGATAAATTAAAACGTAGCTCAGGTGCAGGCCCATAGGGCCTAAACCCGGGTTTCATTGCGTTTCACCTAGACTACATTTATTTAGTATGAAATAAATCACAACCGAATTACCGCGGCGTGTCTGCGGTATCCAGTGAAGTGGCACTGACGGGTTGGATACCGTGGTCAAGCCACGGTATTTCGGACTTAAGATAGATAAAGCAAGTAGAGACTGTCTCAAAAAAAAACAAAAAACTTTTAATAAAATTTTGCTTGCTTTCAAAGACAGTATCTACTTGCTTGGCTTTCTTATATGCAACAATGCCGTGCGTGTGTGCGAAAGCAGTTGTTTTGGTATTAGCAGTTTCGTAATCAGTTTGTTGTGGTATACTTTTTGCTTCATTGCATGAAATCAAAATTAGCAGCTTGCTCTAGGGAAAGAACATGACAAATCGCGTTTATCAAATTATAGAATTGGTAGGAACCGCTGAGGAAGGGATTGAGGAAGCAATTAATAATGCAATTGCTAAGGCCTCAAGTTTATACGGTAAGCTTGATTGGTACGAAATTGTGCAAACGCGTGGGTTTATTGAGGATAATAAGAATAAATATTATCAAGTGCATCTAAAGATTGGCTGTCATACTCATTAAAGTGGCTTGAGGTAGGGTCGATTAAATGACAGCCTCAGTGTAGTTTCTTAGTACGTCTAAGAACTGCGTGCCATATCGGTCGAGTTTGTATTGGCCTACGCCTGAGACAGAGAGTAATTTTTCTAGATTTGTAGGTTTTTTAACCGACATTTCATATAAAGTTTGATCGCTAAAAATCATAAATGGCGGTTTATTTTCTTCATCAGCAATTTGTCGTCGTAAAGCGCGTAATTTTTCAAAAAGTGGGTTATCTTTAACTGTAATAGGGGTCTTGGTTTTCTCTTTTCTTTTAGTTAACTCAAGCTTCTCAACAGTTGGCAGGCAAATCATAATCGTGACTTCACCCCGTAATACAGCAACGGCTTTTTGAGTTAGTCGCAAGACATTAAAATGACTCATGTCTTGATAACAATAATCTTGATGAATTAATTGCCAAGCCAGTTGTTTCCAGTAATGCGCTGATTGATTGCTGCCAATGCCATAAGTACTTAATCTATCATGGCCTGCCTGTATGATTTTATCAGCATGACTGCCTCGTAAGACATCAATTGTATAAGCCATGCCATAATTTTGCTTAAGTCGGTAGATACATGATAAGAATTTTTGTGCATCTTCGGTTGCATCTTGCGTAGTTGGCGGGTTGTCGCATACGTCGCAATAATTGCAAGCAGCATCACATTGTTCATCAAAATAGCGTAGTAAAATTTGTCTGCGGCAGTGGCTTGCTTGGGCAAAAGCTATCATATGATTTAATTTACTTGTTTCAACACGTTGCTTGTGGGCGTCTTCAATGGACGTTACCCAGCTGCGTAGGCGAGCACTGTCGGCTGGGTCGTAAAGTAATAGGGCTCTCGCGGGTAGGCCATCGCGACCAGCTCGGCCTGTTTCTTGGTAATAGCTTTCTATGGTTTTAGGTAAGTCATAATGCACTACAAACCGAACATTAGGTTTATCAATACCCATACCAAAAGCAATGGTTGCGACTACGAGTTCAATGCGATCGTGTCTAAATAATGTTTGTACTTCGCGGCGTTCATTGTATGAAAGGCCGGCATGGTAACCGCGTGCTTGAAAGCCTTGTTCTCTTAACTTTTCAACTAGGCGATCGACACCATTGCGTGTACCACAATAAATAATACCTGCTTGCGAAGTTTGTGTTTCTAAAAAGGCTTGCACTTGTTTGAATGGGTTATTTTTAAGCAGTACTGAATAATGAATGTTAGGGCGGTTAAAAGAAGCTAAATAAGTTGCTGGTTTATAATTTAATTTATTAATAATATCTAAGCGTGTTTGCTGATCAGCTGTTGCTGTCAGGGCAATAATAGGGACATCTGGAAAATAAAGCTTAAGCTTACCAAGCGAGGCATACTCTGGGCGAAAGTCATGTCCCCATTGTGAAATACAATGGGCTTCATCAATAGCAAATAAGCCTATGCGGCATTCTTCTAAGCGCTCAAGAAATGAAGGGCTAACTAGCCGCTCTGGGGCGATATATAATAAATCTAACTGTTCATTATGTAATTGATTAAGTACTTGTCTTGATTGTTCATTGTCTAGTGATGAATTGTAGTAGGCTGCGCGAATCCCTTGTAACTTCAACGCAGCGACTTGATCTTCCATTAAGGAAATTAAGGGGGAGACAACAATGGCAACACCCTTAAGAATTAAAGCTGGAATCTGATAACACAAGGATTTGCCACCACCGGTGGGCATTAAAACTAAGACATCTTTTTTAGCTAAAACATCATTAATAATGGTTTCTTGTAAACCTCTAAACTCTGTAAAGCCAAAATAATTTTTTAAAGCAACGGCTGGCTCCATGTCATTTGCAAGCGATTCGAACAAAATTTCCATGTGTTTTTCTTTTTTATTTCATGTACGGCGAAAATTAGCAATAATAGCATTTTGTACGCGTCATCATAAAGAAAATAAGTAAACTTGACGAGTATGAGTTATAGTAATCGACAGATTAAATTAAGGATAAGCTAATGGACTTCTACTATAGCGATGAGCATTCTGCATTTCGAACCATGGCTAGTGAATTTGCACGCAATAAATTAGCACCTAATGCAGCTAGCTGGGATGAGCATAGCTATTTTCCGGTAGAAGTGTTGCGGGAAGCCGCGCAATTAGGCATGGCAGGCATCGTTGCTGGTGAGGATATTGGCGGCTCTAATTTAAAGCGTTTAGACGCAGCCCTTATCTTTGAGCAATTGGCGGCAGGCTGCGTTACCACCAGTGCTTATTTATCAATCCACAACATGGTTGTCTCTCTAATCGATCGCTACGCAGATAGTTCATTGCGAACCCTTTGGGGGCCACGTTTAACATCAATGGCGGTTTTGGCAAGTTATTGTTTGACGGAACCGGATTCAGGCTCAGATGCAGCGTCCTTAAAAACACGTGCTGTAAAAGATGGTCAAGATTATGTTGTTAATGGCACTAAGGCGTTTATTTCAGGCGGCAGCGTTAGTGATGTTTATTTATGCATGGTTCGTACCGGCGATGATTCGCATCAGGGCATTTCTTGTTTATTAATAGAAAAAGATAGGCCGGGCTTAAGCTTTGGTAAATTAGAAAAAAAATTAGGTTGGCGCAATCAGCCAACGTGCATGCTTTATTTTGAAAATTGCCGTGTCCCTATAAGTAATCGGGTTGGGGATGAAGGCATGGGATTTAAGATTGCGTTAAATGCATTAAACGGTGGTCGCGTTAATATGGCCTCCTGCTCGCTAGGCGGTGCGACTGCTTGCTTGCGTCTAGCACAAGCTTATTTAAAGGAGCGCAAACAATTTGGTAAACCATTAACTAAAATGCAAGCCTTGCGTTTTTATTTTGCTGACATGCTAACTGATTTCGAGGCAGCAAGGCTCATGGTTTATCGTGCTGCTGATGCCCTTGATAAACAGGATAAAAATGCACCTATGTATTGTGCGATGGCAAAGCGATTAGCAACGGATGTTGCGTTTCAGATTAGCGATAAAGCCATGCAGTTACATGGGGGTTATGGTTATTTACATGATTATCAAATAGAGCGTATCTTTCGCGATTTAAGGGTTCACCAAATCCTTGAAGGAACCAATGAAATTATGCGTGAAATTATTGCTAAAACATCGTTGGATGAAGCATTTTTTATTGATTAAAAAGGAGTATTTTACATGAGGGTTGTAGAACAAAGTTTAGACAATAGCGGTATTTTAACAATTACGCTTAATCGTCCTGAAAAGTTAAATGCGCTTAATGATGACGTCTTACAAACATTAACTGAAATCATGAATTACGCTAAACGTAATTCAGAAGTAAAAGCCCTTTTATTAACAGGTACAGGAAAGGCATTTTGCGCTGGTGCTGATATTACTCGTCTGGCTGAATGTAATGCACAACGCGGTTATGAGTTTGCTTGTGAAGGACAAGATGTGTTTCGGCAATTAGAAACGTTAGGAAAACCTTCTTTAGCAGCAATTAATGGGTTTGCTTTTGGTGGGGGCTGCGAACTTGCTATGGCTGCTACATTACGTATTGCTGCTAGTACTGCTCAATTTGGCCAGCCTGAAATTAAATTAGGTATCATTCCGGGCTACGGTGGTACGCAACGCTTAGCACGTCTTGTGGGCAAGGGACGCGCATTAGATTTATGTTTAACTGGCCGTTTTATTGATGCACAAACAGCACTAACGTGGGGTTTAGTGACAGATGTAGTAGAAAATGGCGAATTATTAGATAGGGCCATTAGTATTTTAACTTCCGTGATTTCAATGGCGCCTCTGGCTGCAGCGAGTATCATGGAAGTCATTGATCGGGGCTATGACTTGTCATTAAGTGATGCTTTACATCTTGAAGCTGTTCATTTTGCTAAGGTATGTGCTAGTGAAGATAAGAATGAAGGAGTTGATGCCTTTTTAAATAAGCGGCCAGCGTCATTTAAAGGAGCTTAAGATGAATGATGTTCGCTTTGATTGCCAGCATCACCTTGGCATCATTACGTTAGCAAGACCACAGGCCTTAAATGCCCTTAATCTACCCATGATACAAGCGATGCAGCAACAATTGCTGCATTGGGAACAGGATGACTCTATTTATGCTGTCGTGATTCAGGCAGAACCTGGTAAAGCGTTTTGTGCAGGTGGTGATGTGCGCTGGCTTTATGAAACAGGTTTAAAAAATAAAGCAGAGCAGATGCAATTTTTTTGGCATGAATACCGCCTAAATCATTTCATTCATCAATTCCAAAAACCTTATATTGCTCTTCTTAATGGCATTACCATGGGCGGTGGTGTAGGTGTTTCATTACATGGCGCTTATGCAATCGCTAATGAGCAATTTATATTTGCTATGCCAGAAACAGGGCTTGGTTTATTTCCTGACATAGGTGCGAGTTATTTATTAGCGCACTGTCCCGGACAGATAGGTTTGTATTTGGCTTTAACAGGCAATCGCTTAAATGCCAAGGAGGCTAATAAAGCTGGCTTGATTAATTATTTAGTAACGAATGAACAGTTTGAGCAGCTACTTGGTGGTCTTTATGAATTAGATTTAAGCCAAGATGCAGATGAGCGTATTAAGGCTTTTTTAAGCCAAGTGACAAAGCAAGAGCAATCAGTATTTCCTGACGTTGAGAAAATTAATCATTATTTTTCTAAGCCAAGTGTACAAGCAATTATGGAGGCACTTAAGGCGAGTGATGATGCTTGGGCGTTAGCAACACTGCAAACCCTAGAGCAAAAATCGCCATTAAGTTTAGCAGTGACGTTTGAACAAATTCATAAAGCGCAAACCTTATCGATGGCAGAGTGTATTAAGATGGATTATCGCTTAGTTGCTCATTTTATGAATGATCATGATTTTTATGAAGGTGTTAGGGCTTTATTAATTGATAAAGATAAAAACCCGCGCTGGTCACCTGCTAGTTTAGATGCCGTAACGCCCGGGTTAGTTGCTAATTATTTTGAACATCGTGGCGACGATGAATTAGCATTATTGCGCTAGAAAAAATGGGCTAGGATAGGATTGGATATAGAGTCTTAAGTCAGAGCGCCGTTGTTTATGTATGTAAATTTATAGGAATAAGGTTCCTGCAGAAGCAGGAACTCATTTCTATCCCTGAGGTGATAATGAATATTGTATAACAGGCTGCTGCGCTTTAGGTTCTTCCTCTGTCCCCATAAGATGGGCTGATAGACTAGTGGGCATAGAATGCGCTGACGGTTGAGGTTGAACGAACTCATGGCGTTCAGAGTTATTTTGTGGATCAACTCCTAGATCAGCAATCATTCCTTTCAAAACCTGATTATGATCTTCTGAATCTTGAGGTGAATGATCCATGGGCGGATTATTTGGAATGGGGTTCATATCTACAGTAGTTGGCTGCTTAAACTTCTGAATCAATTTTACCAAGCCTGTGGTAATTAAGGTAGCGCCTGCACCGATACCCGCGCCAATCACAGCACCAATTGCAGTACCTGGGCCTGGGAAAAGTAGCGTACCTATGAGCGCGCCAGCGCCTGCGCCTAAGCCAGTACTACCTATCGTCGTCATTAAGGCACCAAAGATAGGGTGATTCGTAACGGCATTATAAATACCGGTAGCAAACAAACTGGTAGAGGCACTCACACCGGCACCAATGGCTGCCCCAATGGCAGTTCCTATACCTGGGAAGGCAAACGTACCTAAGATAGCGCCAATACCTGCACCTAAACCTGTGCTACCTACTGTGGTTAAGGCTGTGCCCAGAGCTGGTTTTTTCTTGAATAATTCGAGAAGACCAGTTCCTGTTAAGCCTAAACTTAATCCGGTTCCTGCACCAATTGCACCGCCTACAGCGCCACCAAGCATACTACCAAGTCCAGGTATAGGGATTAAAAAGGTGCCGAGGAATCCGCCAATGACAGTAAGACTTACAATGGCTGCTGCTTTTAATTTATTTTGGTGTTTAACCCACCATGGCTCTGTAACAGGTTCTATTGCAACGAGTTGAGGCTCGGTGTTCAAATCATCAATTTGCTTAAGCTCAACACTTAAATTTTTAAGTTGTTCTAACAAATTCTCAAATTGTTCTAGTAACTCTTCTTGAAGATTACGCTCTAAATCTTCAAGAAGAACATTTCTTAAATGGCCTAGCTGGCTATCATCGATTCGACTAAAATCCATGTTTAATAGTCGAGGCAGTGCGCTTCTTAAGAAAGAAGTATTACCCGTTTTTAGCATCGCTAAAACAGCAACATGCTTATCAGAGGTATGGAGTAGCTCAATTGAAAGAGGATTTATTAAAGACTTATTAGGGAGTGACTCGTCAAAATATGTGAAAAATTCAGCAAAATGCTGCGGCAGTAAATTAAGTATTTGCTTATGGAGCGCATTAAAATAGCGGCCAACTTTCGCCTTGTTTTCTTCAATAATTTCGCGCGACAGATAGATGTACAACTCTTGCTGAAACGCTCGTAAAATGGCTTGTTCATCTGCGTCTTGTGAGTCTTGCTCATCTGATGGCTGTATCCATTTTTTATATTCTTCACGCACATGTTCAGCGGTTTGGCCTGGCTCTAGGTGGCCAGAAACTTGAGCCCATTGAACTAATGCTTCCAAGCTTTGATGCTGATAGATGTCAGCATACAGTTCGTTTTGTAAAAAACCCGTAACAAAGCCGCTGCCTGTTTGATAATGAGGAAGATAGCGGCTATCGCCATTATTAAACAAGGAAATATTTACTTTTTGTTCATTAATAATTGTTTTAGTTGCGATAATCACTTGGCCGGCTTCGCCACGACCCGTTGGAAAGCGCGAACGAAGCACTTTATTTGCTTCTAAATTCTCAATACGCTCTTTAAGATCAGGAAAAACCAATTGAGCAATTTGCCGAGTGTATTCAGCAACTTTTTCTTCATAGTCAGCCGCATCCTCGTTATTCATCATAGACATAGGGATTTCAGTACCTATGTATAAAATATCATTCGCGTAAAAGACTCGAATGCGCGGTGGGCGTACTAAATTCCAGCCAAATTGTTTTAAAGGTTCTTGCCAATCGGTTAAATCTAAAGAGCGTTGATTAGCTTGTAATTCATCGCAGGTAATAATTGGTTTATCGTGCTTATTTTTTATAAAAAAAGTGACAGTCCCATGGACGGGAACAACGGGCATAGCTGCTACATCGTCTGTGGTATGTTTTAGGTGATGAGTTGCCTTATCCGGGTAAATAATTTCATCTTTTTTATCGCCACGCAAAGCACCTGTTGCCACATGAATATGAACGTCATTGTCTACAAAACCATTGATTTTCAAATAGTTGCTAACTTGTTTTCGCAATATTTTAAGTGAGGATGTGTTGAAATCTTCAGAAACTAAATAAAGTTTTCCTTTTTCTTTCAAGGTCTCAATTAATGCATGCTGAAGATCACGAATTTGAATCTGGCTAAATGGTTTAGAGGAAAAAACGTTATCATCGCCTTGTTGAAATCCTTGTGCAACAGAAAAGTCGCGTTGATGCATAAAGCTCAGTAAATAATTCTTATCAACGCCATCTGCAATTAATTTATCTGTGACATCCTCGGTTTCAAAGCGGAAAATATTAGCGCGTCCATTTTCTCTATTAATGTTCCCATCTGATTTTAAACGATTATCTATGATAATAATTTCTGCATCGGGCTCAAGTTTTCTCACTTTTAAAGCGCGATGCAGATTTGCAGGGCCCGCACCGATAAAAACATGAATAGTCACAACACACCTCTTTGAAATTTTATTTCTTTGTGCATTTGGGCAAATTGTATTCATTAAAACTTAAGGTTTTATTAATCAGATAATTTTTTGTTTAACTGTTTGAAATATTGTCATATTAAGGCTGCTATTGGCTGCTGCAGGGGTAAGAGATAGTGTTGAGGAATACTTGGCATCCTATAAAAATCATTATAAAGTACACGGCACTTATTTGACCTGAGGCTAAACCCTAGCAGGTTGTACAATTAATCTCTTAAATTAAAAGGAATAACATGCAAAACACGGAATGGCCCGCCGAAGACTATGCAATTGGTTCATATATTCAAGCGACTCTTGCCGATAAATTTTTAAGTGATTTGCACTTAAATGCAACGGATCACGTATTAGATATTGGTTGTGGCAATGGAGCTTATACTCGTAAAATTCTAGATAAAGTCCCGCAAGGCTCGGTATTGGGATTAGATGCTTCAGCTAATATGTTGCGACTTGCCAAAGAAGTAAGCCTAGATTATCCCAATTTTTCTGTTGCAAAAGATAATGTACTTAACATGAATTATGCCAATCAATTTGATCAGGTTGTGTCATTTTGGTGTTTGCAATGGGCTAGCCATGATATTAGAAAGGCCTTTACCAACATTATCAATGCGTTGAAGCCAGGCGGCAAATTCTTTACTCTCTTTCCAGCTGGCGATGATGCCTTTATTAAAGCTTATTGCGTGCTCTCCGAGGCAGAGCAATTTGCCTGGCTTAGAGATTTTAAAAAACCGGTTGATTATAACGATTTAGATAATCTTCCTGAGAAACTAAGTGATATGCCATGTAAACACCTTAGCGTGACGCTACATCGTGATTTTATTACGCTGCCAAACTTAGAATTTTTTAGAAAATTTGTAAATGGCATTGCCTTTTATCAGGGGCAAGCGTCTGATGCAGAAATTAAGCTTATTAACGAAGCCATGGTTGACTGGTTTGCAGAAGAATGCCAGAAAAAATATCAGGGTGAGTATAGATTTAATTGCTCTGTTTATCTCGTGACTGGTGAAAAGTAAACTTAATCAATATAAATTGTAATCTTTTCAAGACCTAAAGAGTGGTGGTTAAAAAATTAACGAGTACTTTTTAGGTTAATTGAGAGGCGCTAAAGCCTCTTTTTTGCAAGTAAACTCCATTTATTTTCTTACGTTTATAGATGCTCACTTATTACTTTATTAAATTTAAGGGCAAAATAACTAACTTAGCTGTTAAAAATAAGATTTTAATGGTTAATTTTTAAATTTGTTAATAATATATTAATCTGAATGATATAAAATATATCATATAGTTTAATTAATGGGGTTTGCTTTGACTTGGTATATCGAGGCCTTGCAGCCTGTGATTGATAAGTTACCTTCTGAGCAGAAAGAAAAAGCCAAAAATTTTTTAAATAACTGTTTTAGTGAATTTGGGCGTATTTTGAATCCTGAGAAGCCTAATCAAATAGATACCCTATTTTGCTTAGCTGTTATTGAAAAAGCAAATAACCGACTGATGCCGCGTAAAGGTAATTTATCTTTAGAAAAATTTGCACAAAGCATGTTTTCATTGATGTCACTTTATGCAAAACAGCGCTCTACAAGCCGTCTTACTAATGACGAAATTCTACGGGTTTTTAATCCAATTTATGTAGCATCTGATGTCTATCCTTTAGCAAATATAGCCCAAAAAGAACAGTTGCAAAAATTAAAACAATGGGAAATTGAATGGCTGCGAAGGTTAAATTATAAGTTAGAGATAGATTATCAAGCATTTAAGAATTTATTAAGTGGAGTCAATGGAATCCCTGAAGATATAACTGCTCATCTTAATAGAAAAGCAGCGTTTAAACTATTAGATACCCCTTCTAAATCAAGTGTTAGCAAATTAGGTAGCGAATCATTAGGTATTCTCACGTCAACTGGAGCGGGTGCCGCTATCGGCGCAGTTATTGGCTCTATCGTCCCTGGCATTGGGACAGTCATTGGAGCAATACTTGGTGCTGGTATTGGTGCTGGTGTAAGCTCTAGTGGCGTGGGGCTAAAAAGGCTATGGGATAGTCATATAAAAAGTGGGGCTGCCATTACATCTGCAGGTAGTACAAGCTTAGGCCTGACTATTGGTATAATAGTAGGTTCAGTTGTTTTTCCTGGATTAGGTACAGTGCTTGGTGGAGGTATTGGTGCAGTTACAGGGTTTTTAGCGTCAATTATACCATCAGCTATTAAAAAGCTTGTTCATAGAGCTAAAACGGCAAAAAAAGAAGCAGAGCGCTCTGATTCTATAGAGAAGCTTAATATTACCGAACCTGATTCTGCTGATTTATCTTCTCCTGATTTACCAAAGGCTGACTATTACCATCGTCAAATAGTTACTTCACCACCTCAAGAAGGTGATATAAAAGTCCTCATGGTCCAAGCGCAGAATAAGCTCATTGACTTGCTTCGTACCCTTGAATTCAAAGGTTCAGAGGATAAAAATAAAAACGCAGAGGATCAAGAAAAGTTTACAACAGCTTTAGACAGCAAAGATATTGAGACAATTGTTGCTATGCTACCGAAAGAAGTAGAAAAGGCTCCAAATATAGAAACAAGAAATTCACTGGCAGATTATTTAATGATAGCTTCTGAGTTACATAAGCTTAGCCATTTAACTGAAACGCAGATCCCGAGCCGAGATGAGCAAGGCCAGCCTACTAATTTGCTCTATTATACTGTTGCTACCCAAGTGGGTGGGGTGACTAAAAAAGTTCCTTTAATTAGTGAAGATGCACTCAGGAACAAATTAACTAAGTTGCGTGATAAAAATATAGCTAATGTTACAGATTATATTAATGATTACTCTGAGTACCAACTAAAGCCCAACGCGATTATCAAATTACCCAAAAGCAGTAAAATTCCCTTTGAAGGCGAGATGATAGAAGAAGTACAACATGAGCTAGTCGCATTAGCTATGTCTAAAATATTAGATTGTAAGACAACCGATGTAGCAATGGTTATGTATGAAGAAAAGCCTGCACTTTTTATACCCTTTGAGGAGATTAAGCTTTTAGGCGAAGTTGCAGAAGGAAAAGTATTTACAGGAATGGGCAATACCTATGAGCATTATTCTACGATTAAACCTATAGGTTCTGGCTTACAAAGTAATGGCTTTATAGACGATTTCGGTAAGGCTTTTTCATTGTTATATGTATGTAGCGACCCTGATAGCATTGGGGCATATAATCAAAATAAAGCGCTTGTTAATGATCGCTCATTATTTATCTTTGACCAAGTTGTCATGTTAAGTAATAAACTGAAGCTGGATTCACGCTTAAGTCTTCAACCTGATCAAGCGATAATGAAACATACGAGGCACGGTCGTGGTCGCAATCGAAGCTTAATTGAAGATTCATCCCTGAAGGAGAAATTTGCGAGCTTAGAAAAACTAATCCAAAAGCAGGATGTTATTTATACTTACCTTTATAACATAGTAAAAGCACATGAGGCTCAAATTAGCCAAATAAATGCAAGCTTAAAAACTAAATCTAATCTTGAGGACAGTGACAAAGAGGAGATTGACAAGCTTCGCGAACAAAAAGAGCAAGTCACCCAGCTACGAGACGATGCAATTGCTTTATTTAATACGATTAAAAATCGCATTGCAGAGATTCAGGCGGTCTTACCATTGGTAAGCAAAGATTTACCTCGAAGTGCTGTGTGTTCTGCTTTAATTCTTGAAAAGCTTATGCATAATCCTAGATTATATACTGATACTGGCAAGCCTTATAGAAATCCTTGGACTTACCGGCATAATAATCCTGTACAACGTGTCTTTACTCAAGGTGACCACGTTGTGGTTAATTTTACTAATAATATCCCGACTAAGATGGTAGAGCTGTTAAATCGAAATAGGCAGTTGTTAATAACCATTGATCCAGAAAATCCTAAAAGTTTAACCATGACACGCGCTGATTTTGATAGCTTAAAGGAAGATATGCTTTATCCTGAAATGCGCCTTGAGTTGCAAAAAGATACAAACTACTTAGACGTAACTTCTTTAGAAATCATTGGTAAAGCTTATGGGGCAGGGCACCAAAAGGATATCTTGCTTTTAATCAAAAAATATCAAGAAGAAATGAATTCTTCTAATGCTACTCCGACATCGAAGTTAGACGCAATGTGTACATTAGATACTGCGCTACAAGTCCATGCTAAGAATGCAGACGATAAAGGGTTTGCAATGCATGTGCGTAAGAAACTACAATTTGATATTCAACAGCGTTTACTGGCAATAATACCTGAAGATTTAAAAGCTCGTTTAAGTGATCAAATGAAAGCAGCCTTTGTGGCTGCATTAAGGCTTGATCAAGGTGATGTTTTTAATAACGTGGTTATGTCTGTCATTCGCAAAAACAAAATGGATTCGCAAGAATTTTCAAACTTTTTGCAGTTATGTATTGACCAAGCTACGACAGCTAATAATCACCAATCTGCAATAAATGCTAGAGCAAAAATTAGCAAGAAAGCAAATAAATTAGGTGAATTCTGTGCTGCAGCCAGAGAGGAGCAGGCCCTGGATATCGTTGTTGATATAAACTTTGATCCTGTTCAGGCGCGTAAAGTTGAGTTAAATGCTCAATATCAAATCATAGATAAGACGACAGCACCTTGCCTAGGCAAAGAAGACATATTCGTTGAAGAGCCATTTAATCCAGCACCCTCAACAATTTAGGCGCAATAAAAGCCGCTAGCAACTAAACGTAGTAGGTAGTAGTTATTATTTAATACAAATTGGGTTAACGCTTACTAAAAGGTTTGCGAATTTGTTCAACTAAATCAGGTGGTGCTTTTTCTGGAGAACCGGTATTAAAAGGCGGTTTAGGATCATACTCAAGCCTAAGCTCTAAACCTTGCGCAGTTTTTTCATCAGCAATTTTCGCAGCCAATGAGAGAGCCATGTCAATGCCGGCAGAAACCCCGGCTGCCGTAATTATCTTTCCTGCCTCAACAATGCGTTGCGATGTGGGTTTAGCACCCCAAGTTTGCAATTGATTTAATACAGCCCAATGCGAGGTTGCGTTTAACCCCGTGAGAATACCGGCTGCTCCTAGAATAAGGCTGCCTGTGCATACAGACGTAGTCCAAGTTGTCGTCGCATGAATTTGCTTTACCCAGTCTAAGATATCAGGAAATTGCGTTAAGGAGGTGGCATTACCAGCGCCAGGGACAAGCAATATATCGGCATGGGTTACTTCCGCTAAACTATAATCAGCAATGAGCTTTAAATCGGCAGCATAAGTATTAATAACGCCTTTTGTTTGAGCGACCCTTTTAACCTCAATACCAGGAACTCGACTTAACACTTCATGCGGGCCAATGGCATCTAAGGCGGTCATGCCATCATAGAATAAAAATACCAGTTGCAAGTTATACTCCTTTTGATGCGACATAAGAAGCAAAAGGGCTCAAAAGAGCCCTTTAAAGCAAAGATTAATCATTTACTTCACAGGTAATTTTAGTGCAATCACGACAATGTTTAGAAGCAAATTCAAATGCTTCTTTAGCTGACATTTTTTGGTTTGCCATTTTATCATCAGCAGACTTGTCAGCTGCAACATCGCTACTGCTGGCATTGGTTGTGCACATCCAATTAGCTTTCATGCTTGTTTGCGTAGTATTGCCTGTGCCAGTACCATTGGTTGTGCTGGTAGAGCTTGTCGTGTTAGGTGTATTGGTATTATCTGTGCTAGCTGCAGCGAAGCAAGCTACACTGCTTGACATTAAAACAGCAAATCCTAGGATTGTCTTATTCATGATATCTTCCTTATGTTTAGATTATATTTCTGTCCTTCTTTATGGCAAACATCTAAAACATACGACTCTTAATTATAGCAAAATAATCAGGGGTTAGAATTAAAGCAATCTAAAAACACGACTAAATAACACATCGTTTAAAGTGGCTGCAAACCATTCTGCAGCCACTTTAAATTTGATTTGTTTAACGAAGAGCAAGTGCAAAGAAGACATAACTCCAACCGCTAATCAGTAATTCAATAGCAATAAGTAAGCCAATAACCCACAAGCCACTTACAGGCCAACTGCTAAGAATAATAACCCCCATAATAATGGATGCAAGGCCTGCTAAAATGAGCCAAAATGAACCTTTATTTTGCTTTAAGGTAAAAGCCATGACAAAGCGGATAAAGCCAATGGCAATCAGTAACCAGGCTAACATCGCAGTTAAAATAGCAGAAGCAAGCACTGGGTCGTAAATAATTAAAGCGCCTGCCCAAATATAAAGTAAGGCAATGAGAACATGCCAGAGTATAGCCTTCCAGCCTTTACATTTAAAGGCATCAATCAACTGGCCCGCGCCCGCAATAATAAGAAGAACGCCAATTACTAAAATACTGGCTAAGGTAACACTAACAAGCATGCCTAAGGCTAATGCACCAAGCACAATAAATAAAATGCCTAAACCAAGGAGCCAGCCCCAATGACGCCTTAAGCTCGCGGGAATAGCCAATTTATTGCTAGTATTGTTGTCCATAACCTGTCACCTATTGATAGTTATACATATCAATAATAGATTATTTATAAGTCTACATGCCAATTTTAGACAGAAAATCATAAAAACGCTTTTAGATAAAATAGAAATAGATCAATCAATTAGATTAAGTTAGCTTTAAGAGATTTGCCGGACACGATAAAAGCGCAATGCATTCTGATAGAAAATCTTGTTTATAATGTCTTTAGGAAAATTATCGGTAATGATTTGCATATCAGCTTCATCAAATGGCTTAGGGGCCCGCGTACCTGGTAAATCTGTGCCAAACATTAAGCAATCAGAATTAACTGCTATGATTTGTCTTAATCCCAATAATACGGGAAAGTCTACTCTACTAAATCCCGTTGCTTTGATGTAAATACCTTTATCAATTAGTTTTAATAAATGCGGGAAGCCTGCTTTGCTTAATCCTAGGTGATCGATACTGACTTGTGGCAATTTTAGCAACATAGGCGCCATGTCAGGCAAATTGCTTGCATCTAGATAAAATTCACTGTGCCATTTAGCTAATTCATAACAACGGGCCCCAAACGATTGTATCTCATTAAGGGTTAATTGCATGCCTCGTTTAATATTAAAACGAATAGCCCGCACGCCAGCTTCATTTAACTGCAGGATGGTTTGATCATCAACGTCAAGCGGCAGCTGTGTAACCCCAACAAATGTTGAGCCTAATGTTTTTAAAGCTGCCAACAAATAGGATTGATCAAATGCTTGAAACGAGCCAGAAACAATGGCACCACCAATGACATCCAATTGAAACTTAGCCATTGCTTGTAAATAATCTTCGCAACTAAAAGGGGAAGGCAGATAGCCCTGATTAGGTACCAGCGGAAAACTTGGGTCAATAATATGAAAATGGCTATCAAATAATTGCATATTTTAACTCCTGGCTTACCCTAATTTTAGCATTAGTTATAGATAGCGAGGCTTAATGTTAATTTATGTTATAAGTATTTAAGCAATTAAACCCAGTTTTATCTTGATTTTTGGTACTGTAAATGAATTTACCTTCCATTAAATCACATAATTTTTCTGTAGGTAATGTATCGAGACATGCTGCTAAAGGTAAACCGGCGCAAGTTGAAAAAATAGCGTCATTCTCAGCTGCAATGGCATGATAATAATGATTAGTCCACTGGCTCTCATTGAGTGAATAATGAGTGGTAAAATCTTGCAAATAAAATTCATCATTTAAATGGAATACCTTCATAGCCGGGTTATTATAATGACTACGACTGATGGCGGGTGTCGCATAGGCATAAATGGGCTTGCCATTGGTGAGGGTAATTTTTCTAAGCTCATCATAATGACTGTGAGCTGTTAAAAGGGAAATTTGCTGATAATTTTGCTGATAGTTATTTAATAATTTAATAAACGCTTGTAAATAATTTTCCTGCCAAATCGCTTGTTTGTGGTAATCAACGCCTGGTTCTTCATGCATAGCAATTAATAATTGTTTTGCTTTATTATTTTTTAATTGTGACTCTAGCCATTTTAACTGACGATTAGCGTCCCTAGATTGCTTTACATAAGGCATAGCCAACCAGGGTAACTTAGCAAATTGGGTCGTATTTAAAACAATGAGTAAAACTTCTTTATTATTAGGTAAAACATAACTTGAGTAATAGCCATCACTATGCATAGCCGTTTTATCAATAATTAACTCCTGACAATAAGCACAAGCACCTTGCCAATTGTAAGCATAATCAAGCGGGGAGCTGCCATTTTTGGCAAAAGGTTGGTAATTACCGGTTAAAGAATCATTATTACCAGGTACATAAAATATCGGTTTATGCTGGCTATTGGCCTTATATAAATCTTGAAATACTTTTGCCTCATACTGGGCTTTTTGGGTTTTGTTACTAAGTAGTGGCAATGAATGGGTTGGTAAGTCACCGAGCACAATACTAAAATCTACCTGGCGTTGGAGCTCATGTAATTTTTTAAGCGTCGTAGTCCATAATACATCGCCTGTATCATGGCCATTGCCTATTGTATTATTCGACCCATAATGAATATCAGCAATGGTTAAAAAATGCAGCGCAGGCCAAGCGTAGCTTGAGCATATTAAAGCTATTAGACCAATTATATTTTTCAGTAACGTGTTCAAGGACAACGAGAGATAATAGTACTTATTGTGTATATATAATAACCTTTAATAGGGTTAAAACGCAAAATCTAATGGTTAGGTAAGAGTTCTCATGACTTTTATTTGTTTGTTTTAGCACTTTCCCTTAAAATTACCCCCTTTTAGCTAGTTAGGTTACTGTATGTCCGACTTTTATGAGGATTTTACTAAAAGAAGAACGTTCGCCATCATCTCGCATCCGGATGCTGGTAAAACGACCGTGACAGAAAAATTACTCCTATTTGGAGGTGCTATTCAATTAGCAGGTACGGTAAAAGGGCGCAAGGCCGACCGGCATGCTACATCAGATTGGATGGAAATGGAAAAAGAACGAGGTATTTCCATTACCACCTCAGTCATGCAGTTTGTGCATAACGAGCATGTGATAAACCTTCTTGATACCCCAGGCCATGAAGATTTTTCTGAAGATACCTACCGCACGCTAACAGCTGTCGACTCAGCGTTAATGGTCATTGACGTGGCGAAAGGGGTAGAAGAAAGAACCGTTAAATTAATGGAAGTATGTCGATTACGTGATACGCCCATTATGACCTTTATTAATAAGTTAGATAGAGAAGGGCGCGAACCCATTTCTTTGCTGGATGAAGTTGAAGACGTACTTGGTATTCGCTGTGCACCGGTTACCTGGCCTGTTGGTATGGGTAAACGTTTTAAAGGGATTTATCATTTATACCAAGACAAAATTTATCTTTATCAAGCTGGCAAAAATGCCCAAAAGCAAGATGCACAACAGATAGAGGGCTTAGATAATCCCGAATTAGATGAATTATTAGGGCCAATAGCGCAAGAACTTCGGGATGAAATTGAACTAGTCAAAGGTGCCTCGCATGAGTTTAATTTAGATGAGTATTTAGCGGGTAAATTAACCCCTGTATACTTTGGCTCAGCGATTAATAATTTTGGTATTAAAGAGTTACTTGATGATTTCACCAGCTATGCGCCAAAGCCCAGGCCACGTAATGCGATGGAACGAGTTGTTAATCCCGATGAACCTGCCTTTTCTGGCTTTGTTTTCAAAATTCAAGCCAATATGGATCCTAAGCATCGTGATCGCATAGCCTTTTTACGCATTTGTTCTGGCACCTTTAAGCGCGGGATGAAATTAAACCATTTGCGTTTAGGAAAAGACATTGTCATTGCGAATGCGTTAACCTTTATGGCAGGCGATCGCTCGCATGCCGAAACAGCCATGGCTGGCGATATTATTGGCCTGCATAATCATGGCACGATTCGGATTGGTGATACGTTTACCCAGGGGGAAGCGTTAAAATTTACTGGCATTCCTAACTTTGCGCCAGAGCTATTTCGCTTGGTGCGGTTAAAAGATCCACTAAAAAGTAAAGCATTATTAAAGGGGTTAATTGAATTATCGGAAGAGGGCGCTACCCAAATATTTAGACCCTTAAACAGTAACCAATTAATTTTGGGCGCAGTCGGTGTGTTACAGTTTGATGTCGTTGCTCACCGCTTGCATCATGAATATAAAGTGGATTGTATTTATGAATCTGTAAGTGTCAGCTGCGCGCGCTGGGTTTATGCAGAAGACGATAAAGCAATGCAAGAATTTCGAACAAAAGCGCATGATTATTTAGCACTTGATGGCAGTGATGCATTAATTTATTTAGCGCCAACGAAAGTCAATTTAACGATGGCACAAGAGCGTTATCCAAAAATTCACTTTTCAGCAACTAGAGAGCATTAATAGACAAATTGGGGTTGTTCTATTTCTTGGCACATAGGTGTCGATAAAGTTTGACTCAAATTACTTATGCTGTGATTAAGCGAACTAAACAGATGGTATCGAGTGAGGTTATGCGTAGCCTGAACACCCGCTAACAGCATCATGAACGCGGTGCTTAATATAAGACCTAATTTAATGCCAATAGCTGCACCAGTAATACTTGTTACTGGTGCTAAAACCACGCCACCTAAAATCACTCCAATCCCCGCCCCTACAATAGCCCCTATTAAGGCACCAGTTAAGGTAGCTGCGGTAATCTTCATGTTCTCATTGTTAAGCGTTTTAGCACAACATTGTTCATATTGGTTAGCCGTTAGAATAAATTTTAGCGCAAGCTTATAAGCTTTCTTTGAAGATTTGGCTGGCAAGGCATCTAATTGTGATTTTGTATCGATAAATTCATTTAATAGCAGTTGCGTATGTTTAATAATTTCATTAATTTCGGTTGCTGACTCTTCTAAATTACTATCTAAATAAGCTTGCGATAACCACTGATGTAATTGTTTTTTTAGCTGCCAAATAGGGTCGCGGGCATAGTGTTTATATTGACTATTTAAATTTAAATCTTCAATGGCTTTAAAGGTGGCAAAAAAGATTTTATTTTCATTTTTTAAATTGTGAAAAAATTCCCTAATTAATCGCTCTTTTAATGAGAGCTCAGTAAGTGCATCATGACGCTGATAACCATTCATTAAATTAAGTTGGGTGGTGTAGTCTAAATTGCAAAAATGTTCTAAGAAAAGGGCTTTTGCATGTTGTTGGCGATTTACAAAATTAATAAGTAAGTGCTCTTGAATGCACTGGTTTAAGGTAGGTAAATCTATGGCATTGTTAATCTCTAAACCGATTCGCTCTGCAAATCTGATTAAAATGTCTGGCTTGTTTTGATAAACGTCAAAGGTGTTATTAATTTGCTCATCAATGAAATCGGCAATTTCAAATTTATCAATCATTGAAAAGCGAGCGAGCGTTTCATAAAAGTAAGTCGCTTTGCTCGTTAACGCATCTGAAATTTGATTAAAGTAAGCTGGCGGGCCGCTATAAGAGGGATGATAGCGAAGTAGATTGCAAAAATGCCTAAGGTGTATTTTACCATCTAATTTTCGGCGACTAAATAAACGAAAATCGCCAAGCGAGCCGCCAAAATCAACGTGTACAGCTTGGGTATTACCTATATTAGGCACAAGATAATAATGGTGATTGTATTTAATACACGCTTCTTTAAATTCATCCAGCTCGGGTTCAGGTGTACGGCTTAATTGATAGTACTGGGTGTCTGCTATGTTTATCTTTTTTAATTGTTCAGAATAGCCGCTTGCAGGTGCTGATTGCTGTAAACAGTAACCACTATAGCTACCATTTTCATAAATGGGAATAATATCCTTAAGACCTGATTGCTCAACAGGGACTGCACCAATATTTTTAAAATGGGTATCAGGATCATCAACGATAGAGCGTAGCGCAAGTCCGATACTGATTTCTTTATAGCGTCCAGCTTCTGTCATGCTATCGATGCAAGGGTCGTGTTGAAAATAATAAGGTCTTTGCTTAGGTAACTTCGCCCATTTATTATTAGTCATTGACCTTAAATTTTGGTAAGCGGGTAAATGATAAGCAAGATAGGCATCAAGAAATAAATCGCGATAGCCTGCATATAACTTAGAAGCAATATAAATTTGTTCGTTAGGCTGAAGATTAACATAGGAAACATCGGCAATAATAGCTGGATCCTCACCGATTTTTTGCGCAATAAAGCGCATGAATTGGCTGGCGAAAACTTCACAGATATTCTTATCCTCATGCGAGTCTTGTTTTAGATAATAATTTGTAAGTTTTTCAATCTTATGATTAGTCATTGGCGCAGCTTACTCATGTTTTGTCAGCCTTTTAACTAATTTACTTATCTTTAATCAGTCAGTTTAGCTCCATTATAATCAAAAAGTGCCAATATTCTAGTCATCTTGAGTTTATCTCAACAAATAATTGTTGGGCGGCGTCTTGCTTGAGCCAACTTACTTAATGTTCACTTAATATTTCGAGTTTACACTGGACCACTATTAGATACGTAGTCTTTATAGGTAAGCTAAAATGCCAAAAGTTCAATATCGTGAAACTCCTTTTATAAAAAAAATTCTTGAATTGTATGACCAGGGTCGAGTGGGTATTCAAAGCAGTATTCATTATGGTCTAGCGTCAGTTCAAGGCTGGTTAGCTACTTTAAATTTAACTTATAAAGAAGGTGTCATTGAGGGATTAAGATTGCCAACGCAGGGAGGGATTGCGGCGTTAGCTAAGGCTTTAAGTGATGCTGAGCCTCAAAATCAGCAGCTAAATAAAGAATGTCGTTATTATAATTTTATTTACAATACTTGTTATGAATACATTGCTGATAATCAGAATCGTTATTTTGGCCGCGCTGATTTATCAGATATCTCTCATGGCAAAGTAATTGCTATGGCGCTCTTAGCGCACCTGTGTGAGCAAGCACTACGCGTACCTGAACATAGAGAGCAATATTATCAGCGCATACAATCCTTTGTGCATGAATTGCTAAATGATAAAGATATTGTTGAAACGCGCAGTAATGATACTGACTATTTGTCTTGTGGATCAGCCTTAGAGCGAATTTCTGAGGCAAATAAAAGTATACTTCAAAATGAAGGCAGTTCTATTAAAGATAGAATTAATGGCTTTTATAATGATGTTCAGCACATGTTAGTCTCATTAGAAAACCTTAATTTAAGAGTCAATCAATTTATTTTACCGTTGTTAAGTTCACAAGAGGTCAATGTTGAGTCACTTACAGAGCTTGCGCAACAAGAACACGATGCGCCGATTGTTGCCTCTAGAGAGCGCCAGCTATTAGGTAATCCTGTTATTAATGCCGTATTTATAGAGCCAACACGTGCTTATGAAGAACATTATAAAAAATTTTATGATGGCTTCCCTTATCAATTAGCAAACCCTAGCGGCGATTATAGTCATAATTATTTGTTAGATAGATTAACAGCTGAAGGCCGCGAAAATTTAATTTCGTTACTTAAATTAAGGGATAAATTACTGGTATTAACGAAAGAATTTTTAAACGTTTATAAGGCTGCTAAGAATGATGAGATAGCGCTATTTCATCAATTCCTCTCACTTGCTAATACCTATTTAATTGAAATTGACAAGGTCAATAAGCAACTTCACACCGCTATTGAACAATTCGAAATTCATTGCAATCAAGTTTATCGACAAGGCCAAAGTAATGGCGGTAATGATAAAAATTGGAAACGAGTTTTCTTCAATAAAAATCCAATCAGTGCCATTGCAGAAGCGTTTATAACTGTGTCTAGAAAGATAAATGAAACGTTCTCAGCTATTCCTATTGATTATTACCAAGCATTTTCTGATATCCAACAAGAAACAAAAAACTTATCTGAACGCAGCGCCGCATTATTTGGTCACCAATTAGCAACTTTTGAAAATGGTTTATTTGACCAGGCTATTTATGGCGCCCAAAATTTAGAGCTGAAACGACAAGATAAGCTCCTGTTAAGCAAATTAACTGACATTGCGGCAGAATATGACGATTTAATCGCTAAAGCAATGAGCAAAGCACGTGAGTCATTAAATCAAGACGATAAAGCAAATTTAGATACACTTATCAAGCTTTTAAGCTATAGAAAACAAGTTATCGTGCAAGCCATTGAAACAATGAATCAGGAAAATGCACAAAACGAAGACACCGAGTTTGATGATTGGGTGCTGGTTTCTACCAACAATGAAGCAAGCACTATTTTCCGAGAAGATCAAGCAGGTAATTTCCTACACATTATTAGAAATTATTTAACCCCAACGCCTGCAGGACTTAAGTCTGAAGAAAAAGAAGCACTTCATGCAGAACTTAAGAAATATAAAACGACTGCCGAGCAATTAGCTATTGAGAATCAGCAGCTGAGTCAGAGGAATAGGGAGCTTGAGGAAGAAGTTCAGCAAGTGCAAAAGAGAGAAGCTCAAGCTCTAGAAAAAATTGATAAATCAACTAAGCAAAAAGAAAATAATGTTGGGGCGATTACTCGTCTAGATATATTTAGTGACCATAATAAGCTTAAACTTTGTGCTTTTGCTAGTGAGCGCTGTGCACCAGAAGCAACACAACATTTGTTTAATGTTTTAAATAATGTTCAGACGCTTATTAAGCAAGCAAGAGCTATCGCGAGTGCTTATCAAATTGAAGCACATAAACATGACAGTTCTTTCTTGTTTAGTCATAATCAGCGCGGCTGTGATAATGCTAGAAAAGTCATGAGAAAATTTGAACAGGAAATCCTGCAGCAAGTTACTAGTCAGCTTAATTTATTAATGGGCAGTCCTGAAGATGTAACATCAGAGCACTTAAAAAAATTAGCTCAGACATTAGATAGAAATATTGTCACCAGCATCAGTTTAGCGCTAGCAAATGAAACATTCAGCAGCCATAAACAATATTCTTTCCGTAATTATTTACGCCATTTGCATGCTCAGTTAGTTAATCCCAATGGAACGCCTGCGATTAAGTTACTGAGAACTGAGCCACGTGAGTTAGCCAACCTAAGTGGCACTGTAGCAAATGAGGTTGCTCAAGGTTTTGCTCGTAACGAATTAGAAAGCTACGAAGTTCAGAATATTCAAAAAAATTGTTCTCGCTGAATCTAACTTATTTAGCGATCTACCGGATTTATTTCTGTTAGATCCTAAACCCCCAAACCAATCTAGTTGTATTTCGCTTTTTTTCTAGTCTTCTGGCAAAATCAAAAAAATTTAACAGGGAAAATTAAATGAGGAAATCACAAACTATTTTGATAACAGGTTGTTCAAGTGGCATTGGTTATGATACCGCTATCACCTTAGCAAAACGTGGGCATCAAGTGATTGCGTCTTGCCGCAAACCAGATGATTTACAAAAGCTATTGGATTTAGGTCTTGATGCCATACTTTTAGATGTCAATGATTCACAATCAATTCATAAAGCATTTGCCGAGATGTTAAGTAAAACAGGCGGTCGCCTTGATGTATTAATCAATAATGCAGGTTACGGGCAGGGGGGAGCGCTTGAGGATATTTCACGAGATACATTACGAGCCCAATTTGAAACCAATGTCTTTGGCTTACTTGAGATAACTCGTTTAGCAATACCTGTTATGCGAAGCCAAGGCTCGGGTCGCATCATCAATATTAGTTCTGTACTTGGTTTAGTAAGTATGAAATTTCGCGGAGCTTATAATGCGTCTAAATACGCTGTTGAAGGATTAAGCGACACGCTGCGCCTTGAGCTTGCACCTTACGGGATTAAAGTGGTTACGATTGAGCCTGGCCCTATTACCAGTAAATTTAGAGACAATGTTATTGATGTGTCATTAAAGCAAATTAATCTTGAAGCAAGCTATTTTAATAAAGAATATAAGCATATGCTGACTTCTTATCGGGATCAAAAAGATGAGTCTCCGTTTACCAAAGGCACAGATGCGGTGATTAAAAAATTGATTCATGCCATTGAATCACCGCGCCCAAAGGCTAAGTATTTAGTGACCTTTCCAGCGCACTTATTTGCCGTATTAAAACGTATCCTAAGTACTAGAATGCTAGATAGACTGCTTAGTTTAGCCTCACGTCAAGAAATGAAGCCGCGCTAGTTTGGCATAATAACTTCTCTCCGCCTTAAGTGGAGAGAAGTTACGTGCTTTAAAGATTAATTAATTTGGCATTTCGCCTTAATAAGGTGTTCACCCTTATTGGTTAATTCAACTTGTGCTGCCGATTCAGCAACTAAGTCTATTGTTTCACCATTGTGCAGGGTAAGATCTAATTCATCGCCAGTATTGATGACCTGGCCATTGACTTGGCCTGAGCGATTAAGGGCTTTGATATGGATGACATTACTTTCATCTTGAGTCTGAATTTTACAAATTGCATGTACTTTAAAAAAAGTGAAGTTGGTAAAAACCTCTGGCGCATTCACTGGCAATTCATATTCTACACTCACGCCTGCGTTTAGGCTGTGATTCATTGCCAGGACTGGAGCACTGATGAAGGCGCCAGCAGCTAATAAACTTAAAACCACTTTTCGCATTATATATCCTTTTACTAAGAAAAACGGGTTCTAAGATACCCTTAATTTTTTCCTATAGCAAATGGGACTTTGTTAAGTAGTATGAATTTTATGCTAAATAGAGGGCAAGCCGTGGATTTATATCGCCTATTTTTTTTAAATTTCTAACCTTGTTGCAAGCATCTGTCTTTTGGTCATATCTTATCAAGAGACAGGGGCCTGTTGTTAGGATATATTGACATGTTGCTAAAATTTAAATGCCACATCGTTGGATACCGCGGTCAAGCCGCGGTAATTCGTTGTTCTCTTTGCCTTCTTTCCATGCTATCGAAATACCGTGGCTTGACCACGGTATCCATTAGCTTGAGTGCAACAGGGTTCGTTTCTGTGGACTGCATGTCGCTTGAGATGTGGCCAAGAGACAGCTGCAGGCACCTGCAGCAAGGCTTATATTATAAATTAGCAAGCGCTTTAACAATCGATTCTGTCATGGCTTTGGCATCGCCAAATAACATGTAGGTGTTATCGCGGTAAAATAAATCATTTTCAACTCCCGCATAGCCTGCGGCAAGGCTGCGTTTTACGAATAATACTGTTTTAGCTCGTTCAACTTCTAAAATAGGCATACCGTAAATAGGGGAGCTTGGGTTTGTTTTGGCTGCGGGATTGGTAATATCATTCGCACCAATCACAAATGCCACATCACAACTGGTAAAATCTGAATTAATTTCGCTTTGTTCAAAGACGCGATCATAGGGAATATTGGCTTCAGCAAGTAAAACATTCATATGACCAGGCATACGACCTGCTACGGGATGGATAGCAAAGCGCACGCGAATACCGCGCTTCTCAAGGGCATCCATTAATTCTTTAACCGCGTGTTGGGCATGCGCTACCGCCATACCATAACCAGGAACAATAATAACGTCTTGGGCCGTGCTTAATAAAAAGGCCGCATCTTCACCATTGGCTTGGCGAACAGATTGATTATCGCGTTGGCTGACCGCTTGATTGGCATCAACGGTGTTGTGTAAGCCGCCAAAAATAACATTAATAATGGAGCGATTCATACCCACACACATGATATAGCTTAAAATAGCACCGCTTGCGCCAACTAACGCCCCGGTAATTACCAACAGATTATTACTCAACGTAAACCCAATACCCGCTGCTGCCCAACCTGAATAGGAATTGAGCATTGATATAACCACTGGCATATCAGCGCCACCAATAGGAATAATTAAAAAGATACCAATAAGAAATGCTAAAAAAGCAAGGCTGCCAAAGATAATTAAGGATTGTTGTAAGACAAAGGTAACCAGCAGCGCTAAAATAGCAAGGGCTACGATTAAATTGATAAAGGCATGTCCTGGAAAGCGTATAGGCTGCCCAGACATGATGCCTTGTAATTTTAAAAAGGCAATTACCGAGCCTGAAAATGTAATAGCCCCAATAATTAAACCTAAGCTCATCTCAATTAGGCTTTTTAATTCAATATTGCCAGGCAGGCCTATATTAAAAGAAGCAGGTGCTAAAAAAGCACAAAAGGCCACTAAAACCGCCGCTAAACCTACCAAGGAGTGGAAGGCTGCCACCAATTGCGGAATAGCTGTCATATTGATTTTTAAGGCAATAATCGTTCCTACTGCCCCGCCTGCGAGAATTAAGCCAAGCAGTATAAAATGATGATTGACACTCGGCATGATCAAGGTGGCGCCAACGGCAATCACCATCCCAAGTATACCTAATAAATTGCCCCGTCTAGCGGTCGCAGGACTTGCCAACCCTTTTAACGCTAAGATAAAAAAAACAGCCGCAATCAAATAAAGAAATGAAATTAATGAAGTCATAACGGTATCCATGGTTATTTTTTATACATCCGTAACATACGCTGCGTCACCACAAAGCCACCAAAAATATTGATTGCAGTAATGAAAATAGCAAATCCCCCAAGTAGCGTAATGGTTCCTAGCAATTTGCTGCCAGCAGCGATTAAAGCACCTAAAATAATGATGCTTGAGATAGCATTAGTCACTGACATTAATGGGGTATGCAAAGCAGGTGTTACTTTCCAGATGACGTAATAACCCACAAAGCAGGCCAGTATAAAAATAGTTAAAATAGCAATGTAATCATTGTTGATAGCAGCATGGTTAAGCATGATTAAGCCTCCTTGGCAGCTTGGAAGGGCATATAATTGCCTTCGTGACAAAGCATCGCTTGTTGAATGATTTCATCTTCAGCATTAAAAACTAAAGCAGTCGGTGCAACCGTAATTAAACGAATTAAGTGGACTAAATTATTGGCATAAAGTTCACTGGCAGTGGCTGGCACTAAACCGGCGACATTACTGTAACCAACTAAAGTAACCTCCCCATGTTTAATAACTCGGTCAACTTCACTTAATTCACAATTCCCGCCCCGCGCGGTAGCTAAGTCTACAATCACTGAGCCCGGTTTCATTTCTTCTACCGTTTGCCGGGTGATTAAAATCGGTGCTTTGCGACCTGGAATAAGCGCTGTGGTGATAACGATATCAGATAATTTGGCGTATTTATGAATAAGTGCTGCTTGCCGCGCTTTATAGTCTTCACTCATTTCATTGGCATAACCACCTGCTGTTTCAAGGTCTGCGCCATCTTCAACTTCAATGAATTCAGCCCCAAGACTTTCGACTTGTTCTTTAGCCGCGCGACGCACATCAAACGCATAAACCACAGCGCCTAAGCGTTTTGCCGTAGCAATGGCTTGCAAGCCTGCAACACCTGCGCCAAGGATTAAGATTTTTGCCGGCTGAATCATGCCAGCTGCGGTCATCATCATAGGAATTGCCCGATTAAAATGATGAATGCCTTCTAAAACCGCGCGATAACCTGCCAAGTTGGCTTGCGATGATAAACTATCCAAACTCTGTGCACGACTGATGCGCGGGATTAAATTCATTGAAATTAAACTGATGTTTTCGGCACAGCACCATTTAATTAATGCACTGTCAGGATCATTATCAACAGGCGCCACCACTAACGCTTCAGGCGGCAAGCACGTTAAGTCATCAGGATTAGGTGCATTCACCAAGACCACGACATTGGTATTTTTTAACAATTCTTGGCGATTAGAAATGACATGAGCCTCTACGTCTTCATAGGCTTTATTCGCAAAACCAGAAGCAATACCTGCATTTTCTTCGATATAAACCTTAAAACCTAATTGGATGTAATGCTTTACAGCAGCGGGTGTAATAGCAACACGTGATTCATTGGGGCTTTCATTTAAAGCGGCAATAATCATAGCTAATCCTTTAACTAAATATCATGAGAATGTAGGTTAGGCTCTGGTCCGACAATAACCACCGCATGTTGAGCCAAGGGCCCAACCTACATAAATGTTCCTAACTTCATCGTATTGTAAACAGCACAATTTTTCTAGAAGATTAAGAAATTTATTACAATCTATCTAGCCAAACCTGCGGTGCCTCTTGTTGACTCAATCATTGAATTACCCTGTAGGTTGGGCCAAGGGCCCAACAAACGATGCCTATTGTTTAACCAATACCCACCAACAAAATAAAAATGAGCTAAACAATTGATTTAAAAATTTATTTCCAATAAATTACCCAGCACGCAAGTCCAAAACAAAATCTATGGAAATCCTCTGCTTCGTTGCTGGAGTAATATGGTTTTATACAAAATCATTCTACCCACTGCTATTTATTGGCATTGCCTTATATTTAAAAGCGCCTAAGCGCATTATCATTTGGTTTGGTATAGCCATCTTATGGACATCCTTTCACCAATGGTGGCTAACCGATAAATACATGCCTGCAAGCCGCGTCATTCAACAGGCTACTTTAATCGGAGAAATAGTTTCCATTCCCATGACCAGCGACGTTAAAACCCAATTTAACTTCCGCTTATCTAAACTAAATGGCAAGCCCACCAATACCCTGGTAAGTTTAGCCTGCTATAACCATTGCCCAGCCTTTAAACTCGGCCAACTATGGCAAGTAAACGCTAAATTAAAACGCCCAGAAAATTTAGGCAACCCAGGCCATTTCCCTTACCAAGAAAGCCTTGCCGCGCGCCATATTTACTGGACTGGCTACCTTAAAGGCCGCGCACAATTATTAAGCGTGAGTCACAAAACTAACATGACGAGTATTCGCGAACGTTGGGCTGCGAAACTCGCATCGTTTCTGCCTGACAAAACCTCGCTTGGCATTATGGAGGCATTAACCTTGGGGCTTACCAATCACATCGACAAAGCCACCTGGGATTTATTTCGCCGTACAGGCACCACCCATTTAATGGTTATTTCTGGCGCTCATATTTATTTAGTGGCTAGCCTTTTCTATGGCATGATTTATTGGAGCTGGCGGCAGGTGAGTGTGTTGTGTTTATATAAACCTGCCATGCAAGTTGCAGGCTTAAGTGGCGTACTGATGGGGCTCATGTACGCCTTGCTTTCAGGTTTTGCCATACCTGCGCAACGTGCAGTTATTGCTTGCGCCGTTTTACTGTTAAGACCTTTTTTAAGCCGTCAGTTTTCAGGCTGGCAAGCTTGGCGGTATGCCTTATTAATCGTCGTCATAGCAGAACCGCATGCGGTATTGCTGCCAGGTTTTTATTTATCCTTTTTAGCAGTAGCTGTCTTAATCACCTCAAGTCAACGCATTGCTTACCAAGGGGTTAAACGACTCATTGCCTTGCAATTTGCCTGTTTAATCGGCTTACTGCCATTTACCCTGTATTGGTTTTCTTATGGAGCAATCAATGGCCTTTTGGCTAATCTAATTGCCATTCCGCTAGTCGGTTACCTGATTGTGCCCATTTCCCTCTTAGGATTGCTGTTGAGTGTCGGGCTTGGACAGTTATGGGTATTACCACTGGTTGACTGGTCAATCAAAGGATTATTAATGATCTTGCACGGTATTGATCAGGCGGCATTCATTAATTTAAATTTTTCCCTGCCTAATTTTTCTATCTTATTAGCATTAATCTTAGCCATTGCTGTGTTATTTTTCTTACCCCTTAAAGCCTTAATACCAGGTGCCTTGATATTGTTATTAGCAGCATTGTTCCCAGGTTTTCCAAAAATTAAGCCAGCTGATGCGCGTATTGATGTATTAGATGTGGGGCAGGGGCTAGCTATTGTTATTAGCACGGCAAAGCATGTGTTGCTTTACGATACCGGCATGAAATTCTACCAAGGCAGCGACATGGCGCAAATGGCGATTATTCCTTATTTAACAACGCGCGGCGTTAAAAAAATTAATAAAATCATCATTAGCCATCCTGATTTAGACCACCGCGGCGGCTTACCCTCGTTGGAAGAAAAATACGGCCAAGTAGAGTTGTTAGTTGATAATGTGACATTTTATCAGCGCGGTAACAATTGCCATACTTACCCTGATTGGGAATGGGATGGGGTTTATTTTCATTTTTTACCCATTCATTTACCGGGACACACTAAAAATAATTCCTCCTGTGTGCTCCAAATCACCACATCTAGCGGAAAGGCGCTATTAACTGGCGATATTGAAAAGCCAGCCGAGCATTATTTAATGACTCACTATGCTAAACAACTGGCTGCTGATGTGTTAGTTGTTGCGCATCACGCAAGCAAAACCTCTTCAACTCCCGCCTTTATTAAGCACGTTGCGCCAAAACTTGCGCTTATTTCCGCAGGTTTTGATAACCGTTATCACTTTCCTCACCCACAAACAATTGCAACGTTAACCAAACAGCACATTAACATCCTAAATACCATCGATTGCGGTATGATAACCATTGAATTTAATCAACAACAAAAAGCCATAAAGCCTGCTTGTTATAGAAATCTATCCTGATTACATCATTGACATGAAAATACACATTATGTATCATACGCGCACTAATGATTTACCTGGCAGTATCATGCGCTTAGCCTTAACGTTTTGTTTATCAAGCCTTATCTGTATTTCATCTGTAAATGCGGCCTCAACAGCCGGATGTGAGCAACAACAATGTGTCATTGTGGTTGATGTAGGAAGTACAGGTTCGCGCATGCATCTCTACTCGTATGACTTAGATAAGACCAATTCCCCCGTTAAAATCACTGAGCGCTTTAACAAAAAAATCAAACCAGGTTTTGCTACCATAGAGCCTAATCAAGCCACGATCGATGCTTACCTTACCACGTTATTTGCGGGTGCACCTAATGTACAGGTACCTGTGTATTTTTACGCCACAGCGGGTATGCGCCTGCTTCCGCAAGCTAAACAACAGCAATTTTATTCCCTCGTTGACCAATGGTTTCAAACCAATTCAACCTGGCAACTTGCGGCTGCGAAAACCATTAGTGGCAATGATGAAGGATTATACGGCTGGCTCGCACTTAATTATAAATTAAATAATTTAGCCATCAAAAAGCCAAAACCAATGGGTTACATGGACATGGGCGGGGCATCGGTTGAAGTGGTTTTTCCGGTTAATAATACAGTACGCAGCGACAATAAAGACGTTAAAACGATAACGCTCTATGGCAAGAATTTCAAAATTTTCAGCCACAGCTTCTTAGGCCTTGGCCAGACTGAAGTAACACACCAATTTTTAGACACCGACAGCTGTTTTAGCAGGGATTACGACATGCCAACAGGCGATAAAGCCCAAGGTGATGCCTACAGCTGTAAAAATGAAGTCTCATCCTTAATGAATGCCGTCCACCACGTAAACCAAGTCATTCAACCCCTCTTAAGCGCAAGCCGGGTCAATAAATGGTACGCAACAGGCGGCTTAACCGAGCTCGTCAAAACCCCACCCTTTAGCTTCTCAACCGCCTTCACCAGCCAAGAGCTATTAGACCAAGCAAACAGCGCGGTTTGTAATCAAAGCTGGCAAGACCTAAGCAACCAATACGCCAACAACGACTACCTCTACGGCTACTGCCTCTTCCCATCCTACTACTACGCCCTCATGGTAGACGGCTACGGCATAGAATCAAACACCCAAGTGAACTACCTGCCTCCGGGCCAAGAAGCAGACTGGACACTAGGCGTAGTACTACAACAAAAAACAACCTAAATCAGTACCTACTTGCCGACTAAAATCCCCAAGTATATACTGAAAAATCGCCGTTGTAGCTCAGTCGGTAGAGCAATTGACTCGTAATCAATAGGTCCGCGGTTCGATTCCGCGCAACGGCATAGAGCTGGTAAGGGCTTCCATGGTTCCCGACTTTTAAATCAGAATTTTTGGTACCGATTTTGGTACCGGATTTGAAATGTAATTATTTGATAGCGTTTTTTAGTCTTTAGGTCTTTCCCATTTATGGGCAGTTTTAGTCACCCGCAGAGCCACTAAGCATAATAGAGTAAAAACCTATCAAAAGAAAGTAAAGCAGAACTTTCAGATACGTATTTATCTCGAATAATGCAATAGAGTTGTTTGATGTGCTTTTGATAAATACTTTAACTTTCAAAAGCATATAATTATCCGGACTTTATAAATGAAAAGCACTCTGAATTTAATTGCCTCAATACAGTAATAAATCTATAATCCGCCAGGCTACTAGAAATGATTTTGAATAAGGAGATGTTATGAAAGAATATTATTCTAATAGAATCGATAACGAAGAAGATAAAGATGAATACATGCCTTGGTAATTAAAGGAGAGATGATCCTTCCTTTAAAATCTTGCTATCGATTATGAAATTAACTTTTAACAATGACGTTTTTGTAGTAGTTGATGACTTTTTAGAGTCATCAGCTTTCGAAAAAATTTGGAATTTTATTCAAACTGAAAAGTTCAAATTTGTTCACTCTTCTAAATGGATAAATGCGTTTAGCCTTGAAGATGGCTCCCCTTTATGGGGCGGCGTTACAATTTCTCACCCTAGATCTGAACCGTGTACTACGGAACAAATCTATCCTACAAACACAACAATCGATTTATTCATTTATGAACTCATTGCCACCTCGTGTGAGTTTGCCCATTTAATAGGTTACAAAGATAAAGATTGGGATTTTTTCTTTGCAAGGCCTTATCTTTATCCCAGAGGCTCAGGGCTTTCTTGGCATACGGATGGAAAATATAAGATATCAGGTGCATATGTATATTACTGCCACCCCGCTTGGGATGCGGCATGGGGAGCTGAGTTACTAATTAATCCTATTCCCCAGCTAGATTTTGAATACCCTGAAGTGACTTTAATTGATAATAAGAAGAAAAAAGTAGGTTTTCACCTTAATAGTTCTGGCTTAAATAATTACATAGGTGATGGAATAGGCCATTATATTGTACCAAAACCTAATAGGTTGGTTATTTTTAAAAACGATATCCTGCATTGTATAAAAAAAGTAGAGAATGCAGCCGGAAATCACGTGAGAGCATCGATAACTGGTTTCTTTATGAATGACCACAAAATACACGAAACAAAAGAGGCTGAAAAAGATCGCTCTTTTTCATGATTATTAATTTGTCCTTGTAAAACCAATATTTAAAAAAAATATAAAATAAAAATAATTTGGAATTAGGCAATGAATTTAGTGTATGACGTATTACCAACGCAGGCCCAAGAAAAAGTAAACTTTGTTATTTTGATACCTAACACGGATAAAGTTAATTTATATAATTTTATACTTAGAGAAGAGGATATTCCTTATAATCAACAACCAAGTCATTATCAATTCAAAACATGGTCTGCTTGGTGCTCCGCCCATTTTTCTTCTTATTACTTTTATATTAAGTATAAAGACGCTCTTTTGAGATGTAAGCAGTTTTTATATGATTTTGGACCTTTGTCAACATTAGATCATGCGGCTTTATATGATCATTGGGTTTGGGAAATAAGACCCCATGCTCTCAACCAAGAAAGTATTTGTTGGATTGGGTATGATTATTCTAAATCAAAAACATTAAGTTTTTTTTCATATGGAACTAACATTGAAATTCGTTTACTTGAGGGTAATTTAAAGGATGAAGAACTCGTAGAGCTTGCTAAGTTTTTTTCTCCTATTCCTTCATCTAATAAAATTTTACACGAGAATTTTTATAAACTAACGTATTGGTCACGTCACAATAATTGCATGGAGAATGCTCTAATTAATAGAAATGAATATAAACCTCCTTCGAGTATATGGAATTTAAGATGGCCAATGCATAATGTCTCTACATGTAGTAAGCCAGAGAAGTCTATTAAGCTTTTAAACCTCCTTAACTTAGACTTTATTCTAGATAGTCAAATTACTTACGGTAATAAAAATCAAATTGAAGAAACTCAACTTGTTTTGTTTCCTAAGAATGGAAAGAAAAACCAAGTTGCATGGTTTCGTATTTTTAATAAAGCGTCTTTCCCAACAAGGAAACCAGCAATTTCTAGATTGCCTAATATGAGTTCATTTAGTGGCTATAGTAGTTTTAATTTAAATGTTATTAATCCAAAAGGTAATATAATTTCCAGCAATATCTACATTGCTAGTTTTAATAATTCTTATGGACCGCATGATGCGCTTTGGTGGGATGATGAAAACGCTTATTTATTGCAGTTAAGCGCAGGTACTAAAAACTCTATAGAAAGTTTTAAAGAAATTTTTTATCAACTCTAATATAAAAAATAGTATTGAAAATAGATTGAGGGAATATAATATTATCCATGATCTATCAGTAGATTTTCTGCCCATAATCATATAACCAACACAAGCTATTTACTAATTTCATTTGCTCAATTGTTTTACAAGTAATATTTAATAGTTTCTTACTAAAAACTACTATAGCTAAGCAGTGGGCTCGTGAAATGGCAACATTCAAACGGTTTTTACTATAAAGAAATTCAATATTGCGAGGTAAATCTTCTGCGCTTGAAGTAGCCATCGAAATTAGAACAATAGCTGCTTCTTGACCTTGAAATTTATCGATTGTGCCTACGCGAGCACCTGCTGGTAGGATAGAGCGTAAATAATTAACCTGCACATTATAAGGAGAGACTATTAAAATATCAGCTGGTGTTAGCTTACGCTGATCTTCATCATCTTTAAATTTTTGCTCTATTAACGTTTTATATAATGATTTAATAATCTCTCCTTCTTCAACACTTTTTTGCGAGCAGCCTTCATGATCCATAGGTACAATACAAATACCATCATTAGGTAAATTTACATTATTAAAAAATAGTTGATATTTATTAACAGAGGGATGAGCATTTAAGAGTCCATCATAAAACGCTTGGGAAATAAAATTGCAGATGCTAGGACGCATTCGATAGCTATCTTTTAAAAAGATACCGCGATCAGGAGAAACCGTTGCATGATTGCCTAGCAAAAAATCAAGAATAGAAAGGCCTGATTCACCGGGATGAGTTCCTTGCATAGGTTGCGCTAGCTGCATTTGATCACCAACAAGGATAATATTTTTTGTTGCTGTGCCCATAGCTACTACATTGGCTAAACAAACTTGACCTGCTTCATCAATAAATAAGTAATCAAGTGGATTTTCTTCAAAAAACTCGTCCACAAAAAACCAAGCAGTTCCAGCATATAGTGAGTAATCAGAGGGAATTATATTTCCACTTTTGTTATTACTAATAAATGTCCCTTCATAACTGTCCTCATTTTCACTGCTGCGTTTTATACCTTTAAAATGAAAGCTTTGTTCTATAGCTACTTTTTCTATCTTACCAAGTAAATTATGTATTGCTTTATGAGAGTTAGAAGCAATCCCTATTTTTTTATTGTTTTTAAGTAATTCAACAATAATATGGCTGCTAGTATAGGTTTTTCCTGTGCCTGGTGGACCCTGAATAAAAAGGTAACTGTTATTGAGAGCTTTAATAGCTTCAAATGTTTCATCCTGTAACTTATCAGAATTAATAATAGGTTGGCCTGCAAGTTTATTATTAAGATAAGGCGCTCTCTTATTTAAAATATCTAAAATTGCTTGATACTTATCGTTTGCATTAAGAATATTATCTGCCACACGGTAAAGGGCTGAGCGAATTTTTTTTGTATCCCTTGGCCCAGTAGGACTTATAGATAGGTGTGGCGGTAGCTCGCCGCTGGCTTTACCCAGCTTAATTTTAACTAACCTTTGCTCATCATTTAGTTCTACAATCGTTCCTGCCCCTTTGGTTGACGCAGTGTTTAAAACACTACTGCCAGCGTGAAGCTTAAACTCTTGAGGCGGAAAGCGGTAAGTATAGATGTAGGATCTTTTTTCAGAAATGGGTTCTCCTAATAAAGTCAGGCCGCCTAAACATTCTGTGTCCTCAATTAACTCATAATCGAATTTATCTTGCCGTTCAAATACTGACCACCATTTTGGTTTTGATTCTCTTTTATGATATTCAAGTAAATTAATTAATCGCTCAGATAATTTTTTATTTTCTATCTTAGTTTTTAGAAGTTTTTGATATTGTTCATAGGTAATTTCTGGCTCGTTACGTTGACTAGGTGAGCGAGGTTTAGTTTTTTTTACTTCTTCTTCTTTTCTAAACCAAGCAGTATTAATCGGTTTAATAGAAATTAACCAATCGCGTAATTTTAATGTCGAAATACAATCGACCTTATTATATTCTTCTATATCATTTAATAGCTGAGGATTTTTAGTAATCAGCCATTGATTATAAACATCAATACTATCCATAGCTGTTTGAACTGAGTTATCTCGTTTATCCATATAAAAAACTTCTAAATCTTTTATAGAATAACCAGATTCTGAAATGCGAATACCTTCCCGTACGACTTTATAGAGATCAACAAGTTTTTTTTCACGTAATAAATTATCTACCTGATCTTCGCAAACGCCATAACGGCAAGCTAAGCGCTTTAAAGCAGTATTTTCATAGTGATTGTAATGATAGATATGAGCATCGGGGAAACGAGTTAAATGCTGTTTAAGAAATTTCATAAATTGCTTAAATGTTTTCTTTTCATCAGGATGGTTATGTGCCCAAAATGCTTTAAAGTGCCATTGTTTATTTTCTTGAAAATAAACGCCAAATAAGTACTCAAGTCCTTGTGGATAAAGTGGATCTCCTTCCATATCAAAAAAAAGATCTCCTTCATTAGGCTGGGGTAAACGTTCAAAACCTTTATGTGGGATGGGAGTAAGTAGTTCATATTTTTCATGCCCAGTTTCGCGTTTATACAACTGTAACCTTGCTTGCTCACGTAAGCGCTGTAAAATTTCGAGGTTCATTTCTTCAAGCGGAAAATCATCAGCTAAGTTTGCTAGCGCAGCAACGGTTGTGATGCCACCTTTATTCAATTGATCTATTTCAGCACGTTTAATATTAGCAACTAAACTTAAATGATCCTCTGTTTGCCATTGCTCTTTACAGCGCGACTGCCAGTGACAAACTTTACAATGTTCACAAGGTTTTGGAGAAGATTGGGTGGGCGGGTTGTTAGCATAGCCTTCAAAATTATTTTTGATAATTTTGTAGTAATAAGCAAAATCACTGTAGTTAAAAGGGCGCTGCTGGCTATCGCCTAAAACTAGTGCCATTTGCTTAGGCAGCAGGCTTTGTAATTTACTTAATAAATCAGTATAAGCGCATAGTTGAATGAGATGCTTTGGTTCGGGTGTTCTAGTTAATTTAGTATCAATTACTTGATAGCTATAGGAGCCTAAGGAAGAGGGTATATCAACTTTAATTAAGAAATCAGCATGACCTGTCCAAAAATCATCATGAAGATGAGCTTGGTAAATGACATCTGCACCCGTGTGTAGTGCTTCTTGAGTTAATTTTATTGATTCCGTTAAAGTTGTTGTGCGAGAAATTTCTATAATCTTTTTATTTTGTTCTCGTAACTGTTTTAAATAATTTTTTTCATGCTCAAACCCTTTCTCCTGTAGAAGTCGATTACTTTCATTGACCACAGGCGGCGGGATTTCCTCCCTAAAGCATTTTAAATCAAGATAAGTAGCATGTTGACAGCCGAGGAAATTAGTTAAATCTGTAGGAGAAAATAACGTCCTGTTATTATCAAGTTGCCTCATGCACTTAATTCCCAAATTAGATTTAGCTTAAATAGATAATTTTCTTACGTTAAGCATATACCTCTAAAATTGGTTTAGCCAATTTAGACATAGATAAGTGCTTTACCTATAAACTAACTAATCTTCTAAGGTAAGAGCAAAGCGGAAATGATATTGCTAGATGCCATTAATTTTTGATGAAAAATAAATTATTTTAACATGCAAGATTAAATATATTTTTAGCCAAGGTAAACTTTAGTAATGCTCAGTCTTGAATGTCCAAGCTCTTGACTAATTATTTCCCTTGCAGTCTTGTCCCAATATTTTTCAAGAAAGCTAAGTTCTTTATAGTTTTTTCCTCCTTGAATAGGGCAAAGTAGACCATGGGCATTTTTATCGTAGTGCTTAGTAATTTCAAGATATCTTCGTTGTGCATAGGCATGGCGAAGCCCATGACATTTACTTAAGCCCATTTTGGCCAGGACGTCATGATAGTGAGATAAGTGACTTTTATACGACTTTCCTCGTGGGATTAAAGAATGGCCAAGCGGTATTTGGTTCATGGCTTTAATTAACCACTGTCTTTGCGACTCGCTTGTTATCTTAAGGGTACGGCCAATACCTCCTTTAGTCCAACTAGGTTTAATTACTAGCTTTTCTCTTTGCCAGGCCTCGCTAATTATAATTTTCATTGATTCTTCACGGCGAAGCCCAAAAAGATATTGAACCTCTAAAGACAAGCGAATCAACGGATCTGCGCATTTGGTGAAATCGACACCTTTTATTGCTTTATTATATTGAGGGGCATAGCTGCGCTTATTAATTTGATAAGCGTCATTACTTTGTTTAATTAATTCAGGCTTGTTTAAGACCGATGATACCTTGCGTAATTTAGCCATGTAATTTTTGATAGTCGCAGGATTTTTATTTTGTTTCTTCCAGTATTCAACCAGAATATAGATATGTTTCGGCTTTAAACCTTTGATATGTGTTAACTTATAGCCAAGCTCGTGTAAATCTTTGATGCAACGAGTAAGCATGTGCTTCATATCGGCTTTACTGGCATAAGAGTAGTTATGAATTTTTTTCAGACATTCATGAATGGAGTACTGAGCATTTTTAAGTTTAGTTTTACTCATTAAGGTATCTCCATAGCGTATCACGGGATTTGATACCCATTTCGCTACGAATTAACCAGTAGGTTTCATACCTACCTATTAATGGTAAAAGATATTGACGCATCTGCTTTGCATATAAATAACGCCATGATTTCTTGAATGGCAAAGCATATTTTTTCAATTCTTTTCGCCAGACGAATTTTGTTTCTTCATAACCATTAAAATCAGCAATGGATTTCCCTTGAGTTAGTTGCTTAATTTCAGAGAGAATGGCTTTTTGTGTTTCATTGCGAATAGGAATAGTTCTATCCAACGAGTTAAAAGAAATATTACGGGTTATCCAGAGACTATCTTCTTGAATATTAATTTCAGATTTAATGTATATAGCTTCTTGGAAGGTCAGGCCAAATTCTGCTTGAAGCGCCATAATTAAGCGTGGAATCTGTGTATCCCATGCTTTCCAATGGTCATCCTGAAGTTTGAGTTTTCTGCGGCGTTTTTGGCTTTTACTTAGTTGTAGCGATTTATTATCTATATTCGTTAATGAGCAATCAATGCTCTTTAAGTAACGCCTGACTATAGTCATGTGATTCATAATCGTGCCGGCTCGTAGTTTACTTTTTTTCCAATAAGCGACTAGTTTATGAATATGGTATGGTTGAAGAGCGTTCCAGGTTGGCGGCATATCACCAACAGTATACAAATCATCTATCAGCTTACGAATCACATAAGCCTGCTGCTTTCTTTCCTTGTAGCTGCCTTGATTAGCTAATTTTAAATATTGATTGGCAGTTTGTCTTAAGCTGTATTTTCTCATTAGGCTATTCACTATTAATAACTATTTGCCCTGTCTTTGGTTTAGTGTTGATCGAGCGGCTCACTCAAAGATGAAACCTGGCTAAAGCCATAAAGCTCGAAGTAGGGGGCAAATCAATCGTTATAAGGCAACGATCTCGCCAAATTACAACAGTGTTTTTAAGGTTATTTTCTCCTTGTTTAATGATTAAATAAATGACAAAACAATGGGCCTTGTCATACAAGTCCATGGCCAAATTGAAATAAGTTGACTTAAGCTCCAAGAGCTGCCCTGTCGAATGACAGAGTTTCCTAGATAGGTTTCCCGACTGAACGTCCAGCCACCAAGTTAGGGAAAGGAGTGGCTTTGCATAAGACGTCAGATGACGTTTCGCCAGAACTGTACTGGCTCATCAGTTATGCTGATTTAAAATTAGCAAAATGGTGCTTGCTAGGCAAGAGATTTTAGAAAGAGCTTTGTCCAATCCCGATTGGCGGGATCGGACAAAATAGCTAAAAGTGTTGATTTTAAGCCGTAAAATTAGGTTGTTTTTTCTGCGTCACTGCACAATATTGCAGTGACGCAGATTGGCTAACATTATTTTTGAACTAAAATATTAAGTTAGTACTCTAATAGATGTTATATATTTCCTTCATCAATTTTAAAGGATTAATATGCATTTATTTTTTATAGATAACTTTTGTTCTATCGATTCAAAAGTAATTGTTGAGAAATTTCAAATGAATAATTGGCCAAAGTGGCAAGGAATAATTTTATTTGAAAATGAAATTTTACCATGTGATTTATATTGCTTTCTATATGCAAAATTTGGACCTCCAAATGGGATTCATAGTATTATTCGAGATGATGATTCAGATAGCCTCATTCATTGGGATTGGACACTTAATTCTAATGAAGGTTGGATACAATTTCTGGGCATGAATTTTAGAACAGAGGTCCATTTTTATGGAGACTGGGATGTATCAAAAATAGATAAATATCAATTGATAAAATCAATAAAGGATGATTTAAAAAATTACGCAAGGAAATTATCGGATATAAAGAAAAACATGTTGGAAAGTTGGGATCAATATATTAACCCTTATTATCAAATTAAACAGGCAATTAATCAATTAAGAAGTGAACTAGATAAATTGGAGTTAGATCCTAATAATAAATCGGCTAAGATTTCAAACGATTGGATTTGTGACAGTGGTTTTGCAGAAAATTATAAGGAAATATCTCAAAAGTTCTCTTTAGGAATAGGACTTTCATATTCTTTAAGATTAATAATTCCAGTTTTAGCTGAATCTTTTATTAATTTTTTAATTTTTATTCTTTGTATTCCAGAGATAAAGGAAAATAATAGATTACTAGAAAATTATATTAGGAGTAACATCGATATAAAAATTCAATTGTTGCACATTAACTGCAAAGGTTTTGCTAGCCCTGTGAATTGGAAGTCTCATGAGTGTAAAAATTATAATTCATTAATAAATATTAGAAATGATCTTTTACATGGAAATGTGAATCTCAAGAGATTAAAAATTAATAAGGTATTTTTTAATAAAAAAGTTCCTATTTTTACAGAATATGAATCTCTATGGCAAAAGACACTAGGCGTAAATTTTGATACATGTGGATTTCATGAAATAGATAAAGAATTCAAAATTGTAAATGATTTTATAAAATATGTTTTATCGTGTCTTAATTCCCAAGTGCGTGAACACGTTGAATGTATAATGGACTCGCCAAAATTTGGAATTAATAAGAATAATGCAAGTTTTGGTATTTTATTTCCAAACCATATAGTAGATTTTTCTACTCCTCTGATTATCTATAATAAAGATAGGATTCTATAAAATCTATGCTTTAGAAACTTTATTTATTATTACTTACCACTTGTTTTCTAATATTTTAAAGTATTAAATTCTGTTTAAATTGCGTCTACATGGAAATCTAAACTTCGAGAGTTCACGTAATTGCTTGATATTAAATAGGGGCTAGAGGTGGAATCGAACCACCGCACAAGGATTTGCAGTCCTCTACGTAATAAGTGTTTGTCTGGAGCTACGCTTATTTATCGTCGAATGTAAGGGAATACGAATTTTATAAATTTCTCCCCCACCAGCTAAAATAAATGCCTGTCCTTTAGGTAAAGAGATAATATCATCTTGCCCAATCATAGGAACTGAAGAACTTTGCACCCTATCCTCATTAGTCGTATTAAAATAGACCCCATCCTTCCCATGCGGCGTATCACTTACTATAGACGCCTGTGTATGCCCAATAACATCAACTTGAGGCAGCATTTTAACTAATAGATTGGCTGTTTCTTCATTCTTAACACGCAACATAATAAGCGTATTAAAATTTCCTTCAGAAACTTCAGCCTTAGCTCTCGAGCCAAGAGCAACCTCCATATCTTGAATAGTTTGAGCATAAGCAGTAACTTGAAATCCAGCGCCGCCCGCCTTATTAAGAATTTTTACAAAGGAATCTTGGATAATTTCTGATAATTCATCACAATGTAGGTTTAAAGTATAGTGAGCATTGGGTTTTTTATAGATTTTGCCAGCGGTAGAGACTAGATCGGATAAGAAAGCTTTACCAACTGCTTGAGCAATATTGGGATTCGTTAGACTATCTAAACCAATATAAAGCACTTTTTTATTTTTAATGACATCCATTAACTCAATATCATAAAGTTGTGGTTTTGAAGACAAGATTTTAGAAGCATTACTATTATTGATTTCAGATAATACAGGCCCCACACTGGCTGTTATTTTGTCATAGTAATGTTTATCCATAATGGCTGCGTCGTAAAGATCTATGAGAATCTGGTCGTGCAGGGCTTCAGCATTATTGTTTTTAATGGTTTTGTTGATGTGATCTTTAACGTATTGAATGACAGCTTGATGGCGCTCCATACGGGACTTTGTTCTATTATTTTTGCCAATTTTACTGTCATGTTCTTCAATAATGTCTTTAATCACTTGACGGTAGTTAGAGTAGTGATTGGGTAAGATAGTGTCCGCATAAGCCATTAATAGCTGATCAAGTCGGCTAATATAAAAGGCGATTGATTGATAAGTTATAGGTTGCTTCATTTCTTCAAGGCAGATAGCAACAATATTGACATATTTCCAGGCAAAAGCGGCAAATTGTTTACCTTCACCTTCAGCTGATATAGCGTCGGTAATGCGTGTAGCAACTTCACTAATTTGATCATAATTTTTGAGTGGATTATATCGAGCGGATTGCTCAGGAAAACCTAGATGAACGATTTTGAAATCTTCTAGTCGCCCAGCTACCTCGCAGGCAGCTATCATATCTCGCACTAACTCTTGATCACCTTTAGGATCCACAACAATGACGGCATCGCCATTTCTAATGTCTTGATTAATGAGAATACTAGCTAATCGCGTTTTGCCAACTCGAGTAGTGCCTACTACAAAAGTATGGCCTACGCGTACATTTTGGGGAATGTATATTAGTTTGTCCTCTTCACCAACACCATGAAGAAAAGGGTTACCGCCAACTGGCGGATCGGGTCTAAATGGATTGAGTTTTGATGGATTGTTAAGCCATTTGGCTAACCTTGTACGCTCATGGTTTCGGCAAAATTGTCTAGCAAAGCGATAAAAATAGCTTCGCTGTATAAATTTCTCATTTCTAACCTGTTTAATCTGATGCAATCGTTGTGTATGACTAGGCCGCCAACGAAAACCTCGGCCTAAAAATAGCCAGTTTTTAGATAAAGGAATTTCTGAAGTTGATAGAGCATAAGTTGGCATGGCTAAAAGCCTGCGATGGTAGCGTTTCACTTTGATAGCCTGCCACCCTCTATATATCCCTGGAATTAAAAGCGTAATAGCTGCATATCTACTCATACCTTGAGTTAATAAGAAGAGGTGGGGCTGGCAATAAGCTAGTAGAGCTAAGGATAAACACGTGATTGCTGACCAAGCTTCTGTAGGTTCGCGCAACAAATTGTTAATAGGATAATCTTTCATACTATCTCCATATCATAAGCGCATCTATGAATATGAAAATGGTAAGTAAATACCAACGTATATTTAATGCTGAACTTAATTGTGGTGGTGATAACTGATTTTGAGTTTGTAGCCGTGTAATGAGCTTTGGCCATAGCCAAACTAAGGCTAAGTAAAATAGTCCATGTAAGATAATAAACACTGGTTGATTATTGGTTAAAACATGTTGCCACTGGGCGAAGGAGTTTTTATTAATCAGTAAGGGAGCAAGTATGAACAATGCTAGGATTGGTAAAATGGCTTGAAGCAGTATTATAATGGTTGAACGGATATAGTGTTTGATCATAAGGATAACTCCACATGCAAAAAGTATTTCGTTTGTTAGCTGTCGTGCTTGAGGCGTTTGTGGGCATAGCGGACGATAAGCCAAATAAAAGCCGCCTGACGGTCTACGAAGCTCGGGAAAAATTGGATAAGGGCTCGATCAGTATTCGTGAATACAACGAATCTCTTGAATCTAAATAAATTGTTCATTTAAGACCTTTTGATAGCAGTTTGACTCCGGCTTTTGCTACCTCCATTCCTGATTGACTCATGCTTTCGCTATGACGCTCAGATCCACTAATTAAATCCATTAGGCCCGCGCCAGCTTCACCACCAAAATGGCTAGATAATCTTAACAATAAGATAGGAGCAACAAAGTAAAAAAGCACAGCCATATTCTTCATTGCGGCAATAGCTTCATTCTCATCGAGTGGATCAAGTACTGAACGTTCAATAAAGCCGACTAGGTGCCAAAGGTATTGAAGAAAGATAGCCATAACAAATAATGCACATAAGCTGCCTAGTGCTTTTGGGCTGTAGCAACTTAAAGCCAATACCATTGGGGTTAAAATAATTAAAAAGAACATAAAAAACGCTTGCATTACTGGCAAGGTTTGCATAATAGATTCGCGTTTTAAGGGCGTGGATGTCCAGAATTTTACCCACTGTCCAGCATTAACTAAGTTATGAGTAATAGCTGAACCAACTTTTCCATTGCCATTATCTATCAGATTGGCAACTGAATTTATTTGTAGATCTTTGCTTTCACTTAAAAGCATTTTTGCAATGAAATCTTCAGCACTAATATCAGCTTTCCAGGCTTTAGGATGTTTTATCTTATACTGACGTACTCGCTCAAGCATGACATAGTAGTTTAAATGTCGATTAAAAAAGCTGGCTTTATTGGATACATCAACAAGATCATTTCTGAGTTTGTTCCACCATTGTTGACAGCTAGGGTAACCATCTTCTGGTAACTGTTCTGGCGGTATATCACCACGGTTAGCTGCTTTTTCAAGATTGGAATTTGGCGCTTGCTTAAAAGTGAAACCTGGTACTGGCTGGCGTGCATGGAGTCTGCTGTAATACATGTTTTGTAGAATTTTAGAACCCATCCAATTTAAATCATCTTCGCCGCCATAGAGTTTAAGCATAGGATCTAGTTCACTAGCTTCATGTTTTTCACTATTAAACTGAGTTTTCGCCTCAATAAAGCATTGCCTATGAAATTCTAAGGCTTGTTTGCGTACACCTTGAGGTAAATAAGTTGATACTAAATCGCCTTGAATAGATTGTAAGCTATCAGTACAGCCAGTTACTTTCATGATACTGTAAGTAAAGCTAGACATAAAATTTTGAATGATGGCAAAGCCTATGGGCATTTTGACTTGTTTAGTCAGTAGATCAGAAAAAGCTTCGTCATAGGTCGTTCCACTATCACCAATGACTGCGGTTGTTGTGTTTTTTAATCCGCATAATGGTTTAAATTGTAGAGCAGTAGTTTCTAGTGGAACACAAGGATATACAAATAAACTACAAATAAGAAAGGTCACTGCTAATTCATATAAAAAATTATTTAAGGCATGTTCAGTAGCGTAGAAAGCGCCTGCTGGATTAAGCACATTTTTAAGAAAGCGATAGCCAATGGCTAAAAACCCAAGATATAAAAGCCCTGTTTGCCACAGAGCATTAAACAGAATTTCATATTGTTGCCATCCTAAATAGGTGGTGTAAAGAGATAAAGGATTAAATACAACCATTACTAAGTTCCTTTATTTTCTTTAAAATAAATAGCGCCGTTTTTGACAGTAGGTTGCTCGTGATCTTGGCCAGGGATGTTTTGATTTCGTGCTTGGTGGCGAATGTCCATAATCGTGCCTAATGTTTCAGTCATCATTTTTTTACGAACATCATTTTCAAAAGACAAAGAGTGAATATCATCATCAAGTTTTTTCAGCGCAAAAAGTACCATAGTCATGGCAGGTTTTAAGTTTTGTACTTCCTGAACTTGTAGTCCAGCTTGTAAAATACGGCGCATCATTAACGCCTTATCTAACATATTCTGAACAGCGATTTCTTCTGCTAATTTTGATACGGTGAGCATTTGCTCTTCGCGTGGTAAATGCTGAATGGTAATGATAATTTCATCGGTTATTAATAAATTAGAAGCACTCACTTTACGTAGGTTATCTTCAGTGATAATCCAGGTACCATTGACTAAATTCCATAGTGCTTTCGCAATATTTTGGCTGCAGGTATTGGCATTAGCGCAGCTTTGTAAAAGAGTAGAAAGTCCAATGCCTGCTTTGGCGTCATGATTCTTTTTGTTTTCACTGGTACTTACTTGAATATCTCCTAAAACCTTAACAGCCCAATTGGCAGCATCATTAGGTGTAGGCCAACTTTGTGTCATGGGCGTTTTGGCTTCTGGTTTATCAAGCGAATCTAAAGGTTTTCTTTCTAGGAGAATGTTGTAGCCTGCAATAACTACGTCATTAATCACTTTAATAGGACGTTGGAATTTACCACCAGCATTGCCTTTTTCATGACCAATCCAAGGCAAGCCATACTCATCGCGTTTTTGTGCGATGCTTTTAGCGGTCTCTGTAACATCCACATTTTCTTTTTTCGCACGCTTGTAAGCCTCAAGCCATCCTTGACTATCTGATACTGATAACATGCCTTCCATAGGCGATTGGTTTTGTTCAAGCGCTTGTTTGACTTCTTGGCAATCTTTAACCCTAAGAGTAAATTCGTTTTGTGCACTAGATGCAGCATTTTGCAGAACATTGTATAAAGCAGGCATTGATTGTTGCAGCTTATAAAGAGGGAAGCCTGCGACTGCTCCTTTTAAGTTATCAATAACGCCACTAGGAATGTTTAGAGCTGACTTTTTTAAGTCTTGAAACGTATTGGTAATGGAAACTACCGGATTAAAACCACTACACGAAAATCCAATCCGCCCCTTAATGTCAGCACCGATGCGTAAAGTTTGATCTTTATTTACTGGTGGAACGAATAAATTGGACATTCCTCCTAATTCATAATAATAATCCGACTGGCTAGGCATAAAGCTTCCAGCATTAATTACTGTAGGGATAAGCAAAGTAAAGAATAGTGATTTTTTCATGGCATAGTCCTATCTCTTTTGAGGGTGTCCCACCTTAGGGGAAGTTAAAAAATTGATGAGTTTGCCCTTGTGCTGAATGCAGCCACGGTATTTTCGCCAAAGAACAAATACATAATTCCCATGGCCAGCTTTCTCATCTTTTGTACCAAAGTCTTGTGGGTCACCAGGGTGGATATTACGATTAAAAGGGTATACTTCTTGCCAGATTACTTTAGTATTTTTGGGGTCATAAGTTACATTAGCAATAACGCAATTTTTACCACATGAATTACGAGTTGATTTGGTGACATGAAGAGGACTGTTATTAGTAACAATATCCGCTGCATGCATAGCAGCAACAACTGACGCTCTATAATTATAAGGTTGTGTTACACGCATTAATCTTGGAATTTCAGAACCCCATTGTTGAGAAAAGGTGCCAATTTCATGGTTGATTAATAGGTGTGGATGAGTTCCCATATATAATAATTCAGCCACTTCTGTCCTATCCATAACGGCATCAGCTTCAGCAAGGTAGTAAGGTGTGCCAAAGCCTGTTTCCGGTTTATGCGACAGATAAGGAATACGGTAGAATGCAGCAGGGCTACCAATGACATCAACGATACGAGTACGTTCATCATTGATATGAAGATCAGTGGCTTGTCCGCTATCATTGCCAAAGCCAAGGGTGGAGCCAGTGGCTGCTTTATAAGCTTGCTGATAAACAGCTCTGGCTGTTTTATTTTCGTAGAGTGTTCTTATTTCCAGCCAGGGATTTTCTTCTGGCTTATTGCTTACAGTAATAACTAAATCTGGTAAAAATTGTTCAATGGCTGGCGTTACAAAAAACTTTGGTGGCGAGTGGCCTACACGCCAAGCACAAGATCCAATGACTTTATAATGACTGTTGTGAAATAGTTTTTCTAAAACACGGGTGGCAAGAGTGAATGTGTTAATAGGATGTGGTGGGCTAGTGCTTTCTATAGCAAATGATAGTTTAGTCATAAAAATAAGCCCCATTATGAGTAGATGTTTTAGGTTGCTCGAGCTTTTGGGCCATGAGTTCGGCAGCAGCAAGAACATCATGTTCTTTCTCCAGTTCATTGCGGGCAGCTTTTTCGTTCTTTTCATTCATGAGAAGAGCTAGTAGATATCGAGGCGGTATCACCCGAAATAATCCTTGGTAACGAGAGCCAAGCAATACAGCTTCAGAGTAAAAACCCTTTTGTGAGTCAATATCTCGAATGAGGGCTTCTTGTTGCGGAGTTAGTGTTTTAAATTTTTTAATATTGGCAAGTTCATTTTCATCTAGCCCTAAGACAATCCAGGTTTCAATTAGGGATAAAATCTTGGTGGCTTTATCAGAACTCATATCAGCTATATTTTGAGTTAAAGGAATTAACCAAAGGCCAAGCTTACGCGCTACTTTAGCGATTAAAGTGGCATAAGACACAATCACATCAATTTCAAATTGCAGATGTGCTTCATCAATAATTAGAAACATCGGTCTTGTTTCATTTTGAGTGCGTTCAGCCAAAGCTAAAATTCTTGGTAACAGCGACACCATGACTAACGCTAATTTTCCTCTATCATCTTTAATGGCCGAAATATCAATATGAAAAATATCAAAGTCGTCCAGGGGTTCAGTAGGAACATTGAAAAATCGAGATTTAGCTGTGTTAATGACATAACTTTTTAACCTATCGGCCATGTCTTGCAGGCGCTCTTTTTTGCGTGCAATAGTTTCAACGGCAATACGTTTTTCAAAAGCGCTTAACACATGCTCGGTTAGCATTTGGGGGACTTGCTTTTGAACAGATTCATAAATCGCATCACTTAGAATTTCTATAAGCAATGTTTCATCAGCCAGGGTAAAACCTTCTTCTTCACGAACATTTGCTTCTGTAATCATGGTTCTTAAAGCTAAACAAAGTTCTGCTAAATAAGAGCGAGACTCGTTATGGCAATTTAATTCTTCATTTGATGCTTGCAGGGATTGCTCTACTTTTAATTTTTGCAACTGCTGAGCAATCATTTCAGAATGCTCACTAATTTCAGGTAAAGCTTTATAGGCATCGCAAAAAGGATTTAGTGGTATGGCTTGTTCTTTCTGATTAGAAAGCAATAATTGCTTTACTTTTAGATTGTGTTTTTGACAATGCATTAACATGCGGTCAAAGGAATTTCCCATTTCAAATAGCACTACACGAGCATTTTTTATAGCCAATAGCGATTGAATCATCCAGCCAATTAATACAGATTTACCTCCACCAGAATTGGCAAAGATTGCGCAATGCGAATTTTGACTAATGAAGTCATGATGTAGTAAATCAAAGAAAACAGGTTCACCTAAGCGATTGAAAAAAGGAAAGCAGGGTAGATGCCTTGCCCCTTGATTACGGCCATAAACAGGTAAGAGCGCGGCTAACTCAGTGGCATACATTAAGCGATCAAAACAAAGGTATTTCCGTGCATAATGAGGATCAAAATTAAAAGGAAGCGCATTAAGCCAGGAGTTGAGTGGGTGAATATCATAGGCTGAATGAATAAGGGGTATTTTTGCTTCATTAAATAGGTTGTGCAGTTGCTTCTCTATATTTTGAGCATCAAGATCATCTTTCGCCTGGTAGAAAACAGCTTGATTGACCCAAAATAGGCGATTGCCAGTACTTAACTCATTACGAGCTGCTTTAATATCATTTCTTACTTCTTGTGGCTTTAAGCTTGTACCAACAACACCTTTTTCAAGTCGCGATAAATGCGCATCCAAATTGGCATCATGACTAAATACGACTTGAATAGTGTAGATGCTACCTTCTGGTAAAATATCTAGAAGGGCATAGCAATGTTTAGGATTAGCTTGCTGTCTCTCCCGAGAAACTAAACCAATAGTAGGCGCTTCTTTCAACCCATCGACATATAATATTCGTTGTTTAACGCCTTCAAAAATAAACCCTTTGTCATCACTTTGGGGCGGCGAGAAAAAAACATTTTGAGCTAGATTAAATCCGGCTGGGATAGGAATTGGATAGGGATATTGCGTTAAAATTTTTTCAGCAGATTTAGGATTAAACCAGCGTACCCACCATTGATAATAATCTTGCCCTTTAAGACGTTTTATTTCTAATCCCGGTGAGCGAAGTTTTGCTTCAATTTGGTTGATAACTTCTTGGTGCTCTTGAAAAGTCTGCTCTCTACTGAGAGTGGTTTGATGTAGCTGACGGTAAAATAATACTCTAATTCTTCGCCTACGACCGCGATAGGGGGAACCTGTTTTAGGATCAATGAACAATCCTTCCGGCCTAGTCATTTTAGTGTAGAGATCTTGCAAACGTTGCAAGTAATCTTGAGTTAATGAGCTCTTTTTAAGCGGCTCAGAAATTTGAGCTTTGATATGTTCTATAACTGGAGCAAGACAATACTCGTCTTGTACAAATATCTGCATGACCCAAGGATCAACAGCGTATAATGGAACTACCGAAGCAAAGGTGTCGCGAATTTTATTAAACACCGCTTGCAAATAGTCAGGCGAAGCAGCTTCTGCTGGAATATCGCCTAATTCAAATCCTGAACCTAAACTTTTGCCATCAGCAAATAAAAATACTTGTTCTTGTTCATTAAAATCAACAATGGCAAGCCTATCTGCAAAAGAAGGTAGCGGATTGGTATAACTCTTTTTAATCTCTTGTTCTTTAATGGCTTGGGGGTTTGTTTCGCCAAGCAACCAATTGGCTAAGCGTTTCATTATGCCTCCTTAGTATAGTTCTGATGCCAAGGCATATTGGTTTTGCTTGTAAAGAAAAAAACGAGTTGTATAGGATGGTTTTATAATTTGCTCGTCGCCTAACTGCGCAACGTGAGCAAACACATGAATTGGTATTTCTGGATTAGGTAATTGCTTAAATTCTTCACCTAGATCATTAAAATTTACGCGCTGATAAACAGGTTTTTGTATGGGCTGTTGCAAGCTTTGCTGATACAGTTGGCTAACAGTTAAACCTTGTTCAGGAATCGCGCCTTTAGATATCTTGGCAGTGGAACAAGCACTCAAAGATAAACTAGCGCAAAGCATTGTCAAAATTCTTTTGTTGATGGTAACCATAATCTAATACTCTCCCATGGTTTTCTTTATCAATAGCGATGGTTTGACTGAAATGAAGACTAAGTTGATTGGGTATAAAGCCCAAATGCGTACGGATGCTGGCAGGGACAAAGACCATATCAAAGCTACCTTGGGTTCTTTTCTCAAGCCAGTCGGTAATTTTTTGAGTACCTTCGCTGGTGGCGCCACCTGCTGCAAAATGGGCTAATTCACCTGTAGGAGTTGTAATAGCAGAGCCGCCTTCGGCTTGGTAACTCATTTGCCATTTAGATAGAGCAGTTCCTGCGCCCTGAATGCCACCGGCTGCCATAAAAGCTGCTAGTACGCTAGGGGCGTTAGTAACATATTGCCCTTTAATACAAGGATTACCGAACTGAGTGGTTAAATAACCGATACTGTCATTATTAACTAGCTCAGCGGAGTTTTTCATTTGCTCTTGGCCGACACTAACAAAATGTCCATCTTCAAAAACAAATAAAGCGGAGGTGACATAAGCACGAACACAGCTAATGTTATCGAGAAAAGAGCCTACACCAATTGCGTAGCCACTGATTTTCATGCCAGTAATTTCTTCTGGCAATTGCATGCCATTGGCTGTCATTAGGTTTCCTCGGCTCACAATTGCCGTAAAAGGAAACAAAGGCTGCATGAGTTTACCTTCAACGGGTACTTCACCGATTAAGGCAGACAACAGATTGACTTTGCTAAAATCGCTGCCAGCTGGAATGGTATAAAAAGGTGTTTTACTAGGGGCTTTTTCTTTAGGGGAAGAATTAAATTCAGTAAGCAATTTGCTTTCTGGTGGAGCTTTATCTAGTAAACTATCTAAATCTTTTATTTGGCCGGATACAGAAGTTTTACTTTCCTGCATTGGGTAAGATTTTGTTTGATGCTCAGTTAGAGAAGTAAGCTGATCTTTTAACACCTGTAGCTCATCTTTGAAAGAGTGGCTAATTTCCGCTGAGGGCTGTTTTAATTGTTTTTGCAGTGATTTATTTTCCTTTTGCATTTGTTCTAACTTCTTTTCTGTTTCTAATAAACGTGCTGAAACATCACGGATGTTGTCATTGAATTGACTGGTGATAGCTTCATTAAAATTATTGAGGTTGGGCGTGTTATCATTAATAGGTGTATTTTGCCGGCTATTAATAAGAATCAGAATCACAGCAAAGACGACTGAACCTGCTAAAATTTTAATGCCATTATTTTTGTTCATCGGCTATACCTCGCACGTTGAGTAAGCGCTTCTGCAAAAGGTCGCTCAGACACTAAAAAAACCGTTGTACTTTCATGTTGATTACGTGGCGGTAATGTACTTTTGGGATAAACGCTGGCAGTTTGCCAATGGCCCATCAGCTTGTTGAATTTCAGTTTTACTGATTTATTGAGTAAGTTTTTTAAATCAATTGCGGTGACATACAGATTACCTCCACTCCATGAAGCGAGAGGATGAGCTTCAATACTAGCCCCATAAAATAAGGGAATAGTTTTAGTGGTTTGCATAGGAGTACGGTAAATTCCCTCAGGAATTTCTCTTACGCGCTCAGGTGAGTACAAGGCTTGAATGGCAAAACGAGTTAGCTGTATGGCGTTATATTCATAGTGGTTAGAATCTACAAGGTGAGTATTTTTAGGTGCGTCAATTAGAATTTCAATAGGTGTACTGTTAATTGCTTTTTCATCTGCCTTAAGGTTAAGAATGATTACTTCACCTTCAGGCAATAACTGAACAATTAGACGAGAGTCTTTGAATGCTTCTCTAGCGGTTAAATACAAACTACTTCTAACTTTTAGAATATCTAGGTTAGCGCTAAGTTGCTGGTCAATTACTTTAACATCTTGAGGAAATTGAACGAGCCTTTCTTTACTAATAGGCAATTCAATTGTTAAGGGAACTTTTTCCCAAACTAGATGTTCGCTTTGTAGAGCATAGCTTAGATTTGTGAGTACAAAACCCAAAGCAAGTTGCAGTAATTTAATGAGTTTCATGATGTCCCTCCGTTTCAACTAGTAAATCTTGTAAGCGCGCTTCAGGACGGGTATAGCCATCAAGAGCTAATTGGAAAGGATTGTGTAAGCGTGAGAGATTGAGTTTGACAACACGAAGATGGTAGGCCACTATTTTATCTGCAATGACCATGGCGTTATTGTCTTTAAGTCTTTGAGTGATACGTAATATTAGTTTGACCTCCCAAGCGTCAGGTCCAATTTTTTTAATATCTTGCGGCTCCATAAAACGATAAAGGCTTGCAACTTGAGTACGGTCAAAGAGTTGCGCATTTTTATAAGCTTTAAGCGCGTCATTTAGTAACTGCTCGTGACGCGGAGTAAAATAATAATGAAAAGATTTAATGTTCTGATTAAATTCTTCGTTGCCTCTATTAGACCAGCTGTAAAGCGTTGGCATTAAGGAAGCAGCAAAACCTTGCACGTATTCACTGGAAATTTCACCTGCTTTCATCAACCCACCGTTAGTTGCCATAGTTGGACTAAGCCAAAACTCATAGCGTCTGGGTATAGTCATCAAGCTTATAATTAAGGTCAAAAGTAGAATGAATAAAACACCAATAAAGGCCAACAATAATCGGTTATGGTGTTGGAGACTGTCGATTTTTTTCCAATAGTTAAACATGTGGCACTCCAACAGATTTATTTTTTTGCCATTGACCCTGATAGTGAATCCATGGTGAGTGCTTGAGCCTTAATCGCACCAGCCAGTGAATAGTCTGCTTCATTAAATAGCCATAAGGCTTACCTGCCTTAATGCGCGCGATTCCTTTAGGCCATACGGTAATAGAAAGAATGAATCCGATTACAAAACCAATGCAGCCGAAAGCTAGCGGAAATCTAACCGTTATTCCTAGTAGAATAAAAATAAGTGTGGTTATTGGAGTTGTAGTGATCACTATCCAGAATAATTCACGCAGACTTAAGCCTTTCCAAGCTGGAAAGTCGTGTGAGAGATGGCGCGAAGAAGGCTGAGTCATTGATCAATCTCCTATATTTTAAACTTTGTAATCATGGTGTAACCCACATACCCAGAAGCAATGCTGATGGCTAAGTATGTGATACCCATAACAGCAAAGGTGCCGAAGGCTACCATTGATCCGTCGTTCTTTTTAGATTCTTCAATACCGTGTTGTACAGTAGTAATAAATTTAATGAAGGTCACGACAGCGGTGATAAAGAGTAGTAAGCCTAAACCTTGTTTGACATAATTTCCGGTCACGGACATCATGTTTTTTGAGCCATCGCCAATGTTGTCCGCATCAGAAATTTTAGGAAACCAGGTATCTGCCAATAGCACTGGCGTATAAAGTAGATGAACTGCTCCAAGGTAGGTAGCACGTAGCATTGTTTTCATGTTGTCTCCTTAACAAATAAAACTAAGATAAAAATCATTAATCCAATCACGAGCCTGATTAACCGCGAACCTAGATGAATCAAATAACTTTGTTTTTGTTTTTCTTCAGCGCCCATCATGTGATTCACCGACCACATGACTGCCAGGATCACTAACGCTATGGCAATAAAGCGGATACTGCTGGAAAAATCTTGTGGCGAAATATTGTTGCTTGCTTGTTTAAAGGTGGTAGCAAAAAGTCTTGCAATTTCGTCCTTACTCATCAGGGTTTCCTTACAAAATCCATTTCTAATGGTTTAATTTTGCGAGGCGCAATAATGGGTTGATTAATGTAATCAATAAGACCATTGCGAATATTTAGTAGATCTTCTTTAAGCCCAGCATGATGCTGACCTTGAGCATCCTCGAATGACTCGATTTGTAATTGAATACGATCATTAGGTGTTATCTGCGTTTGTGCTTCGTCAAGAAGCGGCATAATGGCATTAATTTGATTAATAATACGTACTAAAGTTTCATTTAAATCAGGATTATTGGCTGAACACTGCAGGCTTATTATCATTAAGGCTAAACTAATTATTCGTTTCATGTTTCTCTCTATAAATACTTCTTAAAGCGACAAACTGTCATTGCCACCATTAAGCCCATTAACAAGCTAATAGGAGTAAAGACATACCCAGGAGTAATGCTGATTGGCAAAGCAAGCCAAAGCATGAGCAAAATAAGTAGTATCTTTTTTAAGTAATAATTAAGTTTGTGAAAGACATAAGAAGACTCACGACCCAGACAAGCTGTGCGAATTGCTCTTTGGTTTAAGCCATCAACCAGGCCTGCAACCATGGCCAGCGTAAATAGAGGTATAGCCGCAAACAAAATAATGATTTTGACTAAAAGGCATTGACTAATTAATACAATAAGTTGGAAGAATTGCTGCGATTTTTGAAGCAAGTCTGCAGCAAAATCATTGAGAGTTAATTTGCTTAAATAAGGAATAGTTAATACCCAATTTGGCTTATCTTTAAAGGGAAAGGCTGCCAATAAGGAACCTTGATAAACAGGAGTAATTGCGTCTCTCTGCATAGCGATGAGGTTATCAATTTTAGCAAACGCATAGGGGTAACCGTGGAGTAACCATAGGTATATTGCCCAGAGCATTAACGTTAGCCAACCTAAGAAAAGCATTAAGGTTAATTGCAGGGTTAGTTGTCTAGAATGTTGATTTACTGCCATACATCCCTCTTAGCAATGACTAAGGGATAATGTTTTTCATGAATGTAATCAAACAGTGGATCAACATTAACTGGTAGTAGCGGTAATTTAAACTTTTCCTGCAGAGCTATAATGGTTTCAAAATTGCTTACATTGGTAATAAACCCTATGGCCTGTATGGATTTTAATTGTGCTTGATGTTGCTCTAGCCATGCGATGGACATCTTATCTGCGCCTATCACAAATAAGTTTATGTTAAATAAATTAGCATCTAATATTTTATGAGTGATTTTTCCTACGGTTGCTTTGCTCTTTGCAGGTATGCCTATTGGACTAGATAAGCCTAGTTTCAATGAGGCATCATCTTGCGACAGCGATAGAGGGATTACATCTATGCTATAGGCGTTTAAAGTCACTAATAACAAGAGCAAAATTCTAATCATTAAAATCTCCCTAAATCGACGACTTGTGAGCTTCTACCGTTAGACAACAAGAGCAATGGAGTTTGTTTCTTATCAAGTTTTAAGCTTTCGTACTGTTGGTTTCCTGGGTTTAAGGTAATTCGCTGGTTATTCACCAATTCGATAGGAAGCTGATGTGTGTTAGCCCAAAGTTGAATAGCACTGTTGTCCATATCGAGAAAGAGTAAGTTGAGTCTAGTGTTTGGCGTACGATTAATTGCATCAATCAATTGCAGCAGAATAGTGGTTACCGAATCATCTTCTCTTACAAACAAATAAAGTATTTCTCCAGCATTTAAGTTGATTGGCTGATGCGCGTAGGGCGAGTAGGGAGATGGATCAAAATCACCAACGACAGGCACATCTTTAAAAAGTTTGTTATAGGCATGGTAAAAAGCATTATTCCAGGCTATATTTTGCGCTACCTTTTGTGCTTCTTGAAGGGCGGCAAGCTCTGCAAAATGCGCTCGTTCAGTGTCATCTCTAGCGTTGAGCCCCAGAATATCAACTGGTGTCATATGTAAATCTTTGTAATAAGTCCCGCTTCTACTTTGCATTAATTGCAGATAGCGTTTTTCTTCTGATTCGCTTAGACCCCAAACTCTAGCTTCTTGCCTTTGCACATCATTGAGTTGGAAATCTTTGTCCTCAATTACTTCATCGTGAAACTCAGCCAGACCTGCTTTAACCAAAGCATTATTGGTAGTTTGTATAGGCGGGGTAATAATAGTTGGAATATATAAACCGGCTATAGATTGATAACTTAAAACTAAACCAATTATTAGCGTAAATAGTTTATGCATGGTTCACCTCTTGACGATTTAATTGAACCAATACGCGTGCTTTATCGGAGTTTTCAAACTCTATAGTTTGTTTGGCAAAATCAATATCTAAAACTTTCCATCCAGCTAACGAGTCACCTTTTTCTAGTGCTTGTGTTTTGTAATCGTAAGCTACTGATGCAACCGAAATTTCTTGAATGCTATCAATACTTAAAACGTCAAAGGGTAACTGATCGATAGAAAGCATTTTGATAGGTTGTTTTTTTTCATCTAAATGGCGTAAAAGATCAGTAATTCTTTCGAGTTGTTTTTTTATAGCAACTTGTTCGGTAGTGAATATATTGCCTAATTGATGATCATCTCTGTTCTGTAGTTGCTGAATGAATCCACTTAACTGTTTGAGGTTTGCAGTAATAGGTGATAAATCGAGTTGATCAGTAGGCTTTTGTAATTGTTTCTGTAGGTTATTTAGACGTTTATCAAGTACATTAAATTCGTTGTCATAAGTAGCAACGTGGGTTTTTGTACACATAAACGCCATTAGCAATCCATTTAATAAAAGTAGACTAAGCCATTTAATATCAAGATACTTTTTCATTTTGCCCTCCTTGTAATGAGAGCAAAATTAATTTCTCTTAATAGGTCATCCTGTTTAAGGCCAAATAGATTCTGGCCAACCAGTACAGTAAGCCCATCTGCTATCTTTAAAGGGCCTAAATGTCTGTTAATTTGCGGAAGTGGCTGTTGAAAAATCTGCTGAAGGCTTTCGCTTCGCTTTTCTTTAGGAGCAAGATGATATCCGGAGTATCGCAGCCAATACTCTACTGCCTCTCCTATAGTTTGTATGGAGCGAGGAAAGTTAATCTGTTGAACAGCCTTTAATGGATTAACCTGTGCAGCTAGAGGTTGATTACTTATGGTCGCATAACGGCTAATTTGTGTAACATCTGCAGAATAAATTTGTAGGTTACATAAAGTTAAACTGACTATCATGCCTCTTCTAAACATAACTACCTCTAATGCTTATATCCCTTTTTGTTATCTCGTTTTTCTTGAGTAATACTGTGTTGGGCAACAACTTTCCTGATAAAAATTTCTTTACGATCAACCTCAATATTTTTTGGCGCTCGTACACCAATGCCGATCAGCCCATCTTTTTCGTGAAGTAAGGTAATTTTGATTCTTCCTTTATCAATGTAAATTTCCTCACCAATACGTCTAATTAAAATCAACATAACTTGTTCTCCTGATATCTTTTAGTTAGCGTTTCCAGCATTTGACGAACATGAAATTTAACAATCTTAGGATCTGATTTTTTATGTAATTCAGACTTAGGTTGTAAGGCTTCTTGCCGTGCTTGAATGCTTTTTTTAAAGGCCATACAAATCTCTGTAAAAACCGGCAAAGTAGGGGGTGCACGAAGCGTTTTTTTTGTTTTTTCTAAAGCCATTTTAAGAATTTGATCATCAAATTCTTGCAAGCTATCAGACCACTCACGTTTGGCTGTCTCTAGCAGTGTTGGACTGCTATAGGCCGATAGCCAAAGGCAGCCATATATCGCATTAAAGCGTATAAAAAGAGTATCTATCCGTTTGTCACTATTTCCTTGATGAACCGAATTGAATGATGTTTCTGCTGATTTCTGAAGGTTGGATGTCTTCACAGTCGAAGTAGAAGCTCGCATCTTTGCATGATTCAGCGAGGATATCTGCTGCTGACTTTCTGCGAGTATTTGTTTGATTGTTTGCATGTATTTTCTCCTTTGTTCGTATAGCTAATGGTTCATCCTTCCAACACTGTTGGGCTAGCCAATTAACAGGAAATTTCCATTTAGGAACCCATTCTCCAGCCAGTTCTAGTTCTTCACGGTTTTGAATTTGCGCTTGTAGAGAATCCATGATGTATTGGAACAATTCTTCATTAGGATTTAATTTATAAAACTCTTGGAATGCTCTAGTTTCATCTTGCTTCTGTGGATAAAGCGACCAAAATTTTTGAAATTGTTGCTGTACATACACACACTTATTTTTTGAGTTATGAGGTGTGTCGGGTTTTATATTTGTTAATGTGTCGGCTTTTTGAAAACTGTTACTGTAATTAATTGATTTAAAATAATTTCTATTGTTCTGGTTTGTGTTGGGTAGCTGTGTCGGGTTTGTGTCGGGTTTATTTTGAACACACAAATCCGAATTAGCTAAAAGGCATTTTAAAATAAGTTGCTTATCAGTAGATTGGATATCAACAAGTCCAGCTCTTTCTAGCGCACAGATGATTCGCCGTAATTGTTGGCGGCTAGGACTTCCAGAATACTCAAAACCTTGATGAGGCTCTACATACAAAATTTCGGCAAGAGATTGATAACTAATTCTGCGCTTAATGCCTACTAAACAAGTATTACGATCCATATAAGGACGAATTCCTAGCAGATAAGCTGATTGCTGGATATATGGCAATCCCATTAGTGCTGATAATTCCTCATTAGTCACAAATAAAAATCCCATTTTTCTTATTTCTTCCTCTATTCAACAGTTCAGAGAACAGCGCTTGCACTATCAAATAATTTCAATTAATATCAACTAATAACACGAAACGTGTTTTTGTTATCTCATTGTAAATACACGCTTTTTAGTGTCAATGGGGTCTTTCTAAGTGATATTAAATGAACTTAAATGAACATGAAAAAAATTATTGGCAATAGGATTGCGCAAGCTAGAAAGGTAAATGGACTAACGATTAAGGTTCTTGCTGAGAAGACAGGACTTGGGCCTACTCGAATTGGGAATTGGGAGCAGGGGACTCGAAGCCCTGGGCCAGAAGAGGCTAAGATTTTATCTAGGGCATTACAAGTTGCGGCTTCGTGGTTGCTTTGCTTAACGGATGATCCACGAGGGGAATGGTTTTCTAATCCTAAAGTAACGGTCATAGAAAATGAATGATTGTTATAATAATGCGAATAGGCCGAATAATTAATTTACTAAATAATCTTTTAGTTTAGACTTGCTCTAATTAAGCCTTCTAATAAGTCAAAGTGAAAAATATTAAACTATAATGAGCAATATAATCACAGATGATTATAGAGGCTTACATGGAAAGTATTATTCAACTAGATAATATTTATTATCGCTCTAAAAAGAGAATTAAAGAGCTGGGTGAAGTATTTACTCCCGATAGCTATACAGAAGCTATGTTAAGTCTTTTAGCACATGATAAAAATTTTTCCTGGGCAAATGAAAACACAGTATTCTTTGAACCTTGTTGTGGTCATGGAAATATTGTTTTAGTTATTTTTTCAAAGCGTTTGGAAGCGTTTTTTTATAATTCAAAAAGGTATTCTAAAAATTACTCTGCTTTCTATGCTGTTGCTAATGCTATAAATACACTCTGGGCAATTGATATTGATTCACAAAATATTGCTGATTGTCGCTCTCGGCTATTCAGAAAATCCCTAGATTTTTTAAAAAATAAATTAAAGATTTCAGATTATGAGAAACTTATTAATAGAGATAAAAATTTCTTTGCTCATTTATTATGTTCTATTTACTGGCATATTCATGAAAATGAAATGTTATCTGCGGTAGAAAAAAATAAAAAGCACTCAAAACTAAATGCTCAAAAAACTAAAGCGAGTGCAGGGTGGTTGAATAAAAATAAAATTCGCCCTCTCAATTTTCAATTAACTTGGACAGCATATTTTGTACAGCAAATAGCAAAAAATTCTACGCCTATCTTATTTAAAAAAGCCATGAAATTTATTGAGGACATTAATTCTAACTACGGTACTAAAAATAAAGCTTTTGACTTTGCTAAAAATTTATACGGAGTAAAACAAAATAGAGAAATGGATTTAGAGGGAAGATGCAACCAAATTTTACATTAAAAAATGCTCATGTTGTAGATATTTTAGGAAATATAATTGGAAGAGACCAACAAATAATGACGATGGAAAAATCTTGTAATTTGGTATCTCTCCTAGATATTAATGATTTCCTAGATGAGAAGGTGGTTTTCTTTGATCCTTTTTGTAAGGCGGGAGAAATACTTTTGGCTTGTGCTTTTGTCAGTTGTTGGAATAAAAGTAAGGTTATAGGAATCCCAATAGACTTGAGCAGTGTAAAAAAAGAATTATATGTGGATAGCCGTTATTTTGGTTTATCTCCTGATGAAAGGCACTATAGGTTAAGCCTAAGAACATTTTTAGGTAATGAAAATTCTCATATAGAGAAATACAACAAAATTATTAGAAATGGAAATTATTTATCAGAGGTTGATGGTCGACTAAATAAGCAAGAATTTATTAAGGAGTTACATAATATGCTTGATTATATAAGTTCTAGCTCTAAACCTAAAAAAATTATAGCGGTTGGAAATCCACCATATCAAGAAAATTATGGGGGGCAAAAAACTAATACAGGCGCAAACCCTATTTATCATTTTCTTTTAGAAGCCTTAATAGATTCAAATAGAATTGATCAATTTATTATGGTTATCCCTTCTAGGTGGTTTGCTGGTGGTAGAGGGAACTCATTGAAAAATTTTGCTTACAAGATTCGAAAATCAAAGAAAGTAAGGCAGATTTATGATTTTCAAGATTCAAGATCTATTTTTCCAGCTGTTGATGTTAAGGGGGGCGTTTGTTTTATTCACTGGGATGCCAACTATTTTGGAGATACATTATTTCATAGCCATGGCCAAGATGATGCTGAATATATTGACATATCTAGTGGCCAAATAATTATTCGAGATAAGCTTGCAAGATCAATTATAAATAAAGTTACCAAAAAAACTTCAATATATATTTCTGATCGCGCTTGGTCATGGAACCCATTCAATTTGGCGAGTAACTATTTTGAAAAAAATGCAAATGACCAAGAAAAAGATGCTATTGAGTGTTTCACAAAGCGTAAGGTGATTAAGAAAATTAATAGGGCAAAGATAAGTAAAAATATAGATAAAATAGATAGTTACAAGGTTGTAGTTCCTAAAGCTGTTAGTAAAGGTGGGATACCGTATAGGCCTGACCAAATTTTTATATTAGGTAAGGGGCAAATTTGCACTGAAACTTTTATGGTTATAGATTCATTTTACTCGTGGCATGATGCTGAAGAACTACGAAACTATCTAAATAGTGATCTGGTAAGATTTCTTGTAAGTGTCAAAAAAATTACTCAAGACATAACCAAAGATACGTGGTGTTTAGTACCCGACATTACAATTGTAAGAGGTTTAGGGAAAGAAGAATTATATAATTTTTTCCATTTAAACGAAGAAGAAGTTAATTATATAAGACAGAAGGTTCATTTATGGAAAAGATAGAACCACTGGAACTATATGCCTATGCCACACCGTCCGATCTGGAAAAAGGACGAGTAAAAGTTGGCCATACTAAAATTGGAGGGCATAGAGATAGAATCAGGCAGCAGTTTGGTACTAGTAATGCTGAATATCCAGAATATATCTTAGTAGGCGAACTTCCATTAGGTAAAAGAGATCATCATGTACATGCACAGTTAATAAAAAATGGTATAAGGAAAGTTGAACACAGTCCAGGAAAAGAATTTTTCTATGCAACATTTGATGATGTTAAAAGAGCATATAATGAGATCGTTTATGGGAGTCACCGGCGTGACAATTATAAACTTAGAGATGAACAAAAACAGGCTGTTGAAAGAGCTAAAAAATGGTTTCTAAAAGAATACTCCGATGAAGTAATTAGAGGTGCAACCTATCCTAATCGTTTCTTAATTAATGCCAAGATGCGTTTTGGGAAATGTTTTACAAGTTTACATTTAGCTAAAGCTCTCAATGCAAAGAGAGTCTTAGTGGTTACTTATAAACCTGATGTCATAGGTGAGTGGCTTGATGCTGTAAATGAACATGTTGATTTTGAAGGTTGGGTAGGCATTCGTGCTAAAGCTAAATCAAAAATATCAATAGATCCATGTCTAGATACTCATTCTGATTTTCACATATATGACAATCCTATTTTACTATGTGTATCACTTCAAGATTTATGGATTGATAAATATGGAAATACTAAAGAAAGATTACAAAAAATACCTAGAATAAGATGGGATTTAATAATTTTTGATGAAGTTCATTATGGTAGTAGAACTGAAAGGGCAAGCTATATTTTAAATCAATTGAATTATAAATATAGACTAGATTTATCAGGAACTCCGTTTAAACTAATTGAATTTGATGATTTCTGCGCTCAACAAGTATTTACTTACAGTTATATTGATGAACAGGAAAAGAAGAAAGAAGAAATAGCCAGCGATCCACAAGACATTAAAGAAAAAATTTATCGTTTAATGCCAAATCTTAATATCTCAGCTATTGAAATAACAGAAAAGGATATTGCAGAGCAAAGAGATACTTTTGAAACAGATGATATTGATTTTTCCTTAAACAAATTATTCCAAACGGATGAAGCAGGGCGTTTCTCTTTTAATGATGCTGTTGATCATTTTATTGATGGGTTAACTAGATCAGATCACAGTGCCCGATCAATTAGTGTTTTTGGAAAATTAGCACAAAAATTAAATTGTCCTCCTAAACGTCATACTGTTTGGTGGTTAAGACGAGTCGATTCAATTAAGGCATTAATTAACAAGCTTCATGTTCATCCTTATTTCTCCAATTTTGTTTTAATTGATGCATCTGGCTCAGATACAGCTAAAAGTGAAAATGAGCGAATCATAGTACGGGAAAAATCAAAAGTTGAGCAGGCAATTAAAGATGTCAATAATACTCCCAACAAATTAGGAACAATCACATTAACCTGTGGAAGATTTTTAACAGGTGTTACCATTAAGGAGTGGGACAGTATCCTTGTTTTAAATGATACCCAGTCTGCTGAATCCTATTTTCAAGCAATCTTTAGAGTGCAGTCTAGATGGATTAGTGAAAAGACACATGAAATAATAAAACCTACTGCTTGGGTATTCGATTTTGCTATTAGTAGATGCCTTACTGTTACATATGATTGCGCTAGTAATATTGCTGATCAACTTGCTAGTTATGAAGGAACAAATAGCAATGATAATAATCTTGATATTATAACGCAGAAATTATGTGATACTTTAGATATAAAAAGGTTTTATGAAGGTGATTTAGTAAGCACGCCTACGACTGCTAAAGATATTTTTGAAGTCCTCAATCATGAAGGTTCAAAGATTGCTCTTGCACGAAGGATTACCTCGGATTTTTTGGTAAATTTTGCGCAGTTAAAATTTGTTGATAATAGACTTCTTGAAATTTTGGGTAAAATAAAAGGTTATAGAACACAGAATGTTGCGGACATTAGTGCAGAAAAACTTGTTCAAATTGGTATAGATGCTGAGCGTTTAAATGAAATTAAGTCTGATCCTAATCTTGCTAGCGAAGTCAAGGAAGAGATTATTGAGGGTTTTTGTGAAAGAGATGAAGACAAGGAGCGCAAAACTTATAAGAGATGGTATGCAACTCAAATTAAGCGTTTAGCTATTTGTATGGCTGATTTTATATACATGACCTATGAGAGAGAAACCAACATTAGTGATGTAATAGAAACAAAATCCCCACAATTTTTTGAGGTAATGACTGGTATATCGAAGGATGACTTTTCTGAGCTCTGCAATAAAGGCTTTATAAAAACATCGCCTTTAAATCGAATTGTCAGAGAGTTTAAAGATCAAGAAACTACTTCACTGAATCCAGAAGAATATATTCTGATGAATATTATTCCTCTAGTATCTGTTGGTAGCCTAAGCCGAACAAATATAAGCGATAATTAATAAATATTTTTCAGAAAGAATATCTGACTATTTGTTTTCGCTCATATATGTATTTTGCTTTCATCATTATGAAAGTGCCAGCCACTAGGGTAAAAACGAGCAGAGAGGGTGAGGAGGCAACACCTGTTTTCTTCACCAGCATTAATGAAAGTAGTGGAGCGAGTCCAGCTGATAAGCTTGCTGCGGTTGAATAGAGTACTGACAAAACAGTACAACGTAAATTAATTGGAAACATTTCAGCTAACATAACGGGCACAGTAGCATAGTAAGCGCCAGCGGGGATCGCAATTAATGATTGCCCTAATATAAATTTATAAATATTATCGCTAGATAAGCAATAAAAGAAAGGCTGTGAAAGTATAAGAAGCCCTATAGTTGCAGCGATGACTATCTTTTCTCGATTAATTCTATCAGATAATTTTCCAAATAAAGGAAATACAGCTAGTAATACTATTAGTGAAATGATGTTAGAGGTAAGAATTTGATGGCTCTGCAGATTACCATATAAGTGAGCTTGCATGGGACCATAAATAAAAATTTGAAAAGTAGTTGTAACACCTAGGCAACTTAAAATAAATACATAAAGAGATTGAATCTTATTACTTTTTATATAATTTACCGATTCAGAAAGTAAATTTTTAAAATTAGGCTTTGGCTTTTCAGCGTAAAACATGATGTATTCCATACTCTCAGGAATGCATAAACGGATATATAATCCTATGGATGATCCTAAAAGCGCGAGTATAAAAGGTACGCGCCAAATTAACCAATCATGTTCAGGGTAGTGGTTAGTAAAGTATGTAACAACTAATGCAATCAGTGATGCTACTAACATCCCTGACATAGCGCCGAAAGAAGCCCAACTTCCGGAGTATCCTTTTTTTGATGCCTCAGCATTTTCGATTAGGTAAGCAGCTGAGTTTAAGTATTCTGCGCCGCAAGAAAAACTTTGAATAATTCTTAGAATTAATAAAGTAATAACAGAATACATTCCTATCATACTGTTTGTTGGTATAAAGCCAATTAGAGTTGTGGATACTCCCATGGTAAGAATAGAGCAGGCTAGGATTATTTTTCTACCATAGATATCAGATAATAATCCCATCAAAATAGCGCCTAATGGCCTAGCTAAATACCCGGTGAAGAAAGTCAAAAATACAAGAAATAACCCTTGAGACGTATCTCCCATCAGATATTTAGCAATGTAAACGGATAGTAAGCCGCAAATAGCCATATCAAAGGACTCAACTAAATTACCGAGTGCACCTGCTAGAATGATTCGAGTTTGATGTTTCATAAATTAAGCCTGTTTTTTTTGTAACTCTGATCTTGTGGTTAAGGATTCTTCATCTATGTGGTCAAAGAATAATAAACCGTTGAGATGATCTATTTCATGTTGAAGAATTCTAGCTTCTAGTCCAGTAGCTTTCTTAGTTATTCTGTTACCGTCTATGTCGAAACCGGTATATTCAATTTCCATAGCGCGGGGAACTTGACCCATTAATTCACCACAATTTAAGCATCCTTCATAATCTGTTTGAATTTCATCTGAAAGAACTTTGTAAGAAGGATTAATTAAAGCAGTATCTGGAATAGGGTATTCAGGTTGCCTGCGCTTAGTATAGTTCGTTCCAAATACGATGACTCGTTTACTAACCCCAATTTGAGGAGCTGCGACACCTACTGCACCTTGTTCAGCCATAATATCAAACATATCTTTAGTAAGTTGTTTAAGCCAATCACTGCCGAATTCTGCTTCTAATACAGCTTCTGCAGTTTGTCTTAAAATTGGATCGTTTTTATCTAGAAGTTTTTTCATAGAGTTCCCGATTATTAATAATTAACTTTAGTTTTGGTTTTGTTGTATAACACTTTTTTTGGTCAGGAAAAGGTACAAATTCTTTAATTTCTCTCAAGCAATACTTACCCAAAGCAAGTAGTTTATTGCACTGACTAGGTTCTTTTTTCTGAATGAGAAAATTTTCTCTTTTGAAGCCGAAAGAAAATATAGCTCTATAGTCTGCAAAGTTTGTTGGGATTGAGATTCCCATTGTTAAGGCTTGGCTCTGCTGCTTATATTGCTTTAGAAGGGCTGCATTCTCTAGACAAAGAAGTTCTGCCCATAGTTTAGGCAGTTCTTGATAAATAAAATCAGCTTGATAACTACCGTCATATTGCCAAAGCCCTTTTTCAATTAAATTTTGCTCTATAGAAGGCTTTGAAGATAAAAAAAAGAGTTGCCCGTTTTGATTAATTAAAGCAATTGATATGTAGTCTGTCTCGAGTTGTCCTAACACATTAGAGAACAATCGGCGTAATATTACATAATGTTCAAAAAGAAAATCTTTCGCTTCATGATGAAGCGTAATTTGTACAGCTGTTACATCCATATTAACCAACTTCTTAAATGACATGGGTGTATTTTTTATGTTTCTCTTTGTAGGAAGAAATAGAACTAATAGCCAAGTCAATTATTTTTAATAAATTACTTTTAGAAGTATCAATTGAACGCACTTCTTTAATTAATTCTAATACGAAATCAGCATAGTCGTCAGCATTATCTGTATCTTCTCGATATAGTTGATGGCTTTTTTTCAAAATGTAATAAAGTAATTCTTCATCTATAGGCTGAGCTTGTAATTCAGTGCTATTTTCTCCAAAGAGCAGCCATCCTGCAGAAACGTTTAAATGTTTAGCAATCTCTTTAATTTTTTCATAATCAGGTAAGGCATCGCCACGGATATATCGTCTACAGATCTGTTCAGAAGCGCCAGAAAATTGCGAGAGGGTCTGAATACATATGCCGCTAGGGGATCTACTAGCTGTAAAACCTTTCGCTTTCATAGCTTCGATTAACCTATTTGAGAATTCTTTATACTTCTCTAGCCCCATAATTAATAAATTCCTAAATTTTTTAAACAGAAATTAACATATAAATTAATATCATTCAATTTCGAATAATATATTAATTTTACTTTCCATAAAAAAATACTTGATAATAATTTTAATATTGTATTAATATTAGTTTCGCAAATGATTACACTTGGTGAAGAACAAAGTTGTAAATTGCTACTAATAAAAATTAAGATGTAACAGGAGTAACATAGATGTACCAAGACTTAAAACTAAGTATATATCAAGATATAATTCAATATTTACTTGATAACACCGATTACAATTTAAAAAAAATAGCTAGCCTTTCTAATTGTTCAATAGAAATTATTCACACTCTCTATAGGGATAATTCTTTTCTGCGTGATTTTGCTTCAGAAATTCATCTGATTAGATTGTTTCTGACTCTTTTTGAAATAGAAAAAAGATATGGGAAACAAAAATCCTTTTCTCCTCACAGGAAGGAATGGCAATTTATCAATACTTCTAGGGCAATAAATTAAATTAAAAATATTTGAAGAGATGTTGTTATGCAGTATTTAAAATTTCAAGAATTATCACAAAAAATTTTATTTATTACTGATGTAGAAAAAATGATTGGCCGTAATAGGCTTACGCTAAGGCGCTGGTGGATGGAAGGAAAATTTCCTAGACCGGTTAAATTAAACGGTAGGACTTTAGCGTGGCATACGGAAACAATAAACAGTTGGATTAATAAAAATGTCCAATAATCTTTAACCTAAGCGTCATGTGACGTTTAGGTTAATAAAATGGTTTTAAGATTTTATAAAAAAGAAGAGTAGTTTAGGATTTACTAGGAAGTAATGGCTTATCTATTAGCTATTATGTAATTTAAAGGAAATATGTATGTATCGTCTAAATCATTATTCAATTATTTTAATTACTACCTATATTTTAGCCTTTTTAGCCATGCAAATTGGCGCCCAAAATAGCTGGATAGTGGGATTAACAAGTCTTCCAGTGATCATCTTAACAGTGTTGTGGTCAGAAAGAGTAATTCCCATCAATAATGACTTAAATCGATCAACATTTAACCGAGATATGTTTATTATTGCGTATAGCTGCTTATTAGCATTTGTTGCGTCTTTAATATTTCAGAGTAATAACGTAGATGCCAGAGGTTGGTGGCCTTTGGTTATTGTGATTGGCGCAATGTATGGCATCTTAATTGGTTTAATATACGCTGCGTTTGCAACGTTACTGCGTAAAGAACATGATTCTTATACAAATAAATTTGGCATTGCATTATTTTTAGGTTATTTCGTTATTAGCTTGTTACCTCTCTATTTTAACTTTGCTTCTTTTAGCCAAACTCACCTATTTATCTCTTTTATCATTCTTCTATTGGGTTTTCATCTGCTAATTTGTTTAGGTGCTCAATTAACCCGAAAACATCGTTCATAAGTTTTACAACAATAAAAAGGAAGGGAAAATTGAATAAGAAAATTCTTATACTAATGATAGCTGCTATTGCAAGTCAGGCGGATGCAAGGAAACCATTAGCTTCAGGTGACATTGTAGGCAGAGATTTGTTAATTCCTGGCGCTGGCTGGATAGGACATGTTGGTCTCGGAACAGGAGATGATGTTGGATTACCTACGCAAATAATAATCGAAGTTCTAAATGAAAGCCCAGTAGTACAATTGAATAACCTTACTAATTTTAGAGCTCGCTCTAGATATTGGGGAAGTAGATCAGGACTAGGCGATTATTCTACAGGAACTTACAATGCGCTTGTGGAAGCTTATCATCAAAGTTGGTGGTGCCCAACTTATTCATCTTCCACTGCCTATGTTATTGGTCAGGGAAATCCTTATACTAGGCAGCCAACGAAATGTGGTATGTGGCGATGTGACACTTTTATAGCCTGGGATTTCTATAGTGCAGGGTTTCCACAAATAATGAATAATCGGATTATGTTGCCACTTAATGTCTATAATACGTTTCCGTATGCAAATGGAGATACGATTACTAAGATAAATAATGTTGAAGATAAGACCCCTCTTATTCACGATAAAGATAAACAATTTTTTGAGCTCTCTGCTGATGAATTAAATAACCTATCTTACGAAAAATTTGTTGAGCTAGCTGATATTCCATTAAGTGAAGAAACGCCTACTCATATTGCAGTAGAGTGGGAATTTGCAGCTAATAAGAATGTAAATAGTACAAAGAGAGGTATATTTATTGATAGATTATCTATATCAAATGAGCAAGATGTTATTTCAAGGTTCCTAGAAATGTATAAACGAGATTCTAATCCAGAAATCCGCTCAAAATTAATTCAAGGTATAATGATTTATTATCAAAATAATCGTGAGCAAACTGATAATACACTTGATGATGAATTACTTAAACAGTTTTACTCCGGATTATTAAATCAAAAATTAGCTCGTAATGATGCTGACAAGGTTATTCGGGGCTATATCGATTTTCATTCACCTGAAGAAATTATGAATCATAGGGTAGATGTTGAAAAACAAATGATTGGGATTGAACCGCGCTTAGAGCTTGGTTTAAGGCATGAGCTTGCCTATAAGTCAAAAGAGTTAGAAAAAATCTATATTACCTCAATAATTAAGATGTTGAAAAAGCATCAAAGATCGGATTTAGATGGTATGTTTTTCGGGATGACCAATATATGGTTTAAAAATCTTAAAGATGGTGAGTCTATAGAGAAAATTAAATCTTATATGAAATTATCAAAGAAAAAATACATGAATGTTAGGCCTGGTAACGAAGATTTGTATGCTGATGTCGCCAGAATATCTTTTCAAGAATTAAATAAAAGCTTAATACTCTAATAAAGATAAATATAATATGGGCTCTCTTAAAATTGTTAAAGTAGAAGGTAATAATTTAGAGAGCTTATATGAATTATGTTTTATATTTAACTCTTGAAAATTGAAGGCATGACTTTAATATTCGTCATAATTTATAAATAAAAACCGCCAAGGTTACGCAAGAGTGGAGACTCATTAGGCGTGGCGGTTATGTTAATTAAATGATACATAATTCCTCTTCTTTTGGCAAAGGGGTCTGACATGTAAGATATGTTTTGATGCATGTTGCCCATTTTTCAAGTGCTTCTCTTCTTTGTGGTAACATTTCATTTTTATTATAAGTTGCCATAATCTTAGGCATTTTGTGGCCAAGACATTTTTCAATCACGACAGGATCTACCAGCAAGGTTTCACCGAGCTGAGTTGCAAACGTTCGCCTTAAATCATGAGCAGTCCATTCTGGAATACCTATTTTTGCCTGAATCCGCCTAATTGCTCTAGGTAGCGCATTTTCATCGAGCGGCTTACCTTCAATTAAGCCTGAAAGTACAAAAGGAGAATCACTAATTTCTCTAAGCTCATTAAAAATAGATTTTGTTAGGTCAGTTAAATGAATTTTAACTGTGATTCCACCTTTATTATGCTCAGGGGGCACTATCCAAAGGGAATTGGCGAAATCAATTTGGCTCCACTGAGCTAAGCGTATTTCAGCTGTTCTGACTCCTGTAAGAATAATTATTTTTATGGCGCTTCTAGTTTGAATTGACATCTGGCATTGTGAGCTATCTAAAAAATGCCAAATTTTTTTAATTTCATCTAGGTTTAAATAACGTTCACGATGCTTTTCTAACCCGCCAATATCGCGAGCACGAATATTAGAAGCCGGGTTTGTTTGCATGCTTCCTCTACTTACTGCGTAATTGAAGACTTGCTTTAATGTACTTAAAACTCGGTTTGCTTGAATGGGAGCACCGCGTTTAACAATAATGTCTAATGCATTAGATATATCCAAGGGCTGCAATTTATTTAAACTAAAATGTCCGAATAAAGGAATAATGTCAGCTTCAATTTGTTGTTTTATTTGTAGAGGTTTTTTGCGGTTTTTGACTACGTAGTGGTTATACCAATCATTAATTAATTTCTCTACATTATAAGCATCTTTTAACTTTTCTAGCCTACTATGTTCAATAGGATTAATTCCTTGTTCTTTTAATCCTTGCACAGTAAACAGAAGTTCTCTAGCTTGTTTAAGGCTAAGAGCAGGGTACTTACCTAAAGTCATTTTTTGGCGCTTACCATTTAAAGTAAAGCGATAAATCCAAGACTTACTACCGCCTGGCATAACTCGGATTCCAAGGCCGCTCGATTCTATTTTTTCATACCAGTTACTCTCAGGCTTGAGATTTTTAATAAAGCTATCGATAAATTTCATAATCATCCCTAATACTTTTGGTACCAATTTTGGTACCGGCAATTATGTTTATTTATGATATCAGATGAACTAAAATGAAATCTATAGAATGGATAAAATCCTTATTAAATAAGGAATTGTCCGGTTATTTGATATTTTTTGATAATATTTGATATTGATAGAAAATAGTCTCGTAATCAATAGGCCAGCGGTTCGATTCCGCTCAACGGCATAGTAAAATCAATAACTTACGTATTTCAATTTTCATTTTCGTTTTGCGTGTCGAATATGTGTCGAAGTTTGGCTCAGAAATTCGCTCACTTATATTTTAGAATTTCTAAGCTTTAGTGCTATCTTTTAACTAAAGGACTGTAAAAATTAAAACTTAGGGCCTTGTTTGAGAAATAGGTGATTGTGCAATTTTTTAAGGAAAATAAATTGCGAATAAGTCAAGTGTTTAACCTTAATAAATCTCAAGCTGAGCTAGATTTTATAGATATTGAGCTTGAGACCGATATTAGCTTGTTCTTAGATCCTCATTTTCTGGCTAATAAAAATGATCGATGGTCTCAAGAGGCTACAAGGACTATAAGAAGCTTTTTTCAGCACTTGTTAAATTTACTTATCTCTCATCAACTGGACCATGCGAAACAGTTGTTTCAAAATCTCTATGAACCGAATGAGACGTGCTTAGGTTTGTCTAAAAGAAAACCACAAGGTCATGGGGTAGGTCCTAAAGATACAAATAAAATTTTTGAAAATATTCTTCAGAGCAAAGCTATGAAGTCAGGTTTAGTAGGCGATTTAGAAGATTTTATAATTTTTGTAGATAATTTTAATAAAGATAAGCTTTCTGATATGACAACAAATATTATTAGAATGCACTTAATAAATTATACACAAGAACAATGCCAATTATGGAACATTCCTTTAACCTCGTCTATTCAAAGTGGGCCGTTTTGGAATAAATCAGCTAATAGTTGGAATAATATTTATACAGAAATGCTTGTAATCGATAGTAAACGCTACTTGTTAGTTCCTAAAGGTGTTGTAAGTTACATTAAAGAATACACTCATCAGAGATTTCATAGATACTTTGCACTACATTTTTTACAACAAGAACATCTTCGCCTTAATACAGCATTAGTTCAAATGAGAAAAAGAAAGGATGGAAGTATTGAACGCTATGTTACTAAAAAGAGCTTAATTGAAAACGAATTACCTGGAACGAAATATGATTTAAATGCCTTTGTAGAAAAACACCCGCAGATTTTTCAAGATTTTAAAAATGCAATGAAAAAGCCGAGTGTTTCACTCGAAAATAAAGATTTTTCTAAAGTAGAGATAACCGAAATTGCTGCATTTCTTAAAGATAAACTAATTGCTATTCCTCTGGGGCATAAGGGTGCTACGCAGTTCCATGACTGTATAATTGGAATATTAGAGTTATTGTTCTATCCAGAACTTATTTGCCCACAAAAAGAACATGAAATACATAATGGTAGGAAGAGAATAGATATCACTTTTGATAATGCGGCCCGAAATGGATTATTTTTTGAGCTGAGTAAAAGCCTATCTTGTCAGTTTCTTTTTATAGAGTGTAAGAATTATAAAGGGGATCCTAAAAATCCTGAGCTAGATCAACTTTCAGGTAGATTTTCTCCCAATAGAGGTAAAGTTGGTATCTTAGTATGTAGAGAAATAGATAATTTATCTTTGTTTTGCAAACGTTGTTCTGATACCTATAAGGATGATCGTGGTTTAATATTACCTTTAATGGATACAGATCTTTTAGAAGTGCTTGACAGTTATTTAGAAGGAAGACCTAAACAATTAAGTGAAATGTTACGATTAAGACGTAGAAATATTCAAATAAATTAGACTTTTATCCTAATATTATAACTTCAATATTACTATTAAGTTAAGGTTTCGCAGGATGCAAAATTTAATAAAATATGTATTGATTACTTTTCTAATAATAACCTTTGCTACTGCTATTTTAGCTTTATGTGGAGTTACATATTTATGGTTAAATAGAGATTTACAGGATTTGCCTTATCTTAATGTTTTGTTGGGAGCTTCTATCCTCGAAATATCTGCAGTTGTAATCACCTTTTTCAAAAAAGGATTAAAATACATTCCTGAAACCCATACCAATAAGAATAAAGAAGAGACAATTGCTTTTATGAAACAATTTATTTCTTCAGGAACTAGCGCAACCATTTTAAGTAATCGAGCTTCCTGGCTAACAGAAAATGAGGATTTAATTAAATTAATCAATGATAAAACTCATGAGGGAATTAAAATAGAAATTATAACTAATCAAAAGTTACAGGATGAGATTAGAAATAAACTACCAAAAGTAGATTTCCTTACTAATAAATATTTCTCAACATCACGTTTTACTTTAATAAATACAAATAGAAGTGGATGTGAAAAACTAGCTATTGCAAAGGGTATTCATCCAGAACATGAGATTACTGTCTTTGACAATACTAATGGGCCACAAATGATTGGCATGGCTAAGGATATTATTAAATTTGCCAAGGAGAAACAGAAATGCCTAGAAGATGGAATAACGCAGCAAACTTAAGAAAAAGACAGATTGAGTCTGGGCTTGATATCACTTTTAGCTGCATTTTCATGCCAATATTTGTGAAGTTAATTAAAGAGGCGAAGCCTCATAAAGTATTAGAGATAGGAGCTGGAACGGGACATATATCAAAAGAACTATCTAAATTTGATTTTGAAATTGTAGCGTTAGAACCCTCTGATGGGATGTATAAAGTAGCAAATCAGGTTCTGCTAGATAGTGGTGTCTCCTTGTTAAGATCTCAAATAGAGGATCTGGATTCTAGTAAAAAATTTGAAGTAATTTTTTCACATATGGTAGCCCATGTGATAGATAATATTGATGAATTCTTTAAGAATATTTCAATGCATTTATATCCGAATTCTACTTTTATATTCTCAATACCTCATCCCTGCTTTTATAATAGTTATAAAAAAATATTAGATGATAATACATACAACTATATGAATGAGATTAGCCAAGAGATCTCATTTTCTATTAGTAAAGATAAGGAAAATTTAATAACAAATGTCCCTTACCATCATAGGCCTTTGTCCTTTTATATAAATACCCTTAGTAAAAATAAACTTATTCTAAAAAAGCTAGTAGAGATTTATCCAACTGACGAGATCCAAATGTTATATGGATCGTTCTGGCATGAGCCTCGATATTGTTTATTTATTTGCGAAAATTAATATATATCATTGTCAATAAAAGGCGAAATTATAGCAAGCGTAGATACTATCTTAAAATAAATTAATATGTCGCATCAGCCCGAATTCTGAAGAATCCTACCAGCACAAATTAGGGTGCATAGGTTGGTTCTCGGTCCAACATAATTACCTATCATTTCTCAAAACTTTGATTGCCTGCTTAAGCAAGTTAGTTTGTTCATAATTACATTATATTCAACAAAAATGAACGATAATTCATTAGACAATAAATAATCGGGTAAAAAACATAAAAAGGCTACCAGTATCTTTTAAGCCTATTAAAATCAACTGGGACATTTGGGACAAGCGGAGCATTCGCATAAAAACAGGCTAAAACCTGTCCCATTTTTTAAAATACTCATTAATACAACTAGGACAATACATGGCGAAAAGCATTCTTTCACTATTTGTTCGCTGTTCGCGAACAGCGAACAATCTTACTAAAGATGACTATGTCCTTCTATTATTCGTTCTCATTTAATTTAAACGAAGCAAGCAAATCTGCATGGCCTGTTTCTGCAGATAATCCCTTAATCAGATCAACTTCTTTAAATGGAAAGTGATTTCTCTTTTTTGCTTTAACGACAGTGAAGCCCTTTTCAGTAATTTCTACGTCAACTTCAGTTCCTTCTTTAAATTGAGGTATTTCACGCATTGGACCACTGATACGTAAAGCTAAGCTATTACCCCATTTTTGAATTTTCGTATGTATTTTCATTTTGTGCACGATATGTCATTCAGTTTTGTAACTAATTATAATATTTATGTAATAACTAATAGAAATGTTTCAAGCTCTTCCTGCAATTATTAAATAATTTCTTTGGTCTGATCGATGCCTATACTGCCATACAATGAAAACGCTATTAAATGTAGGTTCTAACAGTTGATGAGCTTTAGTGAACTTAGGCAATTTCATAATATTCATAAAAAACACTGGGACATTTGGGACAAGCGGGACACTCATATAAACACAGGTAAACACTGTCCCATTTTAAAAAATATCGGCTGGGACAAATGGGACAATTCACCTTAAGAAAAAATTTTCACTATCAAACAGTATCAAATAAGCACATTTAAGATCACCAATTTTAAAGTGCTTGACTCTTATTATCCTCTAAAGTAATAATCTCTACGGACTTTGAGAAAGCCTTAATTAACGTTAATAATTAAGCTTTTAGGATAATATCAAAGAATCCCCAGTCTCTTTTACCGCATTTAAGCAGATAAAGAGTCAACTGGTTTTCAAACAGCATGGACGCTGGTGGACGGCATTAAGCTGATTGATCATCATTTGACGAGGTTATCCATGTCTAATACTAAACTTTCTCGTTTACAACTTTTAAACGAATTTGAATCTGCACCACATTCTTCTTTATTTAATCAACAAACCTTAGCTGCTGTTTTAAGTTGCTCTACTCAACTTTTAGAACGCAATCGTTGGGCAGGCACTGGCATTCCCTATCTTAAAATTGGCCGCAAGGTTTTATATCGCAAAAGTGATGTTTTGGCATTTCTAGAGCAGCAACGAGTCTATTGTTCAACTAGCGATGAAGGGCGAAGCCTAGCGCTGGTTAACGGATAAAATCAATAAAAATAGATTTCTGTTCAAGAAGGGGATGATGTCTACGGAAATTGTGCCTTTCATGAACGCTGTTGGAGAAAGAGTCATGAGTCAAAATCAAATTATTAATATCAAAAATAAAGCGGGTAGCTCCTCTGTCATTTGTGAGTACGCTGGTGGTCACTTTAAGTTAACGGAAAAGGGTATCTCTTTTCTTGGCAATGATAAAGATGGTAACCCAATGGCACCACGCTGGATTTGTTCACCGCTCTATGTCATCGCTAAAACTCGTGATGCTAAAAGTGGTGAGTGGGGGCGTTTATTAGAGTGGCAAGATGACGATGGCATTATCCATCAATGGGCAATGCCGTTATCACTACTGCAAGGGGATTCCTCTGAAGTGAGACGAGAGTTAGCTAATCTTGGCTTATCTATCTCACCAAATAAAATTGCTCGGGATTTGCTAGCTACCTATCTACAAGTGTTTCCGGTGGAGGCGAGGGCACGTTGCGTTGATAAATTGGGTTGGCATGGTGAAACCTTTATCACGGCATCGCAAGCAATAGGTAATTCGTCAGAAAGAATTGTTTTTCAAAATACCAATGCCATTGAATCTGCCTTGTCTGTATCAGGTAGCGTTGAGGATTGGCGAGACACTATTGGTGCGCTCTCTGCTGGAAACTCACGCCTGGTTTTTGCTATTTCAGCGGCCTTCGCACCAACATTAACAACCATTGCCGGTGAAGATTCGGGTGGGTTTCATTTTCGAGGTGCTTCTTCATGTGGTAAGAGTACTGCTTTAAAAGTCGCCGCTTCAGTTTGGGGCAATCCACAGGCTTATTGCCGTTTATAGCGCAGCACTGCGAATGGCCTTGAAGGATTAGCTGCACTTCATAATGATGGGTTGTTAATTTTGGACGAATTAAGCCAAATGGATCCCAAAGAAGCAGGGGAGGCGGCTTATTTACTGGCTAATGGTCAAGGAAAAACAAGAGCCACTCGGCAGGGAATAGCAAAGCCCGCGTCTCGTTGGTCACTGTTTTTTCTCTCAGCTGGTGAAGAATCTCTCATGTCTTTAATGGCGAGAATCGGACAGCGAACTAACGTTGGGCAGGAAATTCGGTTAGCTGATATTGAAGCAGATGCTGGTTTTCATATGGGTATTTTTGAAAATATTCATAATCAACTAAGCCCCGCTACAATGGCGCTATCCTTAAAGGAATATTCCGGCAAGTATTACGGCGCAGTTGGCCTGGAATGGTTAAAAAAAGTAGTCGCTAATCGCCAGGCTATTGCCAGTAAGATAAATGGTTTAATACAGGAATTTATAAACAAGCTTGCTATAGCAAATGCGACTGGTCAGATTATACGCGTAGCACGACGTTTTGCTTTAGTGGCCATTGCCGGTGAATTGGCTAGTCATTATGGATTAACAGGTTGGGAAAAAGGCGAATCATTTTCTGCAGCGCAAAAATGCTTTAACGTTTGGTTAGACGCGTTTGGCAGCGAAGGGAATCGGGAAGATAGAGCAATACTCGCTCAAGTACGGGCCTTTTTTGAATCACATGGCGCCAGCCGCTTTGATAATGTAAGAACGCCTAATAATGAACGCGTTTTAAATCGTGCTGGCTTTTATTCAACTGACGATGAAGGCTATCGGGTTTATATGGTTTTAACGGAAGTCTTTAAAAAAGAGTTGTGCCTTGGCTTTGAGCCTAGAATAGTTGTTCGAGTATTGATGAATGAAGGCTGGTTAAGACCTGCAGCCGATGGACTGCCTACCCATAAACCAAGGATTAGAGGAGTGGGAACGCCCAGAGTCTATAAATTCACTGATAAAATCTGGGGTGGTGAGTAAATTATTAAATAAAAGATTGTCCCATAAATTTTAACTGATGGGACAATATGGGACAGCGTGAATCCAGTACTAATGCGCTGTCCCAAGTGTCCCAGTTGTCCCAGCCGATTTTACATCCTTAAGATATAACCATAACGTATTACGCGATTTTATTCCCATTTCATATTGTATCAATAAGCAAGTTTTATAGTTACCATGCTCCGCCAGCAAGCTTGCATACATTTGTTGCGCATACAAATGGCGCCAGCTTTTAGCGCTCGATAGGCGATGTTTGGCTAGAGCGCTGCGCCATCTTAAGCGGATTTCTTCATAGGGTATTATTTTTATGAGGCTATCTCGTCTACCAGTTAACTGATTAAAAAAGTTTACAAGTAAGCGTTGATTTGTTGTTCGATAAGGGATATGACGGTCGCTCGAGTTAAACGCAATATCTCTGGTAATCCAAAAATGATCATCTTGAACCTGGATGTGCGGTTTTATTGTAATGGCTTCTCGAAAGGTTAACCCAAACTCAGTTTGCAATGCCATAATGATTCGAGCGTATGGATCAGTGATTGATTTCCAAATATCTGCTTTAACATGTAACTTACGCTTTTTGCGTTTAATAGGACGTATTAAGTTAAGCGATTTGTTATCAATATTGCCAACAGGACACTCACATAGAGCCAAGAAACGGCGAATGATGGTCATATAGCGCATGATTGTCACGGGATTAATCTTGCGCTTTTTCCAATAAGAAACTAGTTCGGTAATATGTTGCGTGTTTAGGGCTTGCCAGGTAGGTGGTACTTGCCGAATAGCAAATAAATCATCAATCATTTTATGAATAACATAAGCACGATGCTTGCGATAAAGGTACTTACCTTGCCTGTCAAATTTTATTTGTTGATTAGCGAATTGTCTCAATGATTGTGTACGCATAGTTCACCTGCGAAAGTATTTTAAATAAATGTTTGCCCTGAGTGCTGTTTAGTGTTGGTCGAGCAGCTCACTCGCTAGTGAAACTCGGCAAAGCCGTAAAGCTCGAAGTAGGGGGCAAAGCAATCGTTATGAGGCAAACGATATGGCCATAACTAAGTTTTTTGGTGGTTTTTCTCCTATTAATGTAGTTGAGTAGATTAGATAAAACGAAAGAGTTTTATCCGCCATCCATTTCATATTGAACAATGATTTAGCTCTATCGAACGACAGAGTTCCTTAAAGGTTTCCCGACTAAACGTCTAACCATGAAATTAGGGAATAAGCATGGTTTTAGTATAAGACGCCTAAACGTTTCGCCGGATTTCCACCGGCTCATCAGTCATACTTCATTTAGAAAAGTAGCAAAGTGCAGATCTTGAAACAAGGGGTTTCACAGGGATTTTTGTCCTATCTTATTTGGTGCGTTAGTACAGAAGGCTTTCTAGGGCAGGTAGCAATTGGGTAGTTAATGGAAAAATTTCTGCGTCACTGCAGAAAATTGCAGTGACGCAGAACTTATAAATAAAAAATTTTCGATTTTATAATTATTCTTCTAAAAATGTATAATTTTTATAATGACTTATACACTACGCGTTCTGGACGTTTATTTGAATTTGATTAAGCAGTTTAATAGTAAATTTTTTAATTTAACAAATAAATTTTTCTTAGATGGTATAACTTCTTGGCTTATTGTAAATAATATCCCTCCTCCAAATGCTCTAGTAGATATAAGAGAGTTACAGTGACGGACACTGCCTTCTAATCCCGTAAATAATTTTTGATAGTTTATATTTTGAGCGTGTAATTTATCTATGAAGGATTTTCGTTTATTACATGATATATAAATTTTTCTGAAATACTTGGTAAAAATTTTAAGGTTATCTGAAATTATTTTTTCAAACGTTTGCTCTATAGTTATTTTGGTAAATATACCTTCTTGGTTTTTCATTCTTAGATTATTAGCATTTACAGGAAAGATTATATTTATTTGATTTAAAGCTTTATCAGGCAAATTTTTGTTTAGAACATATAATGCTCGATACGGAAAGGCTTTATCCCATTGTTCAGGCTCAAAACAAAAGTAAAGTGCATTATTAATGTTTTGTGTCCAGTCTAAATATTCTGTATTTAGTCCATAATGTTGTCCAATTTCCCATAGTGATTGTTCTTCTAACTCATGGATTTCCTTAATAGTTAATTCATATTCAGCATTTATATGTAATTTATTATCTTTGCTTTTTCCTGCTTCATTTATTAAAGCTGTTTGAAATTGAGCTAGGTATTTATCTAGTTCAATTTTTCTGGGAAAACCTCCTATATATTTTCGGTGCAGAGTTGGGCATAATTTCCATGTAGGATTTTCATGACCTCTGAATATAAGATTTTTTTCTATTTTGAGAGAATTAATTAGATTATTAATATCCTCTACTCGATTAACAGGGATTACGCATTCTGGATAAATTTCTTCAAGAACATAGCTCTTCCAAGAGCTAAAAATAGGAATTTTTTCATAAAAATCTTTATCTCTATATTTTTTATTAATGTCTTTTTCATAAGCTATTAAAATATCTTGGGACATTTTATAAGTATAAGAAAATAATCATCTCTATCGTTATCTAAATAAAAAACTTTAGCATTTCTTCTTTCCACTATGCATGAGATAAAACTTTTATAAATTAAATTTAAACTTATAAATAAATTATCAATTTTGTATTTAGGAGTATTAAAGATTTAAATAATCCTAATTTTATGTTAATAACTTGCTTGAGCTAAAATTAAATTAGTAACCTTGGATCAATTAAAATGAAAGAAAATAATTTTCCAACTTCTAAAAGTTACTATTTAACAATCCAGGAAGCTGCAGAAATTTTAAATGTTTCGCTTTCTTACATTAAAAAGCTTTTAGAGGAAGGGAAGATTTCATTTAATAAAGTAGAGCACAGACTAATTCTCGCTAGTGATTTAAAGAAATTTAAAGACGATGCCTTACAGGAAAGTAAGGAATCATTGCAAAATTTAGTCGATCAAGCTCAGTTTTTAGACATAGGATACTAATAAATAGGAGTTGTTAATTTGGTACACGCTGTGTTCCATTTTTGTTTTAATATTCGCAATTAACTATTAGTTTCATTATCTCGGATTAAATTAATAATGAGTTGAATCATGACATCTTTTTGAGCAGGATCACTTTGTGCTACGAGAAGGGCTATAGCGACTAACGCATTATCATTAATCTTAACTTCACCGCTACGTTTTAAATGATGTTTATTTAGTTGTAAAAACCAGATAAACATAAAGGCCCCAATACGTTTATTACCATCAGCGAAAGGATGATTTTTGATAATGAAATACAACAAATGAGCTGCTTGTTCTTCAATGCTAGGGTACAAATACTCACCTCCAAAGCTTTGTACAATATTTCCAAGAATCCCTTTGAAGCTTTCATCTTTAGGCCTACCAAATAAAGGAGTTGCCTCATTTGCGTTAATTAATCTTTGTTTTAAATCCTCTATGGCCTTAATAGCTGAGGCATAATTTATTTCGCAAGTAATATTAGTATTCAGTTTTCCTGCGGGAAAGTTACCTGTGTCGTATTGGTTTAATAAAATGAAGGTATGGGCGTAATTCGTTAAAATAGATAAAAGGCCATTAGCCTCTATTTCATTCAATGCAGTTAATTGAGCTTGTTGAAAAAGATTTAAGGTATTTTTCAATTCTAACAATTGTTGCTCTTGCTTTTGCAGGCGACTGCGATCAAGGGCATAACCACGTACTAAATATTCTTTTAAAACATTATTTGCCCAAATACGAAATTGAGTTCCTTGTTTTGATTTAACGCGATAACCAACAGAAATAATAACATCTAAGTTGTAAAGTTGTGTTTTATAGGTTTTTCCGTCTGCGGCAGTTGTCAAGGATTCCTTGACAACTGAATTTGCATCCAGTTCTCCCTCTTTAAAAATATTGTTTATATGTAAACTTATATTTTGTTTCGTTTTCTTAAATAATTCGACCATTTGAGCTTGGCTAAGCCAAACCGTCTCACCCTCTAACTGCACTTCGGTATGAATACTATTATCTTTATCCGTGTAAATTAATACAGATTTCTTCATTTTTGAACCTATTAAATACAAGTAGAGATGATGCCTTAAACTATTATTTTATATTCTTTATCTCTTTTAATCATTCAAAGAATAGGTAGGTATCAGATTATCATTGCAAATTTTTATAATTCTTTTCGGCAGAACAATAGAAAAAACAAGAGCCTCCGGAGAGGCTCTGCGCCCTAGGAGAAAAGTCCTAGGGGAAGTAGTCTTATAATTATACCTAAAAATTATAATAGCTAGCAATTTTGGTAATTGTGGTTATTTCTATTTAATAGACTTACAAAATCCCGAAGGAAAGAATTTTCTAAGGGCGCAATATACAAACTTTGTTTGTGGCGAAAAAATATACTTATTTCCTATTAAAATTAGACAAGATGGGCTTAAATGTATTTGGTACGCAGTGCGTTCCATTTTATTTGTTAAAGGTCTTTTCCATCTACGAGCTTTTTTATTTTCCACGCATAACAGTACACAATAATAAAATCAACTTAATTTGGAAGACACTGTCTGCCAATTTGTTGGATTGCAATCACGTCAGCCGATTTAACGACTCCCATACACTTTAAAATATAATCCGTAATCAATTGCATCGGTTTTCTCAACCGCTCCACATCCGCAATAATATAACCTGCAGTAACATCACTCGTCATTTTGTGATTCAGCAAGCGTTTAAGCGCATAAGCTGGAATATCTAAACTTTCTGCAATGGTAATAAACGTTCTTCTTAAATCATGCACTGTAAATTGAATGCCTGTTAGTTCAGTGACTTTAGTCATTTGTCTGCGCGGCTCAATAATGTGGCCCGCGGTTCCCGCGCCTGGAAAGACGTAATTGTTTATGCGACTGTCGTATCGCGCTTGCAGTAAGTTATGGAGAAAGTCAGAAAGGGGTAGGGTGTGGTTGTCGCGATTTTTAGTGTCGTGGATGATTAATGTCTTTGCCTTTAAATCAATTTGATTCCATTGCAATGTTGCTGCTTCTTGGCGACGTAAGCCGGTGAATAAAATTAATAGTAGGTAATCACGGAGCGTCTTATTTGGTAATTGCTCAAGAGCATTATACCATGGCGATAGTTCGTGTGACTTGATAAGGGTTTGGCGGCGTTCAATGCGATACCAAGCGCGAGTTTGTGATAAACGTCTAACCGGGTTTTCGGGAATAAGTGATTTACCTTCAGCGTCTTCATATTGTCCACTCGCAAAATTAAATAGGGCACGTAAAACGCGCATGGATAAATTGGCATAAGCCTCACCATGAGCTTCGCCTAATTTTTGATGGTGTTTAGCAATCTTGTCTTTAGTAATCGAAATCAGGGGTTTATTCATCCAGCTTGAGAAGCCTTTGGTTAGGATCTGTTTGTAGTTGATAAGGGTGCTTTGCTTTAAGGATTTTCGTGCTTGGAGGTAATCATTAAATACTTCCTGTAAGGTGATTTCTCGCATTTTGGAGGTTTTCTTCTGCGCTACAGGGTCAAAGCCCATTGCAATTTGACCAAGCAGCTTTTGGGCTTCTTTACGGGCCATTTCGACAGTTAATTCTGGATAACGTCCTAACGTAATCCGACTCAGTTTATTCTTAATAATTTTTTCAACAAAAAACGCTTTGGTGCCGCCTGAAGTCACTCGCACACCAAACCCTTTCATATTGTCATCGTAATAACGCTTTTGTGCGGATTTACCATTTTGGGTACTTAAAGGGATGGGCAATTTATCTACAACTGATTTAGTAATTTTCATTTAAATTTTCCTAAGCGTGTCGAATACGTGTCGAAGGCGTGTCGAATATGTGTCGAAGAATTGGTTAAAATTTGTTAAAAGAACTTATAACTTATTATAATGATTACTTGTTGTAAATAAAAGGTTTTTAAAAGAAATTAAAAGAATGTCGAAGTGCTTAAAATGCCCAATTTTGTAACTCGTAATCAATAGGCCAGCGGTTCGATTCCGCTCAACGGCATAGAGTTTATAAGGTTTTTATACTGGTAGTTAAATTTTCATAATCATTCGGGTACACTTAACAGAATTTCTAGAATCTGGGTCTTTCATTATTATATAAGCTATATTTTATACGTATTAGCAATTCCACAGTACCTAACTTAAAATTTTTATTAGTCTTTTATTAAAAATAAATAAATTATTAAACTTCTCTATAAATAGTCTTAGCTTTTGCATGGAGCGATAGAGATGAATTCAGAAAACATAATTTCTGTAGATACAGAAGTTTTAAAAAGCTCAGTAGAAAAATTTGTAGAAAATGTTACTAAGCCGGCTTTCGGCATTGTCACTAAAAAAGAACTAGAATTTATAATTTTCGAATTTATGAATGATATCAAGGACTATTAATAGTCCTCTTCAACATTTGGTTTAATGACTGAGCTTGGTATAACGAAAGCAAGGGCATCACGACTACTTTATGATTACGAAGTAAGAAAATTCAAAGATATAGATCCTGATCAAAAAATTAAAGCGGCTTTGTCAAAGGCAACATTTGCAAAAGATGGTGATTACTTCGTATTAGAAATAGAAAGTAATTTATTACAAGCTTTTCTTAGAGAAAAATTAAAGAATTTAGACCATATTTCTGATGGCTCTTTCAGTCAATCAATTGTAAGAATAAACCTAGATGCTGTTGCATCATTAATTTCTGAATATATCCCTGATAAAGAAAAAGATAGAATAAAACAAGCATTAACCAAAGCTGGCGCGCCTGATAATTCACTTAAGGAGTATTAAAGTCTATTTTAAAAACATCAAGCTCAAAAATTTTAGGTGGAAGTGCTGATCAATTAATAGAGAAATCAGCTGATCTGATAACAGATTTATGCTCTAATATTTTAGATAAAGATAGCTGGAAAAAATATCTTTACAATAAATGAATTAAGGTGATTAATTTTATGGTGAGTATCTAACGGTATTAAAACTCTTTTAGAGGTAATTTAAAACCTAAGTAAGTTCATTAGAATTTTTACCTTAAAAATTAAGAAATAGTGTTAGTTGTATATTAAATTAAACCCCTTAAACAGGGGCTTAATACCTTGAAAAAATATGTATCTCACCATTCGCTTCAACCGAACAATAATCACTAAGAAACAAATCACGAGCAAACGCTTCGCAATCGAAATAACTAATTAATTATCCGGTATTGCATGGCTATAGCATTCTTCCAAAATATGCCAGGCAAAATCAATTTCAGAATCGTAACAACCTACATAATCATCAGTCATCATGGTTTGAGCTTCTTTAAAACCAACATCTGCAATGAGTGCTTGTCCTAACTCACCATAAGTAGCTATAAAGTCAGCACATTGAGTGATGGTTTCTAAGTCTTCATACTCACTGAGATTGATGTTGCCAAAACCTTCATAATCATGAATCGTATAGTCGCCAACGTCCTCTGTCATGCTTTGAGCTAACATTGTTTGGATTTCTTCACTTATCTCGTCTGTACCTTGATTAGCGTTAATCCAAGTGCCATGTAAAATGCCATGGTTATAAGAAGCCAGGCATGCCACATAAATGCTTGGGGTAAGCATTATTTTCTCCTTAAATAAAAGATGCCTGAGCAAACTAAGTAGATAGCTTGCTCATGACTTAGAAGGTTAAAAGGGGACATTTGTTGTAGATGCGTTTTCTTGTAATATTTCGCGCATTGCTAACATGTGTTGCTCAGCTAAGGCAGTTGTCTTTTGACTAGCTTTGGCTTGCCCTAACAACTGAATATTACTCACCACAATACTAATGGAGTGGCGGTTATTACCGTCTTCATCAGTCCAGGGATTAGAGCGAAGTTTGCCTTCGATAAAGACCAAACTTCCTTTCTGTAAATACTCAATAACTTTAGTTAAAATGCCAAAAAAGACAAGCTGGTGCCATTCAGCGCGAGTATGCCATTCCTCTTTAATTTTGAATGATTCATTCGTGGCAAGAGTCGCGGTTACAAATGTTTGTCCACTTTTACTAGTGATGACTTTAGGCTCTGTACCTAAATGACCAATGAGTTGAATGCGATTTAAAAAAGCAGTCATTATGTTCTCCTATTTTTTAATAAAAAGCACAACAGGAAAACTTCCGCAGCAGACAGTTGTTTTTCTGTAGTGCGGATAGACAGTGATTCAATCAATGGTAAGCAGGCACAGATTGTTTGAAGTCAGAGAGAATGAGGTCAAGCTGTTTAATTTCTGCTAAAGACCACTGCTCACGAAATTGGCGCAGGGTATTCTAACAATAAATTAATTCAGCCAGTAAATGCTCAATCTCTCGTTCAACAGAATTTGCAGGTTGCATGGTATCGCTCCTTTGATACAAAGGAATTGGTTTCCCAAAAGGGAAAGAGTCAATCCCTTTTGGTTATGCAATGAAAAACCTCACCGATTCATCGGTTGATTTTGCCAAGTTATTAATGAAATTAGGCGTAAGCCTTCCTAGAGTGTAAGTACTTAAACTTAATCCATGAGTTAAATCCTACAAACGCAGCATTTAACTATATTCCCGACTAAACGTTCTGCCATAAATTAGGGAAGAAGATGGCATTATCACAAGACTAGGAAACCTAGTTTCACCAGAATTTCACTGGCTTATCAGCTGTGTCAATTTCATTCTAACAAGCAAAAAAAGAAAAGCAATGGGGGTGTTCTGGTTGTACCTAAATATACCTATTTGATACTCAAAATTTTTTAAAAGCTCTAGCCAAGGTAACTTTTATATGCTGAAAAACATAAAGTGTATTGTGGTTAGTTAGTACTTATGTGCAGTACGTTTAGATTTAAGTTTTTACAAGGACTTAATCAGAAATTACTGCACATAATATCCATACTTTCCACTAGACAATCATAGTAGCTGCAGGTATTTTAATGAGAGAGATAGTTATAGAGCAAGATACTTATAAAAATAAGGATAGAATTTTGACGAATTAAGTCATGATTTATGCCAAATCCAGAATTGCAATGCTATGCGATATTACTTTAATCTTAATATGGAAGTTAGTAAAACTATTAGGAAAATCATTCAGATGCACTAGAGTTTAAGTTAGACGAGAAAAACAATTTATATATTAAAAGCATAAAAATACCCGTTAAGGCACAAAAAATACTCGCTAATAGTATACCTAATCGAGCTGAATTAATAAGATTGTTATTGAATGCTAAATTCGCGATGAAGATAGCCATTGTAAATCCAATACCAGTTAATACACTACTACAAGCTAACAATACCCAATTAAGGTCGCTAGGTCTCTTTGCTAACCCAAGCAATTCAGCAATAAAACTAAAACTAAAGACCCCTATAGGTTTTCCCAGGATAAATCCCAAAAATACAGCAAGGGTAACTTTATTAGTAAAATCGGAAAAAGATATTACTACTCCTGCATTAGCTAGCGCAAATAGGGGCAAAATTAGATACCCAATCCAGGGGTGCAAGAGAATTTCAAGTCGCTCAACTGGAGAAAGGGTTTCACGAGCCGCTACTTCAGCCATGTGTAATGCCTTGCGATCATCTGTATCTCCACTCCAATGCTCTCCTGGTGGATAAGAAACCACATGCTCTAAAATTTTATGTAACCGTTTATCACTTATCCAGGCTCCAGTAGGAGTCATTAATCCAAGAATAACGCCAGTAATAGTGGGATGAATACCTGATGCATCTATTGAAACCCATATTAGAGCTCCAATAAAAAAAAATATAACTATACTGCGAATTCCTAATTTTCTCATGATGTACACGAGAATAAACCCTATTAATGATGTAGCAAGAGCTGGCCAAGTAATTCCATTATTATAACCAATAGCTACAACTAAGATTGCGCCAATATCATCAATAATGGCTAATGACAACATGAATATCCGAAGGCTTTGAGGAATATGTTTACCAAATAAAGCCAAGCATCCAATCACAAAGGCAGTATCTGTTGCCATAACAATACCCCACCCATTCTGCCCAGACTCGCCTGCTTGAAGTAAGAGGTAAAATAAAGCAGGTACAATCATCCCACCCAAGGCCGCAATAATAGGAAGAGCCGCTATTTTAGGCTCACGCAACTCGCCAAAGACCAATTCTCGCTTTAACTCTAAAGACACAAAAAAGAAAAATAAAGTCATTAATCCATCATTTATCCAGCTATGAATTGAACGAGAAAATTCAATATTTCCCACGTGAAAGCCTAAGGAGATATCCCAAATAGATAAAAAAAATTTTGACCAAGGCGAGTTTGCCAATATTATTGATATAAAAGCCGATAGTAATAATAAACTAGCTGTGCTTGTTTCAATACGAATAAATCGATCTAAGGGTTTAGATAACCAATGTATAGACTCCTTAGGTAATTGTGGATTTAATGGCACTCAATTATCCTTTTCATTTATGATGCAATAAGTCTAGGCGTAATGCTTGAAGAAAATTTAATTTTTTACGGCTTTCAGAGTCAATAAGAGATATTGCGCGTGAAGTGCGTAAAATTCCTAATACATTGAATTAATTTACAGAATTCCTTTTTCTATGACAAGTTTATTTAATTCTATTATTTTGATTTCCACCTTCATTATCCATAGCTTGTTTTGCTTCATTTTCTTGCGTTTGAATCGACTCTTCAGCCAGCGTAGCCTTGATGCAGCGCAGCGTAATCAAGGTTTCTACTCGCCAAAGCCAAGATTAGTACTAGGCTCAAATATCAAATCACCCCAATTTTTAGAAATAATCCCTTTCTTTACGTAATGATGAAACGAAGAATAAGGCCAGTGGTGTAGTGATTTAACTAAACCATGTTTAATAGGATTATAATGGATATAATTAACATGATTTATAAAATCTGCTTCATCTTTGATTGTATGTTCCCAAAAACGGCGCTGCCACAGGCAAAATTCATTATGTTTTGTTTTAATTAGTGGTAAGCCTGATTTATGTAGGGATTTTGCAAACAGAGTTTTGATCTTTTTCCACCTTTGTGAGTAATCTGAATCGCCTATGGGTAGTTGCCAAATCATGTGAAGATGTTCAGGTAAAATGACATAAGCTTTTATTTGAAAGAACTGCTCTGTTCTCACTTTACCAATTGCTTCTCTAAGTAAATGAATATTCTCAACTAGTAAATTTGATTTCCTATCTTGCAAGGTTACAGTAAAGAAAAATACGCCTCCAGGAGCAGTACTTCTGCGATAATTTACCATTTTGACTTCTTTGCTGGTTGGACGAGTCAATAATAATTTAAAGATTGAAATAAATAAACCTTGATTACGCTGCGCTGCATCAAGGCTACGTAATGATTAGAGTTATTTAGAACCCTTGATGAAAGAATAAATCGATCCAATTAAAAAATGTACTAGAGTTAACGCACCAAATAATAGCCATATGGTTTCAATGCTTTCAATATATAAAAAGGAAAGGTAGCGCGGATAAAAGGATATAAAAGCAAATAGAGTGAAAGTTAGTATGGCGAAAATATTAGTGTATCGCTTATGATTGGTAAGTAATAATTTACATAGGAGAGAATAAACAAAGGCAAAAATTAAGCCATATACCCAGGATATATAAATAATAACTGGCCAACAACCTTTTACATCACTATTGGTGTAATTAAATATTAAAGACACGAGTGTTGCCAATAAATAACTGTAACTGATTATTAATAAATCTCGTGAAAACTCATCTTGCTGCGATAAGTTAGAAGCTGGATTATCTAGAAGCTTTCTCTTTGAGAACAAAGTAGCCATGTAAGCTAATATTAAAGGGCTTACTGTTAATAAACCTTCTATTTTATTGGCTAAACTGATATTCATTAAGATAGGAATAGCTAAAAAGGCTATTAATAAGATGAATGAAAAGAGTAAAGATAATTTTTTAGCTCTAAGATCGGATTTTTCATTGATTTTTAACATAAGTAATTTTAGCTTATACAATAGAGCATCTGCCTAATTTAACAGTAATATTTATCCCAATAAATATTTTTACTAAGTGATTCGAATGAATTGTTAATTTATAGATGCTTGCCCAATGAATAGATTGAAAGATTGAAATAAATAAACCTTGATTACGCTTTGCTGCATCAAGGCTACGCTTGCTAGGTTGGGATAAAGTTAAGTTGTTAGCACCTGTATTTATTGGTGATACTTTATATGCTGAAACAACTATATTAGAAAAAAGAGAATCTAACTCTAGGCCTAGTCAAGGAATTATAAAGGTTGAAATAATAGGATATACCCAAAATAAACAGGCTGTAATCTCTTTTGAGAGAAATATTCTCATTCCTAAGCCGCTTATAAATAGGGGTTAAAAGTAAATTTACGAAAATTAATAATGCTAAGATTAATTGATGGAATCGAAATTAAAATAAAAAATAATATGAAGAAAATAATAATTGCATTAAGCCTTATACCTATAGTCACATTTGCTATCACAAATGAGCAAAAAGAAGCAATGTTAAAGGCTAGTATTGAAGTGCTCAAAAAGCAGGGCCTAGTCACACCTAATTCTGGTGTTCAGGTTTTGTCAAGGCAGGAACTAATGTCATCTGATTGGCAGAAGAAAAAAGAATTAGAGCAGCCACATCAATTAAAAACTAAAGGTTATATTCACGAAACGTCTAATCGTGCTTATGAGCTATTACACTTCCAAGAAGTTATTAAGCGTAATAAAGCAATAGAAGCAAAAATGCATAGACCTGATGAATCACATATGCGACATCATGTAGATGATATGCTTATGGCTTACCAATATGTTGGCGTTCCTCAAAGTGAAATGACAGAATTCATTGGTATAGCGCCTGCTGGAACTTATGTTAAAGAACCTGCGATGGGTTGGTCAGGCGCAGTTGAGTTTTTCAAAACTAGTTTTGGAACCTGTGCTTATATTGAGAATAATCTAACTATTTCTCATGGTGCGGTTCGAGTAGCTGAAGAGGATGCAACTTCTGATGTTAATGGCAAAGTAACTCTGGTTGATGTAAGAGGCAATGAAAATTCAGGTTTCTTGTATCAAGTTGAATGGTTTGATAATAATTTTATTCGTACTTTAGAATGTGCTAATGAAAAATATTCGCCAGATATAACAAAGGCAGTAATAGAGCTTGCCATACGAACTGATAAAGCTTAATTAATAGAAAGCGTAGGTCGGGCGCTTCGCCCATAGCCGTCAGGCTAAGCAAATAGTTCTTTTAGAACCATAGAAAATAATATGTTTAGAATACTGACGGCTTCGCAGCAGAGGTAAGTTTGGGCACTTTTTGGAACGAAGGTGTGCATGGATGCACAACATCGAGCCGCATGGATGGTTTCGGCGCTTCCAAAAAGGGACCAAATTTATCTCTGCCTGCCTCAATCTTGACTCTTGGACGCTTAGCCTGACGGCCATGGGCGATGCGCCCGACCTACGCTTGCTATTTAATGTGTTTAGCTTATATTTTCCAGGTTTGTCCTATTCTCATCAACTAACATAGCAGATTCCTTAGGTTTGATGGTTTTGCCTTTTTTTAGTACCAGTAATTTATTTATCTCAACGCCTATAAATAATATTTGTGAGGAAAAATAAAACCAAATTAAAATAATAATCACCGAACTGGCAGCGCCAAATATGGAGATTCGGCCGCTGTTGTTAATGTAGTAACTAACAATAAATTTCCCTAAGCTAAATAAAATGGCTGTAATAAAAGCGCCTATCCATACGTCCTTCCAGTCAAGGATAACGTCGGGTAATATTTTAAATAGCATGGCAAAAAGTACGGTAATGATGAGGAAAGAAACGACATATTCTAGGCGCATGAAAAAGTATACATTGCCACCAAACATCTCAATAAGAAAACTACTCATCGCAGCAAGGGCGACACTTAGCACCATTGAAACTAACAGAAGAAGGGCAATACCCAAAACCATGCTAAAAGACAGGAAACGGTCTTTAATAACATTAAGCAATCCTCTGCCTGGTTTAGGCATTACGCCCCAAATTCGATTTAATCCATTTTGCAGTTCCGCAAAAACTCTGGTGGTACCAAAAATTAGTAAAGCAATACCAATGAGCTGAGGCATCCTACTCTTACCAGCCTGTTGGCTATTTTCTATCATGGTTTGAATTTGTAACGCAGCTTTTGCCCCTACCAAGTCAGAGGCATGCTCTAAAATACGGCCTTGTGCTGCAGCTTCGCCTAAGAAAAAACCAATAAGAACAATGCAGATAAGCAAGATTGGTGCAAGTGAAAAAACAGTATAGAAGGCTAATGCCGCTGACAAACTGGAGACCCGGTCTATACGCCAGAGTTTAACCAACTCTTTAATTGACTGCCAAACGTTTCTAATGTCCATATTATAGATTCCATAGTAAATGAAACGAGGTTAGACCACTTTCAGCAAGCTATCCTAATAAATCTACTTACTTCTAAGATCGACAATAATCGTATCGCTATTTTTAATATCTTAATTAATTATAAACTACTATATAGCAGCTCATGATGATGGAATTATTTAGGATGCTTTATAAAAAAATAAATTGATCCAATTAAAAAATTTACTAGGATTAACGCGCCAGATAATAGCCATATTGTTTTAATGCTTTCAATATATAAAAAGGAAATATAGCGAGGGTAGAAGGAAATGAAACCCGGGTTCCGGTCCTTTGGACCTGCACCCAGGCTACATTTACTGCATATCCTAGTACCACCACCTTAGCCTGATTCTTAGGGGGTGCGTAGCGGATTAGCAGGCTCCATTATTTTATCAAACTTACTCTGTCAACAGGCAAGGGTAATATTTCTATGCGCGCTAAGATGGTTGCAGCTATAGCAGCGAAAGGATAGTTCTTGATAATGAAATACAACAAAGGAGCTGCTTGTTCTTCAATGCTAGGATCAAATAATCAACGATAAAGCTTTTTACAATTGCACTGCGCCCGCGTTGCTCACTTACCTGAAAATTTTACGCTATAAGCAGCGAGCTCTCTAGGCTAACTTTAAGTATTGTATTGAGATTATTAAATTTTAAATGCATTTTCCAAATTTACCTAACTTAGCTATTTTAATTTAAGCTTCCCTTAATAAACGGGGCAATATAATAGCCGAACCATAAGTTTATAGGATGTAATGCATGAAGTTTTCTCTTCAATATAAAAATAAAGTTGTTATCACATTAGAAATAGGCGAATTTAGCCAAGCAATGAATATTCCCTTATTAACCAGATCTAATATTCTAACTATAAAATTTCCTGGCAAAACCAATTGGTACAATTCTGAAATTGGTACAGAAATACATAATAAATTAGAGGAAATATTAAAGCAAAATGGTGTTGTAAGTAAGGCTAATTTTGCTGGTGTGCCTTATTTTAAGGTCTCTGAACATAAAGGTACAACAAATTTTTCTAGTTCGAGCCAGGAAGTAGTCCTACACATGATGATTGCTGTATGGAAATTCATGCAGGAAAATTCTAATGATATTACACTCTTAGAAAGAGATTATTATAACAGTGACTATACCCGTTTATATGAGACTAATCGCATTGATCGTAATCAATTTAATGATTATGTTAATACAGCATTTGCGTCTCTAACAGCACCAAGAAGAAACCTTATTACAGCCTATGAGCAATACCAAGAGAGCATTTTAACATTACAGGGTGAGCTAAATAAATTTAAATCTAATCTAACAGGTATTTCCTCAAAATATAAAAATACAGGTTATTTAAAGCAAATTACGAGTGATTTTGCAGCTCAGATCAATAATGTATTTAAAGATAAAATATGCTTAACTCCATTAGTTAAGCATGAGGTAGCAAAAGTTATTTCTGAAACTTATCAGAAAGCGGTTGTTGCGCATAAAAAAAATAGCTTTTTTGGCCGAATCGGATGGTCAAGTAGTGATTTTGCCACTGATCTAAGTAAAGCGTTTAAAAAATTCTTACTAGCAGATGGCGTTGATAGTCAAATGATTGCCGCAGTCAAAGCTTCAAATCCTATTGAGATTTGTTATCATACTGCAGAGTATTACTTTAATTTAGTTAAATCAAAACCTAGAGAATTAACAAATTTTCATATGCAGGCGGCGCGGTATCTTAAATTAGCTGTGGATCTTGATAATGGAAGTCATGTTGCCAGCTTTATGGAAAAAATAGACAGGCGATTTATAGCAGAAAGCGCCAAAATTTCTGAGCATATTGCCCTGCATGTCATAAGAACTCCTAAGCTTCGTAAAGATTTAACTCCATATCAGTTAGGAGATATTATTTATTCTACTAATTGGTCAGAAGAAAAGGCAAATGAAGTTATACATATTATTGCAGGGCCTCCGCCTTTAATTGATACATTTTCTCAATTAGAAAGGCTTTGTGGTAGTTTTTCTTCAGCAAATCTTACTATTCTCACTAAGCCTTCTTTGCTTGAATTACAAAAAGTAGGTTATACGCATATTGGTTATGTGTTGCGTGGTGCTTATGGCGCTTTAATAAAAAATATTGATTCTTGTGAGACTGTTTCAGCAGAGCTAATAGACTTCATAGACATCGCTAAAGAAAGCGATAATGCTGTAAAAGAATACAATAGTCATTATACAGGTTTATATGAGTTAAGTGAGAAGTACGCTACTGTTTTAAAAAAATTAGAAGAAAAAGCGTTAGAAGGGCATACAGATTTTCAAGTGTTAGTCGGGCAATTATATAGAAGCTCAAATCCATTTACTCCAAAAAATACAGAAAAGGCATGTGAATTCTTGCTAATGGCTGTGTTCAATAATGAGGAAAGGGCTTTACAAGAGTTACTTGAGATGGATGCTGCTGAAAGCGATGACTCAATTAAATATAGTTTGGGTAAAATTTACTTAGATAGGTTGGATTTTGATAAAGCATTTGACTATTTTTCCCAAGTAACTTCAGCATCGAAACATTATGATGAAGCTATGTTTGAATGTGGAAATATTAAATATTGTATTTCTAAAGATAAAGCTGAAGCATATAGTTTATTCGCTAAAATAAATCCTGATAAAAAATATCATTTATCTGTACTGCTGGAGTCTTGCCGTGACAGAGTAGGCTCTAATCCTTCTATAACAGATATTTATGCAGTGCAGAAAAGGCAGACAATAGACTCAGTGATAGTTTCTGGCCAAGAATTTCCGAAAGATGTTAGAACAGCTCAAGTGTTGTTTGGTAATTCAGAAAATAACAAGGTAAGCCTTGAGCAATTGGAGAAAGTTTGGGGAGAATATCAAAAAATTAAAAAATCAATTTTTAAGAGAAAGACTAGCTCTGAAACATTAGCTGTTTATAATCAAGCAAAAAGCCCTATTTATAATGACATCGGTAGATATCGCATTTTATGTGAATATGCATTAGATAAAAAGAATCAACACCGTGAATTTTATAAGCTTTTAATAAAAACATTTGGTCAAGATTTCTTTCAAGAAAGAAGTAATAATAGCTCATTAATGTTTCAAACTCCTTTAAATACGTTTAAAGGAAAAGATAGGGACAGTTCACAAGAATATCGTTCTATCCCGAGGGTTTAAACTTTTAACATTAGGGATTGAAGTATTCGATAAGGTCTCAAGTCTGTTGATTAAACATCCTGCCAAACTCAACTGGCCTGAGTTTTTAGCTCAAGACAGTTGCTAGGCTTGCTGCTCAATTTCCCTCAGAGTAAGCGTAGCAAGCAAATCGGCATGGGCAATTTCTGCAGATAATCGCTGAATAAGCTCAGCTTCTTTAAATGGAAAATGGTTTCTTTTTTTGGCTTAACTACCATAGAGCTTTCTTCAGTGAGAGGAGGGGTTAGTAAGTAGTTTGGTGTTAAGGTAAACCTGGGATATGGGCTATGCGCTTCTCCCAGGCTTTACTATCCTAGAATTAAAGTGATTAAAACTAAAATAATTTTTTAAGGTGTTATTAAATTTATTATTTTGTTTGGTAAACAACTTAGAACAAAGGATGATAAAGTGGTAGTTATCAACAAAATATATAGATACTTATGAAAATAAAGCAATTTTCTTTCTGTGAAAATCCAAATACTGCCATTCTTAGATTAACCAGAAATTTCGGATTAAAAAAAGAAAATGAACCTCCAAATAAGAAGCTCACCGCAAAGGAAAAAGCTAAAAGAAAGCATGCGTCCCTTGTCTATGAAGAGATGTCTAATCTAATGGAGAAAATGAAAGAGCAGGGAATTAAAGTCATTACTGTAGGCGAAGATAAATACATTAAAAACGAAGTGACTTATTTATATCCTGATCAAGTTTTCTTAACTGATACCGGACATTATTTTGTAGATGAAAGTAAACTTCATTTTGTTCCTGCTTTTTTTAAGTATAAGTCACGTCGAGGTGAAGAAGAAACCCCAACTAAACTTGCAGCAGCGCTTGGCGCAACCATATGGCCTCTACAGCAATTTGATGAAAAGAAAATTATTTTCGAAGGCGGCGACTTTATACAGGCACCTAACCGTTCATTATTCTTTTTAGGTTATGGCCAAAGGACTGAAAAGAGGGCCATTGATGCCATGCGCCAAATAATCAAAAAGACGGTTATTCCAATAAAATTACTGCGCAAAGAATTCTTTCACTTAGATTGTTGTGTATTACCTCTACCTAATGATGCATTGGTTCTTTATGAAGGGGAATATATCAAAGATGCTAATGGACATTTTATTTTAGATAAAAGGGGCTTGCCGCTGTTGAAACCAGGAAGCCAGACTATGACAGAAGCGAGCAGATGTCTTCTGCGTGAGATTTATGATGTAGAGAAAATCATTTTACTCAGTACTGCTGAGGCACTTGCCTTTGGTGCTAACGCTGTGATTTTAAAAAGTGATACAGATAATCGCTATAAACTATTTGTGAATGGCGATTCTAAAGGACGAGAAATAGAAGAAAGCATTGCACTTCAAAATCATTTAATTTCTTATTTTTCACACACGAAAACAAAAATACTAGAAGTCACTGAAAATATGATGGATATCTTCGAAGTACCTTATAAGAGCCTGCATTATTCATATGGGTCTGTTCATTGCACGGTTGAAGAAACTTTTTTGCCACAGATAAATGCTAGTGTGATTACTTAAAAAAATTTACTTTATCATCCTTTTTTACGAAAGCATTTATTAAGTCTCGCATCATTTTTTTGATGCGAGCTTAACAATAAAGGATTATTTAATATCAACGGTATACTTTACAGACTTAGATAATCCGCTATCGCATTTCGAATACAAATAATAACCAAAACTACCGGGTGTGCCAGGTAAGCTATTATCTGTATAAGAGGTAGCTGAGCCACTCCATAAAAAACTATCTTTATAGTTATTTACTTGATATTGGTTAATGGGAAGCGATTGCTCAGGAGTTTGCCAGCGTAAAGTGATTGATTTCTTGTCAGCACTATAGGTCGCACTAATATTGGCAGGAGGCAAACACTGGCCTGAAGATGTTACACGTTTAATTTTATAAATAGGTGGGTTTCTTTGCTCAGATATCGTGTAGTAATTCCCAGCCTCATCATAAGTCACTGCTTCACCTTGTGGTTCTGATGGCGCAGGTACAGATACTAACGGTTCTTGCGTAAAGCGGATGACGTCTTGTTGTTTTAATTTCCTCACTTCATGAATGGTTTCGTAGGTTCTAATTAATAACCCTTCACCATCACGACTCATGTCAGCGCCCGTTATCGTAGACAAAGGAAATTTGCCGAGGTATTGCAGATAATTGGTTGAGCCGGAAGTGTCCATGGTTTGGAATTCAAAAAATTCCGTTTTTGTAGCCTTGGATATAATATAAAGTTTTTGTGTTTGTTCGTTAAACATCAAAGCTTCTGCGTTATATCTAGCATTATTGGGGTAAGCAAATTTCATCTTTTTAACAGTAACATCAATATTTTTGCAGCCAGAAACGCCATTGAGGTTGGGTTCGGGCATGACATTAATGTAATAAGAACTTCTGGCCTTGCCATTATCACCTATATCGCCTAAAAAGAGTGTTTCAAAACCTTGATAGTTTCCTAAAGCGATGTCTTCAATATCTACATTAGAGGCGCTCTTCATGGTAATTCTTGCACTACAGCTACCATCTTTCAGATTGATGGCATACACTATTGCCGCATTTCCACTGTCGTTATGTACCCATGCAATGCCCGGATTTTTTTTTACTCATTACCAAGCCTGAGGCTTCAACTATGGCAGAATAATTAACGGTGACTAATTTAACAGGCTTTTCATAAACAGGAGCTAAGGAATCTGCAAAAATTAAGGGAGAAAATAAAATGAACAACCCAATTTTTAATTTTTTCATATAAGTCCTTAAGTTAATAATCCCAAATAACTGCAAATTTTATTTATTAGCCAAGTCTATTTGTTTTCTCACAAACACCCTTAAAACATTTAGTCATGCGTTGTTCAGGCATAAACTTCTGTGTAAACCCAGGCTTTAGGTAATTATCATAATTGGTATCATTAGTAAGGTAACGTTTAAAAAAGGCGGTACCATAGAAAGCTAAAAAGTGTGAAAGTTTATCTTCATCTAAATAACGAGGAAAGTTTCCAGGTGGGATATCAAATACCCAGGGCAATGGATTATAACCGTAAAGGTATTCTAGTTGCGTGTTAAAACTTGGGAGCGTTGCTGACCAATAATTAGAAGAGTCTATGACAATATTTGTTAGTGAATAATAATTAGCAGGGATAGTTGTTTTTGGACAAGTATTTAGTAAATTGCTTAGCCCAGAATTCGTGCTAACACCGCCAAAGAAAAGATTCTCATTGGGTAGAAATGCTTGCGGATTAGGATTTGCTGCCAAAAATTTAAATTGTGCCTCATAAATTGCACAAAAACTTGAATCTAGCTGATGGGCACTATTTTTAAGAATGACTTCATACTTAGGTGCTTGCTGACTAGGGAGTAAATTAAAGACACGATTACGTGCATAAGATGAGTCACCATAAATCGTAAACACTGGCAAGGTAATTGAACGAATATTTTCATTACTGCTAACAGGCGCTTCTATATAATCATCGCTTGCACAAGTTTCATAAGGCATAATCGCTTTAAAACGTGGGTTTGCTGCAATACCTAAGGTGTTTGAACCACCGGCTAAAATTAATGCATTACAAGCACCTAATGAAAAACCTGCGGCACCAAACTGATTAATATTAATATGATTTTGAAAAGATGGCGTATTTGTATCTTGACTATTTTTAGTAATTAAATTTTCTACTAAAAAATTAATGTCGGCAATATTATCAGGGGGGATAGTAAAATCAAGATTACTGTAAACATAATCAAGGCTCTGAATATTAGGTGCCAATAAATTATAATAATAATTAGTATATCCATTGCCATGATTAAGTGCGGCTACAATAAAGCCATTGTTAGCTAAACGCTCTGCTACTTTGTAAAATTCAATTGCTTGGCCGCCATTACCATGCGAGTACACAATCACTGGAAAATTACCGGGAGCAACTGGTAAATTTTCAGTTGCAATTTTAGAATAAAAATTAATTGTTGCCTCACCAGGGCACACCACTTGTGAATAAGGCGGTGGCGGAGGATTGGCGTTGGGGGCAGAGGGTGGAATATTGTTAAATGGTGCATTCAGTGCTGTTTTAGCAAGTGGGCCTAGTAGCTCATAATCATTTCTACAATTGGCAATGGTTGTTGGAAAGGGTACATATGGGGGCATATCACTTTCTACCGTGTGGTTAAAAGTATATTCAGCTAAGGGACTTGTTACCGTTGATTGGGAAGGGTACCAAATATCAACAATAAAACGTCGGCCACGATTTTCATAAAGTGAGCGCACAAACGCTTCTTGGAGACCATAACTTTGATAAATACTATCAGGAATAATGACATTGGGTGCTCGACTAAAATCTTGCAAGATAATGCTAGTATGTCCTACCCGATACGGGCCTTCTAAAGCCGGGGGTAAAGCAATTGCCCACACAAGCTTAGGTAAAAGATAAATACTCAACGCTAATTTGAGGTAGCCTTTGCAGCGCATGCTAATCCTTTAGCTTGTGATTAATTCATTTACAGTAAATCAATCCTCTTTTTTTTTCAATGGGTTTTAATCAATGAGACAGCGTGTAAGATTATTAAAATATTTATAATGCGTACGCTTAAAAAGGGCAATTTAATAGGCGCTATGTATTACCAAGCCGCCTATAATTAGCGCCTTGGTATTAACATACGCAATATGACGTTAAAAGGGTGGGTAAGTGATGCGAATATCTTCTTCAAATCCTATTATAGTGCCTTGACCGGCAGCTACATTATCGACACTGTTATTAGTTTCGAAAATATCACTGTAAAATTGATAGCCATAAATACCGAAGGCATTACCGCCGCGCTCGTTACTGTTGCCACCTTGCACCAACGTTATCGTGTTGTTATTAATAGCCACGTTATCGCCTGAGTTAATGGCTTCAATTCCCACGGCATCGCTGCCAATGTTATTGCCCGTACCGCCATAAATGGCTGAGACATTATTTTGGGCAATGAGCATGGTGGTATTATCAAGTCCATCATTATAATCATTGAGCGCAAAGATACCTATACCATTACCGCCAATACCGCCCCCATTACCACCCGCTACTTGGTTAATTGTGTTTTGAATTAAACGAATCCTGCCTCCGAATTCTCCTCGAGCCTGAATGCCCATGGCATTACCGCCTATTGCGTTGTTACCGCCAGAAACATTAATAATGGTATTTGCTTGTGCGGTTAATGTGCCATAAATTTGAGAAAGTTGAATGCCACTAGCCACGCCGCCCTCAGTTAAGCCATCACCGGCTGCAATGTTATCAACAATGTTATTATTCACATACGCCTGTCCGCCATAATTAGCAAGGTTAATCCCATTTACTTCATCGGTTTGTGAGCTGCCTCCTAAAAGCGCTGTTATTGTATTGCTCTCTATGCGGGCACTACCGACTTGATTATTGATGTTAATCCCATTAGTAGTGGTTGAATTCGTCGCATTACCAGACACTAAATTGGCAATGGCATTATTGCGTACGACAACGTGGCCCTGGCCATTGTTAAACACCATTAGCCCATAAAGCGATTGATTTTGACCGCCATTAAGTGCACCGGTTAAGTTAGCGAGAGTATTTTGATTAAAATTAATTAAACCTACGGTTTGGTTTTCACCCCATAGACCATACATAGCTGTATTAATCGTGGGATTAAAATCAGTTATCGTATTCTTAGCAATAGTCATACTGCCGCTTTGCTCATTTATTACAGAAATACCATACAAGGCATGATACTCTTGCGCGTCTGTCGTGCTTAATGCCTCAACTGTATTGCCTACTAGATTAAAATAACCATCACCTACGTTTTGGCCGGCAATGCCATAGACTTGACCTACGAGCGGCTCATCGATATTAACCCCGCTACCAATATTGTTGACGCGTGAATTGGTAACGCGAATGTTGGTGCCCACAAGATTCATACCATAGCCAGCACGGGTATTATTGCCAGTAAAGTTACGTACTTCGACTGCATTAATCGCCAGTGTACTGACTGGACTTAGGGCATGGCCTGCGACAATGCCGATGGGTTGCCGGGCGCTTGTACCATCCAAGGTTAAGTTTGCTAAAGTATTATTTCCTTGTAATTCCAATGTCCCATTGATAATCGGTTGATTGCCCAAAGGGGCTGGTGCTCTAAACGCTAAGGTTCGGCCATAGATGGACTGGCCGGATAAGATAAATAAATAATGATTATTCGCGCTAATATCAAACAGTCCTTGCTCTAAATAAAGTTTAGGGTCAAGCGTATATTGACTGATTAAGTTTAAATTCGCTTGATTAAACTGAGTACTGTAACAAGGGTGTTCATACGTACAGCTCATTGGCGTAACAAATGACGTATCACCCGCAGTGCCTGAAAAAAACCACACATTATCACGAGTCAACACATCCTGGCTGGTTTTAAACCAGGCACGCTCGCTTGGAATAAAACTGCCGGTGTTTAGTGTGCCTAAATGGCGCGGTATTTCATCACTTAAGCGGTCAGACAAGTTGGTTTTCGCAGTCGGACTCACGCCTCCTAGTTGCAGCGTTAAGCCCAAAAAAACCGTATTATGATGCACATTGTCATAACTATCTGCGAGCTTTAACGTTAATCTTGAAGTCATTGGAATATTAATGCCGCCCTGCACGCCATCAATGGTGTGCATTTTCTCAGGGGAATAATAATAAGCGCCAATGTAGGGCCGCACGTAATGAAAATTAGCAAACGTATTACCAAGAATGACATCAGCCCCAGGGCCAACGGCTTCAAAATAACTGCTTGTATAACTATACTCTTGACGACTATTAAAGTGACTAATGGTTTGGGTCACCGTGCGATGATTAGGTCCATACTTAATTAAGGAGGTTTGTCGATTAGCGGGCACATACGCATTTAAGTGAAAATCAACCGTATGACCTAGCCATTCAAGACCCGGATTAAAAACGATGGCATCATGATTAAGTGTTGTTTTGCTAAAATCGGCAAACGTATAAAGGCCTATAATGCCACCTACACGTACTTCACGAAATCCTAGGCCTGCCGACAAGCCATAGCTGCCTTCTTGACCAACTTTTGCGTCGAAATTAGAAAAAAGATTATGCATATTTGAGGCACTTAATGGCATAAGAATGTCAGCTAACCCTAGACCGGAACTGCTTCCTTCAAACGCACTAGCGCCACCAGACAAAGACGCACGCGCCACATGCTTAAGCTCGAGAAAGTCTGTTAAAGTAGCTGCTTTGGCAGAACATGCGAGACATAATAGACAACATACTGTACTCTCAATAAAAGCGCCTTTCCATAAGTGCATGAATCAATCCTTTTTATTTTATTAACTGCCCAAGTGGATAGTATTCTTAAACTAATAGAAATCATTATTCCTTAGTTTCTTATGTACGTAAATAGTGAAACAAATTGAAAAAAAAAGCAGTTTGCTTTACTGTGAATGAATTAACCATAAGCTAAAGGATTAGCATGCGCAGTAAGGGGTACTTAAAGTTTACTTGGGGACTCTGCTTTTTATCAAATCTGTTGTGGGCAGTGGCCTTACCGCCGACCTTAGAAGGTTCTTATCGTGTGGGTCATACCAGTATTATGTTACAAGACCTAAGCCGCGCACCGCTGATTATTATTCCTGAGATTATTTATCAAAGTTATGGTTCTCAAGAAACTTTTGTCCGTTCACTTTATGAAAATCGAGGTCGACGTTTTATTGTTGATATTTGGTACCCGACCCAGGCAACAGCAACAAGTCCTTTAGCGGAATATACTTATAATCATATGATCGAAAGTGATTTGCCGCCTTTTGTGCCTTTTCCAGCAACTGTTGCTGATTGTGATAACACTAATCCACAGTTGGGTCCTATTGCTAAGACGTTGCTAAACACCCCTTATGGGCCACCTAATGCACCGGAACCGCCACCTGATGCTCTTCTACCATTGCCACAATTGGTTTGTCCTGCACGTATGCATATTAGTTTTTACTCTAGGCAAGCCGTTGAAAATGTACCCGTTGCCTCTGGGGCCTTTCCAGTGATTGTCTATTCACATGCTTATGGTGGTGATCCATTTGAATTTTATAAAGTGGCAGAGCGTTTAGCAAATAATGGTTTTATTGTCGCTGCAGCCAATCATGCTGATAATTTACTTAATAATGCCATCGTAAGTTATGCAGCTCCAAACATTCAAAGTCTTCAGTTTGTCTACAATAATGATACTTTTGCTACGGTCCCACCCGATAATATTGCTGATATTAATTTTCTGGTTGAGAATTTAGTCGCTAAAAATACGCAAGATTCTAGTATTCCTTCTTTTCAAAATCACATCAATGTTAATCAATTTGGTGCAGCGGGCTTTTCCTCAGGTGCTTGTAATACAGTCATTTTAGCGGGCGGATCAACTACTTTAAATATTGCCCCTAACCCGCGATTTAAAGCCATTATGCCCTATGAAGATTGTGCTGCTTTACCCATTGAGGCTCCAGCTAGTAGTAAAGCCAACATTCGTTCAATTACCTTGCCAGTGTTTACGATTTATGGTGACTCATCTTATGCACGTAATCGTGTCTTTAATTTACTCCCTAGTCAGCAAGCACCTAAGTATGAAGTCATTCTTAAAAATAGTGTGCATCAGCTAAATTCTTCTCTTTGTAGTTTTTTTGACGCCTCTTTTAGAGTGCTCGCAACCAATCCCAATTTACAACCGTTGGATACTTTTTTCCTAGGTTATTTTCTTGATAATAATGTATTTGGTTTAAGTAGTTTATTTCTTTATTGCCCAAAATCTAATACGCCAGCTAATTATTACACGTTAACTAATATTCTTAATACCCTAGATAATTATTGGTCATCAAATAACAGTTACCTGCAAACACGAAATTATATTTTTGGTAGTAGTGTTCCTTGGATATTTGATATACCACCTGGCAATTACCCTCAATTTTTAGATGAGGACAAGGTCTCACAATTTTTAGCCTTTTATGGCACCGCTTTTTTTAAACGTTACCTTACCAACGATGTTAGTTATGACAACTATCTAAAACCAGAATTTACTCAAAAATTTATGCCTGAGCAACGAATGACTAAGTGTTTTGATGGTGTTTGTGAGAAATCAAACAAGAGCCGTTAAATGATAACATGTAGCTAAAAGGTTTTTCAGATGAAGGATAGGGAATAAAAGCCTGGAAATTACTGCGCAAGGTGATTGTAGGCACTTGGCTGTTATTGAATACAGTCTTTATATATGCGGGCACACCATTATGGACGTTTACACCATTAACGCCTACGCAACTTACTATTACAGCCAACGATACTGCCACAATTAGCTATCAAATCACTAATCAATCTAAACATACACATACACTCGCTCTGCGTCCAATTTAGGGGGCATCCAAGACACTTAATATAACTAGTTTTAGCAAACATAGTTTGGTTGAAGCAGTGCCAAACCCAGATTTCGGTCCTACCGACCTGCACCTAGACTATGTTGGCTGTTCTTTTCTATAAGGGCTGCAAATTCTTATCAATAAATAATAAACTTGTCGTATTTTTACAATATTTGTTCATTAATCTTATTCATAATATGGCTAAGTATTTTATGAAAGGGTTTTTATAATCATGAAAAAATTAGGGTTTTTTGCATTACCAAAATTAAATTTAAATAGCTTAGAAAAAAAGGTAGAGAACGAGGTGCCTCGTAATGAGATTTCTGAGCAGCCGAATAAAGCAGAGATACCTAAAAATATTCATTTTGTTTGGGTAGGTGGAAAATTACCTGAAGAGAAACTTGAAAAGATAAAAAATTGGCGAGAAATGAATCCTGAATTTGAAATCATGGTATGGACTGATACTCCTACAAAAAATGGTTATTTGCCCACATCTTCTGAAGATATAAAGTATGATTCTTTTAATTATTCTGATTATTTATCAAGCTTAGATCAGTTTGATATTGAAACTCAGAATTCACTAAAGAAAATATTATATTCAGAAATCTATTTGCCGGAAGGAAATTATGCTGCAGTAAGTGATATTGTGCGGTTACTGGCGTTATATAAACATGGCGGATTTTATTTTGATTTTGATGAGCAGCCCACAGACTTAAAAAAACTAATTCATTGTTTAACTGAGCCAATTTATGGCGGTGGAAATATAAAAGAGAGAGAGTCAGTGGCAAATAATGTCTTAACTAGCAATACCATTAAAAATCAAGCTTTGTTAGGGTATATAAAGGAAATCATTCAGCGATATGGTGAGAACCCATGCGCTGAACTAAAAGAAAGATTTTTATTACATCCTCTGTGTAATGAAGAATCCATTAAAAATATCTATAACAAGTATAAAGATTTATTTAAGAAAGACCTTATTGATAAGGGAAAGAACGAATTAGATGCAATGAAAATGTGTAATAACTTACTTGAATCTTCTGAAAATTTTAAAGAATTTGAAGCATTTTTAATTAAATATCATCCTTATCTTTATGAGAATTTTTCACGTCGAATTGTAGATCAAGAAACTGGGCCAGGTGTTATGAAAAAAGCGCTTGGGGACGTTAAAAAACTATACTCAATGCTGCCTGAAGGTGATTTAGAGAATTTTCAAATGGGCGCAGAGCATAGTTGGTGGAAGCTTCCCCCAAAACAACGAGATGCATGGTTGCAGTGCGTTCATCTTCATCGTTTCATTCCAGTTGGAGAGCTGAGTTCCATTTCTGACCGTGTTATTGAGAATTACATGGCGAAAACGACAGGTGATGAATTAAATAATAATGGTATTCCTCTTGATTGGAGAAACCAAGATTTATCGAATAGCTTATCTATTAAGCCAGAAATGATAACGTTTCATTTAGAAAGGTTCCAAGAGGAATATCAATCTTGTCAAATTCTTAAAAAGGACGAGGTGAGACAAGAGGTAGAAGAAGACGAAGCTTCGGTGCAGTACTGTCAACTTAGGTGCTAATCTAGGCGTTAGTTTTATTAGCTGGCAGAACCTGCTTGTAGCAGCTGCCTCTTGGTTACATAAGATGTTAATAGTTACCATAACTTAAGCGCCACATCGCTGGATACTGCGGCCAAGCCGCGGTAATTCGTTTTTTTCTTTGGTTTCTTACTATTCTATTGAATTACCTCAGTTTGACACATTATCCAATCTGATTGTCGTGTTTTTACAATACATGAACATATAATATGTTATAATTGATTAAATTTAAATCAAAATGGTTGGTAATATGGCTTGGCAATCACATTATTTTAAACGAGATATAAGTGAAGTACGTGCCGTGGGTGAGTTTAAAGAAGCCTTTAAACAAGTCACGCAGGAAATGGTAGAAGACGTGAGATGGACGCAAGAAGAAAAAGAGGTTATGCAATTAATCTCTGAAAATAATGATCCTAGAGCAATTCATCGGCAAATTCAGTTGGATAATGAATCAAATAAAAAAATAGCCGATGTGTACTTTATGGTTTTGCTTAATTCGCTTATTCGCAGCAAAATACAGGTGCCCTTTAAATTACCTGAAAAAGAAATTAGTTCTTGGCCTAACGATTACCCAATAGAGCAATTTGCCAAGGATATTCTTAAGCATAAAAAAAGTTTGAGCTCTTCGCCTGTTGGCAATGAGATTATGAAAGCTGCTTCTGACTACGCTGTACTCTATGAAAGCACGGTAGGTAAAACAGCTCATCAGACTACAGACCGCTCAGAAAAGGCGAGTTCTAAATTGAGCAAATCTTCGGCTAGTTCAACATTCGACAACGTTAGTAATACCTTAGGATTTTTGTATGGATTATCAGATGGCTTATTGTCGACTCTTTCTAATCCATATCCTAGTACAACTACCATGATGAGCGAATCAGCAAGGGTAGGGTATGCTGCAGGAATTTTCGCTAAAGCTGTATTTGAGCTTGGTAGTCTCGCTATCCACCTTATGAAGTAATATTGACATGCTCTTTTAGTCCATTACAGAGAGTCGTTAATGAAAAAGAGCTAATACTCATTAGTTTTTAACGTTGAGATAGGCCATAAATTAAACTAAAATAATTATATATGCACAGATTCGGTGTGATTTTTATGGTAGTTCATCGTATGGATTTACATCCTCTTTTGGTTCCATATATCAGTAGCATAGACATATTTCACTCAGTCTCACCGTTTCCGTTCTACTTATATCCGAGTTTATTAACTACCATTAGTTTTCAATATGAGGGTGAACCTGTTGTGGTTAGCAAAGAAAATAAAAGCGAAAAAATTAAAAACTGTAGTGTCTTTGGATTAATAACAAAACCTTGTAAATATCAAGTGCTTAAGCCATTAAAAACAGTCATAGTAAGAATGTATCCTTGGGCAATTCCCAAATTTTTTAAAGAATCAGCACATGTACTCTCTAATCAATTTATTGGTCTAGATGATATGGTAGGCAGCCAAAAAATTGGTATTTTAGAGGAGCAAATTCAAAAAGATACGTCGCCTTTCGCAATTATGACTCTTATTCAGAAATTTTTTATTGAATTATGTTTAAATAATGAGAATACTGAATTTGAGCGTATTATAAAGATTGTGAGTGAAATTGCTCAAAGTCCATGCGGAACTATTCAAGACATTGGCAAAAAATATGCATTTAGCCAGCGAAGTATAGAGCGCAAGTTTCTAGGGATAATAGGATTAAGTCCTAAAAAATTTATGCTTTCCGCTCGTTTTCAACAAACGCTTAAGAGTTTAAAGAGGGGGGCCAGTTGGTCATCAATTGCGAGTGATTTTAATTTTTATGACCAATCCCATTTCATTAAAGAATTTCAGGCATTTACTGGTACTACTCCTCAGCAGTTTCTATTAATAAACTTTCCTGTAAAAAATCCCTATGAATGTATTTCTTTTTATCAACAACAAAATGATACTGAAGGGACTCTCAATTTAATGATGTCCAGGCCATCTCAAGCATAGATTGGGTCGCGGCCCAACATGTAAATGCCTCTTATTTCTCAATATCTTTGCGTTACACTAATAAATTAATGGGTTTTCAAATAGCGTAAAATACTCTATCTTAGAAAATGAATAATCTCCTAATTTTTGTCAGGTTTTAGTCTTGCAAAATTGACTCTCAAATATTTTTGGGCATATGGTAGGTAGATTGCTTTGAAACAACCTTGCTGAAATAAATAAACCTGGATTACGCTGCGCTGCATTAAGGTTAATTAGATATTACATCAATGGAGCCTAAGGGACTTAATGACTATAGATAACTTTCATCATATATTATTTCTTGTACAAAAAGGCATTTCGCTATGCGGTGTCCTGGTTATTTTAATAGGTGTACTAATCGCATTAGGACGCTACATTCATTATGTATTTTCCTCCTTTGTTAATAATAATGAATCGGCATTCAGTATTAATCACATTAGGTTAAGTCTAGGTCGTATATTGACGCTTGGTTTAGAATTTATTGTTGCAGCAGATCTTATAAGTACTACCACAGCACCTGATTACTACACAATAGGAATTGTTGCTATTATTGTATTAATTAGAACTGTTCTAAGCTATACCCTAAATCGAGAAATAAATTCTATAAGCGAGAAAGAAGCAAGTTTAGATAAGCAAGGGTAGCCTGATTTCCCTTTGTTTCGCCTAAGCTACTTACTGCAATAATCAGATACGACCATCGCCTGGATACCGTGGTCAAGCCACGGTATTTCGATAGCGTAGAAAGAAGCCAAAGAGAAGCATAAAAACAATCGTTTATGATTCTGCACGCTATTTTTGTGTGGCTTTGATTCGCAATTTATCTTTGTACATACGTTGGTCAGCGATGGATAATAATTTCTTCATTTGTTTGCTATCTTCAGGATAGCGCGCCATGCCAATAGCAATGTTAAGTTGGATATCCTGTTTAATACTACGATAGGGGTAGCTAAAAATATCCCTAATGCGTTCCATAATCTTATAGGGTATCTCTTCTTTATTGCTATTTGAAACAATGCCAATAAACTCATCACCACCTAAGCGGGCTATAAAATCTTCATCACGAAAGCAATGGCTTAAACGTTTGCTAGTTTCCACTAATACTTGATCCCCTATTTCATGGCCATAAGTATCATTGATATCTTTAAAACCATTTAAGTCCATGTATAGTATGGTTAAATTATTCTCACTGCGTATTCTTTTTCCTAACTCTTCATAAAAATACTTGCGGTTAGGTAATTTGCTTAATGGATCATGTAAAGACATATGAAGCAGCTTTTCTCTATCATTTTCTAGCACTCTTTTTTGCTGCAAATTTTGCTGTTCAAAAGCATGAATCTCTAGGAGGAACGCCGTGAGCACCGATAAGATTAATATCATGGCAAATATAAAATTCATCACCTGAACATACCACATCATTGATTCTGGCGGGTAGAAAATAGCCTCATGTGGCAGCACTACAAAGGCGATTACGGCTAGAATGCTTATCCCTCCATAAATTATCAGGCCTAGAAATCCAGTTAACGTCGCAGCAATAATGGGTATCAAATAAAACCAAACAAATAAAGACGTATTAATACCACCTGAAATATAGTTAACGCTTATAATCGTCAATAAAATCAAAATAGTTAGAAAGTGGCTAGAAAAACGAGCGCAATGATATATTTTTAGAATAATCAAATTGCTTATAGATAACACCATGCCTACCGATAAAATGACAATAGTTAGCCAATGATGCATTGAGGGCAGTAATAGCATCAGCATGACGAATAGAATAGTTTCTATACCAATTACAAATGTCATTCGACATTGACGCCCAAACTGTGGGCCATTGATAATTTCTTCCAATTGACTGGGCATTTTCCCCTTGGTCATTTAAAAAATAATTTATGGTAATTATTTGTACAAAATATAGATTATTAAGGAGATGAAAGCAAACGTAGACTGGATAAAAGAAGTAAATTGGCGTGTCGCTACGGTGGCCTATATCAAGGCTCTTCACTCATTTAATTTGAATTACTGAATTAAATTTATTAATTTTAAAAGCTTTGTATTATTAAGCTGTCTTAAAATAACTATAAAGTAGTTGCCATTTATCTCATAGGGTTATTCCAAAATGATAAATCAAAGGAATAATCATGACTGGAATAACTTATTTTGGGCATCCTAGAGAAGGTGCGGTTTCTTCCATTTGCTGCCGACGTAATTCATTATAAGTTTTTTGAACGACATAATAATAGTCTCCAAAATCTTTTTTGTTTAGTTCCTCTAATTTTACATCTAACGATTTGAATACAGTTTTTAGGTAATTATAATCCTCATTTACATAAGCAATTACTGTGGAATTGGTAATGAATTCTTTGCGATTTATGGGCATCTGGTTATTATTGTTCAATAGTTCTCTTGTTTGGCTGTCTCCTTTGCGCAACTGCAATTCCTCAATTAGTTTGCTCATTATTTCAAATAAAGCGATGTTTTTTTCTGCAGAATTTTCCATAGCGTATTCTTTACTAATTAATCGAATTAAATCGCCTTCTTCATCAAAAAAATGATGAGTTTCTATATACGTTGTTAAAGAATCAATAAGGGTTTTACAAGTGTTACTCTCTTGTAATCTTTCTAAACATCCTTTTAAAAAGAGCTGTAGAGGACAAAAAGGCGCGACTGGCCTAAAAGTATTTGTGTCATCAAAGAGACTTAACACGGATAAACTAAAGCTATCATCTGAAAGATTGTCTGGGTCTTTTACAATATGCACTGGAGCATAGTCATTATCGATAAATACAGCATGTTTGCCACGAATTTTATCAAGCTGAGGAATAATGGATGCGGAGAGTACAAAATGAATATCTACTATTTCTTGATTATCCCGAGGAACAAACAAGTTTAAACCGTGCTCACGGCAAATTTGTAAGAGTGCACGTGTATTTGTATTAGACAGTTTAAAAAAAGAATTTTTTCCACGGCCTTTCCCTGGTTGAAAAACCGTATTTGGAGTAGGCGCTAAGTTCTCAAGAATAAAGCCACCGCGACTGTAATCAAATGTGGTATGACGATTTACTTCCATATAGGGTGCTTTTTTTCCAATCGGTTGGACAACCAATTGTTTCTCATCCCGGCTTACATAGTACGCAGAATTTTTAACCGAGTTAAATGGACCTTTAATATTATCTACTTCCTTTAAATTTGCTGTAAAGTGTTTATTTTTAATATTATCAAAGACATCTCTGTGGCTTAAAGGCTCTAAATCATCTACCCATGCGAGTTCCCGATAATAGTTTTTTACTTTAGCAATATTATTAAATTCCCGTTCTTTTTTGATTAAAGTAGGACCCACTAGAATAGAGAGATTGGGGTTCGCTGCAACTAATTTTTTTATCTCATCTAGTAAATATTTTTTGTCATTATTGGTAATGTATTTTGCGTCCTTTGCATCCGTAATACCATATTCCCGCCATGTAATTAAAATATTAGCATTAGAGTTAATAGCTTGTGCTTTTTCATAGGCGGTAATAATTTTATTAACTAGTAATTGGATTTTTTCCTGCGCGCTCTTGTGACGTTTATAAGAAATAAATGCAGGGTCTTTATGGCCTATATCTATAGCAATAACATGTAACTTCTTATCTTTCATTTTACAACTCGATGAACTGTTTAAGAGCTATTTTAAGTAAATTAAATATACAAATATTGTAAAAATACGACATATTATAACATTTTTGAAAATACTTGGGGTAAAGCAATAAATAATTTAATTAGTGCATGCTTAATGAGATTGCTTCCCGTGTGCAAGCAAACGAACTACACTTGCTTAAATTTTTAGGCAGCAATGATAATCATTGATTTGTTCCTGCCTCAAAAAATCTGACAAGTCGAGTTTTACTAAAGCTTATTTAGGTTTATGAGGATTGGAAGCGGTTTCAATTTTTTTAGTTGCGCATGCTCATTAAATCTAATTAGTTAGGCAGGAATAGGGAATGAAAGTAATACATGATGGTGATGCTGCTTATGAGGATATTATAGCATTAAGTTTGTTATTGCTTAATGCAGATGTGGTAGCAGTCACGGTAACTTATGGTGAGTCAACACCGCATATAGGGGCTGCAAACATGGAGCGAATATGCCGAATGCTGCGGCCAGATGTGAAAATTCCTGTTGCTTTTGGTGTTAACTTTGCCCTTGATTTTCATGGAGAGCCTTTTCCTGAATTTATTAAAATAGAAGAAGATAGTATTTTAGAGAGCACAGAAGTACCGCTAGTAACTGACTCGCAAGTGACAGATTCAGCCGTGCATTTATTGTATAACACGTTAATGGTTAGTCATGAAAAAATAACTATACTTGCGACAGGTCCCCTTACTAATATTGCAGAGCTGGTTTCTACCTATCCGGAATGCATAGAAAAAATTGAAAAAATAGTCATTATGGGCGGTGCGGTACATGTACCAGGTAATATTACTGATTTAATTTTTGATGCAACAAACACAGTTGCTGAGTGGAATATTTACGCTGATCCAAAAGCTGCAGAAATTGTTTTTAATACACCTCTGCTGCCAATGGTACTTGTCCCACTTGATATTACCCGCCAAATGCCCATGACTAGAGACTTTTATGCACGATTAGAAGGTGAAGTGTTACCCGCATTAAGATTAGTTAGACATATGCTAACTTCCTTATTACAGACCATGGGTGAGGATTTATTCTATGAAAAATTACAGTTTTGGGATAGCTTAGCGGCCATGATAACTTTAAATCCTGCCATGGCACAATTTGAGGAACTTTCACTTACCGTTGATTTAAACACAAGTCAGGTCATAGAAAATACTACCTTAAATAACAGCTCGCCTAAAGTGCAAATTGCAACGACACTGATTGATATTGAAAAAGCTTATGATACCTTCTTGACACTAATGAAAAAACGCTCAAAATCTTCATCTATGCTCGCCAATTATGATAGTCATTTCTTTAGCAAAGCTTCGTCTAACGCACCCTCTGTAACATCAAGTTTAGAGTTTAAACCAACAACTATGTGAAAGAAATTCTTCGTCTAGCTTCATAAAACAGGTATTCAACCCAAGAACGCTATTGTGGGCCTGATTGTGCTTACTTCCTGTTTGCAAACAATTGGGCTAGGGTTTCTATCTGATTTAAAAAAATTAAAATAAGAACGGCTTAATTTACTTTCGCGCTTTAAAAGTAATGATTCGGTTAAGGTAATCTTTTTCATGATGGGTATTAGGGCATGCTTTGTTAATTTTTCTTGCATTGAAATAAGCTCGGTATAAGCTGAATTTTCTTGTTTAGAAAAATAAATTTTCTGTTCATTATAGTTAAGGTGTTGTTGCAGGCGAACCCTTAAAACATAGCTTAAATTAATGAATAAAATGGCTTTCATTTTTTCATTGATAAGGCCATATTGCGCTAATAAATTAATTTTTTTTGTGCTAGACAGATTTCTATTTATACCTAGGGCGATAATTAAATCATCAATGAAGATAACCATAGGACGGTATAAGTATTTCTTATGATTAATCTGGTGAAGTTGGTTTAATTCTCTAAGACACGGGAGGTATTTTGCGAGATCATGTTGTATGAGGGCTTGGCTATAAGCCCTTGAGTCTAAGGTGCTCGTTTCTAAAGCGCTAATAAATTCGCCATAAAGCGCTTTGTTACCACAAATAAAACGAGATAAGCGCATTAATTGTGGGAAATAAATATCGAAATTAAAGCCTTGTTGGGAAGCAAAATTATTAACTAATGTAGGTGCTGTTCCTATTAATCTAAAAATAACGTCTGATCCTACTTTTTTACCCAGTGGTGTTTTACAAGCTTGTGGTTGATTGCCATCAAAGCAAAATCCTTCTTTAGTATAATAATCATAAAGCGCTCCACTAAAGCTAAATAAATTTCCTGCTTCATCTTGAATAGTAATCCCAAGCATAGGAAGAACAGTTTCTCTTAGGTTTAAAATTTTTAACAAAATTAATTTAGTGACTTCTTTAGCAAGGTGAAACAAATCATCATGTTTAATGATGATAAAAAATTCGATATCAGTAAAAGGCGTATTTTGTTTTCTAGCATTCGATCCTAAGTAAACAAAGGCAAAATGCATAAGATCAATATTGAGTAAATCACATGATTGCTTTACGATTAAGGTAAAAAATTTTTGCATATTTTTAGTAGCTAACTTATATAATTTTTTTAAGGATAAATTTTCCTTAAATGATAATGACAAGGATTGCCGAATGTTTGCTAAAAATTTTTTATTTAAATAATCTTCTGTATGCAATCTATTGATTAAAGGCTTGTAAGAAAAATATAAGGGTGTTGGTTGAATAAAATTTTCTATATTTTTTAATGTGGCACGGCACAATAACTTTTTTATAGTTGCCGTTTTTTTATCTTCCAATCTTTTTGCAACATTGATTGCAAAATTTAATAAACCGCCTGTCTTAACGAGGTCTTTGTGCTCAAGCTCGCTGTTATAATTAAAAGAAAAATCTACCGATGAAGAGGTTAGTCGTAGGTAATCTTTAAATTGATGATGGTGGATCATTTCTTTAATAAAGCGCTGAGGATATTTAAAGCGATAGACATTTATAAAGGCGTCAATGTGGCGCTTTATATTATTTTTTAATGGGAAAATAGCCTTAGCTAATGCATCAAATAACCAATTCTCATTAAAATATCTACTTTCTGAGGCATAAAACTTAACTTGTTTATATTGTTTTCCAGAAAGTTTATCTACAAAACTTGCTAACTTATTTTCTAAATTTTTTTTGGTGAGCGCATTTTGATAAGTCGCTTGATGCAATAAATATTGGCGTGCAAAGGGTAAAATATGCATTCTATTATCTAGGATAAAAGCGATTTCTTCTCCTTGCTCGATTAAATTAAAACCATAGTCGTTAAGCCAGGTAGAAATGGTATCATCCATGGTTGTTAGTTTATTTCCCTGGCCTAAAGCCACAACTGGGATAAATTTTAGAGGAAAACGGCCATTAAAATATTTTTTTAAATAATAAGCCCCTAAATCAGCGGCGACTGGCCAGGCTCCGCCTAAGCAATTTAATGGCTCTCTACCTGCAAGCTTTGCTGCTAAATCATACTTATCTTGATGCAAATAATAATAGCTTTGTTGGGCTTCAGGCCACTTTTGTAAGCCTACTCCTTCTAAGATTTTCTTTTTTAAACCCGATAAATTTTGATGCCATTGCAATGGATCGCAACTATTTTTATGCTGGTTTAAGAGAGTAGCAATTGCTTGTTTTCTGTTGGGCTTATTAAGCCAGTGAGCTAAAATTGCAGCTAGGCTTTTTTCATGATTAAACACACCCCTTGGTCCAGTTAAAAAATATAGATTTCCTTCGATATCAGGTAAACAATCAATTCGTTCTTTAATAAATTTACTGATTGAACTAATTAAAACAATATGCTTAACATGAGATTCCTTTTTTAGAGGTTTGGCATTTATAAAACCTAAACTTTTTGCTGATTGATATAATTGAAATGCTTTAGATTGCGGATGCTCTAAAATGCAATCTATAGACTCTTCTTTTTCTTCCCAACGCTTCGTATTAATGCCCTCTGACTCATCGGTTATACTTTCATATTTCATGGTTTGTCTTAAACAGAATTCATCTAAGGTATTTGCCAGCCAATGAAAGCCTTCTTCTAAAGAATAAAAAGGAAGCGTTAATAAATAATTTGCAGCAAAATCATCAATGATATTGCCTGCATATTGATAAGCTAAGGGTAAGTTTTTAAAGCAGTTCCTATAAGCTAATAGTTTTATATAGGCTAATTTCTCTAATGTTGCGTGATAGCCAATTAAAGACAATACAGTGCTTAGTGTAACGTTTAAGTGTTCTAATTTAGTATTCATAGGCAGGTGAGAATTAATAATTAAAATATAATCTTCAAAAACTATAAACTTTGTGTTTAGTAAGGCAGGTTTTGCTAATTTATTTTCTTAAAAAGCCGCAATAATAGTTGGAATATAAGTTAAGCTCAATGCTTTGAAAGATTATAATATTTTCCCTACAGCAGTATCTTCTGGCGAACTTTCGTAGCCATCCGGATCATTAAAAGGCATGCTGATATAATGATTATCTCTATAAAATTTTAGTGCCTCTGGCGATGACTCAATATGCAAACTTTTATACCCTTGGCCTTTGAGCCATTTTTCACATAATGCTAAAAATTGGCTACCATAGTTATGATTTCTTTTTAACTCATCAATAACAATAATACGCATGGCTGCTCGCTCATCAGGCCATAGTTGCAAATGTGCATAACCGATGATTTCTGGGCCTTGATAAACCACAAAATGGATATGGGTATCTTTAGTGAATGTCCAGGTATAGGGATCTAAAATTCCTGCCTTATCAAAAAAGTAAAATTGCCTAAAATGACGTACTGCATGCCATTCTCTGATAGTTAAAGCTTTGACTATTCTTAATCCATTAAAACCTGCTTTTCTATCAATGTCGGCAATGAATTCATCTTTACCTAGACAATAGGCATTTATATCCTCAGAATATTGACGTGCTAAGCCTTGTTTTAAACGAGCATAGGCTTCTCTATCTTCTGGATGGTTTCTCATCCAGTCCCGAAATTTTAAATGGCGCTCAATTTCAGGACTACCTGCCTCAAAAGCATGTACGTGATATGTTCTTTGGTTACCTCCTTTTTGAAAATAGCGACGAAAAGGCATGCCATATTCACCTTTAGCCTCGTATCCAAGTGCTAACATTGCAGTATTAGCATCATCTACCTTTGTAATATCCAAAACCACCGGCACCATATCAATGACAGGTTTGGCAGCCAAGCTTGGAACGGAAGTTGAGCCAATATGATGAATCGCAAGGCAATTATCGCCTAAAGCAATTTTGATTTTTTCTGCTTCTTCGGCAAAATTTATAGGCCAATTAGCATTGTAAGGCACTACTTGAACTCGTCGATTTTGTGGTTTGATTGTCATCAGTTAAACCTTTATGTTTCTCATTTTCTATATTCCATACTATCCTTATCAATTCTGCCATTAACAAAGTGTCGTAAATGGGTTACAAGGAGGTAATCTCTATGAAAACCAACTATTTTTTGGGCGCGTCAACCGATGGTTTCCATCGGATTGTCTACACTGAATGGGGACAGCCTAGCCCAACAAAGCCCGCGGTATTTTGTGTGCATGGGCTCCTTCGTAATCGACATGACTTTGACGCGCTGGCTACTTTTTTAAGCCAACAAGGACGCCATTTATTTTGCCCTGATATTGCAGGTCGTGGCGATAGTGATTGGTTTAAAAATCCTCAACATTACAATTTTGAACAATACATTGCCGATATGACGGCTCTTATCGCCAGGTCAGCAGCTACAGCAGTTGACTGGATAGGCACGTCAATGGGCGGGTTAATTGGTATGATGATAGCCGCCATGCCTAATTCTCCCATTCGCCGTTTGGTACTCAACGATGTTGGCCCGCAAGTTCCCCTGCATGGTTTGCGCCGTTTATCCAAATATGCTGATACTCGTGTTGTATTTTCTAGTAAAGAAGAAGCAAGGCAATATTACCAGAAAATCTATGCAGATTTTGGTAATTTAAGCGAGTCGCAATGGATGGATTTTACCGAGCATAGTATTAAACTTCAATCTGACGGTAAATACACGGCCAAATGTGATCCCAATATTACCCATACTAAGACAACTACGCAATTTATGTGGGAACTCGTACAGCATCCTCACAAGACCTTGGAAGGAATTTTCTTCGATATTGATTTATGGCATATATGGCAGCAAGTCACCTGTCCAGTACTCATTATCCATGGCCGCCACTCAGATATTTTATTACCTGAACATATTGCTAAAATGCAAAAAACTCATCCACAGATGGACTTGCTACAAATAGAAAATGCCGGCCACGCCCCAGCACTATTGGAATTGGCAGAGCATGAGAAAATTAAAAACTGGTTACAGGCCTAGAAGCTGTCTTACCAGTTTAATTGGAGTATAAAGAGTAATGAAAAATTGAAAAGCAGAATTAATTGGCGCTTCGTTGAGTCTAGGTAAAATTATAATTTATTCAATTGCAGCCAGTATTCAAGTAATCCAATTTGCCATAATTTTGATACCCCTAATGGGGTTATATTTTTTTCTGAATTCTTAAATAAATCTTGAATCATATCCCATTGAAATAGACCACGCTGTTTTATATTAGCGCAGGAGAGGATATCTTGCATGAGCTCGAGGGTATGGCCTTTTAGATGCTTTAGAGCTGGAACAGGAAAGTAACCCTTAGGCCGGTTAACCACTTGATGAGGAAGTAGCTGTTGCCCAATTTTCTTTAGAATATACTTACCTTCATTAGGCAATTTATAGCGAAGTGGTAAAGAAGCTGCAAGCTCAAGGACTGCCTCATCTAAAAAGGGGACGCGGGCTTCAAGGCTTGCTGCCATGGTCATATTATCTACGCGACAAAGCGGGCCATTAGCTAGAGCAAATGTGCTTTCATAAAGAAGTAAATTATCTATGGGATACGTAGAGCCATTTTGCAAGCAAAGCTCTTCTAAAAATAAGAGGGATTGCGGTGGTGTTTGAAAACTAGGTGTAACCAGTTGCTGGTATTCTTGGTAAGAACGATCGGCAACTAAGTTAAAAATCATTTGTGCTGATTGAGGTAAAGGGGCTTGCTTATCTTTAAGTGCATGAAACCAATGATAGCCTGCGAAAATTTCATCTGCTCCTTGTCCTGACAAAACAACCTTAACATGTTTAGCAACTTCTTGAGCAAGGAGATAAAAGCCAATATTATCATGACTAAGCATCGGTTCAGACATGGCTAAAATACAATCTTTTAAAGAATAAGCCAGTTGCTTATTGGAAATAAACAATTGTTGATGATTGGTTTTAAAATGAGAAGCAATTAAATTTGAATAAAAGAATTCATCGCCTTGCTCATTTAAGCTGCTTTCAAAACCGATGGAAAAAGTATGAAGGGGTTGGCTGTATTCTTTGCTAGCCATTGATACAAGTAAGGAGGAATCTAATCCCCCTGATAATAATATCCCAATAGGGACATCTGCAGCTAATTGGCGTCTTGTTGCTTTTGATAAAGCACTTTCAATAGTTTCTAACCAATCTTGCTCAGTTAGGACATGATTTGCTGCCTCTTCATCGATCTTTAATTGCCAATATCTTTCTTGCTCTACTTTTCCATTCGCATGCACCGTCATTATGGTGCCTGGTTGTAATTTTCGTACACCAGCAAGAATGGTAAAAGGCTCAGGAACCGCATGGAAGGTAAGGTAATAATGCAGCGCTATTTTATCAATCGTTGTATCAATATTGCCAAATTCAAGAAGCGCGGGTAGGGTGGAGGCAAATTTAAAACCACTCGTGTAATTGGTATTATAGTAAAGTGGCTTTATACCTAAGCGATCACGCACGAGGATTAATTTACCTGTCTCTGTCTCCCATAAAGCAAAAGCAAACATCCCTTGTAGTCGGGAAATACCTTGCTTACCCCAAGCGTGATAGGCTTTGATAATGACTTCTGTATCGCTTGTTGATTTAAATGTATAGCCTTTTGCCTCAAGCTCTCGACGTAGCTCTAAAAAATTGTAAATAGCACCATTAAAGACTAAGGCTAAGCCTAAATCTGCATCAACCATAGGCTGAGCAGCTAGGTTTGAAAGATCAAAGATTTTTAGCCTTCTGTGCCCAAATGCCAACCTTTCTTGATGGTAGATATGGCCATCATCTGGGCCCCGGCTATATTGTTTTGAAATGACTTTTTTCAAATTAGGCAAAGAGACTTGTACATCAGAAAAATGATATTCCCCAGCAATCCCACACATAACGCTCCATTTTGTTGCTCAGTAATATATAAAAAATTTGCGTCTTTATTTGATAATGTCCAAAATTAATTATCATCGGACATAGGTTAATGACTTTGTTGATAAGCTTAATTAAAGCGAATAAAAATCTTAAGCGATTATTTATAGGTATTAAACAAACTATAGCCTCTAATTGCTCAAAAGGGAAACTCAGGCTTAAGAAGCTATAAAAAATGATATAGAGCTATCGCATTATGCAGCGAATCTTACCTTTACTCATAGAAAGGTTTTTGTTGTAAAAATTCTTTAATATTATGTTTAACGACTTCTTTAAAGCAGCCTGTGTTCTCCAATACCTGTTGTTGCCGCTCTGAGCTTGTGCCCTTATTCATAATCGTTGCTAGGGTTTCGAAATAGTTTTGATAATTCAATTGCTTGATGTAGGGCGTTAACTTACTTAACCATTCTAAAATATCTTCCCGAAGAGGTTTTAATTTTCCCTCAGTATTCATGACTAACTCGGCATCTAAGCCATATCGAATTGCGCGCCACTTATTTTCGCGTGAAAGCCAATAAGGTGGATAAGCAACAGACTCAAGCCAACTGCCATTGTCTCTAAACCAATAAGCAAGCGTGTGAATGAAGGCAATGATAGCTAAGGCTTCAGCTAAAGTAGCTGTGCCATCACAGACACGTATTTCTAACGTGCCTAAAGTAGGACTAGGACGCAAATCCCACCATAAGTCATGCAATGATTTAATAGAGCCGCATGCTTTAAGTGCTTGACACATACGCTCAAATTCCTGCCAATTTTTTACATGATAGGGATGTCCTGCGGTTGGTAAAGCTTCATAAGTGGTAGGTCGGCAGGATGAAAGCCCGGTATTTATACCTTGCCAGAAGGGTGAGCTTGCCGACAGAGCTAAAAGGTGAGGTAGAAAGTACATAAAAAAATTATTGAAACGAATGCATTCCTCGCCACTGGTCATACCAAGGTGAAGATGCAGTCCATAAACGCTCATGCGTCGAGTAACCCACTGGGTGCGTTGGATTAACTCTTGATAACGCGCCGTAGGTGAGATAATCCAATCCTCATACTTAGAAAACGGGTGGGTGCCTGTGGTTGAAAGCAAAATACCAAATTTTTGCGTGATAAGCTGTAGTTCGTTAAGTGTGCTACCTAAATCTGCTTCCGCTTCCTGCACTGTTTCACATTTGTCGCTGTTGATTTCCAAGGTACTTAAGAAGAATTCAGGTTTTATTTTTGGCAGATGCCGAGAGGCGATTAATATCTTTTCGGCACATGAATTGAGATTATAATCCGTTTGGTCAATTAATTGCAGTTCAATTTCTACCCCTAAAGTAAGCGCACCTGCACTTTTAAAATGAAGTTCCTCATCGTCACTAATTGATGACTTAGAAAGTGAGTTTTCGTTAATGTGCAAAGTATTATTAAGTTCGTTCATTTAATGTTCGTAAATAAAAATTTACTCCGTTGTATACATAAAAAGGTTTAAAAGAAAGTTTATTTAACTATAAAGTGAAACTTTTATATAAAATCGTTTTGCTTTTAGACTGATAGAATTGATTTATATCAACATCTATAATTTCTTAAGTAGCTATTTTTCAATTCTAAATGGCACATCTAATTTTAATGAAAAGCCTGTTTATAAGCTTAGTATTAAAAGTAATAATTTGAGAAATATAAATTTAACTATACTTATATAAGCTAGGCAGAAGAAGTAAGACTAAGAAAAGCGCTAAGACATAGTAAAATTTATAGGGAGATAAACCATGGTCACAATGGTTGGAACACAAGCAGAGTTTAGGGATGCACTTTATGAGCTTTGTGAATTAGATTACGACGCAATAGCTGCTTATGAAGCGGCAATTAATCTCCTGGAAAAGGAAAATCATATAAAAAAAATGGAAGAATTCAAGCAAGATCACCAACGCCATGTGATTGAAATTTCTAATTTATTGCACAAGCACAAAGTAGAGGCGCCTGATGGCCCAAGCCCTAAAAATCTTTTAACTCAAGGGAAGGTCTATTTAGCTAATCTTATGGGTGACGAAGCAATTCTCCAAGCGATGTTATCAAATGAGCAAGATACGAATACAGCTTATGAGCGCTTAAATGAGTTTAAAGATAAGTGGAAAGATGGCATTACTATTTTAAAACAAGGCCTTAAAGATGAAAAAAAACATAAACAATGGCTGCAGTTAACTTTAAATGGGTATAAAAATAAATAGCTTAAACAGGTAACCTTTAGTTGTTCAAGAATCTATACATTTGAAGATAGTTTGCTACAGTATAACTAATTAAATAAAGGCGATTATTATCCACAGGATTTATTATGAATACAAACAATATTAACCCTATAGAAATTGATCCAAATGTTAAAACCGCTATCATTTATTCCTTAGAGGATTTATTTGCCTACACTGTTGAAATTAGGGAGGCAGACAAACGCTATTATGTGGCTAATAGTGAAGGGCCCATATCCTTTGGTAATATGAAAGATGCAAGAGACGCGGCTATAAAAGAAGGTGCAGTGGCAGCCTATCTTGCCTTAAGTAAAACATACGATAAAACGGGTATAAATAATCCAAATCAAAATCCTCAAGAGCGGTTTGATTATAGCTCTATAAATTTAGATGAAGCAGATGAGTAGCGATAAAAAGACATAGCCAGCAGACGGGTGTTTTAAATTTAAGCAAATTTACATATAATGATCACTTTATAGTAATTAATCATTAAAACGTATAGTTAATCCCGTGAAAATTTCCGATATTTTAAATTTTGAGCTTTATTTTCGTACGTCCATAGTCACACTATATGCATTAGCGTTATTCAGGGCAGGCTCTTCACGTTTGTTAGGAAAATACTCTCCCCTAGATTTAATCATCACCATTGTCATTGGTGCGGTATTAGGAGCATCTATTGTTGGCACGTTACCCTTAATATCATCCTTAGTATCAACAGGCCTTATTGTTATTATTCATCGTGGCTTATTATTAATTTCGTTTAAATACAGTTGGGTTGAGCGATTTATTAGAGGTAACGAAAAAGTAGTGGTTAAAGATGGTAAATACATAGAAAAGAACTTACAAAAAACGCATTTGACTGCGGCAGACGTATTGCAAGCTTTACGAGTTCAACAAGGAGAGATTAACATAAAAAAAGTATACCGCTCCTTTGTTGAATCCGATGGCCGAATTTCCTTTATCATGAGTAATGACTAATTACGCCTACCTTTTAATTAGCTTGTTCTTACATTTAAAATGGTATTCTCCTTGGCAGGTTTAGCAAAGGTTTCACGAATACCAAATAAAATAATAAATAAGCTAACTAAAGGCATTAAAACCAATAAGCTAAAGGAGTAATGATAAGCGGTAAGTAAAGGGACTTGCTGGGATTCCCATAATAAAATACTGCCTATAATGGGTGCGGTTATTGAAACTAACAACATGATAAGGCCATTATTAAGCCCTAAGCCTGCTGCTAAATAACGTGTTTTACATTGCTCACCAATAACTACAATACCAATGCCTGATGCACCGATTCCTAAGCCGAGAAGAAGAAAACAAGGCGCTATGATGGTGTTTAAGTTTGGTAGATAAATAATGCCAATAAGGGCTATAAAAGTAGCTAGAGCACTAAAGAGTAGGAAAGGTTTTCGTCTTTTAATTTTATCTGAAAAATAGCCAACGATAGGGGAGCCAATAGCAAAGCCTAACCAGGCTAAAGTAATCATATAAGATGAAAAATTAGAGGAAAAACCACGATGCATTAAGAAATTTTTTCCTTCATTTTCTGACAAATATTCCAAGCTAAAATAAATAAAAGCACCACCTAGCATAATACACCAGATTTGTGGCTGCTTAATTAATATACGCAGATTATCTAATGTTGCTTGCGGGCGAGATAAAATAATGAAATTACCGGCGTGCTGTTTGTTTTTCTCGACAAATAATAAAATAACTAAAGAAAGAATAATACCAATGCCTGCTAATGCAATGAAAATTTCACGCCAGCCTACAATGCCCGTACTCGCCAAGGTATTTAGAGGTCCTCCAGCCAACATAGGGCCTAGGGTACCAAAAAATTGTGATAAGCCAATAAAAAAAGCAATATTAGGCTTGGGCATCCAATCATAAACAGCGACTAATAAACAGACGAAGCCAAAAGATGAGCCAAGCCCCATAAGTATGCGATTAAAAACAGCCATCTCATAAGTCGTGACAAAGCCAAATCCTAAATTAGAAAGCGCACAAATTAGAACTGCGACAAACATGGATTTTTTTAAGCCGAATCGGTCAACGATTATACCCACAGGTATTTGCATAAGGCCATACACCAGCAGATAAGAGGTTGAGCTTAATAAAGCAAATTGAACCTGCGTAAGATTTAATTCATGCATAATTGGCTGCTGAAAAGTACCCAAAATAGTACGCAGCAAAAATTCATATAAATAAAAAAAGACACATATTAACCATACTAAAATGGCTTTAGCCGTTGGTTTAGTTAAGTTCACTGTTTTCTGCCTCTTGTTGCTCAGTCCAAGCCTCTAATGTCATTTCAGCCTGGTTATTATCGATAAAGGAAGCAATTTTAAAGATGCTTTGCCCTTCATGAATTAGGGGATTACGATTTATACCAACAATGACCCCATCTTGACTGGCTTTGACAGGTTCTATTGTATCGGCACAAAAAGGGTCAGTTATTCGACCTATCGTTTGTCTTTTTTTAATAAATTGCCCTAATTCTACTTCAACCACCAACACGCCACTGCGATGAGCACGCAGCCAATCTTGCTCTTGTGAAAAGACCGGTTTGACATTACTAGGCACTTTTGGCTCCTCATTATCAATCATATCTAACGATTCCATGATATTTTTAATGCCTTTAATACCTAGGTTAATAGCTGATTCGTCAAAACGCTGCGCTTCACCCGCTTTGTACACTAAAAGAGGTATATTTAAATCATCAGCAGTTTTACGTAAAGAGTGATCTTTTTTAACATGGTTAATAACGGGTGCTGAAAACTGTCTAGCGAGTCGCTTACTTTCTGGCTGATCTAAATCACAATAAATTTGGGGTAATAAGTCATGATTGATTTGACCGGTTACAATTTCAAGACAATAGGAAGCTTTCGCTAGTATTTCGCGCGTAAATACTTCAGCGATACGCTCGCCATAAGAACCCTCGCTATTTCCTGGGAAACACTGCTCTAAATCAGTTTCATAGGGAACAAGATTAGACTTATTAATTAAGCCAAAAACATTTAATACAGGGACTGCTATTAATGTGCCGCGAATCGTTTGTAATTGTTGCGCTTTAAGTAAGCGATTAATTATTTCAATGCCATTAAGCTCATCCCCATTAACACCAGCGAAAATTAATAAACAAGGGCCTGCTTGTTTGCCATGGAGCACTTTAATAGGCATGTAAAAATTTGTACAGGAGTAATACTCGGGCAAAGGAAGCGCTAAATTTGCAGTTTCACCTGGGTGAATGATGGCATCACAAATCATTAAATTGGTATTTTTCATAGTTGTTTGGCTTTTAGAATTAATAATCATAAAATAAATATGATTATTTATGTTAATAAAGGTATAAATTGCTACATTATACCAGAAATTGCTATCTTAATTAACAAAAATGAAATTATGTATTCCTGGCAATTATTGCTTAAATTTTTGCTAATTAAACTAAGATTTATACGAGTAACGATGTTTAAACAACGACGCTTAATGTCCTGGCTCAATTGGGGGACCGCGACGATTTATGTCTTTTTTCAGTTTTTCCTGCAAGCTACGACAGGGTTAATGGCTGCGGGCTTAAGCCAGGATTTCCACTTAACCAAGACGCAGGTAGGCACGCTATCAGCGGCATTTTTTGTAGCCTATGTGGTGATGCAAATCCCAGTGGGACTCGCTTACGATAGACTTGGTGCACGTAAAATTTTAATAGCTGCGTCTATCTTGCTAAGTCTTGGGATATTTGGCTTAAGTTTAAGTCAAGCTTATTGGCAAGCCTATGTTGCTCGCTTAATTATGGGCTGTGGGAGCGCTTTTGGCTTTGTTGGCATGCTTTATGTGACTGCATCGTGGTTTTCCAATCGTCAATTTACCATGCTAGTTGGAATTTCCGAGACTCTGGCATTAATGGGGGTCGCTTTTGGTGAAGTCGGTATGGCGTCCCTGATTACCCATTATGGCTGGCGTTCTACGCTTTATATAGCTGGTTGCTGTGCCTTCTTAGTTACCCTGTTTGTTATTTTTATAATTCGCGATCCAGAAGTCAATTTGCAAGCTAAAGAACCTGAAGTAATCCCTTTAAAGCTAGCACTTAAATGCGTCCTTAAAAATAGACAAATATGGTTAGCTGGATTATATGGCTTTAGTTTAGTTTCAATCATTAATGTATTTGCTAATTTATGGGGCGTACCCTTTTTGGCTCAGCGTTACCCCACGATGTCATTACATTTGGTTAGTACGTTAATATCGGTAATATTTATTGGCACGGGGATTGGTGGGCCATTTTGTGCATACCTCGTGCAAAAAAAGATAGATAGACACCACGTGATGGCTTTATTTGCTTTGCTGGCAGGTTTATTTTTTGCAATTGCTGTCTATTGGCCTATTTCTCCACTGGGAATACTCTATTGCCTGTTGTTTTTAACAGGTTTTTTCTCCGCTTCTTATATTTTGGTTTTTGAAGTAGTTAAAGACAGTATTGCAAAAGAACTACGTGGTACCGCATTATCCGCAGCAAACATGATTTTAATGATGAGCGCGCCAATACTACAGCCATTAATTGGTAAGCTATTAGAATTAAATTTTAATTTTAAGCAAGCATTGTCGCTTATTGCAATGATGCTGATCACAGCGACATTCTTAGCGTTGCGATTAAGTAACAAAGAAAAAAAGCAAAACTTGATAAGGCGCCACGTCATCAAGGCTTCTGTATTTAAAAAGTAACCAAAAAAAACTATGTTTACCAGAGCGGCTCTTTTAAGTCATTTAACGCCAATGTAAATTGCCACTTGTTCAGGAGTGGTGTAACGCTCAAAATCCGTGGCAAATAGTCGCTGATCGTTATTTTTTCCTGCAAAATAACGCCAGATTTGCCGCCATAGATCAATAATAAGAGTCGGCATTGGGCCATTGCCTCTAAAAACAAGGTAATTGCCAGGGACAATGATTTGGCACTTGCTGGTTGATTCAACTATAAGCTGTCCTACGGTAACTGTATAAAAACCATCGGCATCTGCTTCATAATCTGAGTACACCCCAAAGAGGGGCATATCAGCTGTCGCAAAGCTAGAATAGAAGTGTTGCCATAATACGGCTATTTTAGCAGTTTGCGGATTGCTTTCATTGCGGTTATTAGTGCGCATGCTTAAACCTACTACTGTCATTGGTTCTACATATTCTATGGTTGGTTTAATAATTGTCACGTTAATTTTCCTTTTCGCCTTAAGGCGTAGCTATTTGCTTTAATACACCCGTAAGTCTTTGCGAGCGAAGCAATCCAATTTGAGCTTTAAAAACGTATCTAATTAGGTTGCTTCACCTTTGACTGCGTAAACGTTCGTAACGACTTAGTTCTTCTAGCTTGGCATAGTATGTAGCAGTGCCGCTACGCGCAGTCGATTGCCATCAGGATCAAGGGCTACGAAAGTATAACCGAAGGGTAAGTAGACTGGTTCGGAAACAGTTACGCCTTTTTGCTGCCATTCTAAAAATAATTCATCAACCTGTTGGGTATTAGCGAGAGTGAATGCCAACTCGCCGCCACCATGCCCTTCAGGACTTGGGTGCACAGTTTGTTTATCTTTTAATCCTAGGTGCATGCCGTTTGAGAATGCAAAAGCTATAAACGTAGAAGAGTGGGTATCAGGTTTAATGCTGAGTAAGCTTTGGTAAAAAGATTTGCTTTTGGCAAGATCATCAACATAAATAATAATAGTACTTGGCTCTAGCATGATTAGATTCTCCTTGGTTAGTTACAAGAAGTATCTTAATTGCAGACGCTGACAATTTCTGTCAGTAGTCATTGCTCAGGGATGTGGTATCTATCACGCCATCGTTTTAACAGTACTGCGCGCCTTTGCTTAAAAGGCGTATCTGTTAAAGATAATTGGATAATTCGGTCAGTGCGAAAATGGCGAAAGTCTTGTCTTAGCTCACACCAAGCCACAATGACGCGGGTTTCTTCAAAAAAACCTAATGCTAATGGCCAGATGAGACGTTGCGATGTTTCTTCTTTTGCATCAGCATAGCATAGTTGCACTTTATATTCTTTGCGCATGGCATAGCGAATTAAAGCTTCATAATCTTCTTTAATAGGATTAGTCTGGGCAGGGCCAATTAATAAACCTGACGATTCGAGTTGATGACGCAAGTGGCTAGGAAGAATAGCTGATATTTTAGCCAATACCTGGGTAGCTGCACGTTTCAAATTCGTGTCAGCCTTACGAGCTACCCAACGTGAGCCAAGCACCAAGGCTTCAATTTCTTCTTCAGAAAACATCATTGGTGGCAGCATAAACCCTGGGCGCAGCACATAGCCTAATCCTGGCTCACCTACAATATCAGCTCCTTGAGCTTGTAAAGAGGCAATATCACGGTATAAGGTGCGCAAGCTGATGTTAAGCTTATCAGCCAAAAGCTGCCCTTTGATAGGGTAGCGATATTGACGCAACAGCTCAAGAAGCGCTAAAAGACGTTGGCTACGAGACATGGACTTCATGTAAGATTTATATAAAACTCATGACAAGGCTAGTGCGTTACCTATGCTAGCCTTTGTCATGTGCAGATTAGACACTATAGCGAATACCTAAAGCACCCATATTATAGTGTTGTGTACCAAAATTAGCTACCCAAGCAGTGGTTGGTGCATGGCTTGGATAAACGGTGGAGCCAAAGGTAAAGTGGGTATTGGCAAGATAAAGCCAGCGATACTCAGCAAAGACACTGAACTGTTGGCTTAAGTCAACGCTTAATCCAACCTTTGTTTGAGCAGCAAACGTTGAAACTTTATCATCTGGGTAAGCATTATAGTGATTAACCCCTAACTCAGGCGGAGCCACTTGTAGTGAATAGGCATCTGAAACGGATAAAATAGCACTACCAATACCTGCTGCAACATAAGGATGCCACATACTATTGGCAAGATTAAGATTTAACACAGCGTTGCCAAGGAAAACACCCGTACTGAGAGGATAGCTTACACGGAAATCATGCTCAGGAAGCCGAGTGGACGTATCATTAATTACATACCCCTTAAATGAACTTTTACCTAAATAATAACCTTCTAATTCAACTGCAGGCGCTATACTCCACTGCGTATTTAGTGAATTTAAAAATATTTCCATCCACTGATAACCAACGTGCCCACCGACAATTCCTACATCACGATGATTGGCATGGCCAAACGCATTCACTGCTAAAGGGCCACCGCTGTCTTCATCAAAAAGGGCTGTTGCATATTGGTTAATGCGTACACGGTTGGAGGTTCCACCACCACCAAAAACGCCTATATAAGCTTTGCCAGGCGCAGCCGTTTGAATCGGCCCCATGGTGCCTGCTTGTGCGTTAGCATTGATTAAAGCAAATAAAATACTTGATGCAAAAATTGGGTAATTTATTCCTTTCCTTAGGTAATTTGATTTCATTCGGTTCTCCTGACCAAAAATTAAGAAAGTTATTATAATTATATTATTTACTTCTACTTCGCTTTGCTCAGTTTATCTTAGGTTATATTACCAAGACAATGAAAAAATTAAGGCTATATTACTCTTAGAATTTCAAGCTTAGGAAAAGCAATAATCGCTGCATGGAGATGATTGCATAGAATAAGAAAATAGTAACTAATAGATATTAAGTAACTAAAAATTGGTGATTTTTGTAGATTTTCTAATTTCTAAGAGCTAGCTATGATATGGACCTTATTTGCTTTGTTTTTTTGGTGGTTAATTTATCGGGAATTAAAAGGCCCTCTACTGCATTTTTTTGGCTTTAAAAGAAATGTGGCAATGCCCGTTTTTAAAGGGTATCTGGTGTTATTATTTGTTTTAGCATTATTATGCTCTTGGCCCCCGTTGCATCGGTGGTATTTTCAACGTTTTTTAACTGATATAGCGCGACAATTATCACAAAATCCAACAGCTATTGTTCATTGTAACACCTTGTTTGATACATTATTTGATGAAGATGTAGGTGTGGGTGGTCATGCAGATATTAACAAAGGGTTTATTGTTATACAGTATCCTAGATGCAAATTATTAGCAGATTATATTCGTCATCCTGAGCAAGCAACACGCGAAGAACTTATTAGCCTAAACATATTAACGCATGAAAGTATGCATGTGCGCGGTGAGTATGATGAAGCGAAAACAGAATGCCAAGCTGTACAGAGGAATTTTCTTACGGCAAAATTACTTGGTGTTCCTGCGCTAATTGCTAAAGAAAATGCATTAAATTATTACGTCCATATTTACTTAAAGCGTCGTGATAGCTATTTTTCAAAAGATTGTGCCGCTGGAAAAGCACTAGATGAGCATTTGCCTGATTCTATCTGGCCTGAACAATAAAATATCGTCGAACAAAAGGATTTCATATGAAGGGACAAGTATTAATTGGTTTTCTTATTTCTGCTATGTTGTCTCAAAATAGTTTAGCAAAAATAAGTCATACTGTAGCGCCAGTCCTTGCACCTGCGCCTACTAAATGTATTATCGGTACTTTTAGCTCAACAGGCGATCAATGGTGGCGCAATATTGTATTGGAACTAAGAAATAACTGCGGAAAGAATGTCGATTTTAAAAATACTACCATTACGTTTAACAATAAAAATGCGCTGAACACTAATTTTTGGGGCGATTTTTATCCACTACCTTATCCTGATAATAGTTTAACAATTACGTCTCAGCCTAGTCAAAATGGTATCTTTTTAGCAACTTTAAAACTACATTTCGCGACCTATCCAGGGTCCACAACATTGCTACCTGCAGGCCAGGCTATTTTTATTAAATATGGCGCACCAAGTGATGGCTCTATTGCAGGATCAGCTAATGTTTACCTAGAAAGCGCTGTTAGTGAGACTGGAAATATCGCTCTCATGAATAATGCCGCTAAACCGGCAGAGGTTACCCAAGGTTATGCCTTAGTACATGTGACTGCAAATGGCCAAAAAGTAAGCGATGTTCAATTACCATGGGGTAGTCAACAAACACTAGAAGGCCTGCCTGTGGGAACTTACAGTATTACTACGGATAATGTCATCGCAACCAGCGGTAAAGTCTATCAAGGTAATGTCACACCGCCTTCAGTCACTTTATCTTCCAAGCAAACTGCTCAAGTCCGCATTAACTTCAATACCGCGACTTTTGATATTAATCAAATTCGCTTGAATTATAATGTTCCTGCTTTAGGCGGTTTAAAGCGGCAAAATGGGGCTTCAGCGCTTTATATAAGTGGTTATCGAAAATGGGGTGATTCGACGTTAGCGACATCTGCTGATCAATTTCATTTAGGCTCTTGTACTAAAGCGATGACGGCAACGTTATTAGCTATATATGTAGAACGCGGCTTGCTCTCTTGGGATACTACACTTGATAAATTATTTCCTGAACTCAGTGCCACTATGAATCCCGCCTTTAAATCAGTTTCATTAGGAATGTTAACAACTCACATGTCAGGAATTGGTGTTAATTCTTATGATAATGCCAGCTTATGGGCCTATATTAGTAATCCAAATTTAGACCCAGTCGAAGGCAGAAAGTATCTTGCTAGAGTGGTTTTATCGGCTGCTCCTGACAATAGTCCTGGTAAAACTTATGCTTATAATAATTATAATTATGTGATTGCAGCAGCCGCTTTAGAAAATCTTACAAAAAATTCTTGGGAAAATCTCATCACGAGTCAGTTATTTATTCCGCTCGCTATGAATAGCTGTGGTTTTGGGCAAGCAGGTAATAAGCAGTCAGTTCCACCTGACCAACCCTGGGGCCATAGTACTGATGCTAATCTTAATCCGGTGCCTGTTTTTTCTGATAATCCGCAAACTATTGGCCCTGCAGGCACTGTTCATTGTTCGATGAGCGATTGGGCTAAGTTTGGCCAGGTGCACCTGGATGGATATAATAAGCTTGATACACCTATTTTAAAAGCTAGCAGCTTTGTTAAGTTACATACCCCCTATCCAGGACAAACCTACACCTATGGTGGCTGGCTCAAGTTTGATTCTGCTGGGGGTGACGGGCCTACCTTTTGGCATAATGGCAGCAATACCATGAATTTTGCTCAAATTTGGCTTGTCCCTCTTAAAAAGACTCTGATTCTTTCTGCTACTAATATTGCCTACAAAGGTGATGAGGCGACTAACGAGGTCTATAACGCTTTAAGTAATTTAACATTAATGCCTTAAGTTTGCCGACTAAGGATTCCTATAACCTCGCTTTTATGTATTAGAAGCGAGGTATATTTTTCCAAAAAGAGTGGTTCTTGGTTAAAGAGAGTGGTTAATTCTAGTGACTATATCATCCTCTGCACTATAAACCTCTTCTGAGTATTCAGCGCTTGGCTCTTTTATCGTTGCACTATTGTCAAGATCTTCTAGGCGTTCAGCATCTTGCTCTTCTATCATATTATCTGCTGCGAGTATTTTTTCTCTTTCTTTTATTAGTTTGGAAATCTCTACAAATGATTCCGGATCTTTTCTTATTAATTGAGAAAAAAGATTGCTGTGTTTATTAAGCACGGTGTTTACTTTATTTTTTTCATGCACAAGCGTTTGATAAATCTGCTCAGGCGTTTGCTTTTCAAAAGTTAACAACCAGTTTACAAAAAGGCCTTTCTTTTCTTTAACAGAGGTGTTTTCTTTACATTTTAAAAGCATAGATATCACTCTCTCTTTCCAGAGAAAATCATAGCCATCTAGTTTTTTAATTGTACCGTCTTTTTCTGTGTAAGCAACTTTAGTGCCGTATTGACGGTGCCTTTGTTCAGCCCTTAATTCGTCGGTTAATGCTTTTTTTTCTCCACTACCTTTTGGCGCTTTGCCTCTTTGCTTCTCTTTCTTTAAATATGCTTTTTCATCTACCTCTAAGGCAAGCGTTACTTTTCTTTTAAACTTTGGATCAATAATGGCAAGGGTTGTTCTTGCAATGACAGGGACGGGAGTTGACTTAGGATTTTCTGTTTTTCTTAAATTATTTATAGTTCTATATAACTTGGCTCCATAGGATGAATTATTGTTATTATCTGCGCCTGCTTTGCAAGATACTAAATTAATCGTTGCATTCCTATTATGGATAAGATAATTACTTACTCTAGCAATGTCTTTATCGCTGATTGGTTGACCGCCGGGCAAGCATATCTCATCAGCTTTGGAACTATAATGGCCTATAATATATACTCTTAGCTTGGCGGTATCTTTTGGATCGGTAGCGCGCTTAAATTCCGGAGGGGATTGTAATCGCTCATTTAATTGACGAAATTCTTCATAGGAAAACACTCTACAGGAATCTTTTGCACTAGGGTGCATAATATCCCACTTCTGCTTTAACACTTTTCCACTACTAGATAATTTAGCACCTGGCTCAGACAAATCAATTATAATTTGTTTCTCGTGCATATATTAAACAAGTTGGACAATAATATTTAATTATAATGTTTTTTGTATATAAAATATACTCATAAATTAAAATATATATAAATTGATTGTATGTACTTAAGTTAGTTACTGGGATAAAGCCGTTACAAAAGGCTTTTTTAAGTCTCACTAGGACTTGTTGCCTAGAGACCTAGAAGAAGCGGGCTACGAGGCTAGCATCGTTCTCGCTTCTTGGCGAGCAAAGGGCGACACAGGATTTTTACGCAAGCTATTTGAACCGCATTATTTTAGTCAATATATCATTGGTAAAATGAGGGATGAGAGCTGGAAAAACTTAGCGAAACCTGATCCATTTTGCAAATATACGAGGTAATCGTGCACTTGAAATTAAACACGGGCTAGATACGCATGGTGCTAAATTGAATGGGCATGATTTAATTGCTTAATTACTGGTATTTAATAGTGTTGTAGATACTGCCTTTAGCAATGAAACCCTTTTAAAGGCAATATCTAGGCTTACTAGTTTTAACTTATATTGAAGGTTGATCCATTTGGCTAATAAGAATGCCAGTTGCGGCTGTGGTTACACCCAAAACGCCTATAGCAACTGCTCCTTTATTATTCCAAAGTGCCTGGAAGAATGACGGCTTCGTGTTTTGTTTTTGATCTACTAAGTGTTGCGGTGCTTTTGCCTTATTTACAACGGCTTCTTTCTGTTTAAGCGGATTTTGACTTGCTAAGAAAGGACAGCGCATAAACGCTTGGGTTGAAATACGGTCTCTAACCATTGCCTTGTCAACTGCTTTCGCTTCAGCGTGAGCCAGCGGTTTTATGTCTAATTTGTTAGCCAAATTAGGATTTAGATGAAGAATTAATGGGTCTAAGCCCGCGTTAATACCACGTGATAGTTCAGGTTGGCTACTCGTTAATGGCGATTGCTGAAGTTGAGAGCCGATACTACGTAATACCTCTAAAGTTCGGCTCAATTGCTGTTGTTCATTATCTGTTAAATTAGCTAAAACTTCAGCACTACTCACGCCAGGCTTTGAAAATTTACATAAGAGCTCGGCAGTATTATTTGTTCCAAGACTTTTACGAAGCATGTCTATCAGATTTTGACAATAATCAAATTGGACGCCAGCAATAGGTTTACCCTGATCATTGGTAGGTATCTTTGCTACTTCTGAAATTAACGAATTAAGGAGCTTTTCACCTTCCTCTTTTCCAAGAATATCCACAAGAATACGATATAATGTACTATTTATAGGATCTTGTTGAGCAGCATAAGCTTCTGGTAATAACTGCTCAAGAATCAGCTGTTCAGCGACTAATTCCGCTGTGGCAACAACTGCTGCCACGTGACTGCCAGTGTTAAATGAGGGTGCTACTAATGTCCCATTGACTTCTGAATCAATAAGCGTCACAGCTTGCGAAATAATGGGCATATCTTCAGATGCTCTTAATAACGGCTGTCCTGTACTGTCTTTGATATCAAAGGCATAGGCAATCGCTTTTAAATTGTTAGCTGTTACGGCAAACGTGTTGGTAAACCTTAAGGGCAATACCGAGCGTGTACTGTTAGGTTGGCTTACCCTTAATCCTTGCACCATTTCATCTTGCAGCGCGCCCACTAGAAAATCATCAATTAAAGACGGGTCTTTATCTATGGCAGTTTGTAAACGCTTGTAAGCAACTTGCAGTGAACTATCAAGCATGCGGCGAGGATCAAAGTTATATTTTTGTAAGTAATCAAAAATGACATACATCGCATTAAAAGCTTGATTTTGAATAAATAATCCTAAGCCACGGGAGTTAGTTAGGTTACCGGCTTGAAGAATTTTTTGTTGAGCAGGGCGTTTTTCATAAAATCCGCCCTCAGCAATTGCTGATACACGAATAATATCTTCAGTGACTTCTTGCGGAAGAATCTCACCGGTTTCCTTATGAACAATCCATCCTAAAGGACTATAATTGGCGCTATCTTTTGTAATTGCAATTGCTAAACCGTTGCTTTCTTGAGTAAATTCGTGCTTATCGTCTGTATAAATAGTTAATTTTCCAATATCAGCTTCAACGAGAGGAATCTGTTGTTCTTCAAAAACAACGTGATAAGATTTTCCTGAATGACGTAATTGCTGATCTACTTTCGCTCTATTCTCTAGACCAAAGTTAGCTGGGCAAGGTAAATAAATAAAGCCTTGTTTATTTAGTTCATATTTCATAGACCGTCCAACATTCCAGACAGGCGCATGAATAATATCCCACAACTCTTGCTCTCCATAAGTCGTCATTCGATTTACATGAACTAAGGGTTGAGCAAATTCATTTAAAACTTTAGAACGTCCTAAGGGTTGGTGGCTGGCAAATTCAAGGGTTTTTTCAATAGCTTTATTGTTATTTTTACTTGTAAAAAATAAATTTGTTTGATCATTACCTTGAGCCACCCGTTCAATGGGATCTTCGACATAATTAGTTTTAGAAACTTGCTGTAATAATCCTGCGCGCTGCCCTTGCCCTAAATGAAAGCGAATGACTAATGCACCAATATTTTTGAATCGCTCAGTAAATATTTGTAAGGGCGTTAATTCTAAATTATCAGCGACGTAGTTATTATTCTTAAATGAGGCTGGGGTAAATTGGACACCGCTATAAGAGAGCGTTATTCCTTTGTAGCTCTCTTTATCGCGCCTGATTTGCTCAACAATAGATTCATTGTTCTGCATTTAATTACTCCTGACATTATTATTTATGAAAAAAACATTTACTTTAAGGATCTTATAAAAACAGTTTGTTAAAAAATTCACGTATGCTATCAGTGAATTCTTAAGGAATAATTAATAGTGAGAGGAATAACTGTCTTAGTTTTTTATTTAAAGTGCTTTAAAAGCTCACTTATTGGGTAAGAGTTTTTGCTGATATAAGCTATATGAGGTTAACGGGAGGCATTTAGGTAAATCATGTCTATTGGCCAAAAGTGCCTACTTCCTAGCTAGTAATTGCGCCATTTTTTATCTATTTGGCGGATAATGCACCTGCCTAAGTCTCTGCTATAATGTATAAAAATGTTGTAGATTTACCGAGGTTGTTATGCAGTCAAGAGACACATACCCTGAGGCATCTAATTTACCAGGAGAACTACTAAGGGATATGGAGTCCCAAGCTAAGAATGTTGTGGCTTATTTACAAGAAATATCGAATATTAATGGTGAATCTTTCCTTGCGGCTTTGAAAGGTAAAGAATCGTTACGAGGCAATAATTCTAGTGGCCGCTTATTTTATGAGGCAAAAATTTATAGACCATCTGGCGAAGACAGTAAGAGTGAAAAATCACGAGAGCAAATAGTTCAAGAAGAGATGGACGATTTTTTTAAAAATGAAAGATTGGTTGAATATACCATGCAGCGGGTAGCACGTTTTGAACCTATTATGAATGAGAAGAGCATGGGGTTTACGAAAGATTTTGTTGAAGATTTTTTTAAGCCCATAGAATCAAGTCAAGAGTGGCAAGCATTTTATGAAGATAGAAAAAGAGCTTTAGGAGAGGCAGAAGCGGAAAGTTTAGCTCATGGCATAAAAGGGGCTTTTGCTTATAAAGTGATTGGTATAATCCCACAGGAAAGACGAGAAGCAAGAAAAGATAAATTATTAGCTAAATTTTTTTCTAATTACCCTAATATGAGTGTTCCAATTCAGGAATATAAAGAAAAAACGCTATATCAACTTACTAACTTGCAAGACGAGATAGAAAGAAAATCTAAGCAGCTTAGGGATTTAACGCTAGGAGATACTGCAGCTAGGGAACAGCATGGGGATTATTTGCTTGGTCTCATGCAAAGCTTAGAAGGAAATATTACTAGAGTATTAACCATGCCTGAATTCGCTACATTGGGAAGCGATACACGTGATCATTTTCTTCTTAATGATATGGCATCAGTGCTTTTTGATATAAAAGCAAGCTTAAGGAGTCTCAACGGGATTGTCCAAGAATCTACATTAAAAGCTTGTCAAACCGAGCTAGCTAAAAGCATAGTTAGGCTTATTTCTGAGCATAATCAAAAAGGTGAGTTAGCTAATCTAGATTGGGACAATCCAAAAATGATGTCCTTAGCTGACTTTGCAATACAGCATAGATCGGATTTTCGCGATCATTTTCTAGGAAGATATGCAAAAACTTTTGAGTTATTTAAAACTAAAACAGCGCACGGGAACTTTGCACCTGAGGAATACCGGAATGAAACGCTATCTAGACTTAATATGTTAGATGAAGAGATAGCAAGAAAGGCTAATCAACTAAAGACTTTAACTTCCGATAGTGGGCACCTGGAAGCTGATTTACTTAGCTTATTAAAAAACTTAGAAAAAAATATAATTAGTGTATTAGCAATGCCTAAATCGGATGCATTGGGTAGTCATACACATAGCCATTTCTCTTTTAATAATATAGCATCAGTACTTTTTGATATAAAGGCAATATTAGAGAGCCTCAGGAAAGTTGTAAATGAATCTACATTTACATCCTATCAAGTTGAGTTAGCGAAATGTGTGGTTAAGCTTATTAATGAGTACAGTCAAAGGGATGCATTGGATGATTTAGATTGGAACAATCCAAAAGCGTTGACTTTAGCTAATTTAGTAACGCAACATAAGTCAAATTTTCACCATCATTTTATTGAAAGATATGCAAAAGCTTTTGAGTTACTTGAAACTAAAGTTAATCAATATAAAGAAGAGACCAAACTGAAAGCTCCGGGTAGCTTCTCAGTATTTAGTTCTAGCGAGCAAGGAGAAACTAAGGGAACTGACCACGAGCCTCCTGAGTATAAAGGCTAAATACTTGCACTAAGTGGCATGTTTATTAATTTTCCAAATAAATAGTTACTTAAATAGAAATTTACTTATTTGAGAACTAATTAGCTATATTAGTTTTGGTGTAATCTGATAGCTCACCTGAAAAATTAATTAAACTAATTTAGAGCTTATTCTTGAAATCCTTACTCTTATAAAAGCTTATTATTAATAACAGGTTCTTCTTCATTTATCTCCTCTCTGCCTGGAAGGCTACCTGATGGTTTAAATACGCTATTTTCAGCTAGATGTAAATTCCTATTAGCCGGCTTATTTTTTTTGTTATATTGTTCATGCTCCTCATCTAATTTTCTTTTAATATTTAGGGATGATGGAGGCTCTTTAAGCTCTTCTTGAGATATAGGATTTTTAAAATCAGTCGTAAATTGATTTTTTAGGTTTGTATATTCTGGTTTGCCTTCTAAATTAGAAGAATTATTGAGGATTAAATCCATGTTTAGATTATCATTATCTATTATCTCTATCACATGGTCTTGTTCATTAAAGTTATCAAAAAGATTTATCTTTTGATTTTTCTGAATCACTAAAAAATCATGTTTCATATCAATAAAGGTAGGCGTAACGGCAAATTCTTTCATGAAATAGTCTTTATACTGAGCATCTACTTCTGCAAAGTATTGCTCTGTATTTGGTCTTTTGAATTCTCTATTATTTTGCAGACAAAATTTTTTTTCATCTTCATAATCTTCGGTATAAGCTTTAAAATAACGAGCTAAAGTCACTTTTAAAGTCCCTTCTTTTAAGCCTGAGAGATTATCCATTGCTTCTGTAATAAATTCTTCAGACATAAAAGACGAGTGCATAATAGCTAGTTCAGTCCCTTTACTTATAATAACTGCATAACAAGAGCTATGCCCATAGGAGCAAATGCCATATTGACTGTCACTAAGCCACTTTATTTCTTCATCTTGCTCAACATCATCTAACTGAGTCATCATAAAACTATCATTAGGATCTAATTTACTTCTAACTTTAATAGCAATCATATAAAAATAGCTTGTAATATTTAGTTAAATATAACTATAGGCTATTATTCAAAATTTATACAATAATTATAATTTTTACTCAGAAAGTTGCAACTAGTAGTAGAAGGTAAATTAAGATCAATCCAGTATGAATATGGAAAATTTGCCAGTAATTTAGATCGGCTCAGGACACCGCAGTCAAGCCGTAGCACATAAGCAGCAGGTAAAAGGTCAACAGGCCCCAATAAGACCTTTTTAAATTACTTCATCTAAAAACTTAAAAAACTTTTCCATTGCAATTTTAAAATGAGCAGGCTCTACACCAAGCCGCATTCTAAAAAAGCCGGGTAAATTGAAACACTCCCCAGGTAATACTGAGACGCCTGTTTGAGTAACTAATTTCTCGGCAAATCCATAAGAATCGTTGGTAAATTTTAGCTTTGGAAAAGCAATTGTTCCGGCATTGGGTTCAATCCAATCAATATATTGAGAGTAATGCTCCTGATATTGTTTAAACAATTTTTTATTTATTAAAATCCATTGTTTGTATTTTTTGGTTAAAACAGTGTGGTTTTTTATAATTTCATAAGCTAAATAATCAGCCCCTTTAAATAGAGAGTGTGTTGTTAGGCATTTAAAAGCTAAACAACGATCTAAGAGTTCCTTTTGTGCAACCATCCATCCTACTCTTAAACCGACACAGCCATAGCATTTTCCAATAGAGCCTAAACCAATAACCCGAGGAGAATAATTAATAAATGAAGGCACTGTATCAGTATCATTATGCGGCAGTAATCTATAATGCTCATCAACTACGATATCGCACTGATAAGCTTCTGTGATAGTTAACAACTCCTCAAACTCTTGCTGCGAATAAGTTACACCTGTAGGATTGTGCGGAGTATTAATCAAAATGGCTTGTGTGTTTTTATCTAAATTATTTTTTATTTCCGAAATCGGTAATCTAAATTGCATATCAGCTGAAATTGCCACTTTACGTACTTCAAAGCCGATAGATTGCGGAACGTCATATAGGGAATGGAAAACAGGAACAGTGACAATGACATTTGCACCCGGCGTAAACCGAGTACTAAAATAGAGAAGGATTGCTTCAATCATTCCTGTCGTTACCAGTACATTTTCAGCTGAAATTTGCTGATATAATTTGCTAATTTCGTTTCTAAGCTGTAAAGAGCCTCTGGTGTCATTATGCTCAAAATCAATGTGTAAAAAATCTTGAATTTTTTTATCAGAATCCAGAACATCTTCTATCTTTAAACTAGCAACATCACTTTCACCAAGGTTATAAGGTACCTTCGCATAGGTATCTAACCATTGATACAATAAACTCAATTCCATATGAAGTCTCCTTTAGTCATTATTTCTAAAATTTCTATTAAAGTTGATTTTTTCAGCCTCAGCATAATTCTTTAATAAACTAACTATGCTGGGTTTATTATTTGACGAAATGAAAATTCCTCCCATGTTGGCATTTACCTTGGCATATTCCTCATCGTTTAGCAAAATTGCATGTAATTGTTTAAGTTTCCAAAAAGGCACCTTCGGGAAAAGATGATGGGCTAGGTGTAAGGTCTCCATATGAATCCCTGTAAAAAAATACTCTAGCCAATGACTATTGCGATTACGTGTCATATAAATATCAGTGCCATTTTTCATTAACGGCGCATGCTCTGCTAACTCAATAAACCAATTAATTAATTGAAAAGTAGTAAATAAAGGAATTAACCAGAATAAGAAAAGAAGGGTTAAATACCCAGTGATATAACAGATAGTTAAAATAATAGACCAATAGATGCCAAGCAATAATAACTCCCATTTCTCCACAGCTATTCTACCTGTATATAATCTTGATTTTATCGAAAAATAGAAATGACTTGGTACTGTAAATTTCAGACAAGGTATAATAAAAAGTTGACGTAAATATTGAGCAGGGGATAGGTTAGTATCATAAACTCCTTTTTCTAACATATAGCGGTAATCATCATCCTTTTCAGGATCACCAAAATTACCATGGTGCATACGTAAATGAGTATCTTTATAAGCAGAATAAGTATGGAAAATAAGATACCCACTCATAAAAGTACCTAAAAATAAAGTAAGCAATCTGCTCTTAGCAAGAGAATGATGGGCAGACTCGTGTAAAATCGTTGCCAGAGCACGCTGCCGCGAGCCAATAATAAGAATGGATAAAGGGTATAAAAGATAATGAGAATAAAGGGTTAAAGTAATAGCCAATAAAATGACCATATAATCAGATACTACTGCTACTAAGCCATGATAATTATCAAATTGGTATAACTTACTGATGTTGGCACGAACTTCGGGTGAAAAAACATAACGCTTGCAAAACTTCTCCATACTTATTCCTAAGTATTATTACAATTATTACGCTCCTTTAAGTGTTTAAATCCTTTTTTAGAATACATAGATAAAATGTATAGTAGTAAGGTATAGTATATGTGCTAATTTTAGTCAAAATGTTTTAAATAAATTAATACTACTCCCATTTAAGATTGGCTATTTAAAAAATCTTCATAATTAAACGTTTTAATTAATTCAATGTGGCCATTTGGTTGTTTTATAGCTATTGAAGGCATTCTTAGGCCATTAAACCAATTTTGTTTGACGATGGTATAACTACCGGTGTCTTTAAAAGAAACCCGACTTCCTGGCTTTAGTTCTTCTTTAAAATTAAACTCTCCAAATATATCCCCAGCCAAACAGGAGTTTCCAGCTAGAATATAAGTATAAGGGCCTTCATTCGGCTCAACCTGTGCAGGTATAGGAAAAGAAAGAATTTCTGGCATGTGGGCGTCTGCAGAACAATCTAATATGGCAATTTTTCTTTCATTTTCAATAATATCGACAACCGTAGTCTCAAGGCTTGCTACTTGATTAAGGACAGCCTGACCTGGCTCAAGATAAACTTGAACTTGATATTTGGTTATAAATTCTTTTAGCCGCTCTGCAAATTGATAAATTGGGTAATCTGGATTGGTAAAACTTATTCCCCCGCCCAAATCTATCCAATCAACTCTATGAAATAAATGGCCGTATTTGTTCTCTATTAGACATAAGGATTCATCAAATTTCTTATAATTATTATTTTCACAATGAATATGAAACATAAACCCGGAAATATCATCCAAAATCGCTTCAATATGATTAATATTACTTTCACCGAGTCTGCAATAAGGCCTACATGTATTACTAATATCGTGAGGAGAAAAACTGTAGCCAGGATTTATTCTTATCCCACTAATTTGCTTATTAACCTGTTTTCTAAAATATTTTACTTGGCTAGCACTATTAAAAATAATTTTATCTGCGTAATCAATAACTTGCTTAAAATCGTCATCACTATAAGCGACGCTATAAGAAATACCTTCGCCACCAAACTTATCATAACCTAATTTCACTTCATAGGGAGAAGAGGAGGTAAAACCGTCCATATATTTATTGATTATGTCAAATAATGCCCATACCGAGAACGTTTTTAAGGCAAATAAAAACTTAGCCCCGGATTTTTCTTTTATTTTTTCAATAATTTCAAGGTTCGCCAAAAGTTTTGCTATATCAATCACATAAAAAGGGGTCTTCACTTACTTCTCCTTATGAAACTTAAATCCCTAACTACCTTTTATTTATCAAAAGTTTATTTATCAGTGTTTGTGGTGCTAACTTAATTAAAGGGTAGACCGCTTTCTCTGGGACTCTGAGCCATGTAAAAATATTAGGATTTATTTCTGGCGAGTAGCTGATACTTTTTGATAGCGCATAGCCAACTACTTTTAATTTATTGATATAGTTAGCATGTGTTGCAACATCCTCTCGTACTTGATCACAATCAATAAATGCTGGGTAACTGCATTCTGAGCCTAAAAAAAACTTACCAGAAGTACCTTTAATGATGTTAACGGCAAATCCTATTTTCTTTAGTAAATGAAACAATTTAATGTCCATGACCGAGGCATAATAGCGCATGTCATTTTTTAATGAAAATCCTAATATAGAAAGATACACACCCAGGCCGATTGCAAACCCTGAAGATGCGCGGTATTCCTTTACTATTGATAGGGTGGTTATATCGTAAATAGAATTTAATACGTTGGATAGATTATTTAAATGAATGATTTCTTAAATATCACAAGACCAAGGTGGTTCCACGATAGTATGAAATGTTTTAAGGCCTAATTTTGAAGGGCGCATCATCCTTACCGAACCAATGGGCAGGTGCTTTTCATGGTCAATAACTAATAAAAAATTTGAATAGGGCATATAAGCTTCATACTCACTATTGAGTAATTCTTCATCATTGTTATAGGTTTCCCAAAAGACTTTTGCCTCAACATATCGAGCTAAAAGACAAAAAGGACTATCTGGCTGGAGAAAATAAATTCCAAATCTTTTTTTTGCGTGTATATTAAATTGGGTCATGCAGTCTGAGGCCATTTCCTTTAAGGTTTCATCTTTGATTGTCAATAGGGAATTTGGCATACAAGAGGCTCCTAAAACAAAAACTAGCTGACTAATTATAGCACAGCATAAGCTGTTAATTTTTTATGGGAAAAGTATGGAATTGCTAGAGTGGAATATATTTAAGTATTTATTTCTAAAGAAGAAATCAGCATATTAATTATACTGGGAAATTAGGGTTAATTAAGTCTGACGAATTTTTTATCAGACTTATTTAGGGTAGTTGATACTTATTAATCTATTTTAGATATGAGTATTAATTTCTAGTAATATCTTTATTTTCATTGACATACCAAACCCCTAGATCCCCACCTGTTGTACGATAAGTGCAAGACCATTCACCAAAATAATAACTAGGGCCATATGCAAATTTTAATGAACTCAATTCTTTTTTCATTTCATTTAAAGCCTCTGTCTCTGTGTCAGCGGAAATGGAGGAAAAACTAAATTTCCATTTATCGATAGTATTATAATTATCAAAAAAATAATGCGAATCCCACAGTCCTTTAATGTGATAGGGAAAGCCATTCGCATCACAACATTTATTTTCAGGCTTCCTTGTTTCAATTAAATGTTTTGCTTCCAGGACAACCTTTTCTTGCAAAGCTGAAACTGCAGGACACTTTTCTGGCCTACTATAAGCAAAGTCCTTAGCCACTACATTAGCAGTACAACAAATACCTAAGGTAATCATCAATGTTGTATTTTTTATGTCCATGTTTATCTCCGGATAAAAAATTAACATTAGATGACACGAAGTTTATTTTCAATTAGTTACTGGCGGGTAATTAGCGTTAGTTGTAGAGCAAATTACCCTTATAGTTCTTTAAATTCGATGTTAAATTTGCTGTACAATCTATTTATTAATAGTTAATTAATTTTAGATATTAAGGCTAATTTCAGAATCATCTTCGTCAGATACATCCTCTTTAAACTCTTGTTGGCTTATTTGCAATTTTTCTTTTAAATTAGTTATAAGTTTCTGAGTAGATGTTTGCTTTGAGCTAAATTCAGGTTTTAATATATTTCTTTGCTGAGCAATAATTTCGCTAAGTGGAGCGCCTTGGTTGGTTTTTTTGCTCTTAAAGTGAATACTGTTTTCCCAATTACTAATGACATCAAGAAAATTAGTTTGAGCCAAATCCGCATTAATTATATCTTGCTTTAATTTTTCCAGCGCAAAAATTTTACGTTCAGGGCTACTAAGAAAGAAATTGCGTTTACTTTTTTTAAGTTGCGTAATTTCTGCATCAATTTGAGCAATTATAGGAAAAGGGTCGGCACTTAAATGTTTTTTAGTTTCATTATTATAGTAATTATAATTATGTGTATTTGTATTTTTTTTATCTACGTGAATTGTAGAAATAGGTATGTCTGGGTTATTTTCAGCTTTATATTTTTCGCAACTTTCAATTACTTTCCGATTATCATCAGCAATAATGATACTACTAACCCATTCAGGTTTATTAGCCATAAAGGCTTCTAGCAGCAGGCCTTTTGTATGACTGTATCCTTCATGAATTGCTCGTTGATCACCTAGTAGCTTTGCTACATCTCCTCTAGGGTTCATGTTGTGAGACAAATGAAACCCTGGTTCTTTTTTAGGGTCTGCTATATCAGAATTATAAACATCTAGAGCTTCTTCAAATGCGCTGCCAAGTCTGATTTGGTCCAAAGGCCTTGGATTTTTTAAAGCGTCACGATAGGCACTAAATTCTTCAGCAATTTCTTCATCATCCAGAATTGAATCAAGAGCTTCTCCTGCTAAGTTTTTAATTGCACCAAATCTAGGAGAATATAATGCTTCTGTAAAATTATATGCTTGTTCACCCTCTTCCTGCCTGGCTTCCTTATCATCTAACTTTGTCCATACTAAATCTAAGGGCGTAATAAACCCATGTACCTTAAACCCACTGTTTTCGAGCTGCTTTTTTAATCGTAATCTTTCCTCTAGAGATGAGCTTTTAAAAGTCATATCCGTAAATAAATATATATCATTTACATGATTATCTTTTAAACTTTCAAGTAATGCGGTATTTAGTTCATTTTCTATTAAAAGGGTATCGTCTATATCAAGCAGGGCAACTGGGCGGGCCATATTAAATCCTAATTTTCTTTTATAGTTATGTGATTATAACATACAGAGAGCATTGTGAAAAATAATTGATCTTATTGTTGGTATTTTATAACCAGAGGCGGCTTTCCTAAAACGGCGCTTAATTAAGACTCTTGCAAGCTAAAATATCATAAATTCCTATGGATTAAATTCAGAAGTAGCAGACTGATAATCCAACTCTAAGTTAGCAGTAAATTAATAGACTCAGCCTATTTTTAGACATATTTCACAAATTAATGATAACATAACTTGTTTTATTTTTAAGGCAATAATCTTTATGCATCTAATTCATTTTAATAAAAAAATAATGATATCTTTTCTTATTATTTTTGGAATAATCATTACCGTTTATCAATCATTTAAGCCCGTGGAAATTAATTCATTTGTGGATGAAGATAAAAAGTTAAAGCAATTCATTGCAGTTTATCAAAAGGCTGCGCAAAAGCCTTGGGAAAAGCTTAAGCCTAAGCAATTATTGCAGGTTGGTGTTACCGATAAGAGTGTAATTTTGCTGCGCGAGCGCTTGCAGTTTACAGGCGATCTTGCCAATTCTATTGATGTTAACAATTCAACCTTTGATAGCCAATTGCAAGAAGCAGTTTCGCTTTTTCAAAAACGACATGGGTTAGTTTCTAGTGGAAAAGTTGATAAACAAACATTAGCTGCCTTGAATATTTCGCCTCAAACAAGATTAAAGCAATTGCAGGCGAATATCAGTAGATGGAGTGAGTTTACAAAAAAACAAAGCACGCATTATCTGTGGGTTAATGTGCCTGCTTTTCAAGCGCAACTGATTGAGCAAAATAGAGTGACTTTAAAAGAGCCTATTATCGTAGGAAAACCATCCAATCCAACACCTGCGATGTTTACCGAAATTACTGATGTGATGTTAAATCCTTATTGGATTGTGCCGCCGACGCTAGCTAAAAAAAATGTTATTCCAAAACTATTACAAGATACTGATTATTTAAAAAAACAAAATATTCGTGTGTTTGATGCTAGTAATGGTAAAGAGTTGTCGGTTAACGAGTTAGATAATTCGCAGTTAGATAAAGACGCAACTAATTATTTTTTTCGCCAAGAACCAGGACCATGTAATCCCTTAGGACAAGTGAAATATACCATCACTAATTCTGAGTCAATTTATCTCCATGATACTAACGCAAGAGATCTCTTTAAAAAAGAGAATAGGGCACTTAGCTCTGGTTGTATAAGATTGCAAAATCCTTTTAATTTATTTTCTAAAATTATGGCTAATGATAAATCTATCAATAAAACAAAAAGTGATATTAAAAAAATACTAGAATCGGGTGAGCCGTTTAATATTAAATTGCATGAACCGCTACCGGTATTTATTACCTATATTACCGCTTGGGTTGATGAACAAGGCAGGTTAAATTTTAGAGATGATATTTATAAGCAAGATATAGGCTAAAAACTATTGCCATCTGGGTAATAATTTATTTTTTAAATCATCAAGATGCGGTGGTTAGCAAGCAGTTGCGTTGGTAAAAATGTATCCATTATGATATAATTTTTCGTTTTTCAATAAAAAAATTTGTAGCAAATTGCTAATCATTTTCTCTTAATTAAATCATTAAGTGAGTATTTTATGTTGTTAAATAAATTTAAATTATGTTTTTTTGTATTGCTTATTACAGGTAACTCTGCAATTTTTGCAAAATCAACCACCGATAAAGACATTGATACCCAGATTGATATGTTATATGCGCGTAATCCAGTTTTAAAAGAACATGAGGTGTGCAGCAAAACCAATGAGCATCAAGTGACTCTTAAAGGTTGTGTACAAAGTCATGCCGAAAAAGAATTAGCCCAAGACTTAGCAAGTTTAGTTGAATATGTTGATAAAATTGATAATCAAATTAAAGTAAATCCTAAACTTCCGGCAGCTAAAAATAAAGCATCCGTACCAGATAAAATGTCAGATGCTTTAATTAGCCGATTAGTACATGCAAAAATTATACTTAATCAATCAATCCATGCATCCAATGTTCAAGTTAAAACGCTAAATGGAATTACCATCTTAACTGGCAATGTATCTTCTGTAGAAGAAAAGAAATTAGCTTATACAATTGCGCTTGAAACGAAAGGAGTGGTTGACGTAAAAAATAAACTAAAAGTACGCGCTGGTGCTTAATTTTAAGGGTTAAATAAAGAAGTAGTCTTGATTACGCTGTGCTGTACCAAGACTACTATATTAAGCTAAACGCTTTGTAATCCATATTGCTGATCGTATTTTGCTTGTACCTGCGGATTACTATGTCGTTGCTCTATAAGATAAGCTTTAAAGAGCTACGAAATAATTAGCAACAATAATAGCTGTTTTAGTAATTAAATTAAGTTAATTGGTAAAAAGCGCTCAATGGTCATTTCTATTAGCTCAGCTTTAGATGAGGCGCCCATTTTTATACGTATATTAATTAAATATTCTTCAACCGTTCGATGTGAAATGCCAAGTTCACGGGCAATACGTTTGGCAGTATAGCCTTTAATTGTTAATTGTAAGCATTCCATCTCTCGCCTTGATAAATAGCTTTGCTTTATATTAAAACTTGAGAGAGGTTGGCCTTGTTTTGCTGAAAGCTGCATGGCATTAAACAGGCCAAGCTCAATAACTTCTGATAAAGAGCTGGCTAGCTTATGTTTGCCAAGCACGATAGAGCAACCAAATACACCAATTATGGTTGTTCCTGTGTCATACCAGGGGCATTTTATAGTTAAAAAATCTAAGCCTAAGCCATCCTTGCGAAGGTTTTCTTCTTCAAAAACCTTAACGGTCTGGGAGTCGATAACATCTAAACAATTATCAATTAAATTTTTTGCACTATTTTGTTCAGAAACGTCAAAAAGTGATTTTCCAATCGATTCTTCCACAGAGTCAAACCCACAAATTAAAGCGCATTCCTCATTCATGAGCTCAGTTTTACCTTGAAGATTAAGGAAATAAAAATTAAAAGGTAATGCTAAAACGCTAGCAACAGTGTGAGTTGTTGCATATAAGCCTTCTAGAGATGAAAGAGGGGATGGTGATTGGCTTATAAGCTTAATGCCATTTTGGAATCGATAAATTCGCGAATTAAGATCAATTGTTTTCCACATAAATTACTTTACTCGATGTTGTCTACAGTTAGTTAAAAACACTAGGATTAAATACTTTTAAAAACCTTAACCCCGTAGCTAATACGGGAACCTAAGTTACTAAAAATAAGTAAGATGTACGAGAAGTTTTTAGTTTAGGGAGTTAACATGAAGATTATTTTATTAGCTGGTGCACCAGGTAGCGGTAAAAGTACACAAGGGTCAGCTTTAATGGCTATGAATCTTAAGTTCAAACATTTAGCTTTAGGTGAAGTTGTTCGCGGTTATTTAGACTCTCCAAACCATCCAATCACTAAAAACTATAAAGAATTTATAAGTCAGGGTAACTTATTGCCTGATGATGTCATTAAACAAATTTTACAAGAAGAGCTAGCAAAAATTTCTGACAAAAACAGTATTGTTTTGTTGGATGGGTATCCGCGTACTTTAGCGCAATATGATGATTTCAAAAAAGAGTGGGGTAAGCCGGATGGATTAATTCATTTAGATGTGAATAAAGAAACGCTTAATCAACGGCTGTTGGAACGCCCTAATTCTCGCTTAGATGATAATCAAGAAGCCATTAAACGACGTTTAAGTTTTTATCAAGATACAACAAAACCTTTGCTTAATCATATTAAGCAAGAGTTAGGCAAAAATGCTATTGTAGTTAATACAGATGAGTCAGTTCGAGCTACTAGTTTTTATCTCTATGCTTCTTTGCAACGATTAAGTTCTATTCATGATGTCTTACAAAAAGAACAGGTATTGCTTAAGCAAGAAGAAGAACCTAGCGCACAGATAAAACCGATTGGGTTTACCTCGATGCTTGTACAATGCTGGAAGACGGGTATTGAATATAGCTCTATTAGGGCAATTCAAGCCGATTACCAAACAAAAAACTTTTCATTTTCCCTATTTAATAAAAGGGTTGTTTATCTTGAAACACCAGCTGAAGTTAAAAAGGTGTTAGAAGGAAATAGTCATTTAGGTTATGTCTATAAACATTTCTCAACTGCTGCCGGGTTAAAATATGATTTTCTAGCCACTGATCCTAACAGTGAAAATTCTTTTAAAGATGAACACAATGAAGTGAACTATTGGAAGTTGATTCATCAAGGTCTCGGAAAAACAATTAAAGATGATGGCAAGCGTATCGAGTATTTAATTGATAAACAGTTAATGCAAACGTTTTTTGCGGAGAAAAAATTTATACTAGATACTACCTTTGATAATTTTTTTTGTAGTTTTTGGGCAGAATATCTCTTTGGCAAAGCGTGTTCATTAGAAAGATATCAAGAGAATAGAAATCAATTATTAGGGGCTATGAAACAATGCTTTTATAATAATTATTATAAAAGCATTGACCCAACCGGTTTAACATCGTGGCTATATCAAAATCCCGTAAGTAATCAATTACAAGGTGTTAAAAAAACATTGCAAGCCTTTATCGCCAAGGCAGGCTCAGATGCAATGGTTAGTCGTTTTGCAGAAAATCTAAGGGAATTGAATGTTAAAGAAAATCTTGATTTAAACGAAGAAAGAATCAAAGAAATTGTTGCTGATTGCACGTTTGATTTGATACTTGAACCTGATTTTCTTGAAAATGTCATGTATGAGGCCTTAGCATTTGCAGTGAAGGAAAATGCTGATCTGCATGATTCTTTAGTACGGAATAAAGTATATAAACAAGGACTAGAACAAGGCTACCTCTTTCCTTTCCGCACGCGCGTGCTGGATAAATCTGTCGTTCTAGACGATGGTAGCGAACTTCCAGCAGGTAGTATGGTCTGTTTGAATTTAAAACAAGCAGGTGTTTATCATTCCGCTGGTGCGAGACGTTGTGTAGGCCAAGCTTACACCTATTTTTTTAGAGAACACTTTTTTAATTGTATTGCGCCAATTGACTTTAAAGTAAAGAAAGTAAGTGAACCTTTAGAAAGACAAGCCAGTAATGAAAATGTTCCTAATTCGCCTGAGCGCTACCAGGTTAGTTGGCGCTTGAAAAGGAACGAAGCAATGCGACACATGCCACATCATCATTATAAGGGAAATAAGTTTTTTGATGTTTTAAGCTTACATCAAAATACTAATTTAAACGCATTAATGGTCAAGCAGCTGACGCTAAAAATTAATCGATATATAGAGAGAAATAATCTTGATTGGCAAGATGTTGTTATGGCCGCGCCAGAAGTTCGTGGTCTGCCAATAGCTGCGCAAGTTGCAGGGAGTTTGCAGCTACCTTTATATACTATACGTAAAAAAGGTGGTTATAAAATGGCTGAAGATGCGCTTTTTTTTGCGAGCTTTAAGAAAGGTTATGGTGATTCTGATACCGTTGAATTACCTATTGAAAAAATTAAAGCGCTAGCGGGTAAAAAAGTTATTTTTCTTGATGATGGCATAGCTAGTGGTGGTAGTGCTAAGGCGTGTATAAAATTGCTTGAAAAGCAGGTTGAGGGTAAGGAACCAGCGAAAGTGGCGTTAGTATTAGCATTATTGCAACATGATTATGTAAAAAGCCCAGAAAAATTTTCTGAGCATCGATTGGTTAAAACTTTATTTGATTGTCGTGCGGAAATGCCAAACCAAGAGCTTAAGGATGAGGTTCAGGCACTAAATTTACCTTAACTTAAAAGGCCAGGTTAGGACTGATGATTAGTGTTGATTCGGTAGAGAACATGGTTAGATAAGGGATGGTCAGTGGCGAGTTTTGGGTGAGCAAATGAACCAGTAAGATCATGCGTCATACCAAGTCTTTCCATGACTTTTCGTGAACGAAAGTTATCTGGAACAGTAAATGCTACTATTTCATTGAGTCCTAGGCGATTAAAAGCATAATCTAATACAGCTAATGCGCCTTCGGTTGCATAGCCAAATCCCCAATACTGCGAGCCTAAGCGCCAGCCAATTTCAGTGGCTGGCGAAAAATGCGTGGGCTTATCAAAATAATTAAGGCCTATAAATCCTATTAGTTCACCGGTATCTTGTAGCTCTGCGGCCCATAGCATATAACCGCGGTCTTGCAGCTGTTGATTTTGATAGTGCATAAAATCATCGACCTGCTCTTTAGTTAAAGAACCAGGCAAAAACTCAAGGACTTGGCTGTCTTGATTAATTTGCCAATAAGGTACTCGATCATTTGCTTGCCAAGGTCTAAGAATTAATCTAGCAGTTTTAATTGAATGCATTATTTAGCTATCCTAAAGGCCATGAAAAGGAAGTTTGATTTAAAGTGGATTATAAAGCTTACTGATAATTTTATATCTAGAGCGCTCCAAAAAAAACCTATTGCAAATCACACGTGATATTATCCTAGCCCATACGGTTTAATCAATTATAAGCTAGGGCTTATGACGATGGGAGAGTGACAATCAATGCTTATTATCTTTGGTGGTTTACCTGGCGTAGGAAAAACAACAATTTCTAGAGAAATTGCTAAGCATTTAAAAGCGGTATATCTGCGTATTGATACCGTAGAGCAGGCTTTAAAGAATTCTGGAAAGGAGTTGATGGGCCCAGAAGGGTACTTGATTAGTTATGCTATAGCAAAAGAGAATTTAAGTTTAGGGTTAAGTGTTGTGGCAGACTCAGTCAATCCCATTGCCATCACACGTCAAGATTGGCAAGCAGTAGCAATCTCTAGCCAAGTTAAATTCTTAGAAATTGAAATTAGTTGTTCTGATCTTCTTGAGCATAAAAAAAGAATAGAAACGAGAACGCCTGATATATTAGGCCATAAATTACCCACGTGGGAAGAGGTAAAAGCTCGAGATTATGAGACATGGAATAATGTGTCATTAAGAATAGATACAGCCAAGTATTCTACAGAAAAAGCTGTGCAAAAGATTTTGAAGTCTATAAATGTGCTTTAAATAACGCAAATCATAGACTATAAAATCTATTCATCTATTAGCAATTAGAGGCTCTTACTGCTCAAAATCAGTTTTTTTATGGATAGGGTTTTGTCCTTGATATGCAGCGCGAGCTTTATTATCAAATTTTAGCTTTTTCTTAGGGATAAATTTTAATACGAATAACCAAAATAGCGTGTAGCCTGCCGCATAACAAAACGAAGCATTTTCTGGTGAGAAACGATTGAATAATAAATCCGTGATATATAAGCGTAAATTGATAAGCTCACCTTGCGTATTATGAACTAAAATAATCGCTTGAATCTTTAAAAATAGAACATGCAATATATAAACTAGTAGGGCATGCCTACCAAAAAGCGCAAAAGGTTTTGACCATGGGAGCCGGTGCTTAATTTCAATTAAGGTAAAGCAACATGCAAAGACTAGAAAAGCCAAACCCGTTGTCCATAAAACATAGGAACTAGACCAAAGAAATTTATTAAACGGAGAAGCAAGACTCCATACGAAACCAAGCAATGCTAAAATCAACCCAGAAGAAATGAGCCATTGTAGTTGCTGCTGTTTTGTACGTGAAGAAACTAAAACAAAGCCAAGAAGATTTCCAAACAATGCGGAGGCAATCGCTGGTAGAGTACTTAAAAGCCCTTCTGGATCAAACATTGGCCTGTATAAATGATGTGCTGAGAGAAGCCATTGATCGAAATAACTTACTAAATTATGATCAATTGATATTTGATTAGGTGAAAAAAAGCTAATTAAAATCCAATAGCCAATCAGTAAAACAGTAATGATAACTTTTTGGGTTTTTATCGTGGTAGTTAAAAACAAAATAGATGAAAAAAAATAGCAAATGGCAATTCGCTGTAATACACCTAAAATTCTAAGGTGCGAAAAATCAAAATGATTGGGTAAACTATTTAGTAATAACCCTAAAATAAATAGATAGACGCTGCGGTTAATAATTTTGCCGACTAATTGCTTATTAGAAGCTCCCTTTATTTTGAGATTGGTCAGTGCTAACACTGATGACATACCAACAATGACAATAAAAAAAGGAAAGACTAAATCCGCTAAGGTACAACCATTCCAACTAGAATGCTCAAGCCAGGAATAAGCAACCTGATTTCCTGGGCTATTAACAAGAATCATGATAGCAATAGTTAGCCCGCGAAAAACATCAAGAGAAAGCAAGCGCGTTATGGTATTTTTTTGCTCTACCAATGGTAGCTCCTTGGTATTATTAGGTAGGTTTTAGGGATTGCTTCAAAGCGATAATATGCTGGTATGCTTCGTTTATTCTTTCGGGATTTATTTTACCTGATAAAACATTAGCTTCAATGAGATCAATTAATTGTTTTGAGTCTTGCGGCGCAGTTGTTAAATTATTACCAAATAACAACATATCTGCTCCAGCATTTATGGCTAAAACGACAGCTTGTTCAAGATCATAATTATCATGAATAGCCTTCATTTGCATGTCATCGGTAATGATAACCCCCTTATAATGTAATTGCTGACGTAGGAGGCCTGTTAATATTTTATGGGACAAGGTAGCAGGCAGGCCTGTTTCATCTAATTGACGATTGACAATATGCGCAGTCATGATTGCACCACAGGTGTCGTTTAAGTTCAATAATTGTCGGTAAGGCTCTAATTCATAGGCATGCCAAGTATCAGTCACATCAACAAAACCAAGGTGTGAATCTTGAGTAGAGCTGCCATGGCCTGGGAAATGCTTGTAGGCACATTGAATTTTTTGTTGTAAAAACTGGCGTGAATAAACATGAGAATACTTAATTACTTTATTTGGATCGCTTGAAAAGCTACGGTCTTTTTTGCCAATAATTGGATTATCTGGGTTAACGTTTACATCCAATATCGGCGCAAAATCTAAATTAAATCCGGCGGTTTTCAATGTTTGAGCCATAGATTTAGCGATCGTTTCTGCTTCCTTTAAGCTTCTCTTACCCACGTCAGCGGCAGATAAAGTTGGCGGAAATCCATATTGTTCACCCAACCTAGCTACTTGCCCACCTTCATAGTCTACCGAAATTAATAAGGGTAGCGGTAGCCGGTGATACTTTAAATTGCCCTGCTTATTAAAGTATTGTAAATCATGATTGAGCTCTTTTACTTGTAGGGGGTTTACAATATTTTTATCATAATTTTTTGTGTGGGAGTTATAATCAAATAGAATAACGCCACCAATATTATTTTCTTCAATCATTTTTACGATTGGCGAGTGGGCGTCTATTTTTTTGCCGTCAAAACCAATGAGCAGCATTTGGCCAATTTTATCGCGTAAACTTACATCATGGTTACTTTTAGCCATGGTATTAGCTGAAAAGCACAATGAAAAGACTAGGAAAAAATTAATAAATCGCTTCATAAACTTTCAATTAGTATATAAATTAAGCCAATATTAGCATTTATTAACTGTTAGGACAATTTTGTTTGCTCCTAACATTCTCTACTAGGTAATAAAAGTAATAATTAATCAAGGAATTAAAATAGTCCCAAGCGCTTAAAAATTTTCCGGAATAGCTTGTTTAAATTAATTGGCGTCTGCTTGGCTTAATTTCTTGCGCCATTTTCTTATATAAATAGTTTGAATAATACTAATTAAAATAACCCCAAGACTAATGCCATAAAATTTGAAGTTAACCCAAGCGTTAGTGCTAAAATAATAAGCAAAAATTAGATTCAAAAATCCAATTAAAACAAAGAAAATAATCCAGATATTGTTTAATTTATTCCAAATGCTAGCAGGTAAGTTGTCACCATCTTTAAGCATGGAACTAATCAAAAATTGTAACAATGATTTTTTTAAAATAAAGTGACTGACTAAGATTAATAAAGCAAAAGTCCAAAAAATAATACTAGGTTTCCATTTTATAAAAATAGGATCGCGAAGATATAAGGTTAAACCGCCAAAGACTACAAAGGTAAGCAAAGTAAATAGTTGTACCTTATCCCATTTCTTTTGTATTAATCGGGTCATTATAACTTGTATCGCAGTGGCAATAATCCCTACATAAGTTGCCAAATAGATATCATAAAATTTAAAGGCCAAAAAGAACAGGACAATAGGAAATATCTCATACAGAAATTTCACAAGCTCGTTCCTTATGAAAACTAAGACCTATGATTTATTTTAGTATAAATGTTTCCTTTTAATGTAAGACGATAAATTTGGACTATATTTTTGCAATTTATTTAAACAGGTAAAAAAACAGAAAATATATTTTACAAATGAATAGCTTGTGATTAATTTAAGCAAGAATTTTTTTTAAATTTCTTTACTATTTCCTGACTCAGGTTATGAATTATTTGACCACTTGAATCGCCGTCTTGATCACCTTCAGTTAGCATCCAAATAAAGAGAGCATCTAAATCATCACTTGATTTTGTATTAATCAAATGCGAGTTAAAATAAACAGTTGCGGTATAAGTAAACATCTTATTCTCCAAGAAATGCATAAATCCTACTAAGCAGGCTTTAAAAGATTAAAGAAACTCAAGAGAGTATAATGTGATTACAGTTTCTAGGAAGAATTGAAATGTTTATACTATCTGATGAAATTATAGTCTATTTTTAATGAGATTATTCTAAAAATCCTATATTAATTCTTAGTTGAAATTACCAATTAAATAACCGATAGGTTTTAAAGTTTTAATTTCATCACAGATAACCTTAATAATTGCCAGAATAGGGAGTGCCAGCATAATACCTGTAATGCCTAATAATAACCCACCGACAGTTAAACCAAGCACAGCTGCAAAGGGGTTAACACTTACCTGATTGCCTACAATATTAGGCGTTAAAAAATTGCCTTCAAGAAACTGTACAAACATAAAAATAAGAATAACGCCTAAAGCATACCAAATGGATCCCTTGCTTAATAAAGCAAAAATTGCTGGAAGTAGGGAGCCAATAAAAATACCAATATAAGGAATCAAAGTAAGGACCGCAGCCATTACACCAAAAAGAACAGCGTGCTCAATTCCTAAAAACCAAAGACCTAGGATATTTAATACGCCCACAATCACAATAACCAGAAATAAGCCAACTATATAATTGACTACCACGGATTGTACCCGCTTTAAAATTCTTCGTAAGGTAGCATGATTTTTCGAATCAGTTACTTTAAAAAGAAATAGAACAAGATTTTTTCGATAATAGAGTAGGAAGAACAATACAATCGTAAAAATTAAAAAAGCGGTAAGCACAGAGGCGGTAAAAGACATTGTTCGATTAATTAGCACGGTGCTGTTTTTTACGGCTGTTGTAAATGCTTCCATAAGAATTGATTGTTGTTGTTCCTGATTGACACCTAAAATAGTGGTTATCCAATTTTGAATCTTTGCCGGAATGCCGGTAATGTTTTGGCTAAAATTAGTGAGTTCAAAATCGATGCTACGTACTTGTGCCTGAAAAAATAAAACAAGTGCAAAAAGAATGATAATAAGTAGTGATACGGAAATAATGGTACTTAGTAGTCTAGGTATTTTATATTTCTCAAGTAGCGAGGCAAAAGGTTTTAAAGCTAAAGCTAAAATAAAGGCGGCTAAAAAGGGATTAAATAACGTTGCCAGCACGACTAAAAGATAACCCGTAAGCACAATGCTAGCTACAAAGTAAAAATACTTTTTTAAAAAGACCATTTTTTAATACGTGTGATAGGCGAATCCCTATCATATAGGATTTATTACAAATTTTTCTACACTATCTAACATTAATTGATGTTCTGTTCTTTAAACATCCGGCGCTCTACCCCTTGCCCACGCGAGACATTGAGCTAGTATGATCATGTCGTTCGTGGGGGGGGAGAGGGCATGGCAAGCAGAATGATTTATTAAGCGCATACTTTTATTGATGTTCTGTTCTTAAGGCACGCCCCAATCTACCCCCTCGCCCACGTGAGACATTGGGCTAGTATGATCATGTGGTTCGTGGGGGGGGAGAGGGCATAGCAAATAGAATGATTTATTAAGCGCGTACTTTTATTGATGTTCTGTTCTTCAGGCACGCCCCAATCTACCCCCTCGCCCACGTGAGACATTGGGCTAGTATGATCATGTGGTTCGTGAGAGAGGGTTGGGGAGAGGGTATAACAAGCAAGGCAATGAAGTATGCATTTTCAGTGTGCCCTGGTTTTTAAGAATACTTCGGTTATCTGGCTTAACTTATAATGAAGATAAAGCGTCCATGATGACTTCAACTACTGCGGCGGTTTGATGCAAGACAGCATTGTTCCAGAATCGTAATACTTTAAAACCATGCCCATTAAACCAAGCTGTACGCTCTTCGTCATATGTCTGATTGTCAAAGTGTTGACTTCCATCAAGCTCAATGATTAAGCGTTTTTCTAAGCATGCAAAATCAACAATGTATTTTCCTATGGGAACTTGCCGTTTGAATTTATAGCCCAGTCGGTTTGCACGAAGGTGATACCAGAGATGCCGCTCAGTCATAGTGCTTTGTTGTCGTAATTTTTTTGCATGTTGTCTTAGAATAGATTTTTCCATTTCCCTCTCCCCAACCCTCTCCCACGAACCACATGAGCATACTAGCCCAATTCCTCGCGTGGGCGAGGGGGTAGAGTGAGGTTACCTAGAGAGCGGGACATCTGAGCTTAAAATATTTCATTGTGAAAATTTAAATAATAGGCAAATGATAAAACGCAATTCTTAAGAGATGCCTATGACAGTTAGTTGTTGTGTTAAAATCCAGGCAGTTGCATAATTTGTTTTTGTCATGTGAATAACATTTGTATAAGTTATTCATCATGAAATAAATTTCAATAGGAAGTAAACACGCATTGAGTCTGCTATGGATAAGCTAAGAGATATCGTTGTTAGTCGCTGGTTTTATAATTTTGTTGTTACATTAATCATTCTTAACGCTATTGTTTTAGGGCTTGAAACTTATCCTGCCATTACCCAAACATATGGCCCTTTGCTTAGCGCGTTAGATAATACCTTTACGGTGTTATTTGTGATTGAACTTTGTTTAGAAATGATAGTTTTGCGTAAAAAATTTTTTAGTAATCCATGGCACATGTTTGACTTAATTGTGGTTTCAATATCTTTGATTCCTGCAGGTCAAGCATTTACCGTCTTACGAGCGGCCCGGGTTTTAAGGGTGTTACGATTAGTGTCTGCTTTTCCATCTCTACGGCGAGTTGTTCAGGGTTTGATTAATGCAATCCCTGGCATTAGTTCTATCGCAGGTATTTTGCTTATTTTATTCTACGTATTTGGGGTGATGGCTACGAGATTGTTTGGCCAGAATTTTCCGGAGTATTTTGGTAGTTTACAGTCTTCTTTTTTTAGTTTATTTCAAATAATGACTCTAGAAGGATGGCCTGACATTGTGCGCAAAGTCATGGAAATTTATCCTTACGCTTGGGTATTTTTTATTACTTATATTTTAATCGCAACGTTTTCCGTATTAAATTTATTTATTGCAGTCATTGTTGATGCTATGCAAACTCAACATGAAATGGAAGAAAAAGAAGAACAAATAGAATTAAAAACTATTGAAGACATGTTGACAGCGATTAATCAAAAGTTAGAGAACTTACAAAGCAAAGATAACTCAGCTTGATAGTTCTCTAATTTATGATTAATTTATTATAAAAATTTGTAATTAGACGTAGCTTATAAAATAGTACACGATGGTTTATTTTTAGTAGCTTGTAACTCTATAGCTAGTGCTTGCCGGTTTTCTTGTCCAGATTTAAAAAATAAATTTCTGTCTGCTGCTGGCGCATTTTTAAATCGTTCTGCGGCGTCTTCAAATTCATAAGGCCGAATAATATCTTCTTTATTAGTACATTCAGTTAATCTTTCGACTAGCCGATTACCTGCGTTTGAACTTTGCCCAATGATTATAATGGGCTTGTTATTGGAAGATTTATAACAAACCACGACACCATAAGGGGAAATATGATCTTGTTTTTGAATATTTATAATCGGTTGTTTGCGATTGGTATCTTGGTAATATTGTATAAGATTTTCGGTAAACTGCTTTACCTTGCCAGAGTTCAGCACGTGCCCTTTTTCGAAGAGTTGAATTTCTTCAAGATCATCTCTTTCTAATAAATCTTTAATTCTATCTAGTACGACACACATACCATGAAAAAGCCCAATGTCACCATTTTTAAATTTAAATACTACGGGAAAACAAGACTGCAGTGACTCTGTCCAAAGGCAGCCATTATGATTGTTTTCTAAAATTCCTACCTCGCTAATATCAACATTTATGGCATTAGCTCGTGCTTTTTTACTAAGCGCAATAGCGGTAGAATGATAAGTTCCTGATTTCTTTATTTTTGATATAGGTGCTCCGTCAGCGGATAACTTAATAAGAGGCATTGTATTTCTCCATCGTTTTAAATCATATTTCTACTTTTTAATTAGTCTAGTTGGGTAAATTATTAAATAACTGTCAATAATTTCACCAAATTTTTATTAGCATTTTATTAAGCGCTTTCCTGAAAATAATTTGTGATTGATTCAGGAAAAATGGCCTTTATCAATATTTTTGGCTGGTAAAAATAGAAAATTTTATTTTTAACGAACAAATTACAATAAAAAAGTTTATAATTTAATCAATCATCGTATTAGTTGCTATCTAGCAAAAGAGAGACATCCATGTCAAGCTTTGTTCTTTTTAAACGAGCTAATTTAATTTTAAATGATTGGGATGAGTTACAAGTAGGCTATGATGTTTTAATTAAAGATAATAAAATCCTGACTGTTTCTGCAACACCAATCAATCATGATGAAGCGACTGTCATCGATGTTAAAGGCATGACCTTAATGCCTGGTTTAATTGATTCGCATGCGCATATTACAGGCTTAACCTTATCCCCTAAAAATATTACGTCTTCTTTAGAAGAAATTGCGCATGCCGAAACGCTTTATTTAAAGAATAGCCTGATGTTTGGTTACACGACGCTGCGTGAAGCCGGTGGCGCTAATTATGCTATTGCTCGCTTACTGGAAGCCGGCGAAATCATTGGCCCGCGACTATTTTATTCTGGCATGGCAATTACTCAAACAGGTGGTGGCGCTGATTTTCGCACACCAGCAGAAACAACCGATGCCTGTGGGCATGCAAGTACTTTTTCAGTGATGTCGGTTATTGCTGATGGCGTAGATGCGGTTCGCAAAGCAGCGCGAGAAGAATTGAGAAAAGGGGCTACTCAATTAAAGCTTTTTTGCTCTGGCGGGGTTGTCTTTCCAGCGCAGCATCCTACGATTTATGAGTTTTCCCTTGATGAATTAAGGGCAGCCGTTGAAGAAGCGCAAGCTTATAATACGTATGTGATGGCGCATGTGTATTCAGATGAAGGCGTACGCCGGTGCATTAAAGCAGGTATTCGCTCTATCGAACATGCTAATTACATTACCGAAGAAACAGTAGCACTTATGGCTGAACATAACCTTTATTATAATCCTACTTTTATTTCTCTAGTACAACGAGTCGAATCAGCGGAGAGTAATCATTTATCGCCTGTAATTGTTGAGAATCTTAAGAAAACAATTGCAATGGGTAAACAGGTTTATAAATGGGCTAAAAAATATCAGTTGAAAACTGGATTTGGCACTGATTTATGGGGCCCTGTTGCGCAAAAAGAGCAACTACGAGAATTTGAAATGCGCAAAGACTTAGATTCTCCAATAAATATTATTCGCTCAGCCACAGCAGTCAATGCTGACTTATTAATGCAGACAGGCAAACTAGGCGTCATTGCACCAGAAGCATATGCTGATTTGCTCATCGTTAAAGGTAATCCCTTAAACGATTTAGATCTATTATGTAAGCCAGAAGAAAACTTAATGCTTATTATGAAAGATGGGGTTATCTATAAAAATCTACTGAATTGAGGTTATATGAGATATCTAACCCCAGTCCGAAATACCGTGGCTTGACCGTGGTAATTCGGTTGTGATTTATTTCATACTAAGTAAATGTAGCCTGGGTGAAACGAAGTGAAACCCAGGTTTAGGCCCTTTGGGCTGCACCTAAACTACGTTTACTAACCATATGCTTTATTTAAAATACAAACAAAATAATTGTATATTTATTGCACATAAAGTATAATATGTATCTATTTCATCTTTGCACAATAACTTATTGTAAAGTAAACAAATGCGAGGCAAAAGAGTATGGCAGCTAATGAAAAATCAGTAAAATTGACGATTCACCAAGCAAAGGTTAGCGTTCCTAGTCCTATACAGAAAAAAAGTTTCGAGAGTTATCTTGCAGAAGTAGAGCGTAATTGGCAGCGTTTAGATAATGTGCCTGCGGAAACTCCAGGCTATAAAGAAATTTGTCTAGCAGCGATTCGAAAAAATTATGCTGCTTTTAAATATGTGTCGCAAAAAATGGATACAAAAGAATACAAAGAAATTTGCCTTGAAGTAATGAAAAAAAATGGGCTATTTATAAAGTATGCTTCTCAAGCTATGAAAGAGGATAGAAAAGTTTGCCTTGCAGCAGTTCAGCAAAATCCAGAAGCTTTTCTGCATATTTTTGAAACTAGACAACACGACAAAGAGATTTGCCTTGCTGCAGTAACGCAAAATTGGGAAGTGTTAAAGGATATACCGCCTGATCAAAAGGATAAAGATATTTATCTGGCGGCAGTAAAACAAAATGGGCTGCTGCTTAAAGATTTCCCGCAATCCATGAAAGAAGATAAAGATATTTGTTTTGCGGCAGTGAAACAAAATTATGAAGCATTTCAATGGGTATCTGAAGAATTACGAGTGACCATTTTGCAGGAAGATAACTATGTAGAAGATATGCTGCTTAGGCATTCATATAATCTTCGGCTTTATTTCAGTCCTGAAAAACAGCAAGAACTTGCAAGTTATTTAGATTATTTAGATGCCCGTTATCAGGATGTTCTCAAGACTTGTAATATGATTATATTTCAACCTCATGAAGCCAGTGCTCAGTTAGAAGATATTTCGCACATGTACACCCATACGCATGGCGCAGGCCATAGTATGTATGTAAGAAATATTAGTCAGTTGCAGGAAGTATTAGACCAATTAGGTCAAATGGGTAAAGGGGCAATCTATTTTTCGCTTGTCGGGCATGCGCATCTTGAGGGCGCTACTATCGCAGGCTTGCCCCCTGATGAAATCGCTTCTCTTGCTAGCAAATACCCTATTATCAAACAAATTACCTTATTGGGATGCAAAACTGCAGGAAGTAACGAAAGGTTAGATGCTGAAGTGCAAAATGCGCAAGAATTTGCTAATCAAAGAGCAGTATTAGCAGAAAAAATAAAAGCCCAATACCCACTATTGTTTACTGGTGATAAAGAAAAAGAGAATGAAAAAAGATTAGAAGTGTTAGTTAATGATCTCATCTGGCAAACTGGTGAGCGTTTTTGCGGCGTTCGAGTTATTTCGGAAGATGAAAAAAAGATAACGCCAAAGATGCTTATAAAAAAAGGATTACATAAGTCCTTAGATGCAGCTTATGTATTTGTAAGGAATAATAAAACTAATTGCTTTGCTGTTTATTACTTAACTCGGGGTGCCGATGGTGTGGAATGTACCTGTCTTACTAAAAAACTTAAAAACGAGCAGGTACTAGCGCTACAAGCAATTCCCGATTTAACAACGTGTGTTAAGGGCGAGAGAAAAGCGAAGAAACGTTTATTCGCAACAGGGGAGGCAACAGACGGGTGGTGCACTAACAAAAAAGGTGATGCTGCTGCTTTAAATGAGACAGCAACCTTAAACGCTTTAGCAACTCTTTTAAATCATAGCCGTGATAAACACTATAGCGAGTTAGCTGACTTTCTAAAAGACCACAAGCGATCTTTTAGAAAGTGTGTGGAACTCAGCGTCGCTAGTAACGATGTTTTAAAGTTAATGCCTTCATTCGCTGGCAGGCTAATTAAGGAATTGCAGGCACTCAAAACACCGAGTTCAGTTAAAGTAGTTAAAGGGTACCGTGATCTTATCTATTCAGATCAAAGAGGATTAATTAATACCATTTCCTTACAGCCATTTAAGCAGCCTTATAATCAATCCTTTTTTGGCAGGCCAAGTTCTAATATTAACCCCGATGCTATAAAGAAAAATTTAATAGTAACTGAAAAGCAAGGTGGTGTAAAAAGTGTAAAGATAAAGCTTTAATATTGGAAACGCCTCCATAAAGTAGCCTGCGTGAAACGAAAGAAAACCCAGGCTCCGGCCCTTTGGGCCTGCACCCAGGCTACGTTTATTTAGTATGAAATATAATCACAACCGAATTACCGCGGCTTGACCGCGGTATCCATTGAAGTGGCACGATGGGTATGGATACCGTAGACACGCCACGGTATTTCGGACTTAAGTTAGATAAAGCAAGTAGAGACTGTCTTAAAAAAACAAAAAACTTTTAATAAGATTTTGCTTGCTTTTAAAGACAGTCTCTATATTTACTAAAAAACTTGCAAAAATCATAGGCTTTGTAAAGGACTTTCTTCAGCTTCAGGTAATGTAGCGCCAGATAAGTATTCACCAATAGCGAGTGTCGTTCGTTCTTCAGCCTGTAATATCCCAGATTCTTGCATGGTATAATTCATAGCAATAGGATTAGCAATCATAGCACGAATGACGCGCTCTCCTTTGCCTGGCATGCCGGCGTGCATGACTTTTTTATTGTCAATCAATAAAATATCTCCTTTTTGCCATAAGCATGAGCAATAATACTTGCGCATGGTTTGCGCCAGCTGCTTAATATCATTTTTAGTAAAACAGTTTCCTACTTTATCAAGCGTGGGTATATCAGTTTTTTTCTTAGCAAAATGACTAGATAATTTTGTACGCACCATGTTGTAAGAGTTTTTAGGCGAATGATAAAAAGCAATGGCGGCGATTGCTAAAGATTCAATGCTATTAAAAAGGGTAGGCGGCAAGCTCCAAAAGAAACGATGCCAAAACCAGTTGCTACCTTGATAATCGGCTCTAAAGCAGGTTCTTAAGTAGTCATTGAGAGTGGGTAATTCAAAAAGATTAATTTGTAAGGCTTTTTCTTGGGTAAGGGGGTGGATAAAAACACTAGGCTTATACATTAAAATAAAACGGTCTTTTCCAGTGCCTACAATTGGTAAGTCAAAATAGGTGGCAATTTTTTCTATAATGTCTGAGTCTAACTGATAGCGTTCTGCTACTTCTGAAACTAACCATTTGGAAACAAAAAAACTATTTTTTTCAAGTTTATTTTGTAATGATTGGTCTAAGTTTTGGTAAATTTTTTGGGTATTAATTAAACCTGTTTCGCCGCCCAGGGGAGAAGGTTTTGCGCAGTAGAAAAAAATATACCCTGGTACATCAGCAGAGTAATAATTTTCGGTATGGAATCCACCTAAATATAAAGTGCCACCGGTTTTATATACACTGTTAGTGTGCAGAACAAATTTTAAGTCATCAACATGGGTGCGCCCATTTTCTGCCATAAAGGCTTCACTAATTCCACGAAATTGAGGAACGCTTAATACCGTTTTTTCAAACTCTTTATCGGAAGCGACATCAAAGCCTCTTAATAATACAGCGCCATATTTTGCCATGTCCTTAATTAACTGCTTAGAATGAGTCGCAAGAAAGCGCTGCAAAAAATCTGTATCGGTTTGGGTGGTTGGCTCAATCACTAAAGGCATTTCTTTTTCTTCTGATAATACGAAGCGCTCATCATCCCTTAAGAAACGGGTACTGACTTGATTATATTCATTATGCATATCGTATTCCTTTACCTGTGTCTGGTTAAGATAACCCTATACCTATAATCATAGATAATTTATCGCTTATTAATCAAATTATTAAAATTTAAACTTAATTTTACGTGAAAAATTTAATTGCCGTACCTAAAAATCCAAATAATTTTTAAAAAAATTTGCGTCATTAAATAAATTATTTATTAAAAAATTTTAACTAATAAATATTATTTTCAATAACAGAAAAAATATCATTTTATTTTTAATTTTTACAAATTAAATTGCTTAATATTTGCATAATTTTTGTACTATATAATAGGTTTTACGCAGGATTTTTTAATATGTAAATAGACTTTTATGAAACAACCTTTTGAACTAAAAAAGACACCAAATACCCGACTTGCTAATAATTTAAAAATTGCATTAGAAGCTTTAAAAAATACAAGGCAAATTATTCCAATTAGTAATTCTTATACCCAACCACTGATTCAAGATAAACAACGGATTAAAGAGCTTATTGAAAAAATTGAGGCAGTGAGGAAGGATAAGTCGGCGCTTGAAGAATGCCTTACTTATTTTTTATCTAGAACCATTGGAATGCCAGAAAGTAAGCAGGCACAGTTTCTATTAGGGTTAAACTTAATTGTGAAAAATTTTGAAGAAAAAAAGCTAGGTAATTGCTATGAATTATGTGCTATAGCCATTAGTGAATTTTTAATTAAGTTTAGAGTCCATGTAGAAATGGCTTATATCGTTAGCTCAGATCATGTCATTATCATTATAGATAGAGATCCTAAAAGTGATATAAAAGATGTAAAAAATTATGGCGCATCCTGTGTTATTTTGGATGTGTTAAATAATGAAGCCTATCCTGCATCAAGAATTTATCAGAGACTTCAATGTTATCGTTTAGACATGACAGAAGCTGATCCGCATGTGTTAACACCTTTTACTCCTGACCATCAGTTAGATCTCAAAGGCACTATTACTTGTGATTCTGACTACCCTTATAAAAAAGGGCTGCAAGTTGAATTTTATAATAAATTGAAAGTCATTGAAGAATCCATTAATACTTATTTAAGAATTTGTAAAATTGAAGAAATAGCTGATTTAAATAAACTAAAAGAGGTAATTCAAATTAGCAAAAGGAAAGTATTAAATTGTAATTTGCATGAGTCCACCAACCTTGAAATTGAAATTCAATTTAGTAAAGAGATGAGCACTATTTCAAAGAAGATTTTTGAAAGTACCTCGATAAGAGTCGATAATATTTTAAATAAAGTTGTTGGTGATATGCGTCAATTATATTCTTCCCCACTGCGGTATTTTGGCCATTTATCCTGCTTTGCTTCTCATAATAAGCTCTACACTATATTAGCTAAACATCTTTCACAAAAACCTAAACCTTTAGGTGATTCAGAAGAGGATGTTATTCTGAATGAAGAACATGCTAACAAAAGTGAAAACCAAGATGTAGTCGCTAACTCAGATGACGATTGTGTTCTCGAAGAGGAACATGTTGGTAACAAAATTTTGTAGTATCCTAGTGTAGCCGAAGTGAGCTTTCATAAGAAGATGTTATTGTAGGTGATGAAGACATGGTAAAAAAAGTAAAAAATTGATGTGTGATATTCAGATAATGATTGTGTCATTGAAGAAGAATTGGTGATGACGCGTAACATCTTAATATAATGATGAAGCTTTGGCCGTAGCCTTGATGTAGCGAAAGCGCAATCAAGGTTATATTCTGCAAAAATAAACTGAAATTTAAGTATTTTAAATCTACTTTATCGCTTTAAACAAATGAATGTTATTAACTGACAAGCTTAATTTTTTATCGAGTAATTTAGAGTAAAGAAATACATCCTACTAAGAGCAACGATCCGTCTAAAATATTTATTAATTTTATATTCCTTCGCAAGTCAAATTAAATTGTAATCATTGTAAAATTGAACTAAAGAAACCTTGATTACGCTGCGCTGCATCAAGGCTACTTGGTATCTTTAAATTTCTATTTAATATATTTATTGAGTGTATAAAAATATTTTTTTTATGTATAAAAAAAGTTAATAATGCCTTAATTTAAATATGATTGAATTAAATTGATGTAACTTAAATGAGGCGTTAATCATGAGAAAGAAACTAACTATAAGTGATAAGACAAAAAATAATATTAAATGGAATGCTGATGAAACGAGTAGAGATGTTAAGCTTAGGGGATCGAGTGGGCATAACCGTGCTGTCATGGTGGATGTAAAAGATGCTAACCAAGTGGAATATACTGGTTATGAAAGAGTTCAAAGTACTAAAGATTCTGCTTCTAAGACTGATGTAAGAGAAGTATTTGGTATAGGTTTTTTTAAAGACGTAAGAACCGTAGCTGAAAAAAAGGAAAGACCAACCATCACGAAAGATACCTTCACAGCTCCAGATGTTGATAATTGGGACGATTGGAGCTGGGCTGACGATGAAGCAGATGAGGACGGAGTACAATTAGTATTATAAACAGGTTGGGCTTTGGCCCAACCCCACTTATTACTTTTTAACGCTGATGTTGAAAAAATAACTCTTTATCACCGTAATAAGAAGCGAGCAAAACACTTTCTAACATGAGTGTACCTATATGATATTCAACACCACGGTATTTGCCATACACCTCGTAAAGAGGCCCCATGGGTACTTGTAATAAGGATAGTCTAAAATCTTCGCGAGATTGCTCAGGGATTACGTGTATTACCGAGCTACTTGGTTTGAAATAAAGTTGCTCAGGAACTACAGGAATGCCTGCAAATTTTCCTTCCGTAGTCCAAGCTGCTAAATGCCATAAAGGTAAGTCATTAGCAGGATCGCGCGTCCATTCAAAGATTTTTTCAATGGCTTTTGCAACCCAACCTGTTGGATGTGGAATTTGATTGGAAAAATCTTTCGCAAAATAATTCCAGTTTCCTTGTTGTCCTTCCAGTGAGTTCATCACGTGCAGATTTACGGAAGGGTTTTGTGATATTAAAAATTTAATAGCCATGCCAGGTATGTAATTATTATCAGCAGGAGGTGTGGCTAATGACAGACGTGCTAAACCAATGCCGCCTGTTTGATAAATACCGGTGAATGGATGATTAAATGTTGGTACAAAGGCAATCTTGCCTACAGAACCATTCACATGAATAACTTTTGCGCGTCCTTCAGGCAATTCATCGCCGACATGATCAAAAGCGGGGTTTAAGTTAAATAAAACTTTTAACTTGTCGAGTACTTCTTTAAAGCTGCTGCCACTCAATTCAGGTAACGGTTCAATCTCATGGCTTTTAGTAATTTCATTCCATAATAAATCTTGTTTTTGCGAGGCGGGTAACTCTTGATAATTGCTAGGTAATTGCGCACACACATTAGAATAAACAAAAAAATAAAATAGCCCACTCGTTATTAAAGTCCAAAAACGACACATTAAACTCTCCTTAGTTATAAAATTTATGATTGCAGTCAAAAATCTCAATTAGTCATTAAACGATGTGTCTTGAGAGATTTAGATAATATTTGAATTGAAAAATTAAATAAACAGCGCCGTGCGAATAAGATTAAATCGTTTTTAATTTTATATTGTTAGAATGTAGCCTGGGTGAAAGCGAAGCTGTCCAGGATCTGCGCTTAAATCGCGCTTGCATGTTGAGTTAGGTTGGGCTAAATAAGAGCAGCCCAATCTAACTTACTTTTAAAGCGCAGCGCTCTTGATTAAACGTTAGTAATTAGAGCCGCTTCAGGGGTTGTTTCTATTTTTTTATTGGGCATTGCATCACTAAAAAAGGTATGCAGTCGTTTTACTAATGTTGTGTCATTTTGCTTCATTGGATTGGTTTGTAAGTAATGGGTTAACTCAGGAAGATTTTCTTTTTTAGACCAAGCAATGGCTGCTTCTAAGAATATAGGTGACATGACTTCGCAAGGATTAATATGGTGCGTTTGCATAAAGTGAAGTAATGTCGCGATTGCTGTGTCATTTTTCTTTAAAAGCGCTATGTCTAGAGCCGTTTGGTCTAGTTTATTGCGATAGGTTACACTTGCCTTATTATCGAGTAGTAGCTGAAATAATGCAGGCTTGCCTTTAGTCAATGATGAAGCACAAGCAATTTGTAGTGGAGTATACTGAGCTAAACCTCCTTTAGAATCAATTTCTATTTCTTGTTGTCTAGCTAATAATAATTTCACTACCTCTGTTTTGCCTTGTTGGCATGCAACATAGAGTGGGGTTGTGCCACTTCTTTCTGCTTGGTTAATTTCAATTCCTTCCTGGTTTAATAACAACTCAACAATAGCTGTATGTCCTTGTTGGCAAGCAATATAAAGTGGTGTTGCGCCATCTTTATTTGCTTTATTAATTTTAATCCCTTCTTGTCTTAATAAGGCCTGGACAATCGCAAGATGGCCATTTTCGCAAGCACTGTAAAGAGGTGTTGTGTGGCTTTTCTCTGCCTTATTAATTTTAATTCCTTTTTGCCCTAATAAAGCCTCCACAACTGCTAGATGTCCATTTTGGCAAGCAATGTAAAGTGGTGTTACGTCATCATTGTTTTCTAGGTTAACATCGATAGCTTCTTTCTTTTTTAATAATTCCTCAACAATCGTAAGATAACCATTTTCGCAAGCAATGTGGAGAGGCGTTGTGTTATCCTCATCTACTTGGTTAATGTTAATATTCTCTTTGCTTAATAAGGCTTGAACGATATCAAGATACCCATTTTGGCAAGCAATATAAAGAGGAGTTTTTTTGCTCTCCTCTGCTTGATTAATATCAATGCCTTTCTCATTTAATAAAGTCTGAACAGCATTAAGATTGCCTTTTTGGCAAGCAAGGAAAAGTAATCCAACATCGTCTCCATCAAGCATATTAGCTTGCTTGGATTTAATGGGATAGTTTGCATCAAATGTCGCAAGTGATTTTTTTAGGGATTCAGTTTTTTGATTACTGCTTGCAAGCAGGGTTGTATTAAATATTACAGACGAGGAATTCATACTTAAGGAGGCAAAAATGCTATCAACTAGCTCATTGAGCTTTAACTCCTGGAAGTAATCTTGCTTATCATCTAATGCAAAATTATTGGTATCTACATAAATCCAAGTATCACGGGCTTTACTATAGCTTAAATAGACATTATGTGCACCACTACCTAACAGAATAGGAAATGATGAATCAGTTTGCTTTAGTATAGTGGCCAAATCGTTTAAATAAGAAGTTAAGTCTGCTTCGTCAAACGCATAGGGTTTATTTAGTAATATAATAAGCTCAGTTTTTTCTAGTGCTTTTGACTTAACATGAGGATAAATAGCCGTAATTTTTTCTTGATTAATATAAGCGCCATCAGAAAATAACTCCGTATGTTCTTCTGGATATAAATACAACTCTATACCGTCAAAAAATGCAAGTATATCTAGCAGATTTTGCGTTTCTGTATCAAGTTCCTCTTTATTTTTAACTTTCTTTCTAGCAGATTGAATGTCGTTTTTTAAACGTTGGAAATCAGGTTTGTATGAGGCAATTAAATGAAGTCGATTTAAAAAATTTTCTGTATCTTGAGCAAGAACAGCTTGAGCCAGCATGCATGAAAAACCATAACACAAACCATCTTCGAAAGATTTATAGCCAAGGCAGGTGCCTACTTCTATTAAATCATCGTGAGTCAACTTAGGCATAATAAGATTTTTTAATATAGTTTTAAAAATGTCCTAATAGTCTATATATTAAACATTAAGATAATATTAATTTTATGATTTTTTGCCAAATTTTGTTGGGCTAAGATGTATTGATATGTTTACTAAGCTTTACAGAGATTGGGTAGGTTATTAATAATTAGTTAATTATTGGCAAGTATTGTTTACGCACTTTGAGCAATTTATTAAAAATAATTTGTTATTTTAATACCTAATGGGACAATGCGTACCATGAAAAAATTATTTGGGCAGCCTGTTAAAAAGCAGTGCACTTGAATAAACGTTAGAAATTTAGCCTGGGTGCAAACGTAGCGGTAATCTAGGATCTGGTTCTAAATCTCGTTTGCATAAAAGGCTACCCTTGATAGGCATAGCGAATAATCTAATCTTTGGCTCCTGCAATCCTGGGTTACCGCTGCGCTTGCACCCAGGCTACAATTGTTTCGCTTCTGGAATTAAATAGAATTCCACGCCATCATCTATAGCAGGTTTGATCAATTAATCATTAACATGTATTATTTATGCGCTTTAGGCAAATCTACTATAAATAATTTGCTGCTTTAATGTCTAATGTGACGATGAGTGCCATGAAAAAGTTCTTCGAAGTATCCGTGAAAAACAAATTAGCACCTGATGTAATGCATGCCCCTATGGGTGCTGATATATGTAATTGCACAATGTGTATGAAAAGTAAGTTGTCAGCTGAGATCGTAAGTGAGCATTTACATGGCTTACAGTCAACCCTGGTTGACCGACGAAACCCGGATATACCAGGCAGTAAGACCTTAATGAAAGCAGTAGAAGCCCATGCCATTCTTAAAGCAGGGACAGAAATAAATATGCTGGCTGCAACGGGAATAAGCGAATATGATTTACCTTCGGCAACAGGTAAGATTCAAATCACGCCAGTGCAAGAATTAACCATTAATGCAACCTGGAAAAATAAAAATCAAGAAGCTGCTATAAGTGGACGGGATGCTAGTGTTTTCGGGGGCTTAGGCGTGTTGGTTATTCCTCAAGATATTCAAGTGGTGACTATTCCAAAAATGAATGCACTGGCGGTACCGGCCGCGTTCTTAGGTAAATACGGTGCTCGGCTAATTCCTTTAGAAAAGTCTTTCACACTTGATGCTGTCAATGAGCCTTCACTGGAAAATTTATATTTAATTGAATATCGTTGGCAAGCAGATTATATAAATGACTATGTAATGAAGGCAAATGGGGGTGGCGGATTATTCGTAGAAACACATCCATTTCCTCATGTCTTTACTCCCTTATCACCTGAATGCGGTGGTGCGTTAATACTTGGTGTAGAGCGCGATGATGGTGCGTTCGATTTTGCTGCTTTTGAAATCCCATTTGGTTATACTCTGAAAATTGGCAGTAATGTAATTCATGGCGATTCCTTCTTTATTGGACCCTACGCAATTGCCTTAACTGAAACTGAATTAGCTGATTCTGTTCTTTTGAAGCGGGGCACGCTTAAACGTGAGCCACAGCAAGTCACTCAAATTCCTACTAAAACATTTATACTCGACTTGATTCATGAAAATAGTTTAGCGACTAAAGTAAATCATAAGATGATGGTTGATCGAATTTACCACGAAGGCGTTTCTAGAAAAGGGTTAGGTTTTTTTAAACAGTTACCGAAAGAGGTGTTAACTGAAGTTCGCCATTTATCAAACGCTTCCCAAGAAGCTTACGATCAAGAATGCGGCTTAGTGCCTTATTTACCTAAATAATAATGTGAGTAATATTAGATTTTTGGGAAGCCTACGTCAATACAGTAGATAGTTATGGATACCGTGGTCAAGCCACGGTATTTCGGGATGTTAGTGGTTTCAATATGGCATAATAAAACAAAGCCGAATTACTGTGGCGTGACCGCGGTATCCACCACTGTGGCAGGTAGATATGGATACCGTGGTCATGCCACGGTATTTCGGACTAAGGTAAAGTGGAGGTAGGTATAAATAACAAGCCTAGCTATGGGGTTTTACCCTCAGATTAACGCCTTTATTTAACATATGCAGGTGCGCCATCTGGCAGGCTGTATTTTAAGCCTAACATAAAGAGGTTAACATTTGGTCTATAACGTCCTCTTAATACATCGCCTGATAGAGGTTCTACTCGGCTCCAGGTTACTCTTTCATATTGCGCGAATTGGTAAGTAAAGACAAGCTCGGTATTGTTAGCAATTTGGCCAGACGTACCTACTTTAATTGCCCAAGCTGTTAACCATTCACTATCATTTGTACTCACACCAACGTTACCGGCGGTATTTCTAAAGTTAATTCTAAACTGGCTGGTGTTGACACCCGGGCCTGCGAAAAGGCGAAAATAGGGATTGACTTGGTAAGTAGGCAAAAGGAATAAGCCAAAACCATAGCGTAATCTTTCATTAGCTCGCACGTTTTCAGAGAAAAACCAGTTATTAATCTTATAAGTTGACTTGCCAGTATACCAATCAGCATTGCCTTCTAAAGCAAGGCCCATTTGATCAAACATAAGTTGAAAACCAGCCGTTAATTGGCCATGAAAATTAGTAGACGAATTGCGAAAGCGAGAATAGGTTGGTTGTGGATCATCTAACGGGTACGTTAATTTTTTTTCTGTATCCAAAACATCGATACCTAGATTAACACCCGCATACCAATTTGCTTGCGCAGCAAAGGATAGTGACATTGCACCTAAAGTTAAAATAATTTTTTTATTCATATTAAACTCTTACCTATAAAATACTTGGAATAGTGATTATGTTTGAGGTTATGGTCTTACCGTTACTAGTAACTGTAATAGAAACATCAACCTTACGAGGTGTCCTTATATTGGCTACAACAAAGCGGCTATGGGCTCTATCCAATCTGATTGTCGCGCCAGGCAAGCCATTTAATACAAAACTTGTCGCAGAGCTTGGATTAAAACCGGTGTAGCTTATAAACGCTTCTTTGAGATTCATCGGATTTCTATCAGCTTGGGTCAAATTGATAGATGATGAGGGCGAAATAGTAAAGTTATTAGCAGATACGCTAAAGAATGCACCGTTATAGGCTAATACCATTATACGCGCTGTTTGTGTTCCAAGATTAGGTACACGAATGCGAGTGCTTCCGGTATTTGGTACATTCGTTGCGACTAGATAAGGGTAGCTATTACCGCCATCTATTGATAATAAAATATTAACAAAGTCAACATTAACCGGTGGCTCATTGGTATTTGCAACTTGCCATCTTACAACTTGCGTAGAATCCCCAAGCCATTGGATATTCCTAGCAGATGGGTAATTTAATAAAAATGGGCCTGCGCTTGCATCAGTTGTGACCGTCGTATCTTGATAGGCATTACAAGAGCCGCCTGGTGTATTATTTCGCACAGAAACACGAAAATGCATAATACGTGAGACAGAAGGTAATACTTCCCAAGTAAAAGGCCCATTATTCGCTAAGGAAGTTAAGTTGGGTAAAAAGCGCGTAGAACTTAAATGAGGTGGAAAACTTCTAAAATTAGGCCCGCCTAGTGAGTCGCTTTGTGGTGGTTGGGGCGAAATCTCATTGTCCATTTGCTCCCAAGTATAAGTTAAGACACTACCGCTCGTGTTCGTTGCAAATGCACTTAATGCAAAAGGAGTATTTGCCGGAATCACGAGTCCTGTTAGCGGATTAACAGTTGGAGCAGGAGGAATTGGCGTTCTAACGGCGCAAGTATGAGTGGGACTAGAAACAAAGTTCCCTATTTCTTGCAAATTAATGCCATGAAAATAACTGTTAGAATTTTGCTGTACATTAGGCGCGCAAATACCAGCATAGCCCATGATGGTACTGCCACTACCAGGCTCTACAGCGGTGGCATTATTTCTGTTGCAACTATTGTTTTGAGTATGATTAGCGCCAAATTGATGTCCCATTTCATGGGCAACGTAATCAACATCAAAGGGATCACCAACGGGTGTATTAAATGTGGTAGCCCCCATTGCCTTTTCACCTACATCGCAAACGCTTGCAAGTGCTGCCAGCCCATTGTTTCCACTGGAGGCATCAACAACGTGTCCTATATCATAGTTAGGCGAGCCGATGACCGCATCAAGATTACTTTGATTTTCTTCTAATAAGGCTTCTGTATTGCCTGATGTATAAGGTTGGTTTAATGGGTTGGTATAAATAATACTGGCATTATTAGGTATAAGTTCTAAAGTCACCGCAACATCTCGTTCATAAATACCATTAATACGATTTACTGTAGTGATTTCAGCTGCAAGTGCTAAGGGTACTGAGCCACCATAAAAAGCAGTGTATTGTGCGGTTGCAGCGAGAGCGAGTCGATATTTCTTCAGCTCACAGCTTGCAAAATTTGCAAAGTTCTTAGATTGGTTCAGGGTGGTTAAAGGATGCTGGCCTGAAACATTACATTTGTTAATGCTGGTACGGAGGAAGTCGTTTTTATTATAAACGATGTAATTCTCGGTATTGCCTTTTTCGATTGGGTCAATAAAAATTGTATTTTTATTGGGTAACAAAATCATGGCATGAAAACCATTCGGCGTGATATCAAATTTTACCAGCTCTCCGGGATTGGTAATGCCATAGGCATCAAATGTTTTAATTTCAGGAAACTGAGCAGCCAATTTTGGATGCATCGTACTGTTTGACATCACCTGAAACACATGCATTGTTCCATCCGGTAGTGGTAATTCAATTAAAAGAGGAGGCTCTTTTTTGATATCACTACGATTAGGCACATGCTCTAATTCAGTGTAAAGGCGGTTAATATCAATTTCCACAACACGATATTGGTTAGAGCGAATCGGGAATTGGTTAGGTAGAGAAGATTTCACCTCGCGAGTTACCGTATGAATCACACTGGGTTGATCTACGGCAAACAGACTAGGAGAAAATACAAGTAGCAATGCACTAAGCGACGTCCTTGACATTGTTTTTTTCGTCCTTAAAAAAAATGATTCCAAAAGTCAAACTCTATCTTAAAGGCAAAATCCTGTAATTTCAATCATGTCAGGTCAATTTAAAACGATGTTAATAATTGATGAAAGTGAACGCATGTATAAGTATCTTTTAATTTAATTATTAATTAACATATCATTGACTTGCATAATTTTACACGGTGAATCAATGATGGATGTAGCTATACCTACCATTTTATATGGGACTGCATGGAAAGAAGAAAAAACCGAGCAGCTTGTTTTACAGGCGTTGCAGTTAGGCTATAAAGGTATTGATACAGCTAATCAGCGCAAGCACTATTTTGAAGAAGGTGTAGGCAATGCAATTCAGCAATTTTTAAAGACCAGTCAGAAAAGCCGCACTAGCTTATTTATACAAACAAAATTTACTTCTGCTGCAGGCCAAGATCATCGCAAGCCCTATGATGAATCTGATTCATTAACCAATCAAGTCAAGCAATCCTTTGCAAGTTCACTAAACCATTTGCAAACAGATTATATTGATTCTTATGTCCTGCATGGCCCTACGTCCTCTCAAGGTATAAATAGCGCTGATTTGGAAATTTGGCAAGCCATGGAAGAGTTAGTCTATGCGCGGAAAGTCAAATTTCTTGGAATATCAAACGTTAATATCGCGCAGCTCGAGGAGTTATATAAACACGTTGCAGTCAAGCCAACGTTTGTACAAAACCGCTGTTTTGCTATTACAGAGTGGGATAAAGCCATTAGAGTATTTAGTAGGCAAAATAACATCATCTACCAAGGGTTTTCGTTACTTACCGCGAACCAACGTTACCTGTTAAATCCTTACTTCCAATCAGTAGCAGTAAAATACGATAAGACCATCCCCCAAATTACATTTCGTTTCGCTTTACAAATTGGCATGTTGCCTTTAACAGGCACAACGAATGCAGTGCATATGCAAGATGATTTAGCCATTAATGATTTTGAGCTTACTGTAGAAGAAATTGAGCGTATCGAAAAATCGCTTTAGGTTTTTAATTTTAAAAGTATACACCTCCCCTAAGGGAGGTAAGCAGAGATTTCATCGATGGAAAGCAGGCCGAGACGGCAAGACTATGCCAAATTTCTGGACGGCTTCTAATTTATTTTTCGCAACCAAGGTTGTGATATTGGCATGATTGGTATTTATTTTGTCGACCAGCTTAGAAATGTGTTCCCATTGCACGCCAGGGGTGGCTAATAGGCCAGTTAATTGCATGTTTAATGCGCGCTTTTCTTTTATTAAGGGCAACATTTGTTGATGCAGCGCTTTCTTAAATGCTTTAAATTCCTCTTGTCGCTCTTTTGGGATGAGTCTTAAAGCATGAGGGCCTTTATGGCAATGATAGTTTCTATGATTATTACCTTCTTGGGCTGCGAGCGGATGGGCAGAAGCTAAGCCAGCGCCACTCAGGGATAAAGCAAGTGTGCCTATAAGTAAATAATTTTTTATACGCATAAATTTCTCCTAATTAAATCTGACACGGGCCATATTAAAAGGAGAAAGTAATAGGAATATGACAAAAACTGCTTTTATTGTAACAAATCTGTTACAATAATGTGCTATTAGGAAGTTAGCCATTATCATATCTGGTATGACTTAAAGACGTTTTCATAATCCTATGAGTATTAAAAAAAATCATATTTTAATCATTGATGATGACCGAGAAATTACGGGACTAATAAATGACTACCTAACAAAAAATGGGTTTCGTGCCACGTGTGCATTAAATGGTTTCTCTATTAACTCTTTATTGCGGGATAATAATTTTGATTTAGTCATCTTAGATATCATGTTGCCAGGCATCAATGGCTTAGCGCTTTGTCAGACTATTAGGCAATCACTTGATATACCCATTATTATGTTAAGTGCGGCAGACAGTACGGCTGATAGGGTTGCAGGTCTTGAATTAGGGGCCGATGATTATATTTCTAAACCCTTTAGTGCGCGAGAATTATTAGCAAGAATAAAAGCACAATTACGCAGAAGCCAGGGCGAATTAAACCAAAATCGCAAGCGTTTAACACCTTTAAAAAGGATTCAATTTGATAAGTGGATTCTTGATAGAGAAACGCATTCGCTTATCGATGCCGATGCCGTTGCTATCCCCCTTAGTCGACGTGAATATGATTTACTACTTATCTTTTTAGAACATCCAGGACGCATCTTAAGCCGGGAGCAAATCATGGATCTTCTCTGTGATAAGTCTCTTGACTCACAAGATAGAACAATTGATGTGTTGATTGGGCGGGTTCGTAAGAAAATTGAAATTGATTCAAAAGCTCCGAAATTACTATTAACCATTCGTGGAGGCGGCTATCAATTTAAAGCGCAGGTGAATGCTCTATGAAATTAACTAAAACAGCCTGGAGAACTTACCTAGCACTCATTAGTTTAAATCTTTTAATTATTTTTGCAGCCTTTCAAACTTATAATTATTACTCTAAAAATACGCACCTACCTATCCCTGCAGATGCAGTAAAAAATTTAATCGTTTTAGTTAATAAATTACAAAAAAACCCGCAGGAAAAATGGCCCACTATTTTACAAAGACGCAGTGTTCCTTGGTCAACTCTAAGTTTATCAACAAAGCCAATGTATACAAAAAATGCCTTGCTTACGCTACAACCTGCACTAGTATTTAATTTAATAAAACAGCATCATGCCTTAGCAATTTCGGTATTTGTTAATAAAGACACGTGGTTAAATATCACAATGACACCACCAGTTTCAATTCAATCTAGCGCTTTTATTAATTTGTTAATTGTTTTATTGCTTGCTTTTTTTATCGTAAATTTTTTAATAGTTAAGGGACTGAACCAGCCAATTCAAACCTTAATTCAAAGCCTTGAAGACACAGCACTGCAAGAGAATTGGTCTTCTATCCCTTTAACGGGTAACGTTGAGCAACAAGCTATTTTACAGAAAATAAATACGCTACAAAAAAAGCTTCATAAGCTCTTAGCAAACCGGACGCGCGTGGTGGCTGCTATTTCCCATGATTTACGCACGCCCTTAACACGTCTAAAATTGCGAGTTGAAAATTTGGAAGATGAAAAAAGCTACCAAAAAATGATGCATGATATCCAGGATATGGAAATCATGATTCGCTACACGTTAGATTATTTTCAAGACATTCACCAGGCAGAGCAGCCGCAGCCTTTTGACTTAGTAGCGATGCTTAATTCCATTAAAGAAGACACATTGGAAGCTGGCGGGCGGGTTTATTTTTCTGCTGATACAGATAAATTAGTTTATATAGGTTCAGTTAATCTATTAAAAAGAGCGTTGAATAATATCATTACCAATGCCATTTATTATGGCGGCTTAGCTAAGATTAGTCTTAAACATACCAAAAAGAAAATTGAAATTTGGATTAGTGATCAAGGCCCGGGATTACCCGCTAGTAAATTAGAAAAAATTTTCTTACCTTTTTATAGGGCTGAGCAATCGCGCTCACGCAGTACAGGCGGTACAGGACTTGGGTTAACCATTGCTAAAGAAATTATAGAAACACACAAGGGGTCTATTAGTATGGAAAATCTTAAAGAGGGTGGCTTAAGAGCTGTTATTTGTTTACCAAGATAAATTAATAGTAGTTTTATTTTAATTTCTTTAAAGTTAAAAATTTTATATTCTAGGTAACTTTCCTAAAGTTGTTTATACACGATTTAATATTAAAGGGCACAACTCTTTCAGTTTACCCCGTTTAACCTCCCTCGCCCGCGCAAGAAATTTGAATAGTAGGTATCATGCTGGTTTCCGCGGGAGAGGGCTGGGGAGAGGGAAGTGCATTAATAGAAATAGATAATATGTTTAAGATTGCTTACAGAAATTATTTTCTAAATCGAAAGGGCCGCATGTTAAGAGGGCTGCTTATTGATAGAATTAAGATGCTGGGTAAGCTGAAAAATTAAGCGCTTTTTCAATTATAAAAAATTCGACGATGTTTGTGTTCCTATTAGGACTTGTCGCCTGAATTTAAACCCAGGCTGATTCACATGCTGTCTCGAAATAGATTTATCTATTTCCCTCTCCCGCGAAGCTCATCATTATACTATTCAAATTTCTTGCGTGGGCGAGGGGGTAGGGCGAGGTAATCTGAAAGAGTTGTGCTCTTTCAGATTAAATCATGTATAAAAAAATTCAGGGAAGTTACCTAATATTTAAAATGAATATTAATAAAAATAAGGGGAAAATCAGACAATAAACGACTAATTGTTATTACCCGTCATATCATCAAGTTTTTCACCAGCTTTTTGTGCAGGCCCTTTATTTTGAATTTTGTCTTTAATATTCTCTACCGTATTATCAATTTTTTTACCTTGTTTTTCTGCCGGACCTTCTTGGCAACCTGCTAGAAAAAATACGCTAACTGTCATCAGGCAAGCAATTAATTTTTTAAAATTTTTCATAATTTTCCTGTATAAAATGGTGTAGTTATTTTTCCGATTAATGAGTCTTAAAATCCTAGGCTGAGTATAATTCTTCTTTAGCAAAATTAAAATAGATAGATTAAATTAACAAATACAAAAAAAGCCATTTAAATTAGCTATTTTCATTGAAATTTGGTGGGTATTTATTCCATTTATAACCTTTTTTACCTAAAAGATACCCTTCATGGAAAAGTTTGCGCATGTAATGATGATCAAACATTGATTTAGGTTTTTCTTCAAAATAACTGGGAATAAACGCAAGGTTATAATCAATATTATCGCGTTTACAATAGACATAAATTCGATATAAATCGCCTATACCTTGCGTTTTGGTTAGGGTGGCTATAACGCGGCTGGCGATGTTATGGAGCTGAGGATTAACATTATCCCATTCTGGAAATACTTTTAAATTACGAATAATGTATAAATGACGCTCTATGTTTTGTTGAGAGTCATGCGACACTCTGGCAAATGGCGTAATGGCGTTTTCAAACAGCATGACTTGTGTTTCTACCCCGCCATCAACATGCATTTCTTTATAAATTTTACCTTTATAAGCCATGGTAAAATATTGAGGTGGAAAGAATCCCGGTAAGGCAGATGAAGCCAGTAAAATTTTATGAAATAGAGCTAGGCGATTGGGATTAGAGCTGACAGCAATGGCGCCTATATCCCAAATGACTAAGCGCTGAGCATTAAGTTGCGTGGTTCCAATTAGTAAACGCCTGCCTTTTAAATGTTCGCGCGCAATCGCATCTAACATTTTTTGGTTAACAATTTTTTTAATAAGTTTTTCTAATGGTTTATTGTTGGCGGCTGAGGGCGATAAAACAGGCTTAATGTAAGTAAAGGCTATGGCTAGAGGATTTTTAAGCTCATAAATATTTTCATCAGCAAGGGATGTATATAATTCTTTTAATCGCTCATCATACTTAGGCCCTAAAAATGCGAAAGGTGCAATGAGCGCGCCTGTGCTAATGCCGCTGACCAGTTTGAATTCTGGTCGGGTGCCCTGTTTAGTCCAACCATATAATAACCCCGCGCCAAACGCACCATCAGCGCCGCCTCCTGATAAGGCTAGCGCATTGATAGACGAAGGTAGGTGATTGCCATAGACTTTTAATTCTTGCTGCAAGGCGTCTTGGGCACTTTTCTCCATGGCACTACTTTGCTTATCTCCCCAAGCCCTAATATCTTGAAAGCCTAAGACTTGCGCTTCATTTTCCAAACGACTTGGTAAAGCCTTGTATAGATTGACTTGACTACAACTCGTTAATGCAGATAAGAACAAGCCATACGTTAATAATCGCTGCAAAATTACATAGGTCATAATAAGATAATGATTAAAATTTTTACATTTATTAAAGGGGGAAGATAATAAAAGACAAACTTAGTTTTGTAAATAAATTAATCAGGCTTTAAGAAAAATAGCTAGTATCAACTTGTAAAAGCCGTATTTGTACGAGGTGGGCCACCTGCTCACAGCCGCACCTTATGAGAATTTTATAATTTTTGTACAACTAAGATTTCATCGTCAGTATGTTGGTCACAAGGAATATTAGCTAATTTTTCAGGTGTTCGTATAGCTAAGGGAAAGGCTATATCTGTTCTTGGCCCGAAGTTGGTTAAAGCGGTAATGGCTGTATTACTGTAGTCATAACCCATTACTTGATACGTGTCTTTACAATCCTCTAGAAAACGTCCTGTAGCTGCACCAAATTGTAGGATTTTTGAATTAGGTTTTAAGTAAGCATTTAATTTAAATTCGTTAAAAAAAAAGATGCGAGTAGCTTTTTGTTGCAGTCATAACTCCATTTTCATATCTGACCATCTCACGCTTCTCATCAATACCTTTTTTATTGTATTTTTCCCAATGGTCTTTAGAAAGAGGGAACTCTTGTTCTTTTTCATTGTAATTAATTTCAGTGTTTTGCTTCATTCTATTTTCTCGTTTTTATTAAATGAATACTCAAAATATTATCATTTAAAGAACATATAGATTAATTAAAAATCTATTGGTAAATTTAAAGTGCTTAATTATTTTTTTAAACTAGTCTCATTAAAAATGAGGCTAGAATTATTTTATTATGCTAAACCCGTCTTCTGATTCTGATAAATCTGATTCTGACAAATCTGATTCGGATAAATCTGATTCTATAGCTGTAGACCTATGAGTTGCTTTGAATAGTTGGGCCTGGTTGGGCTGCTTTATATGTTCCAAATTGTCTACACTGTCTTTTGCTGAGCGCTCTATACTCGGTTGTTTAGAAGTATCAGGTATAACAGATCCTGCCTGAATGCTTGAAGTAGGTGGTGCTTTAGTAAAGCTTTCGCGTATACCATTTATTAAAGTGGCTGCTGTACTTAGCATAGACAGGGTAGCTGCTCCTATAAGTGTTGGTGTAGCAGCAATTCCTAATTTACCTAAAACCCATAAGATTGGGTATGCGATTTGCGGTAATATGGGCACGTTCGCAATCAGATTTAGTCCCACGGCAATACCTAATTTAGCACTGACAATTGCCATGACCGGAGACGCTACAATAGATAGTCCTACCAGTGCTGCCAGGGTACAGGTAACACTAAGTAGCCCTAGTAAAGGGTGTTTATTCCAGCCTGCTTGTGCACTAACAATAGGAGAGGTTACGGTACGAATTAATAAGCGGGCGCCTTCAGCAAGGGCATGTAAACCATTTAGAATAATTAAAGCCATGCTTCTTACTACTTGTCCACTAACACTGGTTGGAGCAATTGCATAGACTTGATGTTTTAAATAATTAATCGATTCAGAAACGACTTTCATTAACAATTCGGTTGATAGCTTGACCATATTTTTAAGTGGAGTAAATAGCCATCCAAAGAAAACAACATAAGCAATTTTAGAGACAAGGCCATTTTTAGCCGGCCAACCTAAAAAATATTCAGCAAAATTTGTCTGTTTGCGCTGCTCGTCGGTCATATCAGGTAGAAATGTTTCTTGCCAAGCTTTTTTAAGGAAATCGCTGAAGCTATTGTGTACTTTAATGTTTGCTGAGTTTAATAAGTCAGTAGACCTTAATAAGGGGTTCGTTTCGTCATTCTTACTAAGCAGATTCTGACGATTAACTTCTTTTTCCTTTTGAATAAGTGCAATCATATTAAGGCTATTGCTAAGGTGATGAAAACCACAGCTATAGCCATCAAAGAATGATTGAGTCCCTAACGATACATAATTGATTGTCTTTAATTCCTGAGGCACTTTATCATTGTCGGAGAAATTAACGCCTTCTTTACTAAAAGAGCCAGAAAAAAGGGAGCGCATAAGTCCTTTAGCTGCCTTATAAATAGCACTTGGCGTAAAAAGTTGACGCTGCCCTCCTGATGTATTAGGAGAAGTTACCAGCGCTCTAATATCCCCAATTTTAGAGTCAAAACAGGTAAACCTGGGCGCAGGTACATTTTTACCCTGATTAAGCTTAGCAGCAGGGCGATATAAGGTGGTAATATGGCCTTCAGTAACGCCTTCTCCCACCAGGGGAGCAATAACATGAAAATTATTTAAATCATCTGCAGCTAGCGCTAGTTTTATTGCGTTTAAAGCCTCGGCGAAACTAAAATTTGCTTCTCGGGCATTAGCGGCAAGAGGGGTAGTGATAACGAGTATAGGAGAAGGGTGGTTATCAATCACACTAAAAAAAACAGTATTTGATTCAGGGTTATCGAAATCTAATATGGCTTTATGAATAGGGTGGCCAGCATTTTGTAATGCTCGGTTTTGTGCAGGCGTTATTTCTTGTCTAGAAAGAAGCGTTAAGCCTACTTCATGATTTGGTTTATCAGCTGGCCGGTTGTGAATCTTAAGTGAGTCGATTATTTGTTCTACAGTTGTTTGCTGAGATAACAGTTTTCCTTGAATATGACTAGAATAATTATTTAATAAGTTATCAAACACATCATCTATAACATCCTGTGAAGAGAGGATACTATATGGTTGTTGATTAAAAATGCTCAAAAATTGTTCATATAATAATTCAGCCTTACTATCACTGTTCTGTGGAAATTTATGTAAGTGATAGGACCAGCCAACTGTAGTGGCTAATATATCACCCGCGCTATGGTTAAGTTCATATTCTTCTAATAAAATTAGATCTTTAATTTCAGGATTTATAGTGTTCAAGCTTAATTTTTGAGTAATTAAACTTTGAACTATGACATCAAATTCGATGTTTAGTTCAAGAATTTGCTTTAAGATAAGCTTAGCTTTTGCACTGTCATTTTGTTCAAGACAAAGGTAGAACAGTGGAATTAAATGCAAATATTGAGTATTTAAAAAGGTGATATGCTGTTTGAATGGTAATAATTTCTTACGTATATTGGCTCTAACGGCCTTACTCTCATGGCAAATAGATACCAGATCATCCAGTAAATCAGATGATCCTGCTTTGCTTTTTTCTTCTAGAAATGAGTTAACTAATGCTGACAAAGTTCCTTTAGTCAAGGAACTGGCTATTTGAGCCGGTGAAGAAGTAAATATTGGTTTGTTGTTGCTTGTGCGGTCATGGCGTCTAATCATTTCTTATCCCATTCCTTCTAAATTATTGGCTGTTTTTTATGCAGTTATGCCAGTTAATATAACATGTGATTATTAATTAATTATTAAGCAAGGCACTTATTACTAGAGTTTTTCAGTATTTGCTGGCAGGTTAATAAATTTTATTTCATCATGGCCTGTTAGAACTTAATTGATGTCATCTTTATGAAACGAGTGGCATAATACCCCTCTTTTATTAATTCTATGCCTCTAATTGAAAGGAAGTGGACTTAAGTGGTTAAGAAATTAGTTATCTTTATGCTGTGTATTTTTAGTGTTGCGTTAAATGCAAAGCCATTCATCGATGATGATGTATTACGTGCCATGCAATTGACCCATTCAGGCCAAAAAGACCCATTTCAATCACTTATTATTTTTTTTAACTCAATAGATAAGAGGGATGAGTTTATTAAGTCTTTGCAGGGTGATTTAACAATTTCACTTAGTCGTTTAGATTTTATGCCTGTCGCCATAGTCACATTTGTGCCTACAACTCGTATCTATAGAAAAATCACTGCATCTCCCCATATTCGTTACATTGCTTTAAATAAGCCAGCTAGTGAAAAAATAGAGGTGAGCCCACAGTCTGTTCGTCCTGCGCCGGCCGTGAAAGTGCCTTTTCGCTATCCTGGCATTGATTTATGGTGGGAGCATGGATTTAAAGGCCAAAGCGGTGTATTAGGGTTAATTGATTCAGGTATTGCGCCTGATCATCCTGCGTTTTTGGGAAAAAAAATTATTATTAATAAAACCCCGTCTTCTCACTATATCGATTACCCGTTCGGGATTCGTACCGCGCATGGCACAGGTGTAGCTTGTATCTATGCTGCTTTTCCTCATGATAAATCAAAATATGTAAGAGGGGTGGCTTATAAAACGCCTGTTATCTTATCGACGTTAGCGGGTGAAGGGACCGCACATAGATACAATTTTTGGCTGACTTATTCAAGCTTAAATTGGCTCTTATCATTTACCCAGTATAAACCTTCCGTGATTAACTACAGCTTTGGTAATGGTGATGTGACCTGTCATTTATGTCCTGATTGGAGTGGTTTAGGTAAGATTGTGGATTATATTGTAAATCACAATAAGATATTATGGGTGACTTCGGCAGGGAATAACGGCTACATTAAGCAAAAAAAACACGCGCCTTTTGTTTCCACCATGACGGTTCCTGCCGAAAGCTACAACGCCTTGACGGTGGCTAATATGAATATGTATGTCAATGATGAAGTAAGCTCGCGAAAATTTGATAGGCTAAGTCATGCTATTTATTACACAAGTAGTCGCGGCCCTACCCGAATAGGGCGAAAAAAACCAGATATTGCGGCACCCGGCAATGAAACATTAACCTGTGCACCTAACCCTGATAAATATCAACTCAATTATCCGGCTATTATGAAATACAAGGATGGTTATCGCTTTATGGGCGGAACGAGCTCTGCAGCACCCCATGTGGGCGGCGCGGTACTTCTTTTGCGAGATGCAGGTATTCATAATCCTATGGCGATTAAAGCGTTATTAATTAATAGTGCAGACACCTGGACTGATAGCAATAAACCGGGCCCAGATGATCCTAATTTTAAATACCTTGGTGGGCATCATAAAGTCGTAGGTTCAGAATGGAATCCTACGTATGGTTGGGGTTATATGAATCTGCAAACCGCATTTTATCAAAGGAAATTTATTATTGAAGATAATTTAACTGCTAAAAAACCGGTGGCTCTTTATCGCATAAAAATGCGGTATCAAGATAAAATTACCTTAGTGCATGAGCGTCGTGTTGGTTTTAATAAGAAAGGGCGTCTATGGAAATTAAGTCATCTAGTACTAGAAATTTTTGATGCGACTAATAATAAATTGTTAGCTAGAGATGACAGCTCTATTGATAATGTTCATCAAGTGTCACTTTGTAACCCTGCCTATTTAAATCTCTGCTTTCAAGAAAAACCTAAGGAAGTTATTGTTAAAGTTAGTTTAAAAAATGAAAAAATAGAGGGTAGTAAGCAAGAGGATTTTGCCTTAGCCTTGCCTACAAAAACCAGCTGAGTGCTATATAAAGGCAATGATTAAGTTAAATATCTATCTGTTTAGTAGTTTCTTGCTTGGTCATGTCGGCTAAGTCACGATGGATTGCTTCCGCTAAATTATGGCTTGAATAACTCTCTTTCTTAAAGAAAGAGAATTTACTGCCTTCTCCTTTTTTTGCGGTTGCTGCGATTAAGTTAGTAGTTAATTTATTAAGTTCAGTAAATTTTATTTCAGACTTTACTGATTGTTGAAACGATGACAAAACAGCGGCTATTTCTTGCTGCAGAAAAACTCCAAGAGTAGGTTTGTGAAATTGGGAGTAACCTTTAAGTAAATCATCAATAAAGGAGACTAATAAATTTACTTTGTCTATCATTTGATTTTGGCTATCAAAACTGTCTTTATATAGTGCTGACTTATTAGTAGTCACTAAGAAATCGTAATTTCCACCAAGCTGCCTCTCAGTACTGAAATAAGGCGCATCTTTTTTGCAGTCAGGTTCGTCATCACGTAGTAAATAAACCGACACACTATTAGGCACCCGAGCTTGCATACCAATGTCAAAGATTTGGCCATTGCTCTCTACAAGTTGTGGGGGGTGAGCAGCACCGCCAATAAAAATACAAAAAGCACCTTCTTCACATTGTTCATTAATTAGGCTTGAAAAGACTTCATTAGGCTTAGTAATGCGATCAGGGCTTTTCTTAAAACCTTCCATGGCCCGAATTTTAGCAGTTAAGTCGGACCATTTTTTATCGGGTGCAGAAAATGGATTACTGACAATGTTTTCTGCGCCAAGCACGGGAATGCCATGGTTAATTGCGGCTAAAACAAAGGTAAACAGTGCAACATCACTGTCTTCTTCGGAACGTTTAAAACCCTTTAAGGGCTTAGGTGATCCTTTTTCCGCTTTTTTAAAAGCGGCTTGTAATTTAGGGTTATGGTATTGTTTAAAACTTTCAAGCACAAAAACCACGGGTCGCTTACTTTGAGATAATACATCTATATTAGCGAGCATTGCAGCTGTTGTAGGGCTGGTATCATGCGCTTCCCCAAGGAGAAGGGCAGAAACTTGGGCATTATTAGTTACGGATTCTAATAGTTTTCTCAAGGTTGATGCTTTATCTAAGGTTATTTGCTTTGCAATGTGTTCAGAAGGGCTTGCCATAATAAATTTATTAATGAACATTATAATTATATTTTGGACAATTTTATCTAATATACAAGCTTATTTGCATTTAACTAATGAGTTACAATTTGTTTCGTGACTTATGTAAATAGCTTAATTTTTATTACGTTTAATTTTAAGATTCGGCAAAATAATCATGAGTACCCTGGGCCATAACGGCTTCTGCATGTCTATTTAAGGCATGGATGTAAGCAGCTGTGCGCATGTCTACTTGATGGGTTTTTTGTAAATCATAAACACTCATAAATTCTTTTGACATGGTGGCCTGCAAACGATGATAAACTTCCTCGGTTGTCCAATAATAACCTGTTTTATTTTGCACCCATTCAAAATAACTCACTGTTACGCCACCGGCATTGGCTAAAATATCAGGCACAACTAAACTGTTTTTTTCCTTTAAAATTAAATCTGCCTCGACAGTAGTAGGGCCATTAGCTACTTCAACAATAATAGGTGCTTTTATTTTGGTCGCGTTTTCTTTGGTAATCTGATTTTCAAGTGCCGCTGGGATTAAAATATCGACATCTAACTCAAGTAACTCGTTATTAGTGAGGTGAGTTGCTGCAACCATCTGGCAAATCGAATCTTCACAGTATACTGCTCGAATTTGTTTAAAGGTATTTTTAGCGTGAATGATACTAGGAATATCAAAGCCTTGTGCTCGGTATATTGCACCTTTAGAATCACTGACTGCCACAATTTTATAGCCATCTTGATGTAAAAATTTTGCCACAGATTGTCCAGCATTCCCAAAACCTTGGATAGCTACCCGCATGTCTTGCGGCTGCCATTGTTGAATTTTTTCTAATTCTTTAATGCAATAATAAGCGCCTAAACCTGTGGCCTCGTCACGACCCCGGCTACCACCAAGAGGCAGTGGTTTTCCGGTAATAACTGCAGGTGTGGCTTGCCTGACAATCTTAGAATACTCATCCATCATCCAGCCCATAATCATAGCATTTGTGTAAACATCGGGCGCGGGAATATCCAAATCAGGGCCGATAAAATCGGCTATCGAGGTAATATAGCTGCGACTTAATCGCTCTAATTCTAAGCGTGATAATTGTTTAGGATTAACGATAACACCACCTTTAGCCCCACCAAATGGCAGGCCCATGACGGCGCATTTGATGGTCATCCAAAACGCCAAGGTTTTTATTTCATTTAAGTTAACTTTAGGATGAAAACGAATACCGCCTTTAGTTGGGCCACGTATATCATTATGATGCACACGGTAGCCGGTAAATATTTTTAGCCGTCCATCGTCCATGCGTACAGGTATAGACACTTCAAGGCATGCTTTAGCATGCTTAAGTTTTTCAATGACCTCGGGGCTAATGTGGGTAAACGTAGCGGCTTTGTCAAGTCGTGATAGGGCGTCAGTGTATAGGGTATAATTCATCCTGTATCATTCCTACTTTATTATTCCTAAATTATCCTTTAAAAGAATATACAATATAAAATCGCAATAGCCTATTTTAGCTACCACCGCAAACAACTTAAAAAGTTGCTTAAATCTAAGTTAGTAAGATTGAAACCTAGCTTTTACTTAAGCTTCACTCCTAAAATAAACGTTGATAATAGTTTAAAAAAATCATGCAAGATCAAGATTACCTTAATCAATTTAAGACCCAGCAAAAATTAGACGGTGGCGATTTACTCGATGGCTTATCGAATGTTTTTGCGCGCTATGAAGTGCCAATTGGACTTGTTAATAAGCTACTTGCATTAACAGAGTATTCACTTAATTTCATCATTGATGACAGTGGCTCTATGAATACACCATCAGACTTACCCATGACAGCAGCGCATCCTGCGGTAAGACAAATGCGTGATCCGCAAGGTCGACGTGCAGCAGTGCAGGGTAAATTAACTCGTTGGGAAGAAGCCGAAGATAGAATTCATATCATGCTAGATATGTTAGCCTACTTACCGATTAATACTATTAGATTATCTTTTTTAAATAATGTCGCTAGTAATCTTGTGTTAAGCCATGCTGGTAAGACGCCAGAGCAATTTGCTGCTGAATATCATCAAAAAATTAGCCAATTATTTAGTAATAAGCCAAGTGGTGGTACACTCCTTTATACGCGCCTTTCTGAAGCATTTAGGCAGAGCCAAGGAAGTACGATGCATTATGCTTTCACCGATGGTGAGCCAAGTGATGCCTCAGTTGAGCAAGTGAAAGAACTGGTTTTAAAACGCCCTAATCCCAAAATGAATCCATTGACATTCATTAGTTGTACAGACAACGACGAAGATGCTAACTGGATGAAAGACATTGAAGAAGATGCACCGTTTACAGCGGAGCTAGATGATTTTAATAGTGAGCGTAATGAAGTCTATAAAGATCAAGGCCCAGGCTTTCCGTTTACTCGCGGTTTTTGGTTAATATGCCAATTGGTTGCGGCAATTAATCCTTATGATTTAGATAAATTGGATGAGTCTGTCCCGTTTACTAAAAAAACCATGAATGATTTGATGGTCGTAATATAACGATTGAAGAATATCGACATTATTTCCAAACTAATCCAAATGCTCAAAAATACGGTCATTTAAGACAACAATTTGAAAGAGAAGACCTATTAGCTCATCATATACTTAATCCGTCTTCTAATACACCTAATCAAGGCTATTCTGCACAACCGCCACAACAGCCACCGGTTTATCAAGGGCAGCAACCACCAGCTTATCAAGGACAAGGGCAACCGCCATTTTACCCGGGGCAACAACCGACACCTTCTCAGTTCAACAGTTTTAATCAACCTGTTGCAAGTCAACCGCAGCGTCCTCCAATGCAGCAATCATCGATGCCTGGACAACTTCCGATGCCATCACAGCAACCTCCTCAGATTTCTAACAATTACGGCGGTTATCCTAATACATTTTTTAATCAAGGGGCACAACCACCTGCTCAACAGCCTAATCAACCCTCGTCAACTTATAACCCTTATCGCCCTTAGCAGCAATAAGAAGTTGATGCCTCGTAAGCAACCTTTCATAGGTTGCTTGCTTTAATGTTTGAAGGTAGGCGCTTATTACTCTTCTGATAATACCACTTGCGTATTATATTTAGTGCGATTTAAACAAAAGCTACTTCTAAATTGTTTGATGTTAGGCTCATTAGCAAAAACTCGTCTAGCAAATTCATTGTAATGATTCATGTCTTTAACATGAATGACTAATAAATAATCGGTCTCACCAGAGACAAAATAGCATTGCATAATTTCCGGCTCCATAATCATTTTGCGTTCAAAATGATTGAGTAAATCTTCGCGTTGTTTTTCTAAGGTAATATTCACAAAAACGATTAATGGCCTTCCAACTTTAAAAGGATCGACTAAAGAGACATCACTCGCAATAATGCCTTCTTCACGCAAACGCTTTACACGACGAAAGCAAGGCGGTGGTGAGATACCAACTAAATCCGCTAAAGCAAGATTAGTTATTTGATTATTGTTTTGCAGAATATTAAGAATTTTTCTATCCGTTTTATCTAAAAACTCATCACCACTTTCTTTTTTATATTTTTCTAAATTAGCAAGTTCTTTTTTCATAAATTACCTTTTAAATAAAAAAAAGATTATAAAAGGTAATTATTAATAACAAAATAAGAAATTTTTTTCTTTAAATTTTATGTTAATTTGCTATCTCCATTTTCTATGAAAAGAGCAATATGATTAACATAAGATTAGCCCAGTTTAATGATTTAAATTCGTTAAATCACTTAATTCAATTATCAGCTCGTGAGTTAAGTCGTAAAGATTATTCAGTAGAAGAAATTAACAGTGCCATTGAATATGTTTTCGGTGTTGATACCGAATTAGTGCTTGATCAAACGTATTACGTGCTTGAAAAAGATAATCAACTTGTTGGTTGTGGCGGTTGGAGTAAGCGAAAAACATTATTTGGCGGTAATCAATTCAAAGCTCGAGAAGATGCAGCTTATCTTAATCCTTTGCAAGAGGCTGCTAAGATAAGGGCTTTTTTTATTCATCCCCAGTTTGCCAGGCAAGGTTTAGGAAGCATACTTTTACAACATTGTGAATATGAAGCGACGCAACAAAGCTTTATGAGCTTTGAAATGATGGCCACATTGCCCGGTGTTAAATTATATCGTGCTGCAGGTTATCAATGGGTTAAAGATATATTTATCACATTACCCAATGGTATAGAAGTGAGATTTGTAAAAATGAGCAAAAGCTTAAAAGGGTAAATGCATGATTCGCGAGTGCCTGGTGCAAGAACGCTATTGCATATTGCACCAGAAGATTTAACACGAGTTTTAAAATCCGCCTGGATTCCAATGGATTTCATCAAAGAACAAATTAATGTGTTCCATACTGCCTGTCAGGATAGATTTTTTACTCAAAATGTTTAATTGATAGGTGACGGTACCCTTTTCAATGTAATGAGGGTTAGAGATTATAGCAATAAAATTTTGCGGCTTACCTGATGTTGCAATCATCGCGATAGCGGCATTTGGTGGTACAGCAGAAAAATTATTTTTTAAATTTTTATCACTCCATAATTCAATAAATTGAGTTAAAGGCAATGTACCGGCTTGTCTTTTAGGTCTGTCGGTAAAATAGCCCACATAAGCAGGCACATCACGTAGGGTTAAGCTGTAATTCTTGTCTTTGTTTTTAATGAGTTCACCTTGGGTGGCACTTTGCAAAAATAACAAACCGCTATTAAGTGCTAACGCCATGCTACTGGTTAGAAACAATAAAATGCCTAGAAGTTTTTTCATTTTTTTTCCTCTTTGTTTTAGATATTGTGGATAAAATTATTTTCATTTTGCACAGAGCCAGCTTGCTTCTTAGGCGAGGGAAAGGTACCTATGCTTTTTAGAGTGGTTACAGGAGAAGGAATTGCACGTGTATTAGATGTAGTAGCATTTAGCGCAGAAATATCTATTACGGTTGCATTATCAATTACCTCTTCAACGCGTGGGCTATCAACATCAGGTAGTTTGGTTGTAGTTGTTTGACTATCATTGTCATTGCCGCCCAGTAAATCGTTAATGTCTTCAAATTTAAAGATTCGTGGTTGAGGAATTACATCATCGTCATCGCTATGCAAATCATTATTTTCCGTATCAGCAGGATAAATCGATTCAATATCAGTATTAATGCTAAAAGCTGCGCTTTCTTGCGGCGTTTCAGGGTAAAGAAATGAATACACTGAAAGGGTTGTTAATAAAAGTAAGAATGCGCCACTAACACCAACTGTCGTAAAAAAGAAAGGCTCGCTGATTTCATCATTATTTTCAGCCGCATAAATGTCATTGGGGAAATGAAATAGCGTAGCTGCTAAGGACGGATTTTCAGCTAAGAGATTAACAATAAGTAAAAGAACTCGACTTATCTTTGGGTGGGTTTCTTTTAATAAAGAGCTTAGTAAAGCCAAGGTGCCTGAAGCTAAAATAACCGCAGTAGGCGTAAAGGATTCTGGATCAACAAAAGCTTGTTGCTCTAGCATGCCCAAATACCCGCCAGGCGCATTCAGGCCAAATGCTAAATGAGCAGCATGCCGCATGAAGCTGCGATCAATTAATTTATTTTGTTTATGAATATAGGCGAGTCTACTTGCCATGATAGCAGGTATGGCAGCGGTTGATGGTGCTATAAATTTATTGTAATAACCGTCAGTTTTGACAAGCTCTACGCCACTAATATAAGCACCTAAAGTATTTATCATATTCCAGGCAAAACCAAAATCAGCAAAGAAACCACCAGCACCTTGAGCTGCAAAAAAAGTTCCTGAGTTAAGCGCTTTAAGAAATTTATTATCTGGATAACGTTTAGCTAGTTTGGCGACCGCTTCATTGGAGAGGCTAATAGTGGCGCCAAAACCAATCGGTGCAATTAACCAAAGTCCTTTATCCCACGTGATAGCAATGCGACTAAACGTTGCTGCATAAGAACTTGCTCCACGCAAAAAGCTATTAATCCCTGAAGCCGTTGCGATAATAAATTGACAAGATTCTCCCTGATTCTTTTCTTTGTCTTTCAGTAAAAGTGCTTTTGTTTCTTGAACACCAGTAGCCATAACAACTCCAAACAGCCAACCACTTGCATAACTTAGGCACTTTACGTCAGCACTACTAACACGGCTGTTTAATCAGCATCCATGAAATTTAAACGTGGGTGATTTTAGACTGGTTTTATCTTGGAAATAAAGAAGCTAAATTAAGCTAGGGTTTTTATTAATATTAATTTTAATACAACAGTCAGCTATTCTAGCGAACAAAAAGTAATTAATCAATTATTAATCAGTTAGAAATATTTGAATACTTTGAATATTTATTTTAATCATAAAGATCAAAACATAGATATATTGTTCCACCTATTAATAATTGAATATAATTTATATTAACTAAAGGTTTTGTTTTGGTTTTTTTAAGGTTATAAGGATAGAAAATGCTCACTTTAGTATTGAACATCATATACGTAGATACTGTCTTTAAGAGCAAGCAAATTTCATTAACAGGTTTTTTGTTTTTTAAGACAGCATCTACTTGCTTTATCTATCCAGTTCGAAATACCTTGGCGTGTCTACGGTATCCATAGCCTTAGTGCCACTTCATTGGATACCACAGACACGCTGCGGTATTTCGCTTGTAATTTATTTTATACTAAGTAAATGTAGCCTGGGAGTAGGCCCCAAGGGCCGTATCCTAAGTTTTACTCATGTTACTGTTATTTGCTGATTAGCAGTCAACGCAATAGACTTGCCCAGTTTGAGCGCCCTCTATGCTTTTTGCAAATGCTTTTGCTACCTTTGCTGCTGGAACTGGGATAAAGCCTCGGAAAAATTCGCCATAGCTATCACCTGATTCTTCTAATACGGTAGGGCTTACAGCATTAATACGTAGTCCTCTAGGTAATTCAATCGCTGCTGCTTTGACAAAACTATCTACTGCCCCATTTACCAATGACGCTGATACACCACATCTAATTGGATCACGATTTAAAATGCCACTTGTTAAAGTAAATGAGCCGCCATCGGTAAGATACTTGATGCCGCTAGTTACTAAATTGATTTGGCCCATTAGTTTGTTAGTTAAACCTAAAGCCCATTTTTCAGGCGTAAAATCTTCTAGAGGGGCGAAATGAACGCTCCCTATCGTTGAAACGACAGCGTCAATTTTACCGACTTGTTGATACATCTCGTTAATTGATTCAAAATTGGTAATATCAACTCGAATGTCACTATTGCTTCTGGCAGCGGTAATGAGTTCATGATACTCATATAACTCATTAACGACTGCTTGTCCTAAGGTTCCTGTAGCTCCGACAATTAATATGCGCATATTATTTTCCTGCATGCAAATATTCTATTGAATGGTATAAATTATTTAGGCCTACATTGCTTGAGTTAAGGCATTATGTCAAATAAAATTTGAGCACTAGCGATTGTTTGTGCTCAAATTTATTGTTATCAAATAGGGTAAATTAATATGTTAAGAGCCTGCGCCTAAACTACTATGATGCTGAGGCTGTTCTACAAGAATTTTCTCTAATTCCTTTTTGAAATTTTGTAGCAGTCCAACTGGGCTAGTAAATAGAGTATCTTGCAGCCAATCATCAACTGTTTTATTACTAATAGGATGTTTTATTAACATATCAACTAATGAGATTAAATATTTTGCTGTGTCTGTATCTGATGAAGCAATGGATTGGTCAAAAAATAATCTTATTTGTTGTTTAAAGTCCTTAAAGATACCAAGACGCAATAATCTTTTTTCTTCTGTTGGCCTATGCTTGATTTGTACTGCTAACTGATTAAGTTCGCGCCGCATTTTATCTTCTGATAAAAAAGAATCGCGTGAAATCATACTAGATGGAGGAAATTCAGCTCCTTTAAGATTAAAAGTAGCCTTATTAAAATTAGCTCCAGCCAATTTGGAAAAATTAAATGAACTTAAGTCTGCGCCTTGTAAGTTGATATAGTCGTGATTTTTAATAGCTTTAAATTGGTTTTCTACTTTTTCTCTGTAATATTTTTTTGCATCAACGCCTGTTGCATGAATTTCATTTAATTTAATTAAGCTATTCATCAATTTTAAATTTTCTAAGAGATTGGGATTTAGTTCCTTTTCTAACTGTGAGATGGCGCGCTGTAATCTCTCAGAATCTATTTTATAAATGTTATCCGTTGTTAAACTAATGCAAACAATTTCAGATGCTGTAAGTGTGTTTCCCTTCTCAAACTTCGTAAGCAAGTTTTTATATTGTTCTGTTTGAGTGTAGTAATTTAAGAAGAGCATTGCATTAAAAGAAGGCAGTTCACCTACGATAGCAACAACATTCTTAGGACTTGTAAGCAAGCTATTGATGACATTTTTATGTGTTTTAGAAAGCTCACGGACAGTGGCTAAAGTCTCAAAAGGAAGAAAATGTAATATTGTTTTAAAAATTTCCTCAGGTAAGTCTTTTAATTCTATTTTTCTATTTTGGCTAGATTCTTGGGGATTCGGTGACTCGCTACGGCCTTTCATACATAAATTCTTTCGCTTTAATAAGATTTACATATTATATATAAATTGAACATATTGATCAATATTTTAATATATAGGTTAAGACATTTCATTAACTTAAATTTGAATGGGCGGGTAAGTGTCAAATTGTACTGAGTATTAGGAAGAATTAAAGGTTAGGGCACGCTAGGCGGTTTGCTTTTCTTTCTTGTTGTTGCGCAGTAAGCCAAGCTAGAAGAGTTAAGTCGTTGCGAATCTTTACGAAGTCAAAGGTTTAGCAAGCAAGTCAAGTGAGTCGATCAAAACCCGGACTGGATTGCTTCGATTCGCTCGCAAAGACTTGCAAATGGATTAAATCAACTGGCAGTTTTTAAACAAAAAGGCAAATATAAATTTTTAACGACGCGATCATTAATAAGTATTTCTGCATTTTTAAAATACTAAAAAAAAGGATAGTTACTAAAAGTAACTAATAACTATTGCAAATTACTTTCGGTTGTTTCATATTGTTTTTAATAAGGTAATTAAATTAAAAATTACAAAATTTGCTAGCTTCGATTTAGATCAAAGGCTACATATTTTGTTTCCTAATATTTAGCTAAATTCTTAATTAGCGGTAACAAATTGGAAGGCTAAAAAGTCAAGTAGGCTAAGAGGTTTCTAATTGTTGAATGTTGGTATTAATAGGCTTCAATCTATTAATTAAAGAGATAGGGAAATCATCCATGTTAAAATTTAAATACGCTCGTCAGGTGATTTTGGCCACCTTATTTTCATTGATGACCTTCAACTTATATGCACTTGATATAAATCTTGCGTTAAATGCTCGTGCCTGGGCTAGTTCAGAAGGCATGCCAGCAAAAAATGCAGTTGATGGTGATGCAAGTACACGGTGGGGCTCAGCTGTGGGTGTTGATCCCTCATGGATTGCAGTTGATTTGGGTAAATCGTATACGCTTACCAGTGTGGTCATTGATTGGGAAGCAGCTAATGCCGAAATTTATGAAGTACAAGGTTCTAATGATGCAAATAATTGGACAACCTTAGCAAAAAGAACAGACGGCGTATTTGGTAATCGCACGGATGTTATTTGTGTGTCAGGTACTTATCGTTATGTACGTGTTTATGGTACTAAGCGCAGCGCAGGAAATCAGTGGGGTTATTCTATTTGGGAATTAAAAGTATATGGTGGCACTGGCGGCTCAAATCCCCCTGATCCAGGTGACAATGATTTTATTCCTTTATATTCAAGTACCACGCCTCTTGAGCCAGAGACTGTAGTTAATACGCCTGTTGCTTTAATCACACGCTTTGCTGATCGTGTTCGCGATCGCCATGCTCGTGAAGATGAATTTCATGCCTACGAACATTATCTACCTTTTTATTGGGAATATCGTACTATCCAAGTAGAAATTGTCGACGAAGTAGCCAAAGGTGGGAATAGAATCGTAGTGAATGTAAAATCATTATGGCCGCTTAGCACACCCGATTTTCGAGCCTTTTATCGAGGTATTAATACCGTTGCTGAATATTTTCATAATGCAAGACTGACACCAACAACCAGCGACAGATTAAATTATACAACAACAGTAAATTTTAACGCCAAAGAAGGTCGAAATATTAGAAATGGCGATCGCATGGAAATAGAAATTAGTCCATTTCTTAGTAATCCACCACGTGGCCGAACTAACTACTATGGGACTGCCTTTTTATACATAGTTGGTCAAGGTATTGTGCCTTGGGAAGCTCGCGGTGTGTTTGGTAATCCGAATACTGAGCGTGAAGATTCCTATCCTATTCCAGTAGATGCTTGGTTAGGTGGTAAAACAACAATTCACCATCAATACTCAGCAGAGCCTACCTCGCTCTTTAAACAGATGGCTACTAATACGTCTAATATTAATGGTCAGCCTTTTGTCCTAGGCCGTCGAGTTCATCATACTAATATGCAGACTGGTGCTCATTCTGAGGCTGGTAATCCAGTTTTCACTGAGCTTGCAAATAAAATCGGTACTAATTACATTAATTCCTCTTGTATAGGTTGTCATCAGAATAACGGTCGTGCCCTGCCACCTGCCGTAGGTACCACGTTGACAAACTATATGGTTGTAGTGGCAGACGCTAATGGCAACCCACATCCCAAGGTAGGTTCTGTTCTACAGCCGCGCTCAACTGTTGGCGCTCCTGAAGGCAATGTGGTTATTCAAAGCTGGACTGAAAGTGGAGGATTACGTAAGCCAAATTACCAATTTTCAGGTTTTTCACCAGCACCAGCACGCTTCTCAGCACGCATCACACCACAATTAGTGGGTATGGGATTACTGGAGGCTATTCCTGAGTCTGCTATCGTTGAATTAGCTAATGCCACAAACAAAGGTAATGGTGTTGCTGGCCGCATTAACATCGTGCCTGACTTAGAAACAGGTGTACCTCGTATGGGGCGTTTTGGTTGGAAAGCAGGTAAAGCGAGTGTTAGGCAGCAAATTGCATCAGCTTTACGTAATGATATGGGTGTCACAACATCATTAGCACCGGCACCAGATTGTGGAGCCGAGCAAACTAACTGCGGTCCTGCAGGTGCGGTTTTAAGTGATCAATATCTTGATCAGTTGACCGATTACATTGTTCTCTTAGGTGTAAGAGCACAACGTGACTCAGAAAAACCGGTAGTTAAGCAAGGTAAAGAGCTCTTTAAGCAAATTGGTTGCGAAGCTTGCCATGTCTCAACATTTACTACATCGCCTTACCATCCTCATGCTGAGTTAAGAAACCAAGTTATTCACCCTTATACGGATTTATTAATACATGATATGGGTCCTGATTTAGCTGATAACTACGGCGACTATAAGGCAACTGGATCAGAATGGCGGACAGCACCTCTATGGAATATTGGCCTGACAGCAGGTGTGAGTAATGGTGAAGCTTATCTACACGATGGTCGCGCCCGTACGTTGCATGAAGCAATTATGTGGCATGGTGGAGAAGGCTCAGCAAGTCGAACAGCATACAATAATCTTACGCCTGAACTACGTAATGCAGTGATAACATTCTTAAAATCTCTCTAGGTTTCTCCCTGACTAAAAGGTATGTTAGTTCATCTAACATACCTTTTTTATTTATAGATTCAATACTAGCCTATAAGTCATTTATCGATATCAATTTCAACCGTTTAAAGTTTTGCAAAATGCAAAGGATACCATTGTCAATTTGATTAATTAATTATTCTGTTATAAACGCATCGAATATATTAAATTCTGATGCGTTTAATCCATTATTTATGCCAATCTTACGTATTACCTATGACTGTGATAATTTGAACCAGAATGAGTTTCAACCTGTGGGATACCATTACCATGTCCATGGTGATGATGACCAGAATAAGCATTAGGATGGTTATGATGGTGACCTACATAGGGCGCAGGGGCTACTCCATTAGTGTATACAGCGCGGGGACGGCCATAAAAAGTAGGTTGATAACTAGGCGTAGTGGCATAGGCAGTTGCGTAGGGCCTGTAACCGGGATTTCTGCATGAATTGCCAAAGAGAAAAGGGAGGAGGCACACACCACCTATAGTTAGCATCACTGCAGCAATGGGCAGAATAGGTAGGAAAAGGGGCGCTGCGGCAGGGGCTACAGCTGCAGCTGCCATTAAGGTTGTAGAGGCAGCAAGGGCCGTGCTTTTTGCACTAAATGCTAATAAAGCAACAGTTGAAGCGACTGCCACGCCAGTTAATGCAGCCATGCATTTTAACATAAAATGATGATTTTTTCTTGGTAATTCCGTTGTTCGTACTTCTTTCATTATTAACTTCCTATTTTCATTTTAATCCTATAGCATCTTCTGTTTCTTAAAGCGCAGAGTCAACTATTTTTTTACATTAATGTTAAGAAAAGTAAAATAATAGTTAAGAACGATTAATATAGTAAGTTCAATTTGCAGGCGATTCGAATAGCTCGTTATTGACTCTTAACGATTTCTTCATTTGTTCTGTGGCTTTAACTAATTGTTTAGCAATATTCACTTCCATAGCTGAGTGGCCCGCAGCCTGTGCGAAAACTAATTTAGATCCTGGCCAGGCTTTATGCAATTCATAAGCTGTGAGAGGGCGAGTTATGATGTCATAGCGACCCTGTACAATGATTAAAGGCAAGTGATTAATTTTATCTATATTATTTAAAATTTGATTTTCTTTTAAGAAAAATTGATTAACACTGTAATGAATAAATGTTCTTGCAACGCCTAAAATTAGTTTATCATTCGTCAAAAGGTTGTCTAGCTGGGCTTTATTTGTTTTGAGAAAAGAACAGCTTAAATCATATTTCATAAAGGCCCGAGCGGCCGGTAGGGCAATATCAGCCTTAGGATGCATAACCAAATCATGATAGGCTGCTTTTAAATCGTTTTGATTAGCAGGCATAATAAAATCATTAAACTCTTGCCAACTATCTGGAAAGATGTCTTTCATGCCGTACCATAATTGTTTATCTTCTTGTGCCCTTGCTAAAAAAATCCCTCTTAAAATAAAACCAATGACTTTATTAGGATGAGCTTGTCCGTAAGTTAAAGCCAACGTACTGCCCCAAGAGCCACCAAACACCAGCCATTTTTTAATATCAAGATGCTCTCTTAATTTTTCCAGGTCAGCAATTAACGCCTGCGTATTATTTTCCTTCATTTCAGCAAAAGGAGTAGAGCGTTTTGTAGCGCGTTGATCAAGTAAAATAACGTGCCAAAACGTCTGATCAAAGAAGCGCATTTCATTATCATTGCATCCGGCACCCGGCCCGCCATGTAACACAATCACAGGTATGCCTTGCGGATTACCATATTGGGCATACCAAACTTGATGCAGTGAACTGACTCTTAGGTAACCTTCATTAAAAGGTTTAGAGGAGGGAAAAAGGTAAGCAGGTTGATTCTTTTTAGACATAATTAGGGAGAATATTTTAATGAAAGTGTTAGTGAAAGAATAACGAAAAGCAGGAATTTTTTCATCTAATTTACCTAGCTAGGCGTGATTAGTCAGGTTTGTGGTGTATAATAGTGTTTTTTAAATGAGCTTGGCGTCTTATATGGTTACAAGAGTGATAGATAATCCTGGCCGAGGAAAGTGTGCATTTTTTTCATTTTCAATTGGCTTAATGGATATGATTAAGCATCAATGTGCTCGTGATCCAAGAGGGCGGAGTGCCATATTTGAAACCTTCCAAAATTTAAGTGTGGCAGCCTTAGGGCTTTCTTCTGTAGATGAACTTAATATCAGTTTAGACGAGATAAAAAAATTTAATTATAACAAGCAATCATTTCAATTATTAGACAAAATGCAACGCTGCTTTCGGCATATTATTTATCATCACCGAACATCAGATTTAAGGGCAGGTGGCTTAAATTTTGATAACGGAGTAGGGCCTACGGCTTTCTTTGATTTTAACGAGTTAGTGCGTTGTTTTGCCAAAAATGATTTTCAATCAGCCCAATTTATTGGTTTAATAAATTTTCCTGCAGCGCGTGCGTATGCTGAAAAGGCAGCAAATGAAATTAAATCTATCATGAAACGTTTAACAGAGTGGTATCCATCAAAGAGGGCAGATGAAGCTTATACCACAGCTAGAAACAAGTATATGTTAAAGCATTTTGATCATTATGCTAGTGAAATCATTTTTAAAGCCTTTAACGATGACGTTTATAATCAAGCTGGTGAAGTTAACGATTCCTCTTGTATTGTAGCAGCACTCAGAGATGTAACCGTCGAGAGTCGCTGGGGTACTCATCAGGATTTAGACGAGTTAGCTCATATTTTTAATATTAAATTGGGTGTGCGCACTTATTCTGAAAGGGGTAGCTATCAGAATATTCCGGCTGGTGCAGCCTTTACTTTAAATAATTGGGGCAATGGCCACTGGAATACCAGTCTAACTTTTTTAGGCACTTTTGCTGGTAAAAAATATGATACATTTACTAAAGACAGCGTGATTTCTAAAGAAGAAATTAAGGAAATTTTATTAACTTATACGACGGGCTGGAAATCAATCTTTACACCTCGTCACCATTTAGATATAGCAAAACAATTAATTAAAGATTGTGATAATGAAACGATAAATGTTACAACCATTGCTAACAAGCTTAGCCGGTATATGACAGAAACGAATTTTGCTAAAAATAGCTCATTTATAAAACGAGCACATTATATCATTGCTAGGGCTGAATACAGTTTAGCGCCAGCTAAAGATGCGGGTAAATTTATTGAGCCAAGTAGTCTTAACCTTTAAGAAGTAACTTTTTGGCTAGGTTGTTTAAATTATTTTAAATGGAAATACTAAGATACTAGCGCCAAGAGGTTGGCGCTAATGCATAATTATCTCCAGCAGCGTAAAAACCCTCGGCCATTAATCCAGCAATCAGGACGTCCTGGTGCAGGAACCGCCCAAGGCCCTGGCATGTTAGGAACGCATCGACCAAAATAAGTCATATGATAGCCGAAACCACAGCCTTGAGCGGCATAAGTAGTCGATGAAGAAAACACACCTAGCATTAAAACAGTGCCTATCGCAAAGGCACCTATAAATGTAGGTTTATAAATAGAACACACTTTCATAACACCCTCCTTATGTTAGGTCGCGATTTTACTCCTTAAGTATAGAGCTGAATTAAGTGATATTGCATAAAAAAATATCAAGTTGTTGAAAAATAAAAAATTATATAAACTAGATTATAAAAACTCATGATTGCAAGTTTGTGGTAGGTAGGAGGGTATTTAATTATTTAAGTGGTTTTATTCTTAGATTTTAACCAGTTTTCGAAGCGATTTTGGCTATTTTCCTTATCAAAAGAGGCATGTGCACTATGTTCTGCCTGCTCTTTAACTAGATTATCTTTAATCAATTTGCTGGCATAATCTTTTAGCTCTTTAAGCGAATTAAATTGCATAAAATTACTTAATTTTAAACCTTCACCAAAATAGGCATTATTAATAGCGTTTTGTGATAGTGGCTCTACTAATTCAGCTAAAACAAGGTTTTTCCATAAATAAAAATGAATATTATCATGCTGACTCTCATCTTCATCTTTTATTTCTAAACGCGTCACTACTAAATGTAAATAGTTATTAGCTAATAGCAGGTAGCCAGGTGTCCCATGTTTAGCAAGGGACGGCTCCCAATTATGCAAAATACTAAGGATAGTCTCACTGGCACTTTTGCTGTTGGTTTTTTGCATAATCAGGTGATGCAAATAAGTCTGTCTTGCATGAAAGGAATTAAAATGAATGGCATGCGTTAAATAGTCATTAAAAGCCTCATCATGAAGATTTTTTTTTGCTTGCAAGGCGGCGAGATACAATAGATAGCCTAAAACAAAGTCGATATCAGGAATGTATTTTTGAGAACTAAAGGTAAAGTGGGGATTAAAAGAAATTCTTAACTCCGCTCTCTTTTCAGCCCATAAAGTGTCAAAGGCGGTTAATTTAAGGATGTCATAGTATTCTGGGTAACGTTGATTAAATTGTATTAACCAGACTAAAGGCCAGGTACGTATATTTTCTATCACTTCATCGAACTTAGCTGACTGTAGGCAACTAGATACTTTATAAAATTCTTTAGTTCGGTCTGAGTTCATTAAATTTTCCACCAAGTCTACTTATTAGAATTCTTGCGAACCGCTACCTAGCGAGTTTTAAATGCGGTCTATTCTCCAGCTTGTCGACATTCATTTTTAGCATTTTCTGCACATAATTGCGTGCAATCGCTATCACCTGATTTCTCACATTTATTAATGCATTGAGTAACGAACTGTTGAATACAACGCGCTTGGGCATTTTCATCTTCTTGCACATTGATTTGCGAGCTGGCAATTGCTGGCATTGGCACCCAAATTAAAACGAGTAGAATACTGATTAATTTATGCATATATTTTTCCTTTGCGAGAGGTATATGTTTACTTTAGCACAGGATATGGCCTATGGTTTTAATAATAAAAAGCATAGATAACTAGTTTGTATTCATTATGTATGGATTATTCTTTGCATTTAAAGCAGCGGCTTTCTGAGTCTTGGCAACTTAGCAAAGTGAAGCAACCGCTGCTTTAGTTATTGTTTAATGAATTTCAAACGAAGCCATAGGTGCTAGCTCTTTAGTTGATTGAATTTGCTCATTACTCGCATAAAGCCCTACTTTCTTTAATGTTGCTGCGGGGCTTGGTGATGGAATAAACGTACGTTCTATGCGATCTAGTTGACCTTCTGCTCTATTTAAGAGCTTGTCATAGCGTTCATTGCTTAATCTTAGCTCTTCTTGCGTGAGCATAAGTTGATGCTTTGCTTCACAAACTTGGGCTTCAATTTTTTCAAAACTCACTTTCTTATTATCAAGAAATTCTTTTAAGCTATTTTGAAAAAAAAGACGATCTTTATCATCAGTAATCACTGTATTACTTAGCATATCTACTGTTCCTTGCAATACAACGGCAACGTTATTAGCCTCATCTAATTGGCCCTTCAATTGTGTTTCCACATCTTTTAATTCAATGATTTTATCAGACAATTGGGCTTGGCAATCTTCATAATCTTTAATCGCTTGCGCTAATTGAGTTTTGTATTTTTCTAATAATTCACTATGTCTTTGCACAGAATCAGCAAAACTTGTTGATGTTTGTTCAAGCTCGACTTGAGTTAGATGTAATTGCTCTTCAATGCCAGCTAATGAAGTTACCCGCAGCGTTAATTGATCAACCTGGCCCCCTAGCTCTTTAACATGGGTATTTAGCTGTGCATTTTCCTGTTGGAATTTTACTATTTCATTGGCTAATTCTTTACGGATCTCATCTAATGACTCAATGATAGCGCCTAGTGTGTCGGCTAAGTTTAAAATACCTTTTTTAAGATTTTCTCTATCATTATTGCTTTGCTTATGATGATTATCAAGTAAGAAACTTGTTGCTACATAAGACACTAGAGTAAATAAGCTAATGACAAGCAGTACGGCAAGATGAGTAATGATAGTTAGTGCAAAGAGAGGTACGGTAATGACTGAGCCTGATAGGACTTTTTGCCACCAAGGTAATTGACCCCAGAACTTTGCTGCTCGCGATAAAATACTGGTATTTTGTGCTAACGCATCAACCATTTTATCTAGTTCTTCTTTTATTTGGTCTAGCTGCTTTTTTGTAAATAAGATTTGTTGCAGCTTATCATTTTCTTTTTTAGTTTCGTCATCTTCATGCTCAGGCCGTTTGTTTTCTTCCTTTTCCGCAAAAGCAGGTTGAGTTATTTTGGTTTTCATGACGTGCCTCCCTTCATTTTTATAATTACAAAAACATCCTAGCTTCTAGTGAATTATTTATTTCCATAGTTATGGATCTAGCGAAGCATTTTATTGGACTTGTCCTATGTTATTTACCTAAATCAAACCATTTATAATTTTTAAAGTTTATACAGCCCCTATTATATTTACCTTAATGCAGCTAGTTTAGTAAAGAGCTCTTTGTAATTTTTGTTGGCAATTATCTATCTCTACTACTGAAGTGCGGGATTTGTGCTTTCTAGTGCGGAGAAGTAGGGATTAAGTAAGCTAATTTATCGCATGAGTAATTTTTTTGTAGACATGTATGTCACTTATTATTTTAATAGATTTTTAATCAAACCTGAGATAATGAAAAATGGATTTTATTGTACTTTTTTTATCCTTGCTAATCTTTTTACCACTTAAGACTTATGCGCAAGATTTACCCCTGCATTTGCTAAAGCACCCACCCGGTTTTGCAGTGACTATTTATGCAAAACCTATCCAAGATGCTCGTCAAATGACATTAGGAAGTAAAGATATTGTATTTGTTGGTTCACGAAAAGAAGGTAAAGTGTATGCGGTTATTCCTGATAAAAATAGTAAGTATGGGACGCGCGTTTTAACGCTTGCTTCTGGTTTAACAATGCCTAATGGGGTTGCTTTTTATAAGGGTGATTTATACGTGGCCGATGTTAATCGTGTTTTACTATTCAAACAAATTGAAAGCCATCTTAATAATCCACCAAAACCAATCATAATAAATAACGCATTACCCAGTGAAGATAGCCATGGTTGGCGATTTATTCGTTTTGGGCCAGATAATAAACTCTATATTGGTGTAGGGGCGCCGTGTAATAACTGTCTCAAGGAAGATCCGCGTTTTGCGAGCATCATGAGAATGAACCCAGACGGCAGTCAATTAGAAATTTATGCCAAAGGTGTACGTAATACCGTAGGTTTTGACTGGAGCCCTAGTGACCATAAGCTTTGGTTTAGTGATAATGGCCGTGATTGGCTAAGTGATAATACGCCACCTGATGAATTAAATTATGCGCCTCATTCCGGTATGAATTTTGGCTTTCCGTATTGCCATGGTAAAAATGTAGCTGATCCTGAATTTGGTCATTTACATGCATGTCATGAATTTACAGCGCCTGAACTTGAATTGCCTGCGCATGTAGCGGCCCTTGATGTTACTTTTTATACCGGGCGTTTATTTCCATCTGAGTATTATGGCCAGCTTTTTATTAGCGAGCATGGCTCTTGGAATCGTAAACAAAAAATAGGCTATCAGGTTATAGCAGTTAAATTAAAAAATAATAAAGTAACTGAGGTTAAGCCCTTTATTTGGGGCTGGCTACAGAGCGACAAGGTGTGGGGAAGACCTGTGGCTAGCTTAGTATTACGAGATGGTTCCTTATTGATTTCCGATGATTATGCCAATGTTATTTATCGAGTTAATTATGCAAAAAAATAAGCCTTTAAAAGGCTTATTTAAGAGTGAGTTTATGGCTAAGGTGTTTCTACTTGCAATAGATTATTTTTCAGTTGGTGATTTTTAATAAAATTAATGAAAACTAAGTAAACGCCATTAGTCCAACCAAATCCTGTTTCATTGGTTTTATAGCTATATTTAATCTTATTAACAGTTTGTATACTGCGCTCTTCAACGTCGTATTTTTCAAAAATAGTGTGGGCTTGTTGATAGCCTTTTTCAACCGTTTTAATAAATCGATTTGCTACTTCATGTGCTAATTGTCTATACCCATAATTTTCTAATCCAAGTACGGTAAAATAATGTAGGGGCGCCCAACCAAAGGGTGCATCCCATTGTAAGCCTGGGTAATGTTTGCTAGTTAAAAGCCCACCTTTTTCTAAAAAAGTAGGCAAATTATTAATTAACGCTTGCGCTTGTTTTTTCGAAGCAATACCTGCCCATAGCGGATAAAATGTTGTAACGTAAGAGTAATCACGTAAGCGCTTTGTTTTAAAGTTATAATCAAAATAATAACCAGTACGGCTATCCCATAAATAACGATTAATAAGCTTAGCTCGTTTCTGCGCTCGTTTTCCCCAGAGTTTAGCTGTTTTTTTCTGTTTTAATACGTTATAAATTTCTTGGCTATCTAGCTCTAATTTATATAATAAGACATTTAAATCAACTGGTGCATAATCCATAATAGCCGCGCTAAAAGGGCCATATTTTGCTGTGATATCAAACCCTGATTCCCTAACGGTGCGATCGGCTCGATAAAATAACGGCGTTAATTGTTTGGTTTGCTCATTATAGTAAAGTGCTTTCTCATAATCAGGAACGTCGTGGGTTTGAAAATAATCGATCACTTTAGAATAATAAGTAGGTGATTCTTCAGGACAGGGGCCAGTTCCACCAGCATAGTAACGGGATAAGCCGAGTTCTTTAATTAAGTGCGGTGGTGATGTCCAATAACGATATAATTTGTTAATCGCCGGAAGGGTAGATTTTAACCATGTTTTATCGTGGGTTTTATAGTAATAAGCAAGAATCATTTCAGTTAAAAGTGGCGGATGAGAGCGCTCTAAATAATAAGTACGATTGGCATTTAAAATAGTTCCATAATGTTTAATTTCGTAGATTAAATTGTCTACCATGTTTTTTGCCAATTGTAAGCGGTTGTGCTCTAATAAACCAAGTTCAATAAAATAGCTGTCCCAACCATACATTTCATTAAAACGACCACCTGGTACAACATAGGGGAAAGGTAGGTATAATAAGCCATGCTCTTTAATCGAGTTAATATTTTTGGGTAAATAGCGAAATTCAATCCACTTTAATGTTTCGCTAGGAAGATGCTGGGTAGCAGTTAATTTAACAGCTTCAATATTTTCATTTCTAGGTAAATAAATAATTAGTTTCTCTTCCGGTAACTTGCTATCAAACCAAGATTTGAATAAATTTTTATTGTCTCGCGTTAATACATCCCAGCTGTTTGAAATATAATGATGTATTTCATTATCTTTCTCTTCTGCTTGATTGGGGGTAACAGGGTCAGCATGTAAGGTTAAACAATAGCAACAGTTAATTATAAACAAACTAATTAGTAATTTTCGCATACTTCCCTCAAAGTTATAAATTATATTGATAATACGGAGGCATATCCGATATGCTTGCAAGTTAAAGAAGATAACTTATCATCTAAGACTTAACTTACTGCTGCTTGAAATTAGGTCACTATGATGAAAACCTGTTTCCAGCTGCTGTAAATTGATATAAAGTGCCTAGATGAGAAAAATCCTAGAAACGAAGGTTAGCGACAGTTAACCTAGGTTTCTTAAAAATTCCTTCTAGTTCCGTGCTTTTGTAAAAGGCTAAAGTTATTTCAATAAATTGCTATCTATTCCAAATCTAAAGCCGAACGTGTTTCACTTGAAGCCCCCATTTTAAAAGGGGTATAACTATTGACAGAACTGTTTTGCTAGCGCACTTGATTTGGCGGATCATGTGGAATCTCCGATTGGTATTCATAAACTCTCCCATTATTACCATTTCAAATTGTTTGATATTAAAATTTTTGCTCATCAAACTGTATACAATGCCTCATTATTGCCCATGTTTTTGCTGATTAGTATTATTTATATAAATGGCCTTTACACTGGTATTAAATATAAATATTTGGGCCAAAAGGACTCTTAGGTGGTTTCGCTAAAATACAATAAGGTAGAAGCATTAAAATAGCCAGCATGGCATTTTTTTTCATAATGACTCCTTATTGCTATAATTAATCTTCCAATAAAGGCATTTTATTTATTACCGCGTACTTACTTTTGACAGATTATTTCCGAAAGGTAAAAAAATCAAACTATTTTGTCATCTTAATACCTACATTAGGTAACTAAATGCTATAAATGGATTCACCTGTCATAACAAGGATTGGCTAATTATATAATACCTTGTCAATGCTTCGCAGGCGATATCCAACTAAGGCTAACTGGGAGAAAATTTAAGTTTGATGTAACCTGCTACTGATTTATGATTAATTTATGGTAGTAGTGGATTTTTTTTAGATGATGCGGTGGGCTTAAGTTTAGCCGTATATGTCCAAGTAGGGCATACGCTGTAGTTGACAAAGTTAGATAATAATAAAAAATAAGCACGCTTAAATTGCATAGAGTTTTGCATGACAATCCTTGTTAATAAAATAAGTTTGTGTTTTGAGGGGGTATAAGGGGTAATCGACTCTTAAAAATAAAACTTTAGACTATATTATATAGATTTCTATCTAAGGCATTTGCTTGAAATTAAGCTATACTTTAAAAGTTTATTGAGCGGTAAGAAGATGTCAGAATTTACACAAAAAATTAATATCGAAACACTGATTCTAGTTGCTGTTTGGGAACAGCCCTTTGTTTTTCAAGGTTGTTTTCAGATTGTTGATGCAGGTAGTACAGCAAAGATTTTATACTATTTTCGTTGCGAATGTGAAAAATCAGATCATACCAATAGAATTAATAATAATTTTTCGCCTCTCAATTATCACTTCTCTCATTTGTTTAGCAATTGCAATCTCATTCCATTGGATAATTTAAATGATGCAAAGGACGCTGCAATTTACGTGCTGAAATATGCCCTGCATATTACCTTATTAGAAATGTTAAGGCAGGAAAAAAAGCGATTTTTAGCAATCGATGATATCGCCATGCATGCCATGATTGAGCGAATAAAGCCTATGTTAGATCAAAATGTGTTATCTAACTTAGAAGATGGATTAGGCTTTGCTGCCTCAGTTGAGTTTAAGCCGCAAGAGAAAACAACCCAATCAGCAGTAAGTATGCTTCTTACAAAATTTGCAGACTTTGAATTTCAAAAGAAAAGCGTGCATTAATTACTATGGTTTTTTAAGTTTATCTAATTATTATTTAAGTAAATAAGCTGATTATAATTAGTTAAAATTGGCTTATTTTCTCGCATCAATGCGATCATTATGAACTAGATACTGTATTTTATCCTTTAATAATCCTTTTGTATTACGGTTTTTTGCGAAAAATTTTTTAACAATTGATTTCATAATTCTTCCTTAAGATTATTCTAAACTTCTAAATGCTTGTGATTTTATAAATTACTCAAAGCCATTTAGTGTTATCATCGTGTTTAAAAAAATAAACTTTAGTTTTTTGCAGTAAAAATAATTTAATATCTTGTTTTAATTTCATTGATCTCTTTAGCAATCTTATCTAGAATCGGCTCTGGTTTCGTTTATTCTATGTTTAATAGGAAATATTATGTTAGGGAAAATAAGTACAGGGTTACTGCTTTCATTAAGTATTGCCCCTAGTTTTGCTGGTTTTTATATTGGTGCAAGTACTGGGCCAGAAGGTGCGCTCTTTTATCAAAGATCTCATGTAACACGTTTTTCTCCCTTTCCTTTAGAAAGGTTTGATGTAATAGACAAGAATCGTTTTGCAGGTGTAGGTGGTTTTGGTTCTATTTTTGCCGGCTATGGTTGGAGTCGAGATCGATTTTATTTAGGTATTGAAGGGAACGCAAATATTAGTTCACTTGAATATAAACTGACCAATGACGAATATGTTCACCAGAATTTTTCTAAAACTACATTTACTATCAAACGTAGTTTCGGCGTTAGTTTCTTACCAGGTTACCTCTTATCTGAGACAACATTATTTTACGGACGAGTTGGTTATGCCAATGGCAGATTAAAAATTAAAGAATCGGATCCTAGTATAAATAGTAGTACTAACGACCTTGATGGTATTCGTTTTGGTTTAGGCGTAAGACATGCATTTACACCGAAGTGGATAGGCATGATGGATTACAGCCAAACCCATTATGATCATGTAATAAGCCATACGTTTGACCCATTTGGTTCGGTTGCTAAACATACGAAAATTACCCCTTATACCGCGCAAGTTGCTTTTGGATTAATTTATAGTTTCGATGATCCTGCACCAGTTTATGTTAAGTAACGCGCTTCTTTAAACAGCTTTAGTTGTTTAATCTTCTATTTGTTCAATTAATTAATTGTATTGTCATCTCTGCATAAACAGAGATGACTTCTATTCATTTCTGTCAAACTTATGTATTGGTATCTTGACTCTTGCTTCCTCAATCATGACAATGAGTGAGTTTTATAAGAAGTGAATAAAAATTAATCTTACTTTTATTCATTATCGGTATCGGAGAAGAATCATGATGAAGCAAATCAAACTAGTGGCCAGTATAATCTTTTTAAATTTTCTTTGCAGTGCACACAGCTTTGCCTGGTATGGTAATCGATATTTTGATAATAGACACTATCACGACTACTATTCCGGCGGATACAACTGGGGTGGAGGTTGGTTCTTTGCAGTACCACCGATTGTCATTAATGTACCTGTGCAAAGAGAGTATTATCCATATCCCGTTTGTGAAACCGTAGAAGTATGTGATGACGTAGTGGATGAGTGCTGGTTAGAGAGGGAGTGTCGTTAAATTGCATAAGGCCAAACCTCTTATCTTAGATAAGGGTTAGATATTTTATCTTTAAATCATTAGAAAATACCTCGCTGATAAGATTATAACGGCTAAAATAGAATTATAGAGAATAATAATGAAACGGAGGCGGGCAAAATATGGATAATAATATTGATCGGTTTTTTAAATCTCAAGCTTATGGTGTTGTAGGAGCATCAAGTAATCGCTATAAATACGGCAATAAAGTTTTACGCTGTTATATGCAGCATCAGATGAAAGTTTATCCCGTTAATCTTTACGAGGAAACGATCGAAAATTTATCGGCTGTTCAATCTGTAGAGGAGCTACCATCTGATGTAGAAAGTATTTCAATCATTACGCCGCCGTCAGCTACTGAAAAAGTAGTAGAACAAGCAATTCAGAAAGGTATTAAAAATATTTGGATGCAGCCAGGTGCTGAGAGTGATCAGGCTATTTTACGCTGTAAAGAAGCGGGCATTAATATTATAGCTGGCGGCCCTTGTATTCTCGTCATTCTAGGCTTTACAGATAATTAGTGGCATTGTTAAATTTTTAATAAATCTTTTATAATTTGATAATTAAGCTTTTGAAATTTAATCATTTTATGATTTAATCGCGAGAATTTTTTTAAGTAGAATAGATTAAATTATGTTAAATGAATTAATGATTGGAGAGCAAATCGAGCTTGATAAATTACTTCAAGGTATTAAAGAAGCAGCCGGTGATCACGCGATATTTATACAAACAGAACAAAGGGGTTTGAAAGAAGAGTTAATATTAAATGAAGCCACGGGGGCTTTAAACGGATTAAATAGTATAGCTGCTGTCTTAGAAGAACAAAACCAGATACCAGTTGCACTTATAGAAACATTTTTAACAAAGCGTTGGGAATTAATTAGAGGCAGTTTCCTAAGCTACACAAGTATGCCTAATAGTTACATCAATCGCTGTTGTTTAATGCTTGCTGATGCGCTGCATAGGATAAAGCCAGCAAAGAAAAAAATGCAGTATCTCATGCCAACGATAACTCATACTTTTGATAAATTAGATTTATTTCCAGATAAAGAAAGCATTGATGATTATGAGTTAGGAGAGCTTATTTTATCAGAGACGGGCGATGCGCTTATTCCTGTGAATATTTTAAGTTTTATGGCTGCCGGTGAAACAACATTGCCTCAGTTATACAAACCTTATGTAAAATCGCGCCAAGATAACGTTTCTCTTTTGTCTCAAGATGAACAAAAAAGGTTGCTTGTGCATAATCCTTTGGGGCAAAGAATGCATAAGTTGATTGAGGAAATCATCGTAGCTAAAACAAAAAATATATCAATCGGTGGTAAATTATTTCAATTAATTGGTGCATTAAGACGTGGAGGTCAAAAAGGTGGGCACGGCGGGACAGAAAAGAATGCAGGCCCCGATGCAAATATTGGTATCAATGAATTCATGAGTTACTGGCGTAGCCTTGATGAAGAGGAGCGTGCTAAAGCGAGTCCTATGCGTTCTAATCGAATGCATTATACACAAAAAACAATTGGTGAAGTCATAAATGTACTATCCGGTACGGATAAAACATTCATAGATTGCGTTGAAGTAAATGCTAACGTTTTAGAATGTATCCTCAAGGATAACAGCGAATTATATGATATGCATACTAATTCTAGGAGCTATATTCTGGCCTTAGAAGACGAATTTAAACAATACAAAATTAAATTAGCAAATGGTGTAATTGGTAGCGATACTTTACAACTATTAACGACTCAGCTATTTGAGCACATTGATTTATTTCAGGGAATGAATGTCATTCAATTAGTTGAATTTTGTAGAAAGAAAAAATACGAACATTTAGACACTCTAAATATTCTTGAAAACTATTTGAACTCAATACACTGTTCTGCAGACTCTTTAAAAGCAGTACATGATGGTCAGACTGTTTTAACTTGGGCTGTTTTAAAGACAATGGCTATTGAAGATTTAAGTCTAGTGAAATTAATTCTTACTAGTCGCTATTGCGATTTTAATGTATTGGCAACCCAGAATGGCACAAAAGATACCCCGTTGATTTTAGCAGCCAAGATAAGAAATAATGAGTTAATCACTGCTATTACTAGCAGTCCTCATTGTAACTTCTCAGTATTAAGCCAGCTTGATAAAGATGGCAATAGTGCACTAATGCTTGCAGCAATGGGGAACTACCAGGAGGGAGTAGAAGCTATTATAGCTAATGAGCATTTTAATCGTGATCTGTTAATGCAGAAAAATAATTTAGGGCATAAGCCACTATTTTTAGCAGTATCAAGTTGCCGTAGGTTTATAGTTGGTGCAATTACTAGAAGCGCTCATTGTGATGCTAAGGTGTTATGCCAATCTGATAAAGATGGCAATAATGCATTAATGATGGCAGTAAGAAAAGAATATGATGAGATAGCTAAAGTTATCATGACAGCTGCCAACTTTAATCAGCAGGTATTAACCCATCAAAATAGAAAAGGTGACAGTGCATTAATTGTTGCAGTTAGGCGTGATAACCTAAACATAGTCCAAGCTATCCTTACTAACCCACATTGTAATTCGGAAGTATTAATGCAGTGTAATCAAGCAGGCTATAGTGCATTGATTCTAGCAGCTAAAAAAGGTCATTCTGACATAGTAAAAGTTATTCTTAACAGCCCACATTGCAATCAAAATATGTTAATGCAGCAAACGCAATATGGGTATACGGCCTTAATTGAGGCTGTTCATGGGCAAAAAGCTCTTCTTGTAGAAGTATTTCTTAATAAAGCCTTTTGTAGTCCAGCGCTTTTAATGCAACAAGATAAAAATGGGAATAATGCGTTAATCGAAGCTGTTCAGCAAGGCGATTTAACAAGTATAAAAATGATTCTTGCTAGTCAATTTTGTGATTTAAATGTCTTGAAACAGAAAAATAAGGAAGGAAAAACTGCCTTAGATTATATAGAAAACGAAGCCATTGAAACATTATTTGAAGAAAAAGTGAGCAAGCTTCAGGTAGGCACCAGTAATCTTGATAAGCAGAGTCAATTTCTTATTGCAAGTAGAAATAATTTCTTTTCATCTGTACCACAAAATGAAAGCAAGATAACCTCCCAAGGATTGAATTTTAATTAAATACGTTAGAGTAAGGCTTGAGATTGTATAAAATAAGTAGTCATTATTGAATTATGGAAAGAAATGAAAGAAAAGCATACGGGTGATTTACATTGTCATCTTAATGGTAGTATCAGTTTAGCTTTCTTAAAGAAAACAGCTGAAAAAAATAATTGTCTTCATTTATATGAAGAATTAGAAAAGGCAAATCAGCAATATTTAGCAGGTACGAGCCAACAACCAGAGCAGGGCTATCCAGCAGAGTTATTAAATCTAGTTTGGAAACAGTTTGGCTTGATTCATCGTATTGTCCAAGATCTTTCTGATATTGCTAATGGCGTAATAGACGTGGTTGCAAACTCAGATGCTAACTATTTAGAAATTAGAACAACGCCTAAGCCAATTGCAGAGTTTACTGTTTTAGATTACATCGAAGCATTTAAAAGAGGCTTAGAGGAAGCTAACCAAACCTTCACTACTAAAAAAGCGGTAGGCTTACTAAGTTTAGATAGAACAATTCATACAGCCCAGGATGCGCAATATTTTTTGGAGCAAATCATAGCGAGTACGCCTGGTGTGTTAGTTGGTTTAGATATTTCTGGTAACCCTTTGGCAAAGCGCACGTTAACTGGTGAAGAATTAAGTAAAACCATTGAATTAGTATTAGAAAATAATTTAAGCATTGCCATTCATATGGACGAGGCTGACACTCAAGCTGAAAAAAGAGATACAGATACAGTGCTAAATACATTAGCCGCATGGAAAGCTAAGCAGCCTTTTAAGGAAATTAATCCATTTTATGGAAAAGTAAGATTAGGCCATTGTATCTATCTAAGTGTTGAACAACAGCAGCGGATTCGCGATCTTGGTATTCCTATAGAAGTTTGTCCAACTTGTCATAATAAATTAAATTGGCATGATAAAAATCAAGAGCATCCGGTAAAAAAGATTTATAATGATTTAAGTAGCCAGCCCATTGTATTTGGCACAGATGATCAATTCATCTTTGGCGCTTCAGCCAAGCTTGAGTTTAGCCATGGGTTAACTTTCTTTGCTAACAGTAAACAATTAACTAAGAAAGAGCTCAAAGAACATCAAGCGCAATTTCGTTTTTCTTAAATTAAGTGATGACTAGGCATTTAAATTCAAATAATAATTTTCCACCATAACAAGTAACAAATTACTCTGCCATATTATTCCTTTTATATTATCCTGAGAGCTGGGGCGAGGCATGATGGATACCGTGGTCAAGCCACGGTATTTCGTGATCTGCTATGCAATAAATAAAAAAACGAATTACCGCGGCTTCACCGCGGTATCCAGTAAATGTAGCCTGGGTGCAGGCCCAAAGGGCCGGAACCCAGGTTCACTTCGTTCACCCAGGCTACTTCCTAATCTGCCCTGGATTGCTTCTTTATTTCCATGAAAGTTAGGTTACAAAAAACCTCTCTAAGTTGTCTCTTTTAAAACCATAAAATAAGCCGCAACATAATTAGGTATATTACGTGTCGCTTGTAGGTATGATTCTTTGCTTAAATAGCTGCCTGCTAAAAAGTCTACTTGATATAAGTTATTCTCAAAAGCACCACCTGTATCTGCTAAAATGCCAGCTCGAGAAATGATTTGTCCGGTACGATTAGGGTACTGGACCATCATTAACTTGCCTAAGCCAAACTGCTTTAAGTCAGCAGCAAAAGTTACCTCAGGTTTTATGGTAATTTTATACTCCGCATCTTTTCCGTAACCTTGTAAACCATTAACTTCTTTAAAATACCAAAAACGCTCTTGCTCATAGGGTGATTTAAGTGGGTTATAGGCAATATTATTATTGCGATGGACATTGAAGAATTTTTTATATCTGCCAAAATCAGCAATGACGGTGCCCTGCATCAATGCAGTTTCTAAATCATCACGACTTAAATACGCTAAAGCTGGAACGTTTTGCTTTGCTAAAGCGCCTTTTAGAATAGCCTGTTTTCCATATTGGAAGCGAGTCAAATTAGGTTTAGCATTTGCTTCTTCTAAAGTGAGGGATTGTTCGTCTTTCGGTAGGGCATAAAGAGCTAGGGCATTCGTTGCTGTGGGTTTAATGGCTGCTTTAGCAACAGGTACATAGTATTTAGTCATTAAGATTTGATCAGGCGGTAGATTTTTAAGTAATGGTTTGGTAGTAGCGAGTTGTTTAGTTTGCTGTTTGTCAGGGTACCAGCGAATTAAATCAAAATGCTGCTTGATGAAAGCTGGATTGTTTAACTCATGTTGATGCTCGCAAATAAATTTTAAAGTTGCTTTGACGCGATTAAGTGGTATTGGGATGACTTTACCAGCATGGATGACTTCAGGATCATATGCGCTGCCTTTATTGAGGTAAGCAATAGTCTCTTTGGCGGTTTCACACAATGCCGGCCCATTAAACTCATAGCGATCATCAGGAATGGGTTCAGTTATATTAAAATGAGGGGCTGCAAAAGTAGCTTGGCTTATTAAGCTTAGGGAAAGAAATAGTCTGTTAATCATAGGAAACTCAGATAAGTTATTAAATTAATTCTACTTTCATCACGGTGACCGGATGTTGTTTATATTCATCGGTACCGATTTTATGCCAACCTAAAGTCTCATAAAATTCTGGAATAGTTTTATCAAAAGCAAACAGATGAAGCACCTTAAATCCTAATTCTTTCGCTTTTTGTTTGGTCGCTTCAATGAGTTCTCGACCGATGCCCTGATTTTGATAAGCAGTGTGAACAACCAACGAACCTAACCATGGCATTAAATCAGGGCGAATACCATCATTTTCTCGCAAAGAGCACATGCCAACAGGCGTATCATGATGCCAAGCTACCAATGTCAAGGGTAAGAGATTATCATTTAAATGGTTTTGAAAGCGTTGTTCTACGAGTGTAAGTGGTGTATCAGGCAGCCAAATTTTACCTAAACCATCATGCCATAATTGAACAAGTTCAGGAATTGCTATTTGTTTATCTTTAAGTAAACTAATTTTTATCATCACTGCTACCAGTCTAGGCTATGATTGAGCTAAGGCATCTAAAAATTTTATAAGAAAAATTATAATTAATTCAATGAAGAATGTAACTAGTTAATTTAATTTATTCGTTTAAAAGATAAATTTTTTTTATAGCTAAATATGAATAACTTAAGTCTAATAGCACTTTTGCAAAGCGATCAATTTGATTTAATTTAATAAATAAATTAATTGTTTGTTCCTTATTTGAACTATAATTATTATAATTTAATAGAGTCAGTAGTGCACGAAGCTTAACAAGACTGATTTTAAAGAACATCTGGAAGTAAAGTACCTAGAAAGAGGAAATAAAAACTAAATCCCTTAATTTAGATTAATAGTTTTGTGAGGTATTGTTATGACACATTCAAAGAAATCTAATAATCTGCAAAAAAATCAACATCAAATAGAGGACGCTGATTTAGAAAAAATATCAGGCGGTATTTCAAGGCCAGCAGCAACGCAAGTAAAAGTTACGGCTCCGGATCGCAAAGCTATCAAAACAGATATGGATAGAAAAAGGTTCTAATTTTATGGATTGTTGCTTAAGCTAAGCACAGCTTAAAAGAATCTTTTATTTATGCTTTAAATCCAAGATTTCATTATTCTATACCAAGTTATAGTATAATTCTGTGAGGTATTATGAAACATTCAAAGAAATTTAGTAAAGTGCAAAAGAACCAGATCATAGATGATTCTGATTTAGAGCAATTATCAGGTGGCCAAGCAACAACAAGAGCTGCTGGGGCGACACTCAAGCTAACACCAGAGCGTGGTGATAGGACAGTTAGAGATAGTACCGTTAGAACAAGTGCTAGTATTCTTAAAAGGCCCTAACGTAGTTCTTCTATCATTTATCATTTGAAGCTCTACATAGAGTTTCATTTTAATTAAAATTCAATTAATTGGAATAATAGGTTAAGGATAACCTATTATTTTTTACCTATACTTTAAGTAAGTTCATTATTTCATGTGATCTTTCGTGAATAATCTAAGCACAAAAGTAGAACCCCTAAAAACGTTACAATCCTCTCCTTTATTTTCTAAATTAAGCAAAGGGATTTTATGGCGAATTGCAAGTCTTGTTCAGGAGCGTTCCTTTGAGACGGGAGATTATTTAATGAAACAAGGTGAAAAAGGAGATTCATGTTTCATTATTAGTAGAGGGCGTGTTGAAATTTTTTATGAAATAGACAATAAAAAAATAACGATTAGCGAAGTTGGCGCAGGTGAAATACTAGGGGAATTAGCTATCATTGATGGCTTACCACGATCGGCCAGCGTGATTGCTATTGAGCCTACTGAAACATTAACTATTTCAGAATGGGACTTTAAAGCGCAATTACAAGCTTATCCTGAAATTGCCTTACAATTACTGCCTTTAATTGCACAGCGCTTAAGGCATACCCAAAATCAACTAATTAAATTAAACCAACAATGAGCAAGAAAAAAGGGATAGTATTTCGTAAAAAGGCATTAGAACAGGTTAATCGTCCAGCATTAACCGAGGATGTTTTTCAAGCCATTACACCTAGGTATTGGCTGTTAATTATTATTCTATTTTTAATTATTACCGCGTTTGTAATTTGGTTAATAAGAGGAACCTTGTTTATTAAAGTTGAAGGGAAAGGTGTTTTAATGACCGTTAACAAAGATGTTATTACCGTTCAGGCACCAGAAGAAGAAGGAACTATTACTGATATTTATATTAAACCTGGCGATCATGTTAATAAAAATACGCTACTAGCGAAATATAATAATAAAGTGGCAATTGAGTTAGAAATAAGCCAACGTTTTTTAAAAAAATTAAAATTAGAGCAACAAAGTCTAAAGAAGCGCTCCACGGAAGTAGTCGCTAACTTAGAGAAAAATCAAAATGAACAAATTGTTAAAATTAATGCAAGCTTAGATGCAGCCCGTGAAAAGCTTAAGCAGTTACAAATTATGTTGAGCTTAAAAGAAAAAGCATTAAAAAAAGGCATTTTAGATTTACCAAATGTTACTGAAACCCGGGTTGAATACTATCGTTTATTACAAGAAATTCATTCTCATGAAGCTGATTTAGTGTCGATGAAAGCAAATTTAGTTGAACTAAGAGACAAATGGCTTGAGCGTGAACGAGAATTAACGCTAAGTGTGCTTAAAGCGGAAGAGCATGTTGATTTATTGACACAAAAATTACGGCAATCGCAATTTATTACGAGCCCCGTTAGCGGCGTTGTTGCCGAAGTCCGGGTAAAGCAAGGAGATTATACCAAAGCTGGCGCAGCCTTATTAAGTATCATTCCAGCTGATCAAAATTTATATGCTTTAGTGTTCGTGCCTGCTAAAAAAGGGAAATTATTAAAGCCTGGTATGGCTGCGCAAATTACGCCAACCACGATTAATAAAATGGAATATGGCACTATCAAAGGAAAAATCCAAAGTATTTCACTCCTACCTGTTACGCAAGAAAGTATGCAGGCTGTACTAAAAAACCAACAACTAGTCTCATCTTTTATAGGTAAAGATCCACTCTTATCCGTCAAAATAATTATGAATAGAGACGCAAAGACGCCTAGCGGTTATCAATGGACAAGTCGCTTAGGCCCGAATACGCAATTAACCCAAGGTACTTTAGTTGATGTAATGATTAATATTGAAACCAAGAGGCCTATCGAGCTGCTAGTTAACTTCTACAATTTATAAAACTGGCTTATTATTAACATTATGGAAATTAAACTTCCGATTCAAAAGCGAGTAAAAACGCCTACTGTGTTGCAAATGGAGGCTACCGAGTGTGGCGCAGCATCGCTAGCTATACTGCTTGGCTATTATGAAAAATATGTGACTGCTGAAGAATTAAGAATTGCCTGTGGCGTATCTCGTGATGGCACGAAAGCAATTAATATAGTTAAGGCCGCACGCAATTATGGTTTAGAAGCGTACGGTGCTAATTTAGAAATAGAAGAATTACAAGAAAAAAAAGTACCATTTATTGTTTATTGGAGTTTTAATCATTTTTTAGTCGTTGAAGGCTTTTCAAAGAGAAAAGTTTATTTAAACGACCCTGCCACAGGCCCGCGTGCTGTAAGCTGGGATGAATTTGCTAGAGAGTATACCGGTGTTGTTTTAGTATTAACTCCTGGGCCTTCGTTTAAAAAAGGAGGTAAGCCTGAATTTCCAATTAGGCAATTATTTACAGAAAGGTTAAAGCAGAATTTTTCAACGTTATTTTTTATCGTTTTAGTAACCGCTATTTTAATTATTCCAACGATTGCTATACCAATTTTTACTAAAGCATTTATTGATTATTTGTTGATTGATAATCAGAAAAGTTTAATTGGTTTTGTTTTGTTTGGTCTTGCATTTACCACGCTTATGACCATCTTATTGACATGGCTGCAGTTAAAATTCCTTAATTATCTAACTATTAAATTAGATGTTGTTGGATCAGTTAGTTTTTTTTGGCATTTACTTCATATTCCGATTAACTTTTTCCAACAACGCTCAAATGGTGAGGTTGTTGAAAGAAGTGTCATTAATGAAAAAATAGCAACAATAATAGCTAAAGATTTGCCAAATTTTATTGTTAATTTTTTAAAAATTATTGCTTTTGGCTTAGTGATTTTTATCCTAAGTTGGCAGATTTGGGTTTTATTAATGATATTGGTCCTGTGTAATATCATTACGTTAATTCTTGGCCGACGGAAATTAACTGATCTTGGCCGAAAATACGCAGGTGATCACGGTAAATTGGAGGGAATAGAAGCTAATGGTATTCAGATTATCGAAACATTAAAAACATCGGCTTTAGAGCAATATTTTTTTAATCGCTGGGCTTCCTTTTATACTAAATTTCTAACTTCAGAACAGCAACTGCTAGTGTGGCGAACATTAATTTTAGCTATACCTGATTTCTTTAATTTAATGCTTAACTTAGCAATTATTTTTGTGGGGGCCTATTTAGTAATGCAAGGGCAGCTTACTATCGGTTCTATTGTTGCTATTCAAGCATTAGCCTTAAATTTTCTTACTCCTCTGGATGATATTATAGAGTTTTTTAGTAATTTATTTCAGATAAAAGGGGATATGGTTCGATTAAAAGATGCGCTAGATACCAAAATTGACCCACTTTTTAAAGCGAGCCAATTTACAACACAAGAATTTAAAGAAAGAAATACGGATATTATTTTAAAAGCTAATCAACTGACATTTAGTTATTCTCCATTAGATCCACCGGTTATTGATGATTTGTCATTAACTATAAACCGTGGTGAACAGGTCGCTATTGTTGGGCCTAGTGGGAGTGGCAAATCAAGTCTTGCTAAGTTAATTTGTGGCTTAAATCAACCAACCTCTGGTGAAATTTTCTTAAAAGAGGTTTCTTACAGCCAGCTTAATCGCGCCTTGTTAAGCGAATTTATTGCTTATGTTGATCAAAATATTTTCTTATTTTCAGGTAGCGTACGGGATAATCTTGCTTATTGGGATAAAAAATACTCCGATGCTGAACTGCTAGACGTTTTAGCGCAAGTTCACTTAGATAATGATATTCTTTTAAGAGGAGGGCTTGGCCTTAAGCTGCTAGAAGGCGGAGCAAACTTAAGTGGTGGGCAGCGTCAACGCTTAGAATTAGCTAGAGCATTATTACTAAAAGCGCAGCTCCTAGTTCTCGATGAGGCCACTTCAGCTATGGATCCTTTATTAGAGGCAGAGGTGTATGCAAATTTGCGCGCGTCAAACTATAGCTTACTTATTATTGCTCATCGTTTAAGTGCTATACGAGATTGTGATTGTATTTATGTCGTCAATGAGGGACAAATCGTGCAACAGGGTAGGCATGAGCAGCTGATAAATGAGCCAGGATTATATAAGGAGTTAGTGGAGAAGGAAAAACATGAGTTATAATAAAATTCCACTGCTTTATATAAAGCGTTTAAATAAAGATTATTTTTTATATAAAAATAATCAAGAGTCTTTATCAGATTTTATTGATATTCATTTTGCAGCTTGCCGATTAGTAGCGCGTGCTTTAAATATGAAATTGTCTAAACCTACGGTTACTACTCAACAATTTAGTTCAATTAGTTATCTTCAGGCCGTAGCTGAGCACAATGTATTACGCATGCGTCGAATTCGTTTAAAAAATAAGTGGTGGCAAAATGACGCAGGCCCCTTCATTGGTTTTTTTGATCATCGATGTTGTGCACTTTTACCTAAAAAAGATAGCTATGAATTAGTAGATTGTAAAACCGGGGAACGTAAATTAGTAAATGAAAAGATAGCTCAGCATATCCATCAACATGCTTATATTTTTTATCCAGCATTGCCCGAAAAAAATGTTTCCATTACAGCTATAATTAAATTCACTTTTGCTCTACTAAAAAGAGAAATAAGAAAGGTCATTTTTTTCCAAATTATAGCTTCATTATTGTTAACCATGATTCCTATTGTGACAGGCATTATTTTTGAGCAAGTTATTCCTTATTCTAATTATTCTTTATTAGTCCAATATGCAACCTTACTCGTTATTATTGGTATTGTCATAAGCTTAATGAGCTTTATACAAAAGATTATTTTACTGCGTATTAGACTTAAAGCGCAACATCGAATCCAAGCAGCTATTTGGGATAAATTATTAAAATTACCGGCTTCTTTTTTTAAGAAATTTACTGCAGGGGATTTAAGTTTTAGAGTAGGCGTTATTAGCTTAATTCAAGAGCAATTGGGCGAGCATGTTATTTCTACCATCATCGGAGGTATTTTATCAATTACTTATTTAGGTTTGATGTTTTTTATCGATTTCTATCTAGCTCTAGTTACATCCCTGTTGGTATTAATTATGATTGTTTATTCTATTTGGATAAATACTAAAGTTTTTAAAGAAAAAAGAAAAATAACAACAAAACAAACCCAGATTAGTAGTACGTTACTAGGTTTATTAACATCAATTAGCAAGATTCGTGTCGCTCATAAAGAGAAAAATGCCTTTCAATTGTGGGAAAAAGTCTATGCGGCAAAAACAGCTTCACAATTTAGAGCGAATCAATTTATTAATCGACTTAATATCTTTACCAAAGGTTTCATGGGCGTTAGCACATTAATCATTTATGCCTTAGTTATTTGGCGGGGTAATACGTTAAGCTTTAGTGATTTTATTATTTTTAACGCAGCATTTATTCAATTTTTTTATGCTATTTTAGATTTAGTGATGATAGTTAGCGAAAGCCTAGAAATTATCCCATTATTTAAAAAAGCAAAACCGATATTTGATAGTTTGCCTGAACAAGAGAAAGGAAAAAGTAAATTACATGCGCTCGATGGTCATATTGTCATGCGCGATATTGTTTTTCGTTACCCAGGCGTGGATAAACCTTTATTTACTGATCTAACTATTGAAGTTCAACCCGGGGCATTTGTAGCATTTGTTGGGCCATCTGGCTCAGGTAAATCGACAATTTTCCGTCTATTATTAGGCTTAGATTTTCCTGAATCAGGTATTATTAAATACAGCGGCATTGATTTAAAAAATATTAATTTACGTAGCTTAAGATCGCAAATTGGTGTGGTAATGCAGTCAACCCAGTTAATTCCTGGGACTATTTATGAAAATATCTGCGGTAACAATACTTCCTTAACTCGTGAGCAAGCACTCGAAATTGCTCGCCACGTAGGGCTAGGTGATTTTTTACAAAACCTTCCTATGGGCATTGATACATTGATTAATGATGGTATCCAAATGTTATCGGGTGGTGAAATACAGCGTATTAATATGGCACGCGCTATAAGCACTCAGCCTAAAATTTTATTATTAGATGAAGCGACTAGTGCTTTAGATAACAAAGTACAAGCCCAGATTCAAGGATATTTAAATAAACTTAAAGTCACGCGTTTAGTGATAGCCCATCGTTTTAGCACCATTGTTGATGCTGATATTATTTATGTTATCCAGGATGGCCGCTGTGTTGAGGTAGGCAATTATCAACAGTTGATGGCAGCTAAAGGGCTTTTTTATCAATTATCTACTAAACAATAGGCTTAACCCTGGATGAGATATGACTAAAAGACAGCTGATACCATTTAGGATCAAGACTTATCAATTTCTGTGAAAAGCGAGTTGCATAAAAAATAACTTTATGCAAAAATAAATTTTCCTGCTTCTATTTTTAACAAACAGAGCTAAGAATGCAACAGCAAAACCATTCATTATTTTTAATAAATAACGTCAGTGTTATGTTTGCTGCTGTGTTAGCTATTCTCTCCATTATTACCATTATTATTAGCTGCCTGTCTTAACGGTGAGCGATTAATAAACACGTTAAGACAGGGCTCTTAACGAAATACGTTCGCTCAGTAATTCTGCTTATCTAATTTTATTAATTCCTTAAGAGAGTTGTTAATCATGGTAAACATGCTATTTAGAGCGCAAACTAAACGCTTTTCTGCCTATCCCTTATTTGTTATTACGTTGGCTTCTGGGTTTCTTTTCTATAAATACGTATTACAAGTTTTTCCTAGCATTATGACGGATGACTTAATGCAGCAATTTAATTTAACCGGCACAGGCTTAGGTGGCTTAGCAGCTAGCTTTTATTATGCTTATATGGTTATGCAATTATTTGTGGGTATTTTATTAGATAAGTACAGCACGCGCTATTTTATAGCGGCGGCTATCTTTAGCTGTGCTTTAGGTGTTTTGTTGTTTTCGCAAGCTCATACTTTTTTAATGGCTAGTTTATCGCGTGGTTTGATGGGCGCGGGGGTTGCATTTGCTACCGTTGCTTACATGAAATTAGCTGCTATTTGGTTTGCACCACGTCAATATGCTTTTATCAGCGGATTACTGGCAACAGCTGCCATGGCGGGTGCCGTTTTTGGTCAAGCACCATTGGCATGGTTAATTGATGAATTTGGTTGGCGGCACTGTTTACTACTCGTGGGCCTAGTTGGGCTTGCTTTGGCATGTTTATTTTTTGTTACGGTGCGCGATAAAGTGTCTTATGAACAAACTACCACGAATCTGTCATTTTCAGCTATTAAATTAGCCTTAAAAAATAAACAAAATTGGTTACTTACGATTTATAGTGGTTTAGCTTTTTCACCCGTTGCGGTGTTTGGTGGCCTTTGGGGTAACCCTTTTTTAGAACAAGCTTATCATTTAAGTAAAACCCAAGCAGCGTCTATTATTTCTTGTGTGTTTATCGGGCTAGGTTTAGGTAGCCCAATTTTAGGTATATTATCAGATAGGTTAAACAACCGACGTGATGTGATGTTGTTTAGTACCATTTTGTCTTGTGTTGCCATAACTACCGTTTTATATCACTCTTCTTTGTCACTTAGTGCCTTAGCTGCTTTATTGTTTGTATTTGGTTTTGGCTTAGGCGCTTTTATGCTGGTTTTTGCTATAGGAAAAGAAATTAATCCATTAGCTTTAACAGCGACTATTGCGGCTATGATTAATACGAGTGATGCTGTCTTAGATGCTTTAACAGAGCCATTTATAGGCAAATTATTAGATTTAAATTGGGATGGCAAAGTAATTAATGGTATGCATGTATTTTCATTAAGTAGTTATCGAATGGCATTATCTATTCTACCTATTTATTTAATCTTAGGTACGTTATTATTAATTTGGGTAAAGGAAAAGCCAAAAAGTTAGTAAAGTAAATTAATAGAAGTAAGGAGTAAAAGCTATGGCAAAACAGCACTCGCCGCGATTTTTAGCGTTAGTATCTGAAACCAAGAAAGATATTCAAGAAATAGACGCACAAACTCTTAAAGATAAGTTAGATAAACAGCTACCCATGTATCTTATAGATATTCGGGAAGATCATGAGTGGCCCATAGGGCATATTCCTACAGCAGTGCATATGAGCAAGGGTATTATTGAGCGGGATATAGAAACTAAAGTACCTAATCCAACTACGCCAATTATAGTCTATTGTAGTGGTGGTTTTCGTTGTGCCTTGGTTGCCAGTAATTTACAAAAAATGGGGTATACCGAAGTTTATTCACTAGATAAAGGCTTACAAGGATGGCTTGATGCAGGTTACAGTCTGGTAAAATAATGATGCAAGACTATAAACTGCATGAGGCTTTAAATAATTTTATCGGGTAACTACGGATGCAGTCATTCTAGAAACACAGCTTTGTTTGCCCTCGGCATTATAAATGTCTATTTGCCAAACATGAGTAGTGCGACCTATATGTATAGGTCGAGTTGTGCCTGTGACTAAGCCTTGGCTGACAGGCCTTATATGGTTAGCATTAATTTCTAAGCCTACACAGTAAGATTTGCTTAAATCAATGACTGAATTAGCTGCCACACTTGCTAATGTTTCTGCTAACACTACGTTAGCCCCACCATGGATAATGCCTAGAGGTTGTTTAGTGCGTTCAGTAGCAGGCATGGTAGCAGTTAGATAATCTTCACCTATTTCAGTAAACTCAATACCTAGAAAATCAGCTAGAGTATTTTGATTGCGTTTCTTTAACGCTTCGATAGTAATGGGTTGAAACCAAATAGCCATAATTATACTCACTTAAATTATTAAATATTATCATTTCTATCTGGCATTGTTGCATGGATAAAATAAGTGGTCAAAGTACCCTATATTCATTGAATTACCGAGGCTGGAGCGTGGTGTCTAGTGAAGTAAGTAGTATTGGTTGAAAAGTAAGCTAAATTATTATAAGTCCCAGACTGATTTTTCAATACGTGAAAATTTGCAATTGCTTGGATTGTAAGAATGCCTGATGTGAAAATATTGATTTTCGTTGACTGTTAGCTCTTTAATTAAACGTATTTTAAAATTACGCCATTGTGGTAGAGGGCCATTGACACTTTGGCCTTGGTATTGAAAGGCGTGTAACTGCTTTTTACCTTTTAAAATACCAAAGTGGTGTGGTTCGACTAAACGAGGCAAATTATTGTAGGTAAAATAAATGGGATGGCGCTGATGAATCGCTTTTGCAAGTTTAGTTTCAATAGACATGATTGATTCCTAAATTTATCTTAAAATAAATAGTTTTAATATTAAAAATAATAAAATTATACATTCTAATTTTAGAACAAAAATTGGATTTATTTTGAAAAATTTGATGAAAAAATAATGATTATTTTAATATTAAACTCATAAACTTACTGTGTTTCACCAACATTTTTATAATCTTTTTCATTAAAAATAGCAGAAGAATAAGTATAGTATTTGAATTCAAGTAGATTATTGCTTGGATCTTTTAAAAAGAAGGATTCATGCTCGATTTTGGTATTCGGAAATCGCACCTTAGGCTTTATTTCAAAAGGAACTTGCTTAGCAGTTAACTGTTGAATAAATGAATCAAATTCAGCTTTTTTAAGAAAAATCAGGCCAAAATGACGTGGATAAATGGTTTGTTGCACAGGTAGAGGCTCAGCAGTTAAATGAGCGACAATTTGGTGATTACCAAATTGAAAAATTAACGCATGCTCTGACTCACGCCCAATTGGAAAACCTAACTGCTTATGATAAAAAAACTTTGCTAAATTAAAATCATGAACAGGAAAGGCGAGATGAAATAATGTTTGCATAAAATTATTATGGATTGTTTAAATATAATTATTATATTAGCCTACACTAATAAAGATATGTTAATTTTTACGTTGCAAAATTAGTTTGCTCTAATAATTCTCTAGATAGGTTATAATGACCCCTAGGTTGAGGAGTTTAGGATGATTGCCATGTTGCTTAGAAATTATATGAGGCTTAAATTTGTTCAAGTTGTATTGAAGTTACTTAAAGGCAAAAAGGGTACTTTATTAAAGGGTGGGTTTCCCATTGCATTAGCTACCTTCGTTTTAGAAGAGGTTTTTAACCGAGCTTGGAAAGATAAAAGTAAAAACAAGGCAACTAACAAACCAAAGAAATAAAATGCTGGATTTAAATTATGGGCCGTATAGGGTTCGAACCTATGACACAGAGGTTAAGAGCCTCCTGCTCTACCAGCTGAGCTAACGGCCCATTAATAGGATACTTGGTTTAGGCAAAATTGCAAGTGATAAAAATTTGTTTTAGGATTGAGCAGCCGTATTTGATTTTCGCCAAAATTGGTTTTAAATCTTAACATTCAGTAGGGTTTAATTATTAGAGTTCTCTCAAGTTAATCCCAATCTTTATATGTTTCGATCGCTTTATCAACATGCAGGTTATTTTTCGAAGCGACTTGGGGTTTGTAAGTAAACGTTTTTAACGCTTCTTGTAAAGATACAAAGGTAAAGCCATGTTCTTTATAGAGATTAATAATATCAGGGAGCGTATAGGCGTTTAACAGATTTGCATGAATTAATAAGATTTGCGCCTGGTCAGGGTTATGGGCTCGACGGCTTCGCTCTTGTGCTTTTAAAGTTTGCTGCCAAATAAAATCTAGATACTGTGGTTTTAATTCATTTAGGTAGTTTTCGCGGGCTTCTTCTGGTACGGCGACTAATTTGCGATTAAATAAGAAATCTCTACTATCAATAGTAATTGGCGCAATTTGATAATTATTATCCACCAAGTATTGCATAACTTTTTCTTTTTTTTCGCCTGAGCCTGTCGCTAAATAAGGAAAGCGAAAGTATTTAGGCTCAGTCAATATCGGTAATAAGAGTTGGTCAGCTAGCTCTATTTCTTCAAGATAAGCTTCGGTATTTACTTTATTTAAATTAGCATGTGAAACAGTGTGATTTCCTAATCCAAAGCCTGCGTCACGAAATTTCTGCAACATTGTCCAATTACTGCTCTGTATATCTCCTGCAACAATAAATCCTGTGGCCGGTACGGCATATTCTTTTAATGTCGAGAGAATCATATTCAGATGAAAATTCTTTTTATTGCCGACAAAAGGCAAATCATCAATGGTGAGAGCAATTTCTCTATTTGCAGCAAAGCTTTGGTTTAAGCTTAACAACAATAAGATAAGGAGGGTAAATTTTCTTAACAATTTAATTCTCATAAAGTATAGCGTTATACGTCCTTGCAATCTCGCTTAGTCATGTACTTCAATGCATGTTCCTTCGCCCACTCACTTGGCCTTATCTAAGCTTAGTGAGCAACGCCATAGGATTAAGTAGTACGATAAATGTTTTATTCTAGCAAAAATTAATCTAAATGACGTTGATTTATTGCTTTTATATTGCAATTTTCAATAATATTTACAGTACGTAGGAATTATTTTTGCTTATGCTGGCAATTTATTGTTTAATAAAACCAAAGAAAATGCCCATATCACCATACTTGCAAGCAAGCTTAAGTCTTTAGATTTAATAAATCTAACTTAAGTATGCAGGAAGTTAATAGGAGTACAAATAGGATTATGGCTAAAATATGTATTACAGGACTTACCCTCCTTTCTTTGACAATGGCCGCACAGGCTAATGACACGGCAGTTGGCGGTAGTGGTGCTTCTCCTTATCCGGTTGAGCAACCTAATATTAAGATGGTTGCTGAGAAAATAATAATAACTGGGCAAGATCTCAATAAAGAAAATATGCGGGGGGCTTGGGATTATGATTGTAGTTTTGTGTTTAAAAATACCTTAAACCAACCCATATCTCTACAAATGGGTTTCCCTTTTCCAATTAATGATAAAGAAACGATGGTTGCGATTCCGGCAGGACAGCATTCAAAGCCAGGCGACGCGCTTGTTTATAATTTTACAGCGCGAGCTAATAACAAGCTTCTTCCCGTAAAAAGGCAGAAAATTACAGCTAATATCGAGAAAGATTTATTTTATCGGGATGCATACATTTGGAAATTCACCTTTTCGCCGCTTGAAACGGTGGCTATTAAGCATAATTATGAAACGGGCGCAACGTTTGATGTCATGGGTTTTCACTTTGTATCTTATGTATTAAAGACGGGCAAGTTATGGCAAGGTGGCCGTATTGGACGCACGGAGATAGAGGTGATACCTAATACCCCGACTCGCTTATGTAGCGAGGTTAATAAAGATGCCCAGTATACTAAACCAAAGCCTAAGGGAATAAAAATTATAGGGAAAGGGAAGAATAGGCGCTATGTTTGGAATTTAAAGAATTTTGCACCGACCGAAGACTTATCCTTGTGTTTACAAACAGGTAAAAACTATATTCGTTATCGCGTTATTTATCCTTTGCTGCAAGAAGATTTATCTCGTTTACATGCCATGACCAAAGAGCAATTAGCGTTAATAAGAAATACAATTTATGCTCAGTATGGGCGAGTTTTTGATACGCCTAAATTACAAGCTTATTTTAAGCGCCAATGGTGGTATGAACCGAATGCGCATTACTCAGATAATTTGTTAACGCCAGAAGATCAAAAACTTTTATCTGTTATAAAACAACTAGAAGCTAAAAAAACTTAACGTTACAGAGACATAGTTGCGTTTAATCAGTTGCATGCCCCTTTGCTTAAAAGAGGCATGTATAAAAATTGATTAGACTTTTGTAAATCCTAGCAACCCTTAGTGGCTAGAAAACCATTTAGGCGTAATCGAGTAGGGATTGAGATTATAAATACTGGTTGATGGTTCTTGTTCAGTGGGTGCTGTCTTTTTACTTGAAAAAAAGCTTTGTGGTTGATTAATTGAACTGCCTAATGCTGGTTTTGCATTTGGCTCATTGGCTTTATGTAGCTGTGCTGTAACCTGCGCTTTCATAGCTTGTAATTTTTGTTGACTATCTTTTAAATCTTTCACGTCATTAATTAAGTCATTGCGTTTATGCATGGTATTTGCATGTAATACATCAAAAAAGTTAAGGTGTGCCTTTTTATTTTCTTGCGCGCTTCTCTGAATTGCCAGGATTTCTAAGGCCAGATCTCGAAAATTTATAGGCCTGTTTTGATTGATTGGCTGTACAAACGAGTTATCTTTAACAAACCCTACGTCGCCAGTATCGCTAGCGATTGGATAATTTTGTCTAGCAGCTGTATCAAAAGTAACTTTTAAATTATTCAATTGTTGACGTAATTGATGCGATTGACTCAATATTGGCGCGGCTTCTCTACTACGATGTTTTTCAATTGCTTGAATAATTTGACTGATTTTAGCATCTGCTTGATGAAAATGATGAGTGTGATCAGGAAACATGGCCTGTTGTGATAAATCATCATCATAACTGGCTAAATCCCTATTTAAGCCATCAAAATCAGTCAGAATTGTAGTAAGATCATCAAAATGTTGTGTAGTTGATTGTCTATCTGCGACGATTTCTGTTAATTTGTTCTCAACTTTGGTTAACTCAGTTGTTTTAGCTTCTAAGGCTCGGTTTAATTCATATTCGAGTTTGCCAATCGATTCCAGTAAGGCCAATAATTGAACTGGATCGTCGTAATTAGCATTATTTGTTTTTTGATTATTGGCTAAAATCTTGTCAATTTGTAATTGAGCTTCATCACAAAGCTTTTTAAATTTCTCATCTTCTTTGTGAGCCAGCTTAAGGAGTAAGTAAGCTAATAAGCGTTGCTGTTCTGCTTGCTCTTGCGAGATTTGTCTAGATAAATTATCTTCTTGCTCAACTATCTTGATTAATTCTTCACGTACCAGCTCACGTACGGTTTCTCCCGCAGAGGTTTTTAAGAACGTAAGAACTTGGGTTGAATTTTGCAAGCCAAATTGACTTAAAAGCTCTTCTTTACCTGTAACATCAGGGGTTGTTAACGTATCAACCAGCCAGTTATGTAATGCGAGCTCATTTAATTCTACTTGCGTACCGTTAGCATTCGTTAACAATAAAGGGCTATTTTGCGCTAGTAAGGCGTGTTCAGCAGAGGAAGATAACCCGTGGGCCATAGTTTAGTCTCAAGAAGTGAATTAAACTAATTATATCAGATAAATTTGCTTCCAAGCAATACTTTTTGTATAAATATATATCAAAGTGGTTGTGTAGGTTAACTTTTAGCTAAATTAACTGTTTTAAGAAGGATAGAAACTAAGATGTCACCGGAAGACATGCATAAAGCGATCGAAACTAAACAATGGCAGCTCTTGCAGCTTTATAATTTTTTTCGTCTGTTTTGTGTGCTAATTTTTCTAGCTATTTCTTTATATCAACCTGATCTAATTCAATCAGGGGGATATTTTAACCTATTATCAGGTTACTTACTATTCAGTTTAATCTGCCTTTTTGTTACAAAAATCAAGCTTATACATTTTGAGAATCAAGTTTTATTGTTTGGCATGTTAGACATCTTATTCATTGTGGGCTTAATTAGTTTTATTGGTGGTTTGCGCTCAAGTTTTACCATTTTATTAAATGTTACTATTGCCGCTTTAAGTATACTTGTACCAGGTACCTTGGTTCTTTTTTTTGCAGCTTTTGCGAGTACCGTACTATTAATAATTAGCTTTATTGAATCCAGTTATGGGGAAACACCATTCTTGATTTCCTTTTATATAAGTGGATTACATGGCATTAGTCTTTTTGCAACAGCTATTGCTGTTTGGTATTTAGCCTATCGAGTGCGTATCAGTGAAACCATTGCTTACCGGCATGGTAGAGAATTAGCGGGCATGCAGCAAATTAATGAATACATTATTGAACGTTTATACTCAGGTGTTATCTATGTGGATTTAGACCGCTTTGTATATTTTATTAACTCAGCAGCGAAGCAATTTTTTAATATTGAACTAACCGAAGAAATTACGGAATTAAAGCAATTATCTGCTGCCTTAGATGAAAAATGCTTGCAATTTCTACAGAAAATTAAACTCGATAATAGGCCAGTGCAAACAGTAATGGAGGTGCCCTATTTACGAATCCATTTCTTTGCATCCTCAGTTGGGCCAAAAACAGCAGTGCTTATCTTCTTAGATGATTTATCAGCTATCGCCCAACAAGCTCAACAATTGAAGTTATCTTCTTTAGGGCGTTTTTCAGCGAGCATTGCGCACGAATTAAGAAATCCACTTGGCGCTATCTCGCATGCGGTGCAGCTTATGGGTGAGGCAAGTCAATTAAGTGCAGAAGATTTACGTATGAAGCAATTAATTATTAATAATTGTAATCGCATGAATGGCGTTATTAAAAATGTGCTGCAATTATCAAGAAGAGAGCCTCCGCATCCGCAGGTAATCGATTTTATTCCTTTTATTAAGCAATTTAAGCAGGATTTTTGTGTCTATAATCAATGTAATATGATTATAGAAAAAATAGGAGCGGCATCTGTGGAATTTGTTTTTGATAAAAGTCAATTAGAGCAAATTTTAGTCATCCTTTGTGAAAATGCGATTCAACATGGCAGCGTTAATAATCAGACGCTGATTACTATAAATATGAAAAAGACTCATCTAAAAACAGAAATTATGGTTGGTGACCAAGGGCCGGGGGTGCCAGCTCATTTAAAAGACGCTATTTTTGAACCTTTTTTTAGTACAAAACGTACAGGATTTGGGATGGGATTATTTATTGCTAAAGAGCTTTGTGAAATAAACCAATCTAGGCTTGAATTAATACCATCCGAACAAGGTTGTTGCTTTGCAATTATTATTGAACAAACAATCGGAACATTATAATGAGTAAGGCACGACTACTTGTCATAGATGATGAACCTGATATTTGTGAACTATTATGCCTAACCTTAATACGCATGGGATACGCCTGTGACTTAGCGCATACTTATCAGGAGGCTATTGCAAAGCTTAATACAACGACTAACTATTCACTTGTCCTAACGGATATGCGTTTGCCTGATGGGGATGGTATTGAATTAGTAAAGCATATTCAAAAAACAAAAAATCAATTACCCGTCGCTGTTATTACCGCTTATGGTAATGTAGAAGGTGCTGTAAATACATTAAAAGCTGGTGCGTTTGATTACTTATCTAAACCAGTTGATTTAAATCAATTAAAGGACTTAGTAAAAACTGCACTGGCCATGCAGGCAGAAGACAAGAAAGGGGGGTCAGATAAAGACGATGTTTTATTAGGTAAGAGCCTCGTTATGCAAGAATTGCGGAATAATATTGATAAGCTAGCTCGCAATCAAGCGCCTGTATTTATTTTAGGTGAGTCCGGTGTGGGTAAGGAATTAGTAGCCCAGCTTATTCATCGGCAAGGGCCACGCGCTGATAAACCATTTATTCCGGTAAATTGTGGTGCTATTCCTAGCGAATTAATGGAGTCGGAATTTTTTGGCCATAAAAAAGGAAGTTTTACCGGTGCAATTGCTGATAAATGTGGCCTTTTCGTAGCAGCTAATGGTGGTACGTTATTTCTTGATGAAATTGCTGAATTATCATTGCCTATGCAAGTTAAATTATTAAGAGCGATTCAAGAGAAAGCAATTAAGCCTATTGGTGAATATAATGAAATCTCAATTGACGTACGTTTGCTCAGTGCCAGTCACAAAAATTTACAGGATGAAATTCTAGCAGGACGTTTTCGCCAAGATCTATACTATCGTGTTAATGTTATTGAGCTACGCGTACCAACGCTTAGAGAACGCTTAGGCGATATAGCTATTTTAGCGAATCACATCTTAGCTAACTTAAGCCGCAAGCAGAATAGAACTATTTTGCCTTTAACGCCGGAGTGCATACAAAAACTACAAGCTTATCATTTTCCAGGAAATGTAAGGGAGTTAGAAAATATTCTGGAACGGGCAGTGGCCATGTGTGAAGGGAATACAATCACGCTTAACGATATACAACTACCACAAGCTACCCCGACTACCTTAGCTGCACAGCAGTTAAGTCCAAATTTAAATGCCTCTTTGTGCGAGCATGAAAAAGAGCTTATTCTTAATGCCCTAGAAAAGACTAAATGGAACCGCACCGCAGCGGCGAAGATTTTAGGAGTAAGCTTTCGCACACTACGTTATCGATTAAAAAAATTAGGCCTAGATTAGACTAGTTTATTAAGCTTTCTAAAGGCTCATCTATTTTGCTAATATCCGTTCTTTATCGGTTTTGCGTCAAATTTAGATTAATTTTTAGCCATATATTTTATATCTTCAATCATTGCTTCAGCGCGGGCGATTAAATACTGGTCTTTCTTAGCTAAGGCACGCGCCAATTTTAGCTGTCGCAATGCATCCCGCTGTCTACCTTGTAAAAGATGACATTGGGCTTCCGTAAAATACGCATAACCTTTTTGCTCAGCAGCAGCTTGGGCTTGCGCTAACTCTTCGCATAAAGGCAAATCATTTTTAAATTGTCTAAAACCTTTCAATAAGATGGTAACTGCCTGATCTGATTTACCAGCTAATCGTAATGTTTGCGCATAAGCCATTAAGGCAGCATAGTTTTCTGGGTAATTTAATTGTAATTCTTGTAATCTTTTTAATGAAGCCATAAATTGCTTACTGCCAGTTTCTGCTTGGGCCATCGCAATTTGATAAAAGAGATTGTTATTATCATTTTTGATCAATGGCATTAAATGTTGTTGGGCTTGTTGGTAATTATCGATTTTAATAAAAGAGATAGCATAGCCATATTGGCAGGCCGTATTTGAATTATGACGTTTACACTCGTGTTTATAATAAGTAAATAATTGTTGCGGGTTTTGGGTGACCGTTGTGCGAATGAGTTCTTTAAATAATTGGTAATCTAAATTATCTAAATATTTCTTATTTTTTAAATCAGCCGTACGACTTTCAGCTTCTGCAATGCGATCATCATCTAGAGGGTGGGTACGTAATATGGCTGGCAGATTAGCCGTATAGAAATAGCGTGAATGTTGTTGCAGCTTCTTAAAGAAATTAGCCATGCCTGTAGGATTTAATCCGGAACGAATTAGCATGTTAATGCCAATTCTATCTGCCTCTTTTTCATTAGCACGTATAAAATTAATATTGTCTTGAGCAAAGCCGGATAAAGAGGCCATTAATGCGCCGCTACCTAAGGTTGGGTTGACCGCGCCTAAAGCCACTGAAGCTAATAATGATGCAAGAAGGGGGATGCGCATTTGCTTTTCATGTTCTAGCAGGCGATATAAATGATGTAAACGCACGTGCGCTAATTCATGTGCCATAACGCCAGCAAGTTCACTTTCGTTTTCAGTCGCTAAAATAAGCTGTGAATTAAGGCCAATGTAACCGCCGGGGCCGGCAAAAGCATTTATCTCGTCGGATTTAACAATAAAAAAATAAGGCGAGAAAGAGGAATTTGAGCGTGTAAGTTGCCGGCCTAGATGATTAATATACTGATTTGCTAAAGGGTTGCGAACAATACTGTCAGATTGATTTATCTGTTGAACAAACTCTTTTTCTAATTCTTCGAGCTGTTTATTGGAATAAGGGGTTAAACAATAGGCATAATAGGTATGCAATTGTAAGCTAATGATAATAAGTAGAGTTTTGATTATCTTAAAGCGTTTAAGGATTTTGTTTTGGGCTCTTTGCTTCATAGGCTTTACTTTAAGTTGGATTTACTAAGCTTAGCTTGCATGCTGCTGTGGCAAACTCATATTAATTAGTTATCGCATACATTTAAAATTAATATATAACAAATATTAAGTTACATGCAATTTATGATATTGTTTCTACCTAATTTAAGTGTTTAATTTTTGCCCATAAATAGTTTAATTAGTTTCTAGATTAAGCATACTCTATGAAAATAGGTTTTCTCAAAATCCTCGAGGTCTCTACTCAATAATTGAATAATTTGTTATCATAGTCCCCTTTTTAAAGTGTTGTTTTAACTATGCACAAAGAGTTTATGATTGCCGCCCTTAAACAAGCTTGGCTAGGCCGAGGTGTTTGTGCGCCTAATCCTAGTGTTGGAGCGGTAGCTGTGCATGATAATCAAATTATTGCCAGCGCCTGGCATCAAGGCGCTGGCAAAGCACATGCAGAGCAAAGCCTTTTACAACAATTGCCGGCTAATTTAGATAATGTAACGTTATATGTCACGCTAGAACCCTGTAATCATTGGGGAAGGACGCCGCCTTGTGTTGCAGAAATTATCAATTCAAAAATTAACCGCGTTGTTTTTGGCTTTCGTGATCCAAACCCAGTCGTTGCTGCTAATGACACGCCACAAATTTTAAAAGCGGCAAAGATTAGCGTTGAACATTTTCCCTTGCCTGAAATTGATGAGTTCTATCAAAGCTATTTTTTTTGGACAAAAACTAAAAGGCCCTGGGTAACTGCTAAAATTGCGCAGACTTTTGATGGAAAAATTGCAGGCCCACAAGGTATGCGTGTATCATTATCAAATAAAATGTGCTGGGAGTTTACTCATCAACAACGTTCATATACGGATGTTATATTGACTACGGCACGCACTATTCGTCATGATAACCCAGCTTTAAATGTGCGCTTGCATGAAGTTTATACCAGCAAACCTATTGCTATTATTGACTCACAATTAGCGCTTACCGCAGATAAGCAAATTTTTACAACGGCGAAATATTGTCATATTTATCATGATGAATGTGTTGCAGTGAAGCAGCCAATCCCTAATTGCACCTATCATGCCATGCCAAGTCGTAATGGCCAATTAGATTTAGACGCTGTCATTAGCAAATTAGGCGAACTTGGTTATCATGATGTATGGGTAGAGGCAGGTGGGGCGCTTTTTTCAGCATTACATCAGCAATCATTAGTCCAAAAAACATACGTTTATCTTGTACCTAATTTACTAGGAGATGAAGCCATATCTGCTTATCAGGGTGATAATTTTTTTATCTACCCGCATCGAGTTTCTTGGCTTGCGCAAAAAGATAATGTGATTGCTTGTTTACTGTGGGAGAAGGCATGTTTACTGGATTAGTAGCACAGCAAGGGGAAGTCATTGTAAATGAAATTGGGAAAGTAGCCAATCGTTTGGTATTACGCTCATGTTTTAAAGAATTAGAACCGGGTGAAAGTATTGCTGTAAATGGGGTGTGCTTAACATTGCTTCCTGATAGTTTTGACTTGTTACAGTTTGATATTTCACCAGAAACATTAAGTTTAACGACGCTAAATAGATTAAAAAAGGGTGACAAAGTTAATTTAGAGCGCGCGATGCTAGCAAATAGTCGGTTTGGTGGGCATTATGTGAGTGGCCATGTTGACACCACGGCAGCTGTCTTAGGTATTATGCCTGTCGAAAATTTTCTTGAGATAACGCTAGGTGATTTTGGTAAAGTGGCTAATCTTTATCTACTGCCAAAAGGAAGCATTACCATAGAGGGCGTAAGCCTTACGATAAATACGGTTGCTAAAGAGGGTATTAAAATAATGCTAGTACCCCACACACTAGCAAATACAACACTCGGTCAAATGGAAATTGGTCAGCGAGTAAATGTGGAGTTTGATTATCTTACCCGGATTGTAGCACATCAGCTTACCGCTTCGGGGCAGTTAAAAGTTGAGGTTTAACATGACAAATTTTGCTACTATTGAGCAAGCCATTGCTACCTTGCAAGCAGGCCGTATGATCATCTTAATGGATGATGAAAATCGAGAAAATGAGGGCGATTTAGTTATTGCTGCTCAATTTGCGACCCCCGAGGCAATTAATTTTATGGCTCGTTTTGGGCGTGGGTTAATTTGTTTGCCTATGGCGCAAGAGTTAATTGATAGGTTGCATTTACCATTAATGGCTGCAAATAATCGTTCTCCTTATGGTACGGCTTTTACAATATCTATTGAAGCAGCCACAGGCGTTTCTACTGGCATTTCAGCACACGATAGAGCTCGCACGATACAAGTAGCAATTAATCCTGAAAGCGGTCCTGCTGATATTATTTCACCAGGTCATGTCTTTCCCTTAAGGGCTAGAGAAAAAGGGGTCCTTGAGCGGCCTGGCCAAACAGAAGGCAGTGTTGATTTAGCAAGACTAAGTGGATTGATCCCTGCTGCAGTCATTTGTGAAATTATTAATGATGATGGGAGCATGAGCCGACAGGGTGATTTAGTTACTTTTTCAGAACAGTATAATATTCCTTTAGTTACCATTAAGGATTTAATTGATTATCGCATTTGTCATGAAGAATTAGTTCAAGCTGCAGCGCAGTCAACTATTCCATTACATCAGCATGGCGACTTTTCAATGACAGTCTTTACCAATAAACTAGATAATGCTGAGCATTTTTGCTTAGTCAAGACGCCTAAGACTGCTAATCAAGTGCCTTTAGTACGTATTCATTCAGAATGCATTACTGGTGATGTTTTTGGCTCTTGTAAATGTGACTGTGGCATGCAATTGCAGCAATCTTTATCATTAATAAGCGAACAAGGTGGTATTTTAATTTACTTGCGTCAAGAAGGGCGCGGTATTGGGCTTGCCAATAAATTAAAAGCTTATGCATTACAAGATCAAGGTTATGATACGGTTGATGCCAATTTACAACTTGGTTTTCCTGCTGATGCCAGAAATTATGCCATTGCTTTTCAAATTTTAAAATTATTAGGTGTTGAAGCAGTACGCTTATTAACTAACAACCCTAAGAAAGTGCATGCTTTAGAGCGTTATGGTTTAATTGTTAGTGAGCGTATTCCTCTTACCATCGAACCGTCCCATGCTAATCGTGAGTATTTAAAGACCAAAAAGCTTAAGCTAGGCCATTTAATTACCATTGATTAGTTGAAGATAGCTTTATAGTCTTAACTAAAAATAAATGAAATTATTTAATAAATAAGTGCTGCTCACTTTAGTTTAAAAAATAAACAACTGGATAAGTTAAAGATTTAAAAATCAGATTACTTAGGAATTAGGTATTATTTCTTGCGTGATTTTGTTAAAATTTAGTCCCGTTTATATTTAAAATTGCTACAAGCGAATTAGCATTCTAAACGGGGTCTTTATGACAAAGTATATCTTCATTACCGGCGGCGTGGTTTCTTCATTAGGAAAAGGAATTGCAGCTGCTTCTCTGGCCGCAATTCTTGAAGCACGCGGCTTAAAAGTTACACTCATTAAACTTGATCCCTATATTAATGTTGATCCAGGCACAATGAGCCCTTTTCAACATGGCGAAGTATTTGTTACAGCTGATGGAGCAGAAACTGATTTAGATCTCGGTCATTATGAGCGTTTTGTACGCACAACCATGACTAAGCGTAATAATTTTACTTCGGGGAAAATTTACGAAACGGTAATCAAAAAAGAAAGAAGAGGGGATTACTTAGGCGGAACGGTACAAGTTATCCCACACATTACCAATGAGATTAAACGCTCTATTAAACTTGGCGCTGATGGCTTTGATATTGCTATGATAGAAATTGGCGGCACAGTGGGGGACATTGAATCGCTACCTTTTCTTGAAGCAATACGGCAGATGCGTATTGAGCTAGGTGTACAGCGTTCTTTGTTTATTCACCTAACCTTAGTGCCATACATCGCTACCTCAGGCGAGACAAAAACTAAGCCTACCCAGCATTCTGTAAAAGAATTGCGTTCTATTGGAATCCAGCCAGATATTTTAATTTGCCGTTCAGAGAAAGCATTGTCGGCAGCAGACCGTGCAAAAATCGCGCTTTTTACCAATGTTGAAAAAGAAGCCGTTGTTTCTCTAGAAGATGCTAAATGCATCTATCAAATTCCAATCATCCTCCATGAGCAAGGATTGGATGAAATTGTTATCAAGAAATTAGGGCTAGATTTAAAGCCTGCTGACTTAAGCGAATGGCAGGCCGTGGTTGAGGCGCAAGCTGTGCAAACTATGACTGTAAAAGTAGCTATGGTTGGTAAATACATTGAACTTAACGATGCTTACAAATCGATTAATGAAGCATTAGGTCATGCAGGTATTCATACGCAAACGAAGGTACAGATTGTTTATATTGATGCAGAGCTTATTGAAAAACATGATACAGAACTGCTAAAAAATATTGATGCTATTTTAATTCCAGGCGGCTTTGGCGAGCGAGGCATTGAAGGTAAAATTAAAGCAATACAATATGCACGTGAATCTAAAACGCCATTTTTAGGCATTTGTTTAGGCATGCAAACAGCTGTTATAGAATTTGCACGCAATGTAGCAGGCTTAGCTCAGGCAAATTCAACCGAATTTGATAAAAATACACCTCATCCTGTGATTGGTTTAATTACGGAATGGATGGAAGAAGATGGACGTGTTAATACACGTGATGAAAACACAGACTTAGGCGGTACGATGCGTCTAGGGGCACAATTATGCCAGCTTGAACCAGAATCTCAAGCGTATAAAATTTATAAAAAGCCAGCAATTATTGAGCGCCATCGTCATCGATATGAAGTAAATAATAAATTCGTTGAAGCGCTAATCACGAAAGGGCTAGTCATCTCGGGGCGCTCAAGTGATGGGGCGCTGGTTGAGATGATTGAATTAAATGATCATCCTTGGTTTATCGGTTGCCAGTTTCATCCAGAATTTACTTCAACACCGCGAGATGGTCATCCCTTGTTTGAGCAGTTTGTTATGGCTGCCCGCCTTCATCATGAGCAACAGGATAAAGCGATATGAAGCTATGTAATTTTGAAACAAGTTTAACAAGTCCTTTATTTTTAATTGCAGGCCCTTGTGTCATTGAAAGTGAGGAAATGGCACTAGAAACGGCTGGTTATTTAAAGGAACTTTGTCAGAGTTTACAAATTCCTTTTATTTACAAGTCTTCGTTTGATAAAGCGAATCGCTCATCAATTGCAAGTTATCGTGGCCCAGGATTTGAAAAAGGATTATTAATCCTTGAAAAAGTAAAGCATACGATAGGCGTGCCGGTTTTAACTGATGTTCATGAAGATACGCCTTTATTAGAAGTAGCAAGTGTTGTTGATGTATTACAAACACCAGCATTTTTATGCCGCCAAACTAATTTTATTCAAAATGTTGCTGCCATGGGAAAACCTGTAAATATTAAAAAAGGTCAGTTTTTAGCACCTTGGGAAATGAAACATGTTGTAGCTAAAGCTAAAGCAGGTGGGAATGAGCAAATTATGGTCTGCGAGCGAGGCGTTAGCTTTGGCTATAATAATTTAGTTTCCGATATGCGCTCTTTACAAATCATGCGTGAAACTGATTGCCCCGTTATTTATGATGCGACCCATTCTGTGCAATTGCCAGGTGGTAATAATGGTACCTCCGGTGGGCAGCGAGAATTTATTCCTGCTTTAGCACGTGCTGCGGTTGCAGTTGGTATTGCGGGAATTTTTATGGAAACTCACCCTAACCCCGATAAAGCGCTAAGTGATGGCCCTAATAGTTGGCCATTGCATGAAATTAAACCGTTATTGGAATCGTTAATTGAAATTGATAAGTTAGTTAAGGCGCATGCGCTATTATAAGCTTATTTATTGTTTATTGTAGCCTTGATGAACCAAGTGTAATCAAGGCCTTATAAGAATAGAACTTACAAATCGTTTGGATTAATTACTCCCCATATCCATTGGACTAATAGTGCACTCGTGGCTTAGCTGGCTTTCTAACTCCCGTAAGTGCGCTTGCTTTTGCTCTATATAGTTTTTTAAAGCCGAAAGCATTGGCTGCCCGCCACCACCACCCCCTCTTGTCCAAGTGCAAGCGGTGGAGTAACTAAAGCAAGCAAAATTGAAACCAAGCCCAGAATCAGCAAGTAAGGGAAAAAACTGTCCACCCTCAAGTTTAAAAGTCCGCCTAAATGAATTCTCATCCTCTAATACGTTATTTATGACCGAAGCATGTATTTGGGCATCATACGCGGTTACCTGCCTTTGCACATAACCAACAATTTTTTGCCAAAAAAGGTCACGGTTCTTCCAATTCAGCAAGACATTAAAATTAGCGATATAGGCTTTATGTACTGCGATTAAGTGCTTTAAATTAAAGTGCTTGCCCTGAGTAATTTTTTCTTGACAAGTTATTGCTCTTCTAAATGCTTCTAGCGCTGATTGCCCATGATCAGTATCATTGACAATAGCTATTGCAAGTTTATGATAGTAATCTTTTAGCGCTGCTGCAGAGACATCATCTTTATCATTTTCAATCCCATCAGGAAATTGCTCCTGAAATTGCCTTAAGGCTTCGCCTTCTTCTAAACTTTCAAAGTAGGGAAGTATCATCTCCCACATGGGTTTATCACCTGCACCGAGCGCTGCTTGAAAGGCTGTTCCTATAATAGTCCGCCCACTATAATCCAGCGTTTCTTGGCGAATTAATAGTAACTCTGGGTTTTTCTCTAACATCCTTTGCGCTTCATCTTGCTCGCCTAATACTACATGGGCCAATAGTTTTTGAGCTTCTCGCTGCAAAAGCTCGGGAGCTACGGTAGAGTAGAGTGTTTTTGAAGTTAAAGAAAGACTTAACAAATCTTCTTTCTTAAAAAAGGTTGGATTAAATCCCTCTGAGTAAATTTGTAAAATAGAAAATACTTCTTCTAACCTTGATAGGTCTTTTATAGTTGAATCATTTTCACTAAGAGGTATGTTTTTTGAATACATGATGTCATTTTGTTAATTAAAATAACATATTGTACTTTTGCATTATATATAGATGCAAATAAAAACTTATTCTCCTCGTGTTATAATACAATTAATTCGAGCATGTCTAAAAAGTATATTGACTAAAAAATATAGAATTGTTTAAAAGTATTGCTAAAATAATAGAATAATTTTTTCTGTATGTTGCTTAATGAAATAAATGATTTTTATAAAAAAACCCCGGCAATTTGCCGGGATGAGTAGCGGAGAAAGGGGTTAGTCGCGGCCTGAAAAAGCGCTTAATAGTTGTAATAAACTGATAAAGAGATTGTAAATTGAAACAAACAGTGACACGGTTGCTGAAATGTAATTTGTCTCGCCACCATGAATAATTTCACTTGTTTGGAACAAAATTAATCCTGAGGAAATCAGTACGAAAGCTGCTGAAATAGCTAACTGTAGAGCTGGTATTTGGAAAAACATGCCAGCAATCATAGCTAGAAGAGCTACCATAACGCCTATAAATAAGAACCCGCCTAAAAAGCTAAAGTCCTTACGGGTAACAAGGGCATAGCCTGATAGAGCAAAGAAAATCATGCCGGTGCCACCTAAGGCTGTTGCTACTAATTGTGCGCCATTAGAATAGTTTGCCATAATTAAGTTAAGGATGGGGCCCAAGGTATAACCTAGGAAGCCTGTAAAAGCAAATACGCTAATTAAACCTAGCGCACTGTTTCTTAAAGCATGGGTTAAAAACATAAGTCCATAAACCCCAACGATCATTAAAAGGGGATTCATTGGTCTAACTTGCCATGCAAAAGCCATGTAGGCAGTCAGCGCACTAAATAAAAACGTCATACTAAGTAGTAGATACGTATTACGTAATACCTTATTGGTTGCTAGTACCGATTCATTGCGCTGGCTTAAAATCGTTACATCATTCTGTTTCATATATCGCTCCAAAATAATTTATACTGTTATTGTAGCATATGTATGGTTAATTATTAGGTTTTTCAAGTCTATACATACTTAAAACACCAAGCAAGAGGTAAACTGCTTAACCTTTGGAAATTCATTCCATAAGAATGAAAGAATTCAACCAACCTGAGCTAAATTATGACTAAAGTGGCTGTTGTACAAATGACTTCCTCAAGCTCGATTGCAGCTAATTTAAGTATAGTAGAAAAATTGCTGTATCAGGGGGCCAAAGAGCATGTTAATCTGGTTATTTTACCAGAAAATTTTGCTTTTATGGGCAAAAATGAAACAGAAAAATTTAACATAGCGGAGCCGTTTGGCGAGGGGAGGATTCAACAGGCAATAAGTCAATTTGCTAAAGAGTATAATGTATGGATTGTTGCGGGCACTATACCAATTAAAACAACTACCAAGCGCACGCGCTCATCATGCTTAGTTTTTGATAATAAAGGTTTATGTGTTGCAAGATATGATAAAATTCATTTATTTGATGTAGATGTTTCAGAAAAGGAAACTTATCTTGAATCAGCAACGGTTGAGCCAGGAGAAGCATCTGTCGTCGTTGATACGCCTATTGGCCGATTAGGATTAAGCGTTTGTTATGATGTGCGTTTTCCGGAATTATACCGCCAGTTAGAAAAAAAGGGAGCACAATTATTTGCTATTCCTTCTGCGTTTACCGCCATAACAGGTCTTGCGCATTGGGATGTATTGCTGCGTGCTCGTGCTATAGAAAATTTATGTTATGTTTTAGCCCCAAACCAAGGAGGGAAACACGAGAATGGCCGCCATACTTATGGTCATAGCATGATTATTGATCCCTGGGGGAAGGTATTAGCGCAACAAACAGTTGATCCTGGTATAATAGTAGCAGCGATTGATTTAGAACAGTTAAAAAAGCTAAGGCAAAGATTCCCTTGTAATCAGCATCACGTATTATAATAATTTAGATTAAAGGAAGGCTTTAACTTTGTATAATTTATAAGCTTAAGGCGAATTTTAACTCATGCTTTAAGCATGAGCTTGCATTAAATAGGTAGACTATTATGACTCAGGCATTGGCTATTGCTAAAGATATTATTTTAAAACCTGCATCTCTTGATGAATCAGCAATTGAAAAATTATTGCAATCATTTAGAGGACGACACATCGATGATGCTGATCTTTATTTTCAAAGTAGTATTTATGAATCCTGGTATTTAGAAGATTCAGAAGTAAAAAGTGGGAGTTATTCTATTGATAGAGGCGTAGGTATACGAGCTATAAGCGGTGATAAGACAGGCTATGCTTACTGCGATGATATTATGTTATCTGCTATTGAAAGAGCAGCAAATGCTGCCCGCTCCATTGCTTTAACCACAGCAGCGCCTATTCAAGCAATCGCAGTTAAAGGTACAACCTTAGCTAGGTATGCAGGAATAAACCCTATAGAAAGCTTAACTAAACAAGAAAAAATTTCATTACTCGAAGCAATTGATAAAGAAGCAAGGCGATTAGACCCACGAGTCATTCAAGTTAATGCATCCTTAAACGGTTGTTATGAAGCAGTGATGGTCGCCGGTTTACACGGTGATTTGGTCGCCGATATAAGACCATTAGTTAGTGTTAATGTAAGTGTTATTGTAGAAGATAGCAAAGGACGTCGTGAAGCAGCGCGTTCAGGCGGCGGTGGCCGGGTGGCGTATTCTTATTTTTTACAAGAGGAAATGGCATTAAAGTATGCACGAGAGGCGGTGCGAGAAGCGTTAATGAATCTAGATGCTGAAGCAGCACCTGCCGGAACTATGCCTGTGGTGCTTGGCCCAGGCTGGCCTGGGGTGTTATTACACGAAGCAGTTGGCCATGGCTTAGAAGGAGATTTTAACCGTAAAGGCTTGTCTGCTTTTTCAGGTAAACTTGGCCAACAAGTAGCCGCAAAGGGCGTGACAGTTGTAGATGATGGTACGTTACCTAACCGCCGTGGTTCGTTAACGATTGATGATGAAGGCACGCCTAGCCAATGTACGACCTTAATTGAAGATGGCAAGTTGGTTAATTACATGCAGGACAAACTAAATGCCCGTTTAATGGGTATGCAGCCTACTGGAAATTGTCGTCGTGAATCCTATGCGCATCTACCTATGCCACGTATGACTAATACGTATATGTTGGCAGGCCAAGATGATCCAGAAGAAATCATCCGTTCAGTAAAACAAGGCCTGTATGCTGTTAATTTTGGTGGGGGCCAAGTAGATATTACTTCAGGCCAATTCGTATTTTCTGCTAGTGAAGCTTACTTAATTGAAAATGGGAAAGTAACAAGGCCTGTGAAGGGTGCAACCCTTATTGGTAATGGCCCAGATGTCATGAAAAAAATTAGCATGATAGGCAATGACTTATCCTTAGATGCGGGCATCGGCGTTTGTGGAAAAGATGGTCAATCCGTGCCAGTAGGCGTAGGGCAGCCTACCTTAAAAATTGACGCACTCACTGTAGGCGGCACGCGTTAGGCGAACAGTTTGGTAGGTTGGGCTAAGCAACACGCAGCCCAACAACTAATCGTTGGACTGCACTTTGTTTAGCCCGACCTACCTTACTATCTTTAAAAGCAAGCAAAATTTCATTAAAATTTTTTTTGTTTTTTTAAGGCAGCATCTACCTGCTTTATCTAACTTAAGTCCGAAATACCGTGGCTTGACCACGGTATCCACCCGTCAGTGCCACTTCACTGGATACCGCAGACACGTCGCAGTAATTCGATTGTGATTTATTTCATACTAAATAAACGTAGCTTGGGTGCAGGCCCACAGGGCCGTAACCCGGGTTGCACTTCGTTCACCCAGGCTACATCGCTAATTTTAACAAAATGGCTTGAATTTCAAAGATGCGTTCTTCGGTGCTTGTTTTATCTAAGGTGAAGCGTAGTTTAGTTGGGCCCTCTAATTGATAACGCTTGGCATGCACTTGAATTAAATTAATCAAAACACTCGTATTGATACGAGGATTCTCACCAAATTCAATTTTGCCTTGCTGCTCAGCTGCTGTAATTTTAATAATACCTAATTGCGCGGCTAATAATTTAAGCTCTGTAAGCAGGATTAAATTTTTAGCAGCTTGAGGTAATAATCCGAAGCGGTCAATCATTTCTATTTGCAAATCGCGCAATTGTTCTTTATCAGTGGCGTTAGCAATACGTTTATACATAATTAAACGGGTATGTATATCATAAATATAGTTTTCAGGAAGAATAGCGCTAATGCGTAAATCTATCTCAGGGCCTTGATGAATAGGCGTGGTTAATTCAGGCGTTTTACCTTTCTTTAAATCATCGACCGCTTTATCCAGCATATCCATGAATAAATTAAAGCCAATGGCATGCATGTTGCCGCTTTGTTCTTCACCGAGTAATTCACCTGCACCCCGAATTTCCATATCATGGGTTGCCAGAGTAAAGCCTGCTCCTAAATCTTCTAAAGAGACAATGGCTTCTAAACGCTTTACCGCATCAGAGGTTAAGAGTTTTTGATTAGGTGTTAATAAATAAGCATAAGCTTGATGGTGTGAGCGCCCGACGCGACCACGCAGTTGATGCAATTGTGCTAGGCCAAATTTATCAGCTCTATCAATGATAATCGTATTTGCTGTAGGGATATCAATCCCTGTTTCAATAATAGTGGTACAGACTAAGACATTAAAACGGTGATGATAAAAATCAGACATGATTTTTTCAAGCTCACGCTCTTTCATTTGCCCATGAGCACTACGAACCTTGGCTTCAGGAACTAATTGCTGCAATTCTTGGCCAATTCGCTCAATTGTCTCAATATTATTGTGCACAAAAAAAACTTGCCCGCCGCGTAAGATTTCTCGTAAGAGGGCTTCTCTAATGATTGTGTCATTTTTTTCTTGCCAAAAGGTTTTAATAGTAAGGCGCTTTGCAGGTGGCGTTGCAATTAGAGAGATATCCCGAATACCAGCCATAGCCATATTTAGTGTGCGTGGAATAGGGGTTGCTGTCATCGATAAGATATCAACATTTAAACGCATAGCCTTTATATGCTCTTTTTGTTTTACGCCAAAACGATGTTCTTCATCAATAATTAATAGACCTAAGTTCTTAAACTCAGTCTTTTTAGCAAAAAGCTTATGTGTGCCAATGATAATATCAATACGTCCATCTTTAAGTCCTGCCAGAATTTTTTCTGATTCTTTGGCGCTGCGAAAACGGGATAATAATTCAATATTGACTGGAAAATCAGCGAAGCGATCGCGAAAATTCTCATAATGTTGGGTAGCAAGTAAGGTTGTTGGTACCAATACGCAGACCTGTTTGCTATTTTGCACAGCTAAAAAGGCGGCGCGCATCGCCACTTCCGTTTTACCAAAACCGACATCGCCACAAATTAACCTATCCATAGGCCGAGGTGATTGCATATCTTGAATAATTTGCTCCACTGCGTGAGCTTGATCGGGCGTTTCTACAAAAGGAAAGCCACTGGCAAACCGTTGGTATTCTTGTTTATCAAACTGATAAATAAAACCAGGTTTTGTCTCACGCTTGGCGTATATTTCTAATAATTCAATGGCAACATCATGAATTTTTTCTGCTGCTTTTCTTTTTTCTTTCTGCCATTGATCGCTGCCCAGCCGATGTAGCGGGGCATGTTCACTATCTATGCCAGTATAGCGGCTAATTAAGTGTAGCGAGGTCACGGGCACATAAATTTTATCATCGCCGGCATAAGATAAGATAAGAAATTCATTGGCTGCGCCATCATTGGCAATTGTTTTTAAACCCTGATAGCGACCAACGCCAAATTGTAAATGGACAACCGGTGCATGTAACTGTAATTCAGCTAAATCACGAATAATTAAATCAGGATCAACTGATTTTGTAGTACTACGACGTTGGGGGGTGCTGTAATCTCCATATAATTGCGCTTCGGTAATAAGTGCTAAGCGTTCATTAATTAATTCAGCGCCATCCGTTAAAGGGCCAATAATAATACCTAGTCTTTCATTGGCAGCTAAAAATTCTTGCCAAGTTAGATAAGTCGTGGCAGGTAAGTTATTTTGCTTCATTAAATCAAGTAAAACCTCACGTCGGCCCGCACTTTCAGCGACGATAAGGTAACGGTAAGGTTGCCCCCCTAGGTAATCAGTTAATTTTTTTAAAGGATTAGGGGCTTTGCGATCAATAAAAAGGGTAGGGCCAGGCTGAATAGGAAAGTTAAAGGCATTTTTTTTATCTGATTCATCCGCGAAGCAATGAATTTGTTGATAGAGATTTGCCTTAGTAAGTAGCTCATTTGGTGTTAAAAAACATTGCTCTGGTTCTAATAAAGGCCTAGAAACATCATAGCGGCGTTGTTCGTAACGCGTGGTTACTTCATGCCAAAATGTTTCTGCTTGAGCAGGAATATCAGCAATTGTAAAAATTGCAGCATCCTTAGGTAAGTAGTCAAAAAAAGTCACTGTGTCTGAAAAAAACAGCCGCAGATAGTATTCAATGCCCGCAGGAAATTGGGCATTGCTCACTGCTTCATAAATTGGACTATGGCTAGGATTGCCAGGAAATTTTTCTCTAAAAGAACGACGAAATAGGGTGATGCTTGCATCATTTAAAGGAAATTCCCGCGCAGGCAATAAGTTAATTTCCGAAATTTTAGCAATGGTTCGCTGTGTTTCGGTGTCAAATTGCCGTAAGCTATCAATCGAGTCATCAAACAGTTCAATACGGAAAGGATGCGTACTACCCATAGGGAAAACATCAATAATGGAACCACGTACCGCGAATTCACCATGTTCCAGTACTTTATTAACAGCATAGTAACCTGATTCTTGTAAGCGGTATTGAAATTGGGGTAAGTCTAGTTTCTGCTCTTCTTTTAGAACAAATGCATATTGATTAAGAAACGATGGTGGTGCTAGGCGATGCATTAAGGTAGCAGCAGAGCTTATAATAATTGCGTTAGAGGTTTGTTGTAAGCGGCTTAAGGTCGACAAACGCTCAGAGATAATATCTTGGTGCGGTGAGAATTGATCATAGGGAAGCGTTTCCCAATCGGGAAAAAAAAGTATTTCTTGTTCATCAGAAGGGTTTAAGAAAAACTCTAACTCAGCAAGCAGTTGGCCAGCAGTTAGGTTATCCGGCGTAATTATTAATTTAATTCCTGCTTGATTTTGGCAATATTGTGATAAGACTAAGGGTAGGCTGGCGCCATATAATCGCCCCCAAGTTTGTTTTTTGCTAGGTTTTGGGATAGATGTCAGCATACAACTACAATATAAATCAAAAAATAATCACACAGTATACTATAATTATCGCTATTTTTTTAAAAAAATAGCGATAATTATACTTTTAAGGCATCTTTATAGAAAATATTAAGCGATTAGTAATATTACATAACCCATTAAAAAATATAATAAATAATTAATAAGTTGTACCTATAAAAAACAAATAGTAAAATTATTGACAACTAGCTTTAAACATGTTATTTTAGAATTGAGACAAGAAAACTGATGTATTCAAGGTATGGCAGGACTTCATGCCAGTGATTTCAATATTTATTGAGATCCAATCCATTAGTGGTATCGGGAGCTGTAATAAAAGTAGCGAATTTGTTGATAATTTGTATCCTTCGGCAACGGTTACTGTTTTAAGGTAAATCATTATAGGTTACCTAGCTAAGACACAAGACAACATATTGGTGGTCAATGGAAGGTTATTGCGCTTCCGAAAATAAATCCAACTTATGTTTGTGTTGAGGTCCATATGCCAAGTATTAAATTATCTAATGGGATGCCTATATCAAGTATAAAAGAACCTGGATCTTATTATTCTTCTGCTATTTCATTAAGTGAAAAAGCCCGAAAAAACGCTGTTCACGTAGCTGTAGGTGAATTTGAACTGCTAAGGGTAGATAAGCAGGGATGTATTTGGACAGATTCTTTACAGTCTTGCTTTCCAGCTGTATTTAAATTTAAAAATGGTGACATAGGCATGTTGCATGCAAACTCTGCAACAATACGGAAAATTTTGCCCCTACTAGATCGGTCAGATCTTGAAGAAATCCAAGTATTTGAAAAAGGACAGGAGTTTAATTCTCAGAAAGTAGGAGGATTTATAGAAAACGTTATAAATCACTACCAACAGAACAAACAACTTACTAAGCCACGTATAACTATTCAGATTCAAGAACATATTGCACCTTATGGAGTAGCGGTCTGTTATAAATCTCCTGACAACCAGCCTATTATAATCGTTGGTGAGAGTAATACAGATGGTAGTAATAGCTTAGCGCTCACCTTAAATGAGTGCACTAACTCAGAAGATTTCATTCGGCAATATGAATTCGAAGATGCAGCAGAGAGGTTTGGTATCGTTTTAAATACGGTTAACATTCCTGCGCCCACACCATCTGCAGAAAATAGTCATCGATTTCTTGGTGGGAAAAAGAAAAACAAATGGAATGATGAAGTGGAAATAGAAAGTGCTAAGAAAATTAAAAAATGTACTATTTTATAAAATAGGCTAATTAGGCCTGTAAAATTAGAGCTCAAAAATTCTTTAACATATTACCGCGGTTTAGCCCTCTCAGGGCTTGACCGCGGCTATCGCTTTTATTCAGGTAAGCAAGAAGGATTACAATTATTAGGATTAATACTGTTTGCATCGCAGGTATTTTTAGCCATAGAAAATGCTTGATCTTGATTAGGAGCGAAGAATGACCAATGCTCGCCTTTAAGATTGCTTACCACACAATGCCAGCGTCCCCCAGGCACACCATTATCCATGCATGTTGGATTGCAATTATTAGGGTTTACGCTATTCGCATCGCAAGCATTTTTAGCCATCGCTTGTGCACTTGTTTGTGTTGGCGCGGTAAATGTCCAATGTTGGCCTTTTAAGTTAGCCACATTACATATCCAATTTGCATGCGCCGTAAATGTCACAATTGATAAAGCGGCAAGACTAGTCATTAACTTGATTCTCATCATTTTTTCCTTAAATTGATGGTATTAAATATAATTTAACTGATTTATTTTAGAAATCAAACTAACCCATTACTATATAGCTTAAAAATACGGATTGTTTACGACTTTATTTGGGCTGATTTAACTTTAAAATGCGATGCTTAGCATCTCCTACTTTTAGGTTGACTATGTATAACTTTTTTTTTAACAGAAAATTATTTTTAAAACAAAAAGTTACTTTAATTTAGTTGCAATTTATTTTTAATGTATTTATTATGGTTAAATTGTTTTAATTTTTATTAATATTATTGGCTATAGGAATTGAGTTATGTATTGTCATAGTAAGCTGCACAAAGCCAATGCCTTTTTAAATTTACTACCGTGGATTATTCTCCTCCGCTGCGGCGGATAGATATTGAGCATTCTTAAAAGTTAAGTGTCGGATTTTTAAATAAGAAATCCTTAAGTCAGCCCTAGTCACGGAGAATAATTCATGCGCAGCCGTTCAATAGCTTGGATTGTTTGGTTCACAGCATCCATATTTTATGCTTATCAATATATTTTAAGAGTGATGCCAAGTGTCATGCTTGACAACATTACTCAGCACTTTCACATTGATCCCGCACTTTATGGGCAATATTCAGGTATTTATTATATTGGTTATTCCTTAATGCATTTACCAATTGGGATTATGTTAGATCGTTTTGGCCCAAAGCGAGTCATGTCAGGATGTATTTTACTTAGTGTGATTGGCTTGTTGCCTTTAATTTATGCCGATAACTGGATTTATCCGGTAATAGGGCGCGCCCTTATTGGTATGGGTTCGTCTGCGGCAATATTAGGAATTTTTAAAATAATTCGCATGACATTTAGTGAGCAACGTTTCACGCGCATGCTAAGTCTTTCGGTTACCATTGGTTTAATCGGTGCTATTTATGGTGGCGGCCCGCTACGTTCTTTATATGAGTTAGTTGGGTATCAAAAAGTAGTCGAAATTTTTGCGGTATTTGGCGCATTATTAGCGTTATTTACGTATTTTATTGTGCCAAATTTAAAAGAAACGCAACAAACTACCATTTTAGATGATATTAAGGTTGTTATTACTAATAAAAGAGTCATTTTCTTATGTCTTTGTGCAGGCTTTATGGTGGGTCCCTTAGAAGGATTTGCTGATGTGTGGGGGCCTGTGTTTTTAAGGCAAGTTTATGGTTTAGATGGTAGCCTTGCTAGTTATTTGCCTTCTTTAATTTTTGCAGGCATGTGTTTTGGCGCACCCGCTTTGAGTTTTTTTGCTGAGAAGATAGGTAATTATCTATTAGTCATTACCATTGCTGGCTTAGTTATGCTATTAAATTTTGTAGCCTTAATATCTGGCTTATTTAATACTGAGTTGATGATGGTTGCCTTTACGATAATAGGTGTCTGTTGCGCTTATCAAATTCTGGCTATTTATAAAGCATCTACTTATGTGCCTGAGCATGTAGCTGGTTTAACTACGGCTATTGCAAATATGATCATCATGAGCTTTGGCTATGGTATACATACCACGATTGGTATAGTCGTCAATGCCTTTAAGGAAACGAATGCTCTGCACTCCTTTACTTATGGTATCAGTGTTATACCGTGTACTTTAGGCATTGGTGTCTTAGGCTTTTTAGTGCTGCTGTTATTGGAGCAAAAAAAACTCAGCCGTATAAGTACTCATACTCAGTACAAGTTTGATACCTCAAGAGAAGCCACCTAATCATAAGCTAAATAAATACCGTGGCTTAACACGGTATTTATTACCAAACTAGCCTTTACCAGAAATTATAACACTCAGCTTTAAGATAAAATTAATAATATGGGGCAGAAAATAGCCTGTAGCAAAGCCTGCTATAAGTCCAAATAGATGCCCCTCCCAGGAAACGCCTTTTTTGCTAGGAAAAATACCGTAAAAAATACCGGCAAAATAATACAGAGAAATAATTCCTAAAATAATAGCAGTGACGCTGCCTTGGGAATAAATATTGCTGACCAAAAGTGCCCAATATCCGGTAATTAAAGCGCTTGCACCAATATGAATGCCAGGCTTAGCAAACAGCCAAATTAATAAACCACTGCCTAAGGTGATAACAATTGTTACTATGAGATAGTAAATAAACCCATCTATTAAGATAAAATTACTAAGTACCAGTAGGGGAATTGAGTTAAAAAATAAGTGATTAAAATTTGCATGCAGTAAAGGGGCAAGTAAAATACCTGGTATACCCCTTAAGTGACGCGGAATAATGCCTAAATAAAGAAGCCGCTGCTTAAAAATAAGTAAATTTACAAGATATACCGCCCAAGGTATAGCAATAATTTTTATTAAAATAGGCAAATGAATTTTAGTATTATTGATAATTGTGCTTAGGCTATCATTTAATTCATTAAGCATGCTTATAACTCTTCTTTTTTAGAAACTGTACAAGAAAGTCGTCCTTGGGCTAATTGTAAGTTAATTAAGTCGCCTACGTGGATGTGCTCAGTATTAAATAAGATTTTATCGTTATAAGTTGCAATAGCATAGCCTCTATCTAGAGTAGCTAGAGGGCTAACCGCATGTAGGGTTGCTAAGTGATGAATTAAATGCTGTTTTAATTGCTCTATTCTTTGCATCATTAGATTGTCTAGGGTTTGTTTTAGCTGCTGTATTTTTAACTTTAAGTGCTGTAACTCAGAGATTGGGTTTTTAGCCATTAAGGTCGCTAAATGAAGATTAATTTGATGGCGATGGCGGTGTAACATGCTCGTTATCTGTTGATTTAATTGTTTTTCTAGGTAATCTACCGTTTGCCAGTGCTGAATAATGAGTTGTTCTGGCGAAGACAGGCTGGCTATTTTATGAGTTAAAATAAGTTGATGCTGTTGAATAAAGCGATGTATCGCTGTAGCCATTCTTTTTTCAAGTGTGCTTAATAAATTAATGAGCTCAAGCTTGTCCGGCGTGGCAGCTTCTGCTGCAGCAGTAGGCGTAGCAGCGCGTAGGTCAGCCACAAAATCACAAATCGTAAAGTCCGTTTCATGACCCACGCCAGAGATGATAGGAATAGTGCTTTGATTAATTGCTATTGCTAATTGCTCGTCATTAAATGGCCATAAATCTTCAATACTGCCACCACCACGAGCGATTAAGATGACTTCCGCTCTGTTATCGGTATTTGCTTGCATGATAGCACTAATTAATTGCTGTGCCGCTCTTTTTCCCTGCACTTCGCAGGGATAAATTAAAACCTCTGCTAAAGGAAAGCGTCTGGCTAGCGTGCATAATATATCGCGTATAGCAGCACCAGTTTGTGAGGTAATAACTCCTATGGTTTTAGGAAAGCGTATTAGGGGTTTTTTTAAATGGGCAGCAAATAAACCTTGTTGTTCTAATTTCTTTTTTAATTTCTCAAATTGCTGATATAATTCGCCAATACCAGCTTCGGTCAAACTTTGGACAATAAGTTGATAATCACCTCGAGCTTCATATAAACTTAACTTACCCTGTACGATAACTTGTTGACCATCTTTAAAGAGTTTACTGCTAAGCGTTTGGTGGCTGCGGAAAAAAACGCAACGAATTTGAGCGCCTTGATCTTTAAGTGTGAAATAAAGATGGCCCGATGCGGGCCTGGTGACATTAGAAAGCTCACCTAGTACCGCAATATTAGCAAGCTCATGTTCTAACCACGTGCGAACTTGTTGATTAAGCTGGGTTACCGTTATAGGTGTTAGTTCTTGTTTAAAAATCGACAATTTCTTTCCATTAAAGCTGTAAAGAGTAAGTTAGTATTAATTTATACGCAATGCATTGAGATTTAAATCTTTTAAATAATTTAATTATGGATAGGTGATAAACATGAAGTTACTAGTATCAGTTTTTTTAGCCTTACCTTTTTTGTATACAACAGCCCTTAGTGCAGCTTCTCAAGTGTCATATACACGAGAGTATAATATGCTATTTGGTGTTTCTGGCGACTTGACCTCCTTGGATAGTTTATCTTTAAGCATTACGCCATATAAAGGCACAAAGAGAGTTAGCAGTATTAATCATCAATCCTTTACTAAAGGGCCAGCTGCTTATCTTATAGATATTGGAGAAAGTCCCAGATTAAGTAAATGGCAAGAAAAAATAAACGCCTTTTTAAATACAGACACTAACGCGTTACGCTTGCGTCCATCAGCCCATCCATTGCTAGTGCAAGAAAAATTAACAGCGTCTAATACAACTGCTAAAAAGGCAACGAATAGCAGGTGGTTTATTAAAACAGGACATTTCAAAACAAAAGCTAACGCTATTGCACTGGCTAATCGTTTAAAAAGGCTAGGCTTTAAGGTATTTGCCCAGCCCCTTAAAAAAGGCGCTTCTATATTAATAGGCCCTTACGAATATCGTTTCCATGCCACTAGTAGCATGGAAGCGCTAAAAGAAATTGCTCATGTTCAAGGTGCTTTAGTTAATTTTACACCTGAGCGCTGGTACGGTTAATTAGATTTAGTTTAAATAATGCCAGCATCCTCAAGTGACTCTTAAGGGAGCGCAAAGTGCCACTCCATTTCTTCGGATAACTTTTGCAGCATGATTTCACCTCGAATGCTATTGCCTTTAGAATTGACAAGAGGACTTAAGACAGCTATGCCAGCTTTGCCTGGAACAACGGCAATCGTATAGCCTGATACACCACTCTTAGCTGGCATGCCTGTTCTTACCATGTGAGTTCCGGTTTCATCATACAGGCCACAAGTCGCCATAACGGCAAGCGTAATCTTACAGGTTGTCGTTGAAATAACTTGCTCTTGCGTGATAGGGTCTCGGCCGCCATTAGCAAGTAGTGTAGGTAAGTAGAGCATTTGCTCTAGGAGAGCCTCATAGGAGCAAAGTGTAAAATATAAGTCTAGCGTTTCATAGACATCTGTTTGCAAACTATTGCGGCTTTTAAGTAAATAAGCTAAAGAACGATTGCGATTTCCCGTTCTTTTTTCTGACGCAAAGACTAAGGGGTTAATACTTAGCCGTTGGTTAAAGAGTTTTTGCACCCACTGCTCAAGCCAGGCAAATTGTTGCTCGCCTACGCCAGGAATATGAGAACAAAGTGTGATAGCACCTGCATTTAGCATAGGATTTGAGGGCTTAGGGCCAAACTGTTCAAGTCTTGTGATGGAAGCAAAGTCATCGCCAGAAGGCTCTACTTTGACCCACTCAAACACTTGCTCTGGCCCCATTTCTTCTAACAATCCAATGAGCGGAATTAATTTGCTTGTGCTTTGTAAAGTAACAGGAGAAAGTGGTTGATTACTATAGGAAAGGCTCTCACCGCCTAACCTCGCTACAGCTATTCCGGTAAGGTCTTTGTTAACATTGGCTAATTCAGGAATGTAATCTGCTGTATGGCCTTCTTGATTAGTTTGTGCGTAGTCAACAATATTTTTTAGAAAATCTAATGAAATGTCTTTTGTCATGGATACTACATAAAAGAAAAAAAAGTCATTATGCTAAATTTAGCACACTAAGACAAATAATTATCAGATAGAATTAATTCTTACAGCGCAATGGGTTAAATTATTTGGCTTGGATGAGCTCTTGTAATTTACGGCCAATATTTGTTGCCCGCATTAAACTTTCACCAATTAAAAAAGAATGGATGTTATTTCTTAACATAAGGGCAATGTCACCTGGGGTATTGATGCCACTTTCAGTGATAATAATTTTATCGTTTGGTATATCAGGCGCTAATGTAAGGGTTACATTTAAATCGGTTATAAATGTATGTAAGCTACGATTATTAATCCCTATAAGCGGTGTAGGCAATTTAATCGCTCGATGCAGCTCCTCTTTATTATGGCTTTCTACTAAAACAGCCATATTTAGCGCTTGGGCTTCTTGGCAATAATCAAGCAATTGATTATCACTTAAAAGATCAACAATAAGCAAAATACAATCGGCACCTAGTGCACGGCTTTCAGTAATTTGATAGCTGTCAATAATAAAATCTTTTCTTAAAATAGGCAGGCTTGAATTTTTTTTAGCCAACTCTATGTAGCTAAGCTCGCCTTGAAAAAATTGGCTATCGGTTAATACAGATAAACAGGCTGCACCATTGTCTTCATAGATTTTAGCAATTTTAGCAACATCAAAGTCTTGGCGAATAATTCCTTTACTTGGGGAAGCTTTTTTTATTTCAGCAATAATGGCTGGACAAGACTGTTTCATAGCGGCTATAAAATCGCGAGTAGGCTCAATTAATAAGTCTGCAAAACTTGCTAAAGGTCTTTTCTTCTTTGCAGCTTGTACTTCTAATAACTTTTGCTGGGCTATTTTTTGTAAAATACTAGTTGTCATAATGCTTGCAGTTGCGAGTAAAGTCTCGAAATTGTAAAAATTGTTGTTTAGCAGCGCCACTGTCAATGGCTGCAGCTGCCATTTCAATGCCTGATTTAAAATCACCGGCTAAGTCTGCACAATAAAGTGCAATAGCCGTATTTAATAAGATACTATCACGTGGCGCACCTAAAGCGCCAGCAAACACGGCCTCAATTAATTGAAGGCTTTGGCTCGCTGTATGAACAATGAGGTTATCTAGGTTAGGGTGATAACAATTAAAATCTTTAGGATTAATAGCCCAAGTAAACTGTCGTCCTTGATGATATTCAAGAATTGTGGTGGGTGCTGAGATACTAATTTCATCTAGCCCGTCTTCGGAATGCAGAATAATAACTCGCTCACTGCCTAAATTAACGAGTACTTGTAATAAACTCTCTTGCCAATCTTTGGCAAAAACGCCAATGACTTGTTTTTTAACATGGGCTGGATTTAATAAAGGGCCTAATAAATTAAACAAGGTTTTTATGCCTAGTTGCCTACGTACTTCTTTGACCCGCTGGGTAGCTTGGTTAAAATGAGGTGCAAATAGAAAGCAAATATTATTCTGGTTTAAGCAAGATTTTAATTGTTCATCAGAAAGCTCGATATTAAACCCTGCTTCTATTAGTAAGTCAGCACTACCACTTGAGCTTGAAACCGAACGATTACCATGTTTAGCAACTTTAGCGCCAGCTGCTGCAGCAACAATGCTACTTGCTGTAGAGATATTAAAGGTATGTTTACCATCGCCACCGGTTCCTGCCATATCGATTAAATCAGGCCCAAGATCGATACTATGTATTCTTTCTTGCATCGTTTTGGCAGCGGCTGTTAGTTCATCGATGGATTCACCTTTGGCGCGCATTAATGTAAGAAAGGCACCAATCTCGGCATCAGATAACTTGTCATCAATACAAGCTCGCATAACCTGCTGCATGTCAGCAAAGCTTAAGTTCTCCTGATTAATTAAGCGCTCAAAAATCTCTGATAGTTTCATAATTTAAAAAATTTGTTAATAATTGCAAGCCATGCTCACTTAAGATGGATTCGGGGTGAAATTGTAAACCAAACAGCGGATGTTGACGATGAGAAATTGCCATAATTGTATCCTCTGCCCACGCGTCAATTGAGAAAACAGGGGGCAGGGTCGCAACATCAACGGCTAACGAGTGGTAACGCATTGCTTGGAAAGGATTTGGTAAATCGTGGAATAATTTTCGTTTATGATGCATGATGGTTGATGTTTTACCATGTACCGTTTGTGGTGCCTGAATAATAGTTGCGCCAAAGGCTTGGGCTAGGCATTGATGGCCAAGGCAAATACCTAAAATAGGAATAGTTTGATAAAAGTGTGCAATAACCGCTAGTGAAATACCCGCATCCATTGGCCCTTTAGGGCCGGGTGAAATAACAAGATAAGAGGGCGATAATTGTTCAATATCGGTGATCGTTAAATCATTATTTTTAAATACTCTGACTTCTTGATTTAATACTTGAAAATAGTGCACTAAGTTATAGGTAAATGAATCATAATTATCAATAAGTAATAGCATAATAAGTTATAATGAAAATTCTTCACCAAGATAGACAGTACGTACTTGCTGATTAGCTAAAATATCAACAGGCGCCCCTTCACATAAAATTTTCCCCTGATTGACTATATAAGCTCGTTCACAAATGTCTAATGTTTCTCTAACATTATGATCGGTAATTAAAACGCCAATATTTTTTTCACATAAATGGGAAATAATACGTTTAATATCAATAACTGAAATAGGGTCAACTCCGGCGAAAGGCTCATCTAACAAAATAAAAGCCGGTTCAATTGCAAGTGCGCGCGCTATTTCAACACGACGGCGCTCTCCACCAGAGAGGCTCATGCCTAAGTTATTTTCTAGATGAGAAATATTAAATTCCTCTAATAATTGTTTTAATTTGTTTTGCCTGCCTTCATTATCAAGGTCTTTGCGTAATTGCAAAATGGAATAAATATTATCAGCAACACTCATTTTACGAAATACTGAGGCTTCTTGCGGTAAGTAGCCTATACCTAAGCGAGCACGCTGATGCATTGGTGCTAGCGTAATATTTTGCTCATCAAGAAAAATATTGCCTTCATCACAACTTTGTAAACCAACAATCATGTAAAAGCAGGTGGTTTTACCTGCACCATTTGGACCTAATAAGCCGACACATTCTCCTCGCTTTATATTGATACTAACATCACTGACGACCGTCCTTCCTTTAAAAGATTTTTTTAAGTGCAGTGCTGATAGTTTATTCATGCGCTTGACCCTGACCTTGATGAAAAATAATAGTGGTGCGCATTTTATTGTCACCTTGAGAGATGACATGTTTTTTTTCAGTATTGTAAGTGATTTTAGGCGCCGATAAAGAATCTTCACCTTGTTCAATACGGGCATTACCAATTAAAACAATTAAATGACGTTCAGGATAATAGTTTATTTTCAATGCATAAGCATGAAGGGGTGGTTTATTTGCATCAGTCTGCGTCCAAAAATGTGCAGGCTCTTTATCGGTACCAAGGGCTTGAGCAAAAGTAAGCTTATTATGCTGATTAACTTTGGTAATCGCTTTTGTTGCCCGTAAATGAGTTGTCCCTTGATCAAATTGCACATTACCAATATAGGTACCTTGATGTGCTTGTTGGTTTAAATCTGCTGTATCGGCAGCTAATTGAGCCGTGACATTTTTATCTGTGTCTAATGCGAATACTTTAAAACTAGCTAATGCTAGTAAACTTATCCGTATAAATTTTAAACTAGCCATGGTTTGGTTCATAGATTGCCTGCGCTTTATTTAATAATTCAACACGTTTTTGATCAAGATAAGCTTTCATTCCTTGTGAATGGATGACGCTACCGGGTTGTTCAAAAATAACAGCAAGCGTTGTTGTAGCAAATTTTTGTTCAGGGAAATAAACAAGCTCTTCTGTTTTCAAAGTACTTTCCGGCGATTTAATTCCCTTATCTTGATGTACAATAACGTGGCCAATAAACGTAATTTGCTTTCCTTTATCAAGTGCTAATGCTTTTTCTGATTGAATATCCCATTTAGGTTCATTATTGTTTTGGGTAAGAATAATGTGAGGAGAGTCAAAAAAATAAGTGTTTTTTTCCGGAACGTGCTTAGCTTGTGGGCTTTCTAGAAAATGAGCTAAGGTGCCTTTTGCATCAAATTGGCGAACCTTAATTCCTGTAGCCACGGAATCAGGCATTTTTGCTAAAGCATTATCATCAAGCTTTATGACCGAAGATGAGCTGGCAAAATACCAGCCAAAACAAGATAGAGCAATTAATAAGAAAAAACCCCAGACAGATTGCTTAGCGGCATTCATGATAAAAGATACCGAGCTAATGCATCTTCTTGTTTTTGTTGGGCATTTAAAATGAGATCACAAACTTCGCGAACCGCTCCACGTCCTCCTGTTTGTTCCGTTTGCCAGACAGCAAATTCTTTTACCTGTGGTACTGCGTTAGCAACAGCGATGCCTAAACCCACTTGTTGTATGATAGCTAAATCAGGTAAGTCATCGCCAATATAGGCTAAATGCTCATTGGCAAAGCCAAGCTGTTCTTTAAGCTTGATAAACGCATTGCGCTTATCAACTTGCCCCTTAAAATAATATTTAATACCAAGCTGCTCCATACGATAATCGATAACCGGGTTACGGGAAGTCGTAATCACACCGACTTCAATCCCAACTGCCATCAGTAATTTTAAACCCATGCCGTCTTGAACATGAAACGCTTTTAATTCATTACCGTAATTATCCAAATAGAGAAGGCCATCTGTTAAAACACCATCGACATCGCAGATTAGGCATTTTATTTTCTTAGCTCTTTCTATTAAGTTCGTTGTCATTATTACTCACTTGTTAATTGGTAAATCAGTAGCTGACCACTATAGTATAAAACTTAGGCAAAAAAGTCTAATAGACACCTGCTTTAAGTAAGTCATGCAAATGAAGCACGGCAAGAGGCCGTCTAACATCATCAATAACAACTAATGAGGTAATGGAAAACTTTTCCATAATAGCTAGTGCTTCAGCAGCTAGAATACCTTTAGAAATAGTTTTGCAATTTCTACTCATCACGTTGGTAATTGGCGTGGTATTAATATCAATCTGCTGATTTAAGGTTCGTCTAATATCGCCATCGGTGTAAACACCCACTAAATAGCCTTGTTTATCAATAATACAAGTCATACCTAATTTCTTAGCGGTAACTTCAATAAGTGCCTCGCTAATAGTGGCTGTTTCTGGTACTAAGGGTAGTGAGTCCCCTTGATGATAAAGATCGTCTATGCGCAGCAAGAGTCGACGTCCTAGTGCACCACCAGGATGTGATAAAGCAAAATCTATCTCACTAAATCCCTTGGCTTCTAATAAGGCAATAGCTAGGGCATCGCCCATAACGAGCGACACGGTTGTACTTGTAGTTGGCGCAAGACCAAGCGGGCATGCTTCTTGTTTAACACTGATATCTAGAGAAACAGTGGCAGCTTTAGCTAGTGTCGAATCTTGATTACCTGTTAAGGCGATAAGGGGTATTTGTAAACGCTTAAGTAGCGGCAAAAGAGTAATAATTTCATTGGTATGTCCTGAATTAGAGATAGCAATGACGGTATCTTGATTAGTTATCATACCCAAATCCCCATGACTCGCCTCACCTGGGTGTAAGAAAAAGGAGGGAGTTCCGGTGCTAGATAGGGTAGAAGCAATTTTATTAGCAATATGCCCTGACTTTCCCATGCCAGTGACTACAACGCGGCCTTGGCAATTTAAAAGGAGTTCGCAAGCTTGCTCAAAGCGATGATCAATACGTTGAGTTAACTCCAGCACAGCTTGTGCTTCCGTTTCAATTACAGCTAATGCTAATTTGCTAAAATTCATCTTTATTATTCTAAAATAAGCAAATTGAGGAGCTTACCATACAAATAAAATTGAATAAAAATAAATTTTTAATAGGTAGCAATGCTGCTTATTAAAGCAGTTTGGATAGTCCCTTAAAGGGTTTACTAAAAAACTAAAAAATAAAACAATTGGATAAAGTATTTACAGCTAAAGGAAATTGGTTTTAATAATAATTAATTTCTAGAAAAAATAGTATTTTTTGCCTAGCACCTATATACTGATTTCTTAGTTTAACGTGAGTTTGACAGACAGGCTATGAAATGGCCTCAATGTCGTTAAACAAACGTTTTTTATAATCGAACTGACATTAAAATAAGCGAGTTTCTATTATGCAGAATAGTTTGGTGCAAATCACCAATCTAACATTTAGTCGCGGCAACCGAGTCATATTTAATAATATTAATATGTCAGTTGAGCGTGGCAAAATTACTGCTATTATGGGACCTAGTGGCAGTGGTAAAACAACCTTATTAAAATTAATTGGTGCCCAGCTGCAACCTGAGGCTGGAGAGATAGTCATTGATGGTTTAAATTTGCACCATTTACCTCGTAAAGAGCTTTATAATGCCAGACGGAAAATGGGGCTACTATTTCAATCGAGTGCGTTATTCACCCATATGTCTGTCTTTGACAACGTAGCGTTTCCTCTGCACGAACATACCAAACTCAATGATGCTATGGTTCGTGACATAGTCCTGATGAAATTAGAAGCAGTCGGATTAAGAGGTGCTGCTCATTTAATGCCAGCAGAGTTATCAGGAGGCATGGCCAGGCGTGTGGCTCTCGCACGAACCATCGCACTTGATCCTGAATTAATGATGTATGACGAACCTTTTACGGGGCAAGATCCCATTTCAATGGGTGTTTTAGTACGGTTAATTAAACGGCTAAATCAACTATTGCATACAACAACTATTATTGTTTCTCACGATGTGGAAGAAACATGTTCTATTGCTGATTACGTTTATTTAATAGCTGATGGGCATTTCATAGGTTATGGAACGCCGCAAGAATTAAAAAATTCAGAAAAACCACAGATTAGGCAGTTTATGCATGGCGAACCTGATGGCGTTGTGCCTTTTCATTATCCAGCAAGGCCCTATATTGAGGAGTTGTTAGATGCTTAATAAGCTAGCATACATAGGACAACGCAGCCTGCATACCTTACAATCTATCGGCCATACGGGCCGTTTTTTGTGTGGTGTCTTTGTTCGTAATCCAGATATTCGTCGTCTTTGGCCAGCGCTTGTTGGCCAGGTTCATTTTGTAGGCGTGTTGTCTTGTTTAATCATTATAGTTTCAGCTTTATTTATAGGCATGGTTGTTGGATTACAAGGCTATAACACCCTGCAAAAATTTGGTGCTGCTAGTCAATTAGGGCAGTTACTTGCATTAAGCGTGGTTCGTGAATTAGGTCCGGTGATTAGTGCATTACTTTTTGCAGGTCGTGCAGGTTCTGCGGTGACTGCTGAAATTGGACTTATGAAAGCGACTGAGCAGCTTGCTAGTATGGATATGATGGGCGTAGATCCTCTAGGTCGTGTTATTTATCCTCGTTTACTAGCTGGTTTAATTTCACTTCCTATCTTAACCTTAATTTTTTCTGCCGTGGCTGTATATGGCGGGTACTTTATTGGGGTTGATTGGTTAGGTGTTGATGCGGGCAGTTTTTGGTCAAATATGCAGTCAGCTGTAAGTTTTAGAGTAGATGTCTTAAGTGGAATGATTAAGAGTGTCGTTTTTGCCTTTGTCGTTTCCTGGATTGCGGTTTTTCAGGGTTTTAATTGTATTCCAACTGCAGGAGGAATTAGTCAAGCTACTACGCGAACTGTCGTTTATTCATCGTTAGCAGTGTTAGGGCTTGATTTTCTTTTGACAGCCATGATGATTGGAGGTTGGTAAATGAATAGTACACAACGTTATACTGATATAAGCGTTGGATTTTTTATGCTGCTTGGTTTACTGGCTTTACTGATTATGGTAATGAAAGTAAGTGGCATTTCTCATTTTACAGCAGTCAAAGGTTATCATGTCACTGCTGAGTTTTCGGATATTGGTGGTCTTAAAATAAGAGCACCTGTGACAATTGCAGGTGTTAAAGTAGGTGAAGTAACTAATATTGAATTACAGCCTAGTGAACTCAATGCTAAAGTGACTATGCTATTGCGATCTGATAAGCACATTCCGTTTGAAGATGCGACAGCGCGTATTTTAACGGAAGGCTTACTAGGTTCTAATTATATTAGTATTGTGCCTGGCTTTGAGGATAGTAATAATGATCATCCTTATTTAAGAGAGGGTGATCAAATTCCTAAAACGCAAGAAGCAATTATTCTTGAAAATTTAATAGGTCAACTTTTATTTAATATTAAAAAATAGGTGGAGCATGAAAATAATAAAGTTAATTGTTATTGGTCTTTCCTTGTGTTTTATGCAAAGTATATGGGCTCAGCCGTCTCCTATTCCTATGTTGCAAGATACGGCAGATCAAATTCTCTCAACACTTAAGCAAAATAAAGCAAGCTTAAAACAAGATCATTCTATTATTTATCAAGCGGTAGAGCGCCACTTATTGCCTAAAGTCGATGTCAATGGCATGGCACGTTCGGTTTTAGGTCGCCAAGCTTGGAATAAAGCAACACCGGCTGAGCGTAGCCAATTTGCCCAAGCATTTACTCAATTGGTAATTCGTACTTATTCTAATCCCTTAGCAGAATATACTAACGAAACCATTAAGTTTTTACCTGTTAAAGGTTCATTAGATAAACGTTTTGTTAGAGTAAGTAGTCTCATTATTCGTTCTAATGGTAAGAATATTCCCCTTAATTACAGTCTAGTTGCTAAAAATGGTGATTGGAAAATTTATGATTTAAGTGTTGAAGGAGTAAGCTTATTACAAAGTTTCCGTTCGCAGTTTGCCCAAGCTTTGCAATCGTCTAATATGCAAACTCTAATCAAAGAAATGCGTGAGCGTAGTAATAAAAAGGCTGCTTAAGCATGAATTCATCCTCTTTTATTCCTGCTGAACATTTACTATTTACAACTGTTGAAGCAGAGAGAAAGCGATTACTGGATTACTGTTGCTCAAGTACAGGAAAGTTATTGACTATCGATCTTAACAAGGTATCTCAATGTGATAGTGCAGGCCTTGCTTTTTTAATTGAATTTAAAAGGCTAGCGCGTATTTACAATAAGCAGGGCAAGATAAAAGGCATTACCAACGCTATTTTTGCCTTAGCAGAATTCTGCGGCGTTGATCAAATCTTAGTAGAAGAGCATCAGGAGTGATGACGCCTTAAGGTTTCAGACAATCTTAGGGAGTCTGGTTAATTTAAGTTTAAGGAAAAAATAATAATTATTTTTTCCTTAAACTCATCTCTTTTAATCAAACGTTCGTTTAGTAACCCAAACACTTACATGATATTTGGTGTTGCACTCACGCTATTTTCTAGCTTTCTAAGCTGCAAATTATGATCTGTAATTATTTTTTACATTTTTGTTTTAGAGAAACTGTACTTTATCAGGTTTACAACATAAACTTGCTAATTTTTTTATAAATTAACCTCAAGTCTTGCAAGTGAGTTGCCGATGTTTCTAAAAGGATTAGCTATAAAAGTTTCAACGTTTAGATAAGGCTTTACAGTAATTCATTTTGCTGTTAAACAAAGGGGCAGCTTCGGCTGGTAAGAGTACTGTTAAGTGAGATGTTATGTTAACTAACGATGCCTTAGAAAAACAATTACGCGATATAGAAGATGTTTATTATGCCAAAGTTGAAGGTGATGGCTATCATTACCAAATTACTATTGTATCAGAAGCTTTTAAAGACAAATCTCCTGTCATGCGGCAACAATGGGTTTACGGGAAGTTAAAAGATTATATTACTTCTGGAATGCTGCATGCCCTAAGTATGAAAACCTGGACAAAAGAAGAATGGGAGAATAAACGTGGATAAGTTGATCATTAATGGTAATAAACCTTTAAATGGAGAAGTATTTATTTCAGGCGCTAAAAATTCAGCACTACCCATTATGGCTGCCACGTTGCTTGCTACGGATAACATCACGATTCGTAATGTGCCACAATTGCAAGATGTTAATACCATGTTTGCTTTGCTTAGACAGCTAGGTGTGCAAATTAGTGTTGATGAAGGAAGAAATGTACAGGTTGATTCAAATAATGTCGAGAGATTTGTTGCTCCCTATGAATTAGTTAAAACAATGCGTGCTTCAATTTTAGTCCTAGGCCCGCTGTTAACACGTTTTGGTAAAGCAGATGTATCGTTACCTGGCGGTTGCGCTATTGGTACAAGACCTGTTGATTTACATTTAAAGGCGTTAAAATCCATGGGCGCTGATATTACGGTTAAGAATGGTTTTATTAAAGCCCGCTGCAAAAAAGGACGCTTGCAAGGTAGGCAGTTATTGTTCGATACAGTTACAGTAACAGGTACAGAAAATATTATGATGGCTGCTGTACTAGCTGAGGGAAAAACGACGATTAAAAACGCTGCACGTGAACCAGAAATTGTCGATTTAGCGAATTTTTTAAATCAAATTGGTGCTAAGATTTCAGGTGCAGGAAGTGCAACCATTGAAATTGAAGGTGTAGAAGCGTTGAGCGGGGGTGTCTATTCCGTAATGCCTGATCGCATTGAAGCAGGCACTTACTTAGCTGCTGGGGCAATTACTCGCGGTAAGGTAACGGTGCGCCACGTTAAACCGGAAAATCTCTTATCTTTGTTATGTAAATTTGAAGAAGCAGGAGCTGATTTAACCATTGGCGAGGATTGGATTTCATTAAATATGAATGGGAAACGTCCGCAATCGGTTAATATAATTACAGCCCCTTATCCTGCTTTTCCTACTGATATGCAAGCTCAATTTATGGCGTTGAATGCAGTGGCTGAGGGTGCTTCTTCGGTTACAGAAAATATTTTTGAAAATCGGTTTATGCATGTACAAGAATTGCAGCGTATGGGTGCTCAAATACAACTTAATGGTAATACGGCAATGATAAATGGTGTGGAGCATTTAACAGGTGCACCAGTTATGGCAACCGATTTGCGGGCTTCGGCAAGTTTAATTCTTGCAGCCTTAGTGGCAGAAGGTCAAACAAAAATTGAACGTGTTTATCATGTAGATAGAGGTTATGAGCGCATCGAAGCAAAATTGTCAATGTTAGGTGCAGAGATAGAGCGAGAGCGAGAGTCTATGAGATGATATTGCGTCAAGAGTTAGTAAGTTATATTGATAAGTTGTTGGCATGTTCAAACTTTAATGATTATGCACCTAATGGTTTACAGATAGAAGGTAAGGAAACAATCACAAGTATTGCAACAGCTGTAACAGCCTCAAAACGCGTGATTGAAGAGGCTAGTACTTTGCAAGTTGATGCCTTACTTGTGCATCATGGGTTTTTTTGGCGCGGTGAAAATCCTACTATTATAGGAATGAAGCGCGCCCGCATTGCTGATTTATTAGCAGCTAATATTAATTTGTTTGCTTATCACCTACCTCTAGATTGTCATATTGAGTTAGGCAATAATGCTTGTCTTGGTCAACTATTAGGTTTGCAGGAAATTAACCAACATTGCGTACAGAATACGGCTAATTTATTGTGGTCAGGTGCGTTTGCGTTAAATAAAACTCGTGAAGAAGTGTCAACCTTATTAACAGAGCAGTTAAGGCAAAAACCAATTCATGTTGCGGGCACGGATAAATCTATTAAAACAATCGCTTGGTGTAGTGGGGCTGCCCAAGATTTTATCGAACAGGCGCACGCCCTAGGCGTAGATGCTTATATAAGTGGTGAAATTTCTGAAAGAACGTTTTATCAAGCGCAGGAATTAGGTATTCATTATTTCGCCTGTGGTCATCATGCAACTGAACGTTATGGTATTCAAGCATTAGGAAACCATTTGGCTGCGCAATTTACCTTAACCCATCAATTTATTGATAGTGAGAATTTTGTTTAAGCCTGTTTTAATGAATAGTCCGTGCCAACAAAGGCTTAAATTGAGGTCTTTGATAAACACGCATGAAGCCATCCTGGCGCTCTCAAAGCACATCTTTGTGCTTTGAAGGTTTATCAAAGACCTCAAACTTAATCCTTTGCTATGCCCATCGCTAAAATTGCTAGCATTTTGTTAATTTAAATAAAACTAATGTAGGCCAAGCTTGCAACAATTGGCCTATAGTTTGAGTTCCTAATAATGGTGAGGCTAATGAGGCAATAACATCTGCTCTTGTTTTTCCTCTGGTAAGCTTTCAACGGTAGCAAACCCTTCACTTGCCTTCAATTTAGTCATTAGTTCTTGTAGATAAACAGGATCTTTTTCGGAAACCTGCCACTTTATTTTAGCTTCTTCATCACCAATTTTAATCAAAAATCCATCTTCCGCCATATTTAATGTAATTGGATGTGCTTCATAATTGTTACTTTTAATTTTTTCTATTTCTATTAAATCCATCACAGCTAATTCAATCCCATTGACTACCCGATGGCCATTAACTAAATTAAAGCCAGTAATAGGCGGCAGCTTAGCTTGACTAATCATGGCTTTAGTAAGTAATGAGCAGGCATTACAGAGTAATTTCCAGGTTAAATCTAGGGTCATGCCCACACCCCAGCCAACACCTGTGCCTAATAAACGCATCACGGAACCTAGAACGTATGCAAATGAAACACCAAAAAATGTATCAAACAACTTACCGGCATAGGTAGGTGCTAAGAGCATAATACCCATACTCGATGTTGAGCCCATAAGTAAAATTAAGCCACTGCCAAAAAGCGCGGTAACGGCATGACGAGCTGGTAATAAGGAATAGGATTTTGCTGTTAGATCGCCAACTAACCAACCTATAGAAGTTCCGGCTGCGGCCATGGGTAGGGCAAATAAAGGCATCATGATGGCGGTAATTGGGTAATCCTTGTGCCATTTTTTATCTAAATTATTACATTGCTGATTAATAAAAATAGTAAATTTGTTCCATTCAATTTCTGAAATATAAGCATTTTTAGCATTGTTATTTCTCTTAGATAATATACTATTTATAGTTTGTAACTGATTATCACGGAGATAGCGTTGAGTTGCTAGTAAGCAACACGCATAGGTCTCTTCATCAACTAGATTGCTAGAACACAATAATAAGGCTTCTTCTAATAAAAGACCTAGGGTGGCATTAATACCGCTACGGATAGTATAAGTATCATCGATTTGATTGCGAATGTAAAAAGCAGTAGCCACCAACATTCTTAGTCCCATTAGGTGCGCTTGTATTTCTTCTTCACACGTGAAGTCTAAGTTTGGTTTTAGCTGGCTACTGAGAATAATTAGCCAATTTTCAATAAAAGATATTTGTTTGAGACGGGTTTTAATATCTTTTTTGCCAAAAAATAATGATACAGTATAAGGCTCAGGTGACGTTTCTAAGTTTAGTTTGGTGCGACTTTCATAATCAGAACGAAGAGTTAGTAGCTTTTTCAAAAAGCTATCAGCAAGAATTAGATGCATTTTTACCTCACTTCCAATGTTGAGTAAGCGTCTTTTTATATTACGAGTGTTTACTAAAAAAATGCAATTTAATTATTTTTTTCTCTAGAAATTTTAGCGCATTATTTAGAAAAAAGATGGCAAATGATATAGTAAGAATTCGATAAACGTAGGTAAAAAGCATGCCCTCATTAAAAAAAATTGCTTATTTATTAAGGCTATCTCATTGGAGTAAGGCCGCATTTATTTTTCTAGGCGTTATTTATTCAGGGTTGCCTGAGTATTTTTTAAGTGCATTCTTAGCAGCACTTGCTTTTTGTTTGTTATCAAGTGCGGTATATATTTATAATGATTTACAAGACCGCGAGCATGATAGGGCGCATCCGCAGAAATGTAACCGTCCTTTAGCCGCTGGTGAAATTTCCTTAGTTTGGGCAGTCAGTCTGTTAATTTTTCTTTTAGTAGGAGGAATATTACTTGCTTGGTTAATATCGAGTATTCTCGCAGCTATTTTAGGTATTTATTTAATCATTAATTTAGCTTACAACTATATTCTTAAACAAATTCCTGTATTAGATGTTTTATGTATCGCAAGTGGTTTTATGTTGCGCGTTTTAGCAGGAACAATAGGTATCGGTTTGCCCATATCTTGGTGGTTAACTATTACAGCTACTTTAATTAGTTTATTTATTGCTTTTTGCAAAAGAAGATTAGAAAAACAACTAAGTTTAAATAGCGAAACAAGAGCGGTTTTAAAGCGCTATTCACAGTCAACGCTTGATCTATTAATTACGATTACCGCGGTTAGTTCGTTTATTTCTTATTTACTTTATACTTTGCTTGTTCGCGATGAATCCTTTTACTTTCTTATAACGTTGCCTTTTGCAGCGATAGGAATTTGGCGATTTGCCTGGCTTTCTACCCGCACGAGTTTTGATGATGATCCTATCTCAATCTTTTTTGATGATGCACTATCTCGCTTTAATTTATTGTGTTTTATTTCGTTAACCTTGGTGGCTCTTGCTAATGGATAAAAGGAAGTGGCTTTTTTTATTACTTATTATTATTTTTGTTTATCTACTCGTTTTACAGATTGCTGCAATTTGGCCATTTACCATTGATGATATGTATATTAGCCTGCGTTATGCTAAGCATTGGGCCAATGGCCAAGGACTATTATGGAATATAGGGCAGTCGCCTGTTGAAGGTTATTCTAATTTTAGTTTTGTAGTTTTAGCAGCCTTGGCTATCAAAGTAGGGCTTAATCCTGTGTTTGTGCTTAAATTCATTGGCTGGATAGGGTTATTGCTTACCACCTATGGTGTCTACTTGCTTTCCCGTTTTTGGTTTATTCCAAGTTTGGCGTTACTTCCTTGCGTTGGCATGTTGCTTTATAGTGGCCAGATCATTTGGGCTGTGAGCGGCCTTGAAACAACAACTTATCAGGCCTTAATTTGCTTATCTTTATTTATATTACTTAAAGCAAGCGGTTATCAGGCCTATCCAAAGCCTCGGGGTGAAAGTAATCAATTAGGATTTGCAGCCGCTGGTATTTTGTTAGCCTTAGCAAGTTTCACTCGGCCAGAAGGCCCGTTTCTTACTATTTTATTTTATGGCATAGCTTGGTTTGATAGGCCAAGAAATAGCAAGATTTATACAAAAGGGCTACTGTTAGGGATTTTATCGTTTGGCTTACTTTACAGTCCTTATTTTTTATGGCGCTTGTATTACTATGGCCGTCTATTTCCTAATCCAGTTTATTGTAAAGGCCTTATGGATTCTTATTTTGGCCAGCTTGATAATAATTATTTGCATTTTGTTTGGCCCTTTTTATTATTAACAATACCTGCAATATGGCAAGCTACTGATAAGCGACATTATTACTTTTGGTTGCCTAGCATTATCTATTTGCTACTTTTAATCAGTGCTGATCCTGTTGTGGCCTTTGCTAATCGTTTATTTCTACCTGCTTTTATTCTACTTTTACCACTTAGTTTAAAAGGACTAGGGACGTTGCTTTCTAAGTATTTAAACAATAAAGAGCAAAGTGACTATTATCAATTTATTTTAATCATACTCGCAAGCTGGGTAGGTTTTCTTTTTATACCGATGATGAGTTTACCTAATCTTAGGTATTTTGCAAAGGCTCCCCAGGGCGGGCAGTTATTAAGAGAAAAAGTTAGCCTATGGCTTGATAAAAATATTTCAGCGCCTAATCAAGTCCTCTTAGCTGATAGTGGTTTAATTCCCTACCGTAGTTCATTAACCTTTATTGACTCTTATTGCTTAAATAATCGCGAAATGACACAAAAACCTGATAAAAATATGTATTGGCAACAATGTATAAAGACATTTCAGCAAAAACCAAAAGTAATTATTTTAACCTCATTGGTGGAAAAAGGCAGGGTAATTTATACACCAGTTGATGCCTGTCTCTCCAATCGTTTAAAAACGAATAAAGATTATGTGTATCAAACCACGCTGCAAACAACGGACAAAGACTTAAGGTATCGGTACGAAATATATACTGCATTAGATTAAAGATGTAGTAAGATAAGCTTATTTTCTTTATATGGGTTTAGAGCAATTAGTGGGTAACGCTATAGTTAGCTTAAAGCTTATACCTTGACAAATAACAATAAGGTGGCTGACCTTAATAAATAAAAAGGATTGGATAACCAATGCAGACCCTGAAATTAATTTTGATTAAAATTTATAAAAAAATGCCAGTGATTGCCTTTGATATTCTATCAATCCCGGTGGCATGGTACTTATCGTATTGGTTACGGTATAATATGAAACCGTTTCCTAATAATTTTACCAGTAAATATGCGCTAGCTGCACTCGCAACGTTAATGCTCTGTCAAATAGGTTGCTATTATTATTTTAGAGTTTACCGCGGTCTGTGGCGTTTTTCATCAATCAATGACGTGATTCGCATAATTAAGGCAGTTATTATAGCGATTGTTTTAACGCTGCCCGTGCTTTATTTAACCTCGCTTTTAAAGCATATTCCTCGTTCAGTTTTGCCTTTATACAGTATTATTTTAACCACCTTATTATGTGGTGGCCGATTACTTATGCGTACTTATCGCGAAAAAAACAATCGCAATGTGTCGAATAATTCTATTTATCGGGTACTAATCATCGGCGCAGGTCATGCCGGGGAGAGCTTAGCACGTGACATGAAGAGAACCTTTACCTATGCGCCTATTGGCTTTGTAGATGACAATCTTGGTAAACGAGGCTTGGAAATTCATGGAATTAGGGTTTTAGGTTCAACGAGAGAGTTGCCAGAGCTTGTGTTAGCTAATGCGGTTAATTTAATCTTCATAGCGCTTCCTTCAGCACGTTCTGCAGCGATGCGGCGTATCGTTAATTTGTGTGAAGCGTGTAAAGTTCCTTTTCAAACCCTACCTAGTTTATCTGACTTAGCTTCGGGCTTGGTTAAAGTAAATGCTTTACGTGAAGTAAATATTGAAGACTTATTAGGACGAGATCAAGTTCATTTAGACTGGAGTAAGATTGGTGCAGCCATCTATGATAAACCGATTGCTGTAACAGGCGGAGGTGGCTCAATTGGTTCGGAATTGTGTCGTCAAATTATGAAATTAAAACCGAGTAAATTACTTATTGTTGATAACTCAGAGTTTAATTTATATAAAATTGAGCAAGAACTTAAAAACGCTTACCCTCATGCCGTTATTATGCCAGTGTTAATTTCAATAACAGATGCTGTAGCAATTAATTTTCATTTTGGTAAATTTAAACCTCATATTGTTTTTCATGCTGCCGCTTATAAACATGTGCCAATGCTTGAGGATCAAATTAGGGTGGCGGTACTAAATAATGTTTTAGGAACGCAGATTGTAGCAGAAGCGAGTGTTAATGTGGCTGCTGAAAAATTTATCTTAATTTCTACCGACAAAGCAGTAAATCCTACCAATGTTATGGGTACAACAAAACGTGTTGCCGAAATTTATTGTCAAAATTTAAATGAGCGAGCAACAGAAACGCAATTTATTACCGTAAGATTTGGTAATGTCTTAGGATCAGCAGGTAGTGTGGTACCGCTATTTCAAAAACAATTGCAGCAGGGCGGTCCTTTAACCGTGACTCACCCTGATATCCAACGATACTTTATGACCATTCCCGAAGCTTGTCAGCTTATTTTGCAAGCGATGATTAATGGTTCAGGCAGTGAGATCTTTGTTTTGGATATGGGTGAGCCAATAAAAATTAGCTATCTAGCTGAGCAAATAATACGGTTAGCTGGCAAAGTACCAGGGCAAGATATTCAAATTAAGTACACTGGCTTAAGACCTGGCGAGAAATTATTTGAAGAATTATTCCATGAATCAGAGGAATTAACCCAGACAGAGCATGAGAAATTATTCAAAGCAAAATTTCGCAAAATTGATTGGAACGAGCTTGCTCAAACTATTCGCTTACTCGCTGCTGCCTGTGATAAACATCATAACGATGAATTGCATATTCTACTAAAAAGCTTAGTACCTGAATTTAAATCACAAATGGATACGGTATTTTAGAGTATAGACAATACCTAAAGATACCGTTATAACTTATTATTAACTTACTAATATTTGCAATTAGACGTACCAAGGTAGGGCTTTAGTAATTCAAGGAATAATGAATGATAAGTAGAGTGCATCAAGTCCCAGGACAGTTGAAAAGGATAGCTAAAGTCACTCTGCTTGTTCTATTAGTAAGCTGTTCTGACGCAAAACCTCCCGCTGTTCAACCTAAGGTTAAAGTAACTGTTACTCAAGTAAAAACTTCTTATATTCCTATTTATAAAGAATACATTGGTATCACTAAATCGATAGCAAGCGTTGATATTCGAGCACGAGTCAAAGGTTTTTTAATTAAAATGAATTTTGTTGAAGGGAAATTGGTTAAAAAAAACCAATTGTTGTATGTCATTGATCCTAAGCCATTTGAAGCTAAGCTAAATTTAGCGCAAGGGCAATTGTCTAAAAGCATCGCAGCAAAAGAGTATCAACAAATTGAATTTTTACGCATGCGCGATCTGGTTAAAAAAGGGGATGTAGCAAAAGCACGTTTTGATGAGGTAACAGCTCAATATCGGGAAGCAGTTGCCCAAGTGGAAATTGAAACAGCAGAAGTAGAAGAAGCAAAGATTAATTTAAGTTATTGCTCAATGTATTCCCCCATTGATGGCATCATTAGCCATAAATACGTGGATGTGGGAAATCTAGTTGGGGGCACTGAAAATACATTATTAGCTAATGTGGTACAGCTAAATCCTATCTATGTTGAATTTAATCCTAGCACAAGTGATTATTCTGAGTTTCTACAATATCGGGCTAATATGCCCTTTAAAGTGGAGGTTTCCTTACCCCATGATAAGAAGGATGTTTTTCACGGCAAAGTGGATTTGATAAATAATCAAGCTCAAGTTTCTACCTCGACTATTTTAATGCGTGCCGTTGTAGATAATCCCCAAAATTTGCTCCTACCAGGAATTTATGTCAATGTAAGGTTAACCCTAACAGATAAAAGCCCTGCCATTTTGGTACCCATATTAGCTGTGGTGCAAACGCAAGAATTGCGCTCTGTTTATGTTGTTACTAGTGCCAATAAAGTACAGTCACGTACCATTACTATTTCAGGGCAAGAAGGCGAGAATTATATTATTAAATCAGGCCTTAAAGATGGGGATATGGTTATCTTAAATGGGTTACAAAAAATTCAACCAGGCATGGAAGTTATACCCCAAGTAAGCAAATAGGAATGCATTAATTATGGTTAAATTTTTTATATACCGTCCTATATTTGCAATGGTAATTGCTATCCTTATGGTATTAATTGGTGGTATTTGCATTCTTATTCTGCCCGTTGCGCAGTATCCCTCTATTGTTCCACCTGTAGTACAAGTAAGCACACAATACTTAGGGGCCGGGGCCGGTGTTGTAGCAGATACTGTAACAACCCCACTTGAAAATAATATTAATGGTGTTGAAGGTATGATTTATATATCTTCTGCTAGTACCAATAATGGCAATTCTGTTATAAATATAACCTTCGATGTGGGTTATGATATCGATATTGGGGCGGTAGATGTTTTAAACGATACCAATACAGCAACGCCGTTACTTCCTGCAACGGTCACTCAATCTGGTATCACTATCCAAAAAGTTTCTACGAACATGGTGGTCGTTGTAAACTTGCTTAGTAATGATAATAGCTTTGATGAATCGTTTCTAAGTAATTATGCGCAAATTCAAGTAACGCCAGCACTGCAGCGCGTGCCTGGTGTAGGTAGTATTACTAATTTTGGTTTATTAGAGTATTCGATTCGTATTTGGTTAGATCCTAATAAATTAGCTAGCATGGAAATCGCGCCTCAAGAAGTGATTCAGGCGGTGCTTGAGCAAAATCAGCAGGCTGCAGTTGGCGTGATTGGGCAGCCGCCTGTACCTAAAAATGTACCCTTTCAATATCAAATTTCAACCTTAGGTCAATTAAGTGAAGTTAATCAGTTTGCCGACATAATTGTCAGAGTAAAAGAAAATGGCGAGATAGTTCGCGTTAAAGATTTAGGCCGCGTTGAGATGGGCGCTGAAACTTATACAACCACATCAAATTTTAGTGGTAGGGCAACTGCAAGTATCGGTGTCTATCAATTACCTGGTTCAAATGCAATTCAAGTAGCCAATAGCGTGCGCCAAGTGATGGAAGAATTAAAGAAAAGCTTTCCCAAAGGCCTGACTTATACCATTGCTTACGATACAACCAATTTCGTCCGCGAAGCGCTTAAAGAGGTAGTGATTACTTTATTTGAGGCCATTGTTTTAGTTTTTATAGTCGTTTTTGTTTTTTTACAAAATTGGCGAACCACGTTAATTCCTTGCATTGCTATACCTGTTTCTTTAATAGGTACGTTTGCGCTATTAGAGGCGTTTGGGTTTTCTATTAATATATTAAGTCTTCTAGGCTTAGTGTTAGCTATTGGCTTAGTTGTTGACGATGCGATTGTGGTTGTTGAGAACGTTGAGAAGAAATTAGAGCAAAGTTTTACTAATATAAGAGAAGCAACGCTTGAAGCGACTCAAGAAGTGCAAGGGCCAATTGTCGCAACGACATTAATTTTATTAGCGGTGTTTGTCCCTGTAGCTTTTATACCTGGGATGACAGGAAGTTTATATAATCAGTTTGCATTATCCATTGCTTTCTCGGTAGCTCTTTCAGGAATTAATTCATTAACATTAACACCTGCACTGTGTGGCCTTCTTTTAAAACAAAAAAAAGAAAATAAGTTCTTTTTATTTCGTTGGTTTGAATTGGGCTATGAGAAATTACTTGTTTACTACCAGTATGCGGTTAAGAGATGCATTGAGTATAGAAAATTAGTCTTGCTTATTTTTTGTTTATTAGGTGTAGCAGCAGCATTTGTATTTTATTACCTGCCGACAGGGTTTATCCCAGAGGAAGATCAGGGGTATTTTATTGTTATGATTAAGGGGCCTAATGGCTCTTCTCTTTACCGTACTGAACAAACCATTGATAAAGCACAGACAATTATAGGCAAAACGGAGGGAGTGGCCAGTAGCATTGCTGTTAATGGTTATAATATTATTGATTCAATTAATCAGCCTGACTCAGGCGTGATATTTGTTATCTTAAAACCTTGGGAAGAGCGCACGACGCCTGCGTTAAATGTAATCGGCATCATGGCTACTATGCAAAAGCAATTTAATCAAATCAATGATGCCGTGATTGTCGCTATGAATGCGCCTGCTATTCCTGGTTTAGGTTCTGTGAGTGGATTTCAACTTGAGGTTGAAGACAGAAATCATTTAGGCGTTGATGTTTTAGCTAAAGCAGTTAATGAATTGGTAGCTGAAGGCAATAAGCGCCCAGAGTTAAAAAGTTTATTTTCTGATTTAAACACCGATGTGCCTCAATTATATTTAGATATCGACAGGACAAAAGCAAAAGCGCTTGATGTCTCAATTACCAATTTACTTGCTACTTTGCAGACTTATTTAGGCTCATATTATGTTAATACGTTTACTAAATATGGACAAACTTATCGTGTTATGGTGCAGGCAGAAGGTCAGTCACGTGCCGATGTGGCTGATATTACAAAATTATATGTTAAAAGTAATGCGGGAAAAATGGTGCCCCTATCAAGTTTAGTGAGGGTTAAAATGATAAACGGGCCATTTAATATTCCGCATTATAATCTTTATACCTCTGCCCTGGTGACAGGCGGGCCTGCGCCAGGTTATAGCTCGGGGCAGGCATTGAATGCAATTCAAGAGGTAGCAAGCAAAGTGCTTCCGATTGGAATTGGCTATGAGTGGACTGGTATTACCTATCAACAATTAAAAGCTGGAAATCTTGCAGCACTTATCTTTATACTTTGCTTAGTTTTTGTATTCCTGTTCTTATCAGCTCTCTACGAAAGCTGGGCTATGCCCTTTATGATTCTGCTTGCAGTTCCTCTTGCTTTATTAGGCGCGGGATTAGCACTTATGATACGTTCTTTGGCACTCGATGTTTATGCGCAAATTGGTTTAGTACTGTTAATTGGGCTTGCTGCGAAGAATGCCATTCTTATTATCGAATTTGCCAAGGATAAGCGAGACGCCGGTGCAAGTATTATAGAAGCTGCAATGGATGCAGCGCGTTTACGTTTGCGGCCTATTTTAATGACTGCATTTGCATTTATCTTAGGAGTATTGCCTCTAGCCTTAGCAACAGGTGCTGGTGCTGCAAGTCGGCATTCTATAGGCACAACGGTATTAGGTGGAATGCTGGTTGCAACGATTTTAAGCTTACTTGTTGTTCCTGTATTTTATGTTGTTATTGAAGGGTGGCGTGAACGGCGTCTGGTTAAAAAGAATGCAGCAATGCGTAATGACTTAGAGTAAATTTATTTGCTTAGTGAGCGTTTGACATAACGCTCACTAAGCTCTTCTTGAGTAGACTAACTTCTATTAGGAAAAATATCTTTAAATTGAATAGGCTTGTTACGTTCCATGGCCTCAGTTCTTCGTTTATGAAATCCGCCTAATTTGTAAATAACAATAGGAACAACAAAACTCGCGACGCCCATAATAAAAGCAATCTTATAGGTAGGATCTTGATTCATGCATAAAAAGATAAGGCAGGCAACCATAAGTATGATTGCAATAATGCCTGTATAAGGGGAGCCTGGGGTCTTATATTGTAAATCATTGGTTGTATACCCAGCTTGATAAAGGCGGCGGCGAAAATTAATCTGCGCCCAGCATAAAGAAATCCAAGCTGTGGCACCTGTAAAGCCTGAAACAAGCAGTAACGCAATATAAAGGAGGGATTGGCCAAAGAAATAGCTTGTAGCCAGTAAAAGCCAAATTGAAATTAAGGTAACAATGCCAGCATTTTGTGGAACAAAGTTACGATTTAATTTACTAAGAGGATGAGGCGCCATTCCATTTCTTGCTAAGGCATTTAACGACCGTACAATGCCGTAAACCCCAGAATTCGAGCAAGATAGAGCTGCCGTCAGGGTGACAAAGCTGGTAGCAGCTCCTGCCCAATGCAAGCCATAAAAATTAAGTGCATCAGCAAAGACAGAATTATCTAAACCCGCTTTCTGCCAAGGGAATATAAGCACTAAACAAAAAACCGGAATAATATAAATAAATAAAATTCGGTAAGTAACGTTTCTGATGGCGCGAGGAATCATGCGCGCAGGATCAATGGATTCGCCAGCGGCAAGCCCAATAATTTCTGAGCCTTGGTAATTAACTAGCAACAATACCATGGCGGTTAACAAGGCAAACGTGCCATTAGGAAATAATCCGCCTTGATCAAAAATAAATTTACCACCTATAATGCTGTTTGGCTGGGGTCCGTGAATAATTCCAAAAAAGATTAATATCGATAAAAAAACAAAAGCTAGGAGAGCAAAAATTTTAATAACAGCCAACCAAAACTCTATTTCACCAAATGTGCCCACTTTGGCAATATTGACGTATGTAATTAATAAACCAAAACAAACAGCCCAAATATAGCCGTTTACTCCTGTAAAATGTTCCATAATAATACCGCCAGCAATACACTCAGCAGGAATATAAGCAACCCAACTTATCCAATATGACCACCCAACGCCACATGCTATTGACGGTGAAATAAATTCAGCTGTGTAGGTGATAAAAGAACCCGAGATAGGTATCGCGACTGCAAGCTCGCCCATGCAAAGCATGGTTAGATAAATAATTAACCCACCTAATATATAGGCAATAAATACAGAAGGCCCAACTTGATTAATGACGGCGCCTGTGCCTAAGAAATAACCAGAGCCAATTATTCCACCTAAGGCAATTAGTTGCACATGACGGTCTTTTAGACCACGTTTATAACCACCATCGTCAAGAGGCTTTTTTATAGAGTTATGTTGATTAATCACTAATTGTATAATCTCTGGGTTAATACAAGTCAAATTGTACAGTAATAATCAAAATTGCACAATTTTTTTTGTAGTTCTGCTGCAAAATGAGATTTTTATAAGAAAAACATTAAGAACGCAAGATTTATTTTTGTAGATTAGTGAAATTAATAGGTAATGTCATGTTTTTTAATAGATTATTAAAGAGGTTACCTAATAAAATATTGTCTTAGATCTAAGTTTAATGATTCAATTATAAAGTGGTTGAAACAGTGGCGGAGAGAGAGGGATTCGAACCCTCGATACGTTTTACCGTATACACACTTTCCAGGCGTGCGCCTTCAACCACTCGGCCACCTCTCCTCTGGCGCAAGAATAGCGGGTTGACCACACAAAATCAATCCCTCTATGAGTATCCTTCCTAATTTAGCTGAACAAACACGGGCTAAATACTCTATGGCCGTCAGGCTAAGCTCCCAAGAGCCAAGATTGAGGCAGGCAGAAGTAAAATGTGGTCCCTTGTTGGGAGCGCCGAAACCATCCATGCAGCTCGATGTTATGCATCCAGGCACAACTTCGTTCCAAAAAGAGGCCAAACTTACCTCCTGCGAGAGCGTAAGTACTCTAAACATATTATTTTCTATGGTGCTAAGAGAAATACTTGCTTAACCTGACGGCTATGGGCTAAATACTTCGAACTGGGATTAAAAAAGGAAGCGACTTAAATAGTTTTAGTTTATACTTAATATAAGTCGTTATTTTTAAATTATTCTTATGATTAAACATAAATTTTTGCTGCTAAGTGGGCTTGTGTTTTCTAGTCAGCTATTTGCTTTCCAGTGCTATTTTACGTTAGTAAAAGATAGTTGCTGGACTGATTATTCAGTGACTGTCAATGTAATGGATGTGGCAAACAATAGTACGGCAGTAACAGTTACGGCGCCTAAAGGCCAATCATGGGCAAGACAAGGATTTACATGCCAACCAGGTCAAGAATTTCTCTACAAAGCGACTTTTGAGCCTTATATCTGGTCAAGTGAAAAAGGGGAAGTCTATACTGCCATTAACTATTGGACTTTGCCTAAGGCGCCTAAGCCTGGTGAGTCTGCGTGGGAAATTCCTGTATGCTACCCTCAAGCTTTTTCAGCGGTTCCTTTGCCACCACAAGCGACTAATAATTGTGCCTGTGATTTTAGTAAAGTTCCAGCCATACCGCCTAAGAAACTTGATTGATATCTGTACAAGTGGCAATTTATTGATTGATAAATAGATTTATAATAACGAGTTGTGTATTATTCTTAAAAATTTCTTAATTTCGGATAATAATTGCTTACTTTAAGACAGCAAATTGGCCAGATGCTTATCATGGGCTTTAACGGACTTGAATTGAATTCATCAAATCCTGTGCGTGAATGGCTTGTTAAAGATGGGTTAGGCGGGGTTATTTTATTTGATAAAGACGTAGCAACTAACTTACCTAGAAAAAATTTAGAAAATTTAAATCAAATAGCAGCGTTAACTGCTCAACTAAAACAATGTGCCGAAAATAATAATACCCTCGTTGATTCACTGCCTTTATTTATAGGAATTGATTATGAGGGCGGTGCAGTTGATAGATTAAAAAATATTGCAGGCTGTCCTAAGACGTTAACGCCTGAGCAAATGGCTCAATTGTCTGATGTCGAATTTATAAAGCAAGCAGAGCAAATGGCAAAAGTAATAAAACAGTTAGGTTTTAACTTAAATTTTGCACCCGTGCTCGATTTAAACCTTAATAAAGATGAAGGTATCATCGGCAAGCTAGGACGTGGTTTTTCAGCAGAACCTGCTAAGGTAATTAAATATGCAGAGCTGTTTGTTAAGGTGTTTGCTGAGCAAGATATAACTTGCTGCTATAAGCACTTTCCTGGGCATGGTAGTGCTCTAGGGGATACTCATCAAGGTTTTGTCGATGTAACCGATACGTTTCAGGACTTAGAGCTTAGTCCCTATCAAGCGCTCTCTGCTAGAGGCCAATTACCTGCCATGATCATGACAGCGCATGTGATTAATCGCCACTTAGACTCAAGCGGTTTACCTGCAACCTTGTCAAAGCCTATATTAACTGATTTACTAAGAAAAAAATTGGGTTTTGATGGCGTCATAGTCAGTGATGACTTGCAGATGCATGCTATTAGTCATTATTTTTCTTTAGAAGAAATGCTTTGCCTTAGTATTAATGCTGGCGCTGATATGCTTATTTTTGCCAATCAGCTTGGGTATAATAGTGCCTCAGACATTATTGATATCATTGAACAATTAGTAAAGAAACAAGCTATTTCTAGTGCGCGTATCACAGAATCCTATAATCGGATTATGCGCTTAAAGCAAAGGCAGTTAGCAATTGTTTAAAAATCAATCTTGATCTCAAGGTAAATTGTGTTAAAATGTGGTCTTAATGTTCAAAAAGAACTCAAGAAGGTAACTATGGATAAATTTATTTTCATGACAAGGTTTTGTAATCTCACTAGCTTTTACGGCTGCTGTTGTTGCTGTTGCTGCTAAATGTTAAGTCATTAATTAAATTTATCAATGAATGTAGTTATAGGTAGTCTTCATGAGTATACAAGCTAAAAATAAATTTTGGTTCAGCCCGCTCTTCTTATATTCTCTAATGATTGTCTTGGGCTTGCTAAGTGGCTGGTCTGATATTTCTGAGTTAAAAACCCTAGGTTTATTTATTTCAGATGTGTTTATTCGCATTTTTAAATGCATCAGTTTGCCGATTATCTTTTTATCTATTATCGTAACCTTATCTAACTATCGCACTGATGGCTCTTTGCGCTTTGTTTGGCGTCGAGCGATGACTTATACGTTAGGAACAACCTTAGTTGCTGCAGCCATTAGTTGTTTATTGTATCTTTTAATTAAACCAAGTTTAATAGAAACGATTAAACAGCCTAGCGTGTTACCAGGTAAGCAATTAACCTATCTAGAGCATATTAGCCAGTTAATTCCATCAAATATTTTATCCCCCTTTTTAGAGCAGCAGGTATTAAGTGTGCTTTTACTTGGGATTGTCTTTGGCATTGCGATTCGTTTTATTCCTGAGCTTAAATCTCGTGAAGCAATTACCGCTTTTTTTCGTGGTACCCATAGTATGTTTATGGTTATTACTAGCTGGATTATCAAAATTATCCCTCTAGGCCTTTATGGATTTATAACAACAACGGTTATAGAGTTTCGCAGTGGGGTGGCTATTAGAGGCATTGGTGAATATTTATTAGTCATTATACTGGCTAATCTTGTGCAAGGTTTTATTGTTTTACCTCTTTGGCTAAGAGCGCAAGGTATTAAGCCGTTTGTTGCAATGAAAGGTATGCTGCCAGCATTATCAGTTGCTTTTTTCTCTAAGTCTTCAGTGGGTACGCTACCGGTTACAATGAAAACAGCCGAGCAAAATTTAAATATTAAACCTGAAGTGAGCCGTTTTGTTTTACCTTTATGCACGAGCTTAAATATGAATGGGTGCGCTGCCTTTATTTTTGCAACCGTTATTTATTTAATGCAAAATTATGGGATGGCTATTTCATTGCCTATGATGGCCCTTTGGGTAATTATTGCCACTATCGCTGCCATAGGAAATGCTGGTGTGCCCATGGGCTGCTTTTTCTTAAGTGCTAGTTTATTGGCAAGCATGAATGTGCCAATTACATTGATGGGTATTATTTTACCTTTTTATAGCGTCATTGATATGTTAGAAACCGCATTAAATGTTTGGTCAGACTCTTGTGTGACTCAAGTTGTTGATGAAAAATTAAAGCTAAGCGAAGCTGATACCTCAACAGATAAAGCAATTTTAGGAACTAACGCTATTTAATGCCTTAATAACTTACGTTCAGCTTAGCGTAAGTTTCACTTAGTTTATTAATAATTGCTTACAGATTAGAAAATAAATTTCTCTTAATACTTCTAAGTCAGCTAACGATACGCACTCATTGACTTGATGAATGGTTTTATTAATAGGCCCTAATTCAATGACCTCAACACCATAAGGCGCAATAAAACGCCCATCTGAAGTGCCACCATCAGTAGATAGATGAGGTTTTTGTCCGGTAACTTCGGTAATTACTTTAATTGAGTTATCCAGTAGCTTTCCGTGATTAGTTAAAAAAGGCTCACCATTAAGCCGCCATTTAATGACTGATTGAATCCCATATTTTTTGAAGCACTCTTGCACTTGAGTTTGGATACCAGTGACTGTTTGCTCAGTAGAAAAGCGAAAATTAAATTGTAAAAGTAATTCTCCAGGAATAATATTTTCTGCCTGTCCGCCTGATTGAATATGAGTAATTTGCAAAGAAGTGGGTGGGAAAAATTCGTTGCCATTATCCCATTGGGCATTTGTAAGCTCGGCTAAAGCTGGCGCTAATTGATGGATAGGATTTTGCGCAAGGCGCGGATAAGCAACATGGCCTTGTTTTCCTTGCACAGTGATATTGCCAGTTAATGAACCGCGACGGCCAACTTTAATCGTATCACCAAGCATATATTGACTGGATGGTTCGCCAACAATGCAGTAATCCGGTTGAATCCCAAGCTTTTGTAATTCACTCATCACATAAGGGGTGCCCTGATCAAATAAGCTTCCTTCTTCGCCACTGGTAATTAAGAAGCCTAAACTCCCTTGTAAGGGATGATTGTTAGCAACAACTTGTTCTGCCATAGCCATCATTGCGGCTAAGCTGCCTTTCATATCAGCAGCGCCACGAGCGTAAGCTATGCCATTTTGCTCGATGAGTTCAAATGGTTCAGTACGCCATTGCTCTCTATTACCTACAGGAACCACATCAGTATGTCCGGCAAATACTAGCAGGGGGCCTTTCTTGCCAATATGAGCAAAAAAATTAGCAACCGGAGGATTATTAAATTGGAAGCAAGTAAACCCAAGCTGATTAAAGAAATGCATCATATATTCTTGGCAGCCATCATCATTAGGGGTAATTGATTTGAACTGCACAAGCTCGCTTAATAATGAACGAATAGAAATCATTATTGATAATCTCTTAAAAGCTCATTAATACTTACTTTTGCTCTAGTTTTTTCATCGACTTGCTTAACAATGACCGCACAATACAAACTATAACGACCATCTTCACTGGGAAGGTTTCCAGGCACAACAACAGAGCCTGCAGGAATTCTGCCATAACTAATAGCGCCTGTTAGTCGATTATAAATTTTTGTGCTTTGACCTAGGAAGACACCCATCGATAGGACTGAGTTTTTTTCGACAATAACACCCTCAACAACTTCCGAGCGCGCTCCAATAAAGCAATTGTCTTCAATGATAGTTGGATTGGCTTGTAAAGGCTCAAGCACACCGCCAATACCTACGCCACCTGATAAGTGAACATTTTTACCAATCTGAGCACAGGAGCCAACAGTCGCCCAAGTGTCTATCATAGCACCCTCATCAATATAGGCGCCAATATTAACATACGAAGGCATTAAAACCGTATTTCTAGCCACATAAGCGCCGCGACGCACCATGGCATGCGGAACAACACGAATTTGCGCTTCCTGCCATTTGCCTTCATCATAATCTGTAAATTTAAGTGGAACTTTATCGTAAAATTGACAGAACCCTGCCTCAATAGGCCGATTTGGATACAATCTAAAAGACAACAAAACAGCTTTTTTAAGCCATTGATTCACCACCCAATGGCCATCTTTCAATTCAGCTACCCGATAATAGCCCTGGTCTAATCCTGCTAAGACCTCGTCTACGGCAGAAAGAAGATCAGAATGGGCATTATTGGCTGTTAATTGTTGACTTATTTTAAAACCCTCATCAATGATAGCTGCTAATGAATTCATAAATTGAACATTCTAAAAAATGATAATTGCTAGTATACCCAAACTTAATCAAGAATGAAGTAGTGACATTTACATAATTCTCGCAAAAGCCAGTAAACACGGGCTAAGTACTCCGGTATTGAGATTTAAGTAAGAGCAAATCAAGAAGAGATCACTTGGAGTCCTTTGATTAACTTATCTTTTTCTTCCCACTGCTCGTTTAACCAATTACGAAACTCTAATTGCTTATGCTCATTATGGATGAGTGATTGATCAAAAAATTTAGCCGGAATAGGAATTTGGCGTAATTTGACATAAATGGTATCAATACGATGACAGAGAAAATTCCATAAGGTTGGTTTTTTAGAAGAATAAACGATAGTCAAATCGGTAATCGACTTAACCCGGTTTTCTAACGCCGCAATAACAAAACTAATGCCGCCGGCTTTTGGTTTTAATAAAAAATGATAAGGTGATTTTTGATTTGTTTTCTTTTCAGCCGTGAAGCGTGTTCCCTCAATAAAGTTCATCACCGCTGATGGGGTGTTTTTAAATAACGTCATCGCCTTATTAGTAGACTCTAAATCTTTGCCGCGCTTATGTGGGTTTTTGGTTAAATATTCTTTAGAATAGCGTTTCATAAAAGGACAACCCATAGCCCACCAAGCAAACCCTAATAACGGAACCCATTTTAGCTGATCTTTTATAAAAAATTTTAAGACAGGAATTTTACGATTTAAAACGTATTGTAAAACAACAATATCTAACCAGCTCTGATGATTAGCGACGACTAAATACCAATTATCATCGGATAAATTATCTAATCCATTGACTTCCCATCTTACTTTCTTTGTTAAGCGAATATACCAATTATTGGTACTACTCCAGTAAGTCGTGATAGTATCAATGAGCTTGGTACAGAAAATACGAAAGCGTAAATTAGGAAATAATTTTAGCAAGCCCATAATAAGAATGGGTATGAAAAATATAATGGTTGAGGTAATAAGCACTAAAATAGATAAAACCCCATGCCATTGGCTACCTCTTTTCTGACGCATTTAACACTCCTTAGTTTTAAGCTAATGCATAATTTAAATCAGCAATCAAATCTTCAATATATTCAATACCTACTGACAGACGCACAAAGCCATCAACAATACCTAATACTTTTCTTGTTTCGGGTGGAATGGAAGCGTGGGTCATAATTGCTGGGTGCTCAATGAGACTTTCCACCCCACCTAAACTTTCAGCTAAAGTAAATACCTCACAACGATTAAGAAAACGCTGACTAAAATCAAGGCTGCCATCAAGGACAATAGAAATCATACCGCCAAAAGCATGCATTTGCTGTTTAGCTAGAGCATATTGTGGGTGGCTAGGTAATCCTGGGTAAATAACGTGTTTAACTTTAGCATGCTGCTCAAGCCACTGTGCAAGTACCATGGCATTCTCACAATGCCGTTGCATGCGAATAGAGAGGGTCTTTAAACTACGTAGCAATAAAAAACTATCAAATGGGCTAGCAATAGCACCACAGGAATTTTGTAAGAAAGCAAGTTTCTCAATAAGCTCTGGGTTGTCACCAACCACAACTGCGCCACTGACTACATCTGAATGACCATTAATATATTTTGTAGCCGAGTGTAGGACAATATCAAACCCTAATTCTAAAGGACGTTGAATCCAGGGGGTGGCAAACGTATTATCAGCAACAGTAATTAAGTTGTGTTGTTTAGCCAGGCGTGCAATCTCACTTAAATCTGCTAGTTTAAGCATGGGGTTAGATGGCGTTTCAACCCAAATCATCCGTGTTTCAGGACGAATTGCTTGTGCTATAGCTTGCGAGTTTTCCATATCAACAAATGAAAAAGAAAGACCTGAAGTACGTGTTTTTACTTTATCAAATAGGCGGTAAGTACCCCCGTATAAATCATTTGTTGCAATAACGTGATCACCCTGGTTTAATAAATCAATGACAGTATTAATGGCTGCCATACCAGAAGCAAAGGCAAATCCTTGAACGCCTGATTCTAAATTAGCTAAACACTGTTCATAGGCAAAGCGAGTAGGGTTTTTTGTGCGCGAGTACTCATAGCCTAAATGTACGCCAGGTGCTGTTTGTTTATAGGTTGATGTTGCATAAATTGGGGTCATTACAGCGCCCGTTGAAGGATCAGCCTGCTGTCCTGCATGGATGGCGCGTGTATCAAAATGTGTTTTGTCCATGGACGTTCCTTCTGGATAAGTTAAGCAAAAATTAATAATGCAGTATATACTTTAATTGATAAGTAACGCGTTTTCTAAAAATTATTTTAGATTAAGTCGCTAACATGGTTGTTATTTTAGTGAGGGATCGATGCGCAGGCAAGAAATCGACTACCAAAAAGTTGCCTTAGCAGCTGAGACAGTAAAGAAACGCGGTAAAGAACCATCTTTAACGAATGTATGCGAAGAGCTAGGTATCATTAAGATTACTCCCAATCTTCCTTCTCTATTAGAGAAGTGGTATCGCACGCAGCCTGAATTTCAACGCACCAACTTAGCCCCCTTATCTGAAAATATTAAGGTAAATACTAGCGCAATTCTTGAAAAAAATACTGAGCTTGAGAAATCCCTCTCTCTATTACGTGCAACATTAGAATGCACCACAGATGGTATTATGATGGTTAACGGCCAAGGACAAGTTGTTGATTGGAACCAAAAATTTGTCGAAATGTGGCGTATTCCTTCTTACATGCTAGAGTCAGGAACAGAAAGTATAGGATTTGAGTATATTTTAGATCAATTAAGTAATCCGGAAGCGGTAATTGCTGATGTGCAATATTTATATGAACACCCTGATTGGCAGGGCGAACTTCCATTAATTTATTTTAAAGATGGTCGGATTTTTGCACGCTATAGTCAGCCACAACGTATTGGCAATGACATTGTTGGTCGTGTTTATAGTTTTCGTGATGTAACCCAACGACAAATGGCAGACGAAGAGCTTAGAATTCGTGAGCGAGCTATTGAAGCCAGCACCCATGGGGTAGCAATTATCGATATCACGAAAGAAAATCTACCTATTATCTATGTTAATAAAGCCTTTGAAAGAATTACAGGGTTTAACGAAAAACAAATTTTAGGCCAAAATTTAGACTATATTCATGGTAAAAAAATAGATCAAGCGAATCATAAGCGTGTCATACTAGCAATTAAAGAATTACGGGAAGAGACCGTTGAGCTTGAGACATCTAGACGTGCTGGTGAGGCTTATTGGTGCGAAATGAGTGTAGCTCCGGTGGCTGATCTTTCAGGTAAAGTTAAACATTATGTTTGTATTATTAATGACATAACTCAACGTCGGGAAATGGAAAGTCAGTTGTTGATGCAGGCAACACACGATTCATTAACGGAACTGCCTAATCGAGTTTTGCTCATGGATAGGGTTGAGCAAGCCATCTTACAAGCGAAAAAGAAGGGCTCAATACTTGCATTTCTATTTCTAGATTTAGATCGTTTTAAATTAACTAATGATACGCTAGGTCATAGCGTTGGTGATAAGCTGTTACAAGCCGTTTCAAATCGTCTACTTGTTGCGACGAATGATTTTGATACCGTAGCCCGTTTAGGGGGGGACGAATTTGTTATTTTGCTACAAGATATTAATAGTGAAAAACAAGCTGAACAAACAGCGAATGAAATCTTACACCTCATTGAAAAACCATTTCAAATTGGCCAACATAATTTAAAAATCACGGGTAGTATTGGTATTAGTTATTATCCAAAAGATGGACTTGATTATGAATCGTTAATGAAAAATGCTGATTTATCTATGTATCATGCAAAAGACAGTGGTCGTAATAACTATCGTGTCTTTGAGCAAGAAATGAATAAGCGTGTTATTAATCGTATGCAGCTTGATAATGCGTTAAGAGATGCCTTAAAACGAAATGAATTTTACATGGTTTACCAACCTTTAATGGATTTAAGGAAAAATAGCGTTGTAGGTTTTGAGGCTTTAATTCGTTGGCACAGTCATTTGTTAGGTCAAGTTTCGCCTGCCGATTTTATAAGTACGGCAGAGGAGAATGGCTTAATTGTTGATATTGGTAAATGGGTTTTAGAAGAGTCTTGTCAACAATTAATGCGTTGGCATAAAGAAGGGTATAAGGATTTAATAATTGCTGTAAATATATCAGGTCGGCAATTTAGACAAACACGCTTACCTGAGGTTATCCATGATATTTTGGTCAATACAGGCTTGCCAGCAAAATATTTAGAGCTTGAATTAACTGAAAGTTTATTAGTAGAAGATGTTAAACATGCAGTAGAAACCATGTATCAGTTACGCGAGATGGGTACTAAATTAGTTATTGATGATTTTGGTACAGGTTATTCTAGCTTATCTTACTTAAAGAAATTTCCAGTTAATAAATTGAAAATTGACCGCTCTTTTATTAGTGAATTAGTTAATAAAGAAAACGATGCAGCCATTGCCAGAGCTATCATTAATCTTGGCCATAGCCTCAACCTAGAAGTATTGGCAGAAGGTGTAGAAAACGAGTTGCAAAAAGAATTTATTATCAAGCATGGTTGTGACTATGCTCAAGGCTACTATTTCAAACCACCAAATAAACCGAATGAGCTTAAGGAATTTTTAGACAAGTATAGCCTGCCGCAGCTTAATAAAAACTAAGCTTTTTTATTAAATTCAGTTAATTTTCCTACCTATTCATGATTATTAAACCCAGATCTGAGTATTTGGCCCGTGTTTACTTGTCTTTAAGGCCTTTTCCAAACACGCTATACACCTCCATGTCGCTCGGTGAAGGGCATCCATGCCCTTCAACAGTTTGGAAAAGGCCTTAAAAACAAGCAAACACTAGTACCGTAAAACATAAAAACTTCGAATTAAAATCCCGGGTCGGAGTATTTAGCCCATAGCCCTCAGGCTAAGCAAATAGTTCTCTTATCACCATAGAAAATAATATGTTTAGCGTACTTACGGTCTCGCAGCAGAGGTAAGTTTGGGCCCTTTTTGGAACGTGGTTGTGCATGGATGCACAACATCGAGCCGCATGGATGGTTTCGGCGCTTCCAAAAAGGGCCCAAATTTACCTCTACCTGCCTCTACCTTGACTCTTGGACGCTTAGCCTGACGGCCATAGAGTATTTATCCCGTGCAACATAAAAACTTCGAAGTGGGATTTATTAAAAAACAATGAATTAGTTAATCATTTTACAAATAGGTATGATTTTTGCTGTTTAAAAAATATTGAGCATAAAGAATGACTCTTTAGTTTGCTTAGGTGAAATCTATTTGATTTAGTATTTATAGGCAGATTAAGACTATTTTTCGTAAAAAGGATTAAATAAATGGATTAATTAATATAGGGTACAAGTAAATTAAAAGAAAATGAAAGTCCTACTTGAGAGGAGAGCAGGATGAGTCATGTGACCATTATTGGTTCAGGATTGGCAGGTACATTATTAAGCCTGTATTTAGCTAAGCGAGACTATCAAGTTGAGCTTTTCGAGTCTCGGCCTGATATGCGGCTAGGGGAGGTCGATAAAGGGCGCTCGATTAATTTAGCCATGTCTTGTCGCGGCCTTACTGGCTTAGCAGGTGTTGGTTTAATGCCTGAGGTTGAACAGATTATGGTACCCATGCGCGCGCGTGCCATTCATGAAATGAGCGGCGAAATTAAATACCAGCCTTTTGGGCGGCATGCAAATGAATACATTAACGCCATTCAACGCAGTGACTTAAATAAATTACTCCTAAGTCAGGCAGAAGCATTGCCTAATGTTAAGCTTTATTTTTCAACACGCCTGTTAGACATTAACTTAGATAAAAAATTATTAATTTTAGAAGACGCTGCAGGCCAGAAATTTAATAAATCTTATCAGCACTTAATAGGTGCAGATGGCGCAAGTTCAGTGGTTCGCCAACTATTGTCTGACAAAAAAGCCATTAATTTTACAAGAGATTATTTAAATTATGGCTATAAAGAATTATCCATTAGTGGTGCTTCACCTGAGAAGATGGCGCGTGAGCATTTGCATTTATGGCCACGTGCTTCCTTCTTATTATTAGGAAATCCGAACTGTGATCATTCAATAACTGGCTCATTATTTTTAGCCCATGAAGGTGAAAATAGCTTAGCTAAATTAAAAAATGAAATTACCGTCAATGCGTTTTTCAAGAAATTTTTTAAAGATGCCTATGATGAAATGCCAAATTTAGTTGAGGAATTTTTTCATAATCCTACGGGTAACATGAGTACAATTAAGTGTGCGCCTTGGTATTATCAAGATCAATGTTTATTAATAGGCGATGCAGCCCACGGCTTAGTGCCTTTTTTTGGCCAAGGAATGAATAGTGCCTTTGAAGATTGTCGAATCTTTAATGAAACATTGCAGCAATATAATGATAATTGGGCTGATGCATTACCTGCTTTTTACCAAACTCGTAAAATTAATACCGATGCTGTAGCACAAATGTCTATGGATAATTTTCATGAAATCCAAAGCGATATCTGTGATGAAAAATTTAATTTAAAAAAGCAATTAGAGCATATTTTGATGAATCGCTATCCGGAACGCTATGTTTCTAAGCATGCTTTGGTGATGTTTACTAATGTGTCTTATGCGCATGCATTAGCTGTTGGTCAGCTACAAAATGAGTTTTTAAATAAGATTTGTGCAAATATTAAAACCATAAATGACCTTAATTGGCCGCACATTGATTTATTGATGGAGGAATATGACAAAAAATTGGCGAATTTAAAAGTTCATTAGAAATAGTACTAAAATACAATCACATTTTAGTCAAAACTTTGTCAAAAAATGAGATTTCAGGGACAATTTTTTGTCGCTACCTGAGGCTCTCCCTCGTCTAAAAACCCTAAAAGCAGGCTTTTTAAGGGGTTTTTTTGTTAAAATCGCTTAAAAATTTGGCACGTCTTCTGCAATAGTAAAATTGTCCAACAAATTTATGTCCTGGAGACAGATATGAAAACTTTACAAGCATACATTGATTCAAAGCAACATGAGTTTATGAATCATCCTTTTTTTGAAGTTTTAGAACAATTAGATACAATTGAAGAAATCAGCTACTTTGTTCCAGAACTTACTTTCTGGGCTATGACTTTCCAAGATATTTTAAGACTAAATGAAGAAAGAGTAACCGATCCTTACTTGAAAAAAGTTGCTCGCCATCATCGCTTAGAAGATGCAGGCCATGAAAAATGGTTTATTCATGATAAAAAATACTTAGGCGAGTTAAGCACAGATAAATCTTGCAATAATGACGATGTGACTTGGTTGTATAGTAAAGAAACACAGCTAACACGTGATGCAGCCTATTCAATTATGTCAGAAATATACAAAGCAAGTGATGAAATATTGAATGTTGTCCTGTTACTAACATTAGAATCATCTGGCCATGTATTTTTTGAAAAAGTTGTGAAACAAGTTAAAAAAACGGGCGAAGATAAAAATTTAAAATATTTTTCAAGCTCACACTTAGAAGTAGAAATGGCACATGCCTTGTTTGAAGAAGAAATGGAAAAAAATCTCTTTTCAAGAACTATACCAGTGGAAACAAGACGTGAAGCTTTAAAAATGATTGACCGTTGCTATGATGCGTTCAGTAAGATGTTTGATGGCTTACTTATCGCTTGCAACCGTAGACTTGAGTTGGCCCGAGAAAGAGCATTACAAAATGCTGCTAACACAGTTGAGTACTCAACTTCAGCAGACCAAGCAAGTTAAATAAGTATCACCGAGTTGGACAAGCGTATGACCAGAGATGGCATACGCTTGTTTTTTATTACGACCTCTTTTAAACCAATAAACTTAATAAAAAATAATATTATTTGTCTGGATTTGCTCTATTTATAAAAATAACTCATTGATAATTAATTATAATTTTAAGTCAATGGCTGGTTTTTGAGCATAAATTTTGACTTTATAAAAACCCTACTCTAAGTTTTAACATGTTAAGAATTGTTCTTAACATTTAGGGCGATTTCTATACCCATATTCTAAGAGTGTATTTTAGCGTTAACAAGTAAAATGATATAGAGCGCTGAAGTATGGCCTAATTCAATCATTTTCACCGACCTAACTATAAGACGCATTCAAAGGTGTGGCACACGTATAATCATCGCAATTAAACAGCTATTTAAAAGGAGTTAGATATGCGTTTAAGATTAATGTTAACTGCTTCTGCTTTATTCGTTGCTGGGCAAGTTTTAGCTGATGTCTCCACAGATTTTTTAGCTAAAGAAAATACTGACCAGCAATCATTGTTAAATTACTGGACACCTGAGCGTATGAAAAATGCGAAAGAGATGCCACTGCCTGTAGCCGATTATAAAAGTGTGCAAGAGTTACCAATAAACGCCTGGCAAATACCCATGGATGGGGCGGCCTCAGGCGATGGTGCTCCGCCAGAAGGTGAAGACATCAAACCAGATGTTCGCCAACTTTATACGCCTGCATCGCTCTTAGATGATACCACGGAAGAAAATAGAGTTGCCAGCTTTGACCGAGGCACCCTTGGCTTTAATTTTTCAAGCTCTCGTTTAATTCCTTTATCTGCTGATTTAACGTATCCTTACCGTGCTGTAGGTAAGTTATTTTTTACTAAACCAGGTCAAGGGGATTTCGTTTGTTCAGCATCGGTAATAAGGCACCGCGTTATAGTAACGGCTGGCCACTGTATGCATAGTGGTTCAGGAGGTGCTGCTGGTTATCATACAAACTGGATATTTATACCCGCTTTTCGCGATGGTACTGCACCTTATCAGGTATGGACTTGGGCATATGCACTCGTTTCAGCTAGTTGGGCAACAGGCGGCGGGTCTGTTCCTAATGCTGCAGACTACGGTATGCTTGAAATGCAAGACAATATAGTGAATGGCAGTGCAAAACGTATTGGTAACGTCACGGGTTACTTAGGTTATCAAACCCAAGCGCTTAATCCTAATCATGCTCATTTATTAGGTTATCCTTGTAACTTTGATAGCTGTCTGAAAATGCATCAAGTGACTGCTCAAAGTGCTCGCAATGTTGCGCCTAATAATGTTGAATATGGTTCTGATATGCGTGGGGGCTCAAGTGGAGGTCCATGGGTACAGAATTTTGGTGCGTATTCTGTTGGCCAATCTGGGGGATTAAATGCTGGTATTAACCGAATTATAGGAATTACTTCTTATGGTTATATAAGCACTGATCCTAAAGCTCAAGGAAGTTCGATTCCTGATAGTCGCTTTACAAGTATACTTAATAGTGTTTGTGCTCATAGAGCTGGTAATTGTTCTTAAAATGAGTTGCTAAGCCAACGTTAATTCTTAAACGTTTTTAGCTTTCATAAAAGCCATTTATTGCCTCTAATGAATGGCTTTAATTATGTTAAAGAACGCTAGTATGTTTGAGAAATTCCTTTTAACATAGTAAGAAGATACCTAGGTAATTTTCCTCAAATGGTTTCTTAAATTAAGGTTGGAGTCAGTAGCAACGGAGGGAGCTATGTTTAATTTTCGGCTGCTTTTAAGTTCCGCAACAAAATATATTAAAGATAATCAACCTGTGGGTATTACAGGCTCGTTAATTCATAGTTATTATTGGTTAACTTCTAATTCAAATGACTATGTCTATTCTATACCTTATTTTAAACCAAAAGATAATGATGAAGGGGCAGCAATTTATTGCATTCATGGTACAGCAGATTACCCTTATTCGTTAGCACGTATTGCAGAGCGCCTTATAGCTAAAGGGGGTCTAAAAAATATTAATTCTATTACGTTAGTCTCTTTTACTAAACGTTATCGAGGTAGGAGCATTGATGATTTTTCGGAAGAATTTTTAGAGAAAATTAAAGTAAATAAGCATAAAAAAATAATAATAATTGGTCATTCTCGAGGTGGTTTAGTTGCTGCAAAAACTGCCTTAGAAGCAGCTAAACACGGTATTGAAGTTGCAGCAGTAATAGCATTAGGTACGCCTTTTAATGGTTCTTATTTAGCACTTCCACCTTTATCTTCCCTCTCCGCCTCAGTTAAGCAGATGGAAATTGGGCATGAATTCTTAAAGAATTTAGCGGAAGAAGTTTCAAAATCAACTATTCCCCATTATTTTATGATAGCTGAACACGATGAAATTGTGCCTTCAGGTGCATTTATCAAAGCGTGTGTAGAGGCTAACCCATTATCTATGACCGTTTTTCCTAGACATACTCATTTATCGTTAGTCTCATCTCATAAATTAATAGCCAAAATTCATGCTATTATTACGGGTAAAAATCTTGCTGAAGTAAATCCAACTTTGGTAGATGAGGGCGGTTATGAAGAGGATCTTTTTGGTTTTTTTAGTGGTAATGATTTAGAGGTAGTTCAAGAGTCGGTTCCTGAGCCAGGCGACGAACAGGATTGCTCTCCTACGATATAAAGACATTAATCTAAGCATAGCCCTGCTGATTGCAGTAGATTGACATGTTGCCATAACACATATGCCACATCGCTGAATACCGCTTAAAGCGGTATCCAGCGCAGTTAATTTAATTCAGTTGAATGATCGGCTTTAAAAAATTACTAATATCTGGTTTGCGTTGCATGCGATACTGATAAACAGCGTAAAAAGCAATGATGTTTTTTAAATAGTTACGAGTTTCTCGCCAAGGTAATGTCTCAATCCATATATCCATTTCGTTAGAAGGATGATTTTTAAGCCAATAATTGACTTGCCTTGGACCAGCATTATAAGCTGCGGCAATTAAAACAGGATGATCGTTAAAGCGCTTCGCCAAGTGCTTTAAATAGGCAACGCCTATGTTTATATTTTTCTGTCCAGTAAAAAGCTGCGCTTTATCTTTATAATCAATTCTTGCCTGTTTAGCTACTACGCTCGCAGTAGTTGGCATAACTTGCATTAAACCACGTGCACCTGCACTGGATACAGCATCATCTCTAAAGCCACTTTCTTGCCTAATGATGGCATAGATAAATTCCTGTGGTACTTGGTAACTCTTAGCATAATTATTAATAACAGCATGATAAGGCACAGGAAAACGCAGTGATAATTGATTGCTTAATTCATCCGTATTACTTAAAGCCAGTGATTTGCCATGCCATTGCAAATCATTCGCCACCCAGGAAAGAAGTGCGCTTTTATCTTCTTTTGGTAACTCAGCTACAAAATCATTTAATAAGCGCGAAGCTTCTAGCGTCTGCCGGCTGTTATAAAGTAACTTGACGTTTTCTGTCACCGGATAATAAGGCTTTAAAATAGTTTGATTAAGTGTTGGTCTTTCATTTTGAAATGAAAACGCTTTATTTAATCGCAGACTTGCAAGAAAGCCGTAGTACTGGCGTGATTTAGCAAGTTCTTGATAAATCTCTTTAGCCCTTTCTGGATGACCCGTTGCGTCTTTGGCGCGTGCCAACCAATACTGCCAGCACGGTTTTTCCTTATCTTGAAAATAATTAATTAGATTTTCAACTTGCTGCCATTGCTGACGCTTAAGGGCTAAACGAATCTGCCAATCTAATAGTAAATCATTGTAATAAGCGGGTTTAATTTTTGCGAACCATTCCCAAGCATCATCATGATTACGCATCGCCTTATATAAGGCAACATGCGCTAAAAAGGTTTGATTTTGAGCGGTATTTAAAAGGCTATTATGTTTGGCATGCTCCCAAAGCTTAATGGCTTTGTCCATGTTAATGGATACCATGCGTTTAAGGCCAAATAAATAAAAATAGCTATTTAAGCCTTTTGGTGTGAGTCGTTGTATGCGACTAGGATTTTGATCAATTGCAATTAATTCTTTTTCATCGTTCAAATGAGGAGGCTTATATTGCTTTAAAAGATAACGGGCAAGGGCAAGATTACGCTTATCAAGCGCTAAAATGATGCGTTGAGTAATTAAAGTTTCATTAAATGCTTTATCTTCTTTAAGCATTAAGTCAAATAACTGATTACATGCCGTGGGTTGAGAGTCCCCCGTAAGCCATAAGGCTCTAGCTTGCGTAAAGGCAATCTCTTTCTTGCCCTGATAGTAATTCGCTAAATGGTAAAAGCATTGTAAGTTGACATCCTCAGACTGCTTGTAATAGGCACTATAATCAGACCAATCTTTTTGGCGTGCCAATTGATATAACCATTTTTCCCGTAATTTTTTAGCCAATGGCGTGTCGCTATCAATAAAAAGCAAGAAATCTTTATCAGGCTTTTCTGGTAGGTTTTGTTTCCATTTAGTATAAGTTGCAAACCGCTCCATATAAGCTTCGCCTGACGCGGCATTCACGAATATGCACCAAAACAAAGACAACCAAAAAAGGAGTGTTTTCATAGTAAATTACAAGGCGGAAAGTTGAGTTCGCATAGCTGTAATAGACTTCTTATAATCCTTGTCGGCAAAGATAGCAGAACCCGCAACAAAGTGGGTAGCGCCTGCTTGGGCAAGTTTTTGTATGTTATGAGCAGTCACACCCCCATCAACAGAAATAGGTAACGTTGGGTAGCGCTCATGAATCATGGCAATTTTGTCAATTACTTGCGGAATAAGGGTTTGCCCGGCGAAGCCTGGATTTACAGTCATGACCAACACAAAGTCAAGTCGTTTAAGGCACCATTGAATACAGTCAGGCGAGGTCGCTGGGTTTAAAACAAGGCCAGCTTGAGAGCCTAATTCACGAATTAGCGCTAAGCTTCTATCTAAATGAATGGTGCTATCAGGATGAATACTAATACGTTTAGCACCTGCTTTGGCAAATTGTGTAATTAATTCATCAACCGGATTAACCATTAAATGAACATCCACAATAAGATCAGGAAATCGCTCTATAATATGCTGGCAGACAAAAGGGCCTAAAGTTAAGTTAGGTACGTAATGATTATCCATTACATCAAAATGAATCATATCTGCACCAGCGGCCATAACAGCCTCTATCTCGTCACCTAAACGAGTCATATCAGCAGATAATAAAGAAGGTGCAATTAAAAATGTCATAATAAAAATCTTATTAAAAATAAATGAGACAAAGCCATCCTTCCTAGACGTCATCGTTTTATTTATTCCAACTTTTAATTTATTGTTTTAATTGCTAGATGTAAATACGCTAGAAATTTAGCGTTAGAGATGACTTTGGTGGAGCTAAAACAATCTTAGACTAAATAGGTAATTTTAAGCAATATAATTTTTAAAGATTATACTTATTCTTACCCGTCCCTACAAGAACGGGTCTTGCAAGAAGTTAGGATGGGGTAGGTTGGTCAAAGCCAAAATTCATAAATAAATTAAGTGATCCGAGCGCAACTCTGCCGCCATTTAAATCGCTAATTTTATTAGTTGTTAAATAACGAAAATCTGCGCCAAATGAAATCGTGTCATCAAAAAAATAACTAATACCAAGAATACCTTGGCCAACTGGCGCTGTGGTTGATTCTTGAAAGTCAGTACCAGTAATTACATTGCCAAATTGATATAAATTAAATTTAGTACGTAAATAAGAATAACCAATGCCGATGCCGGCATAAGGAACTACATTTGTTGCACTGCCTGGTGTATAAAAATCATAATAAGCATTAAAAAAGCCAGCTAACATGCCCGTATTACCACTTACGCTTAAGCCCAGAGGGTTTTGGTGGCTTCTAATGGGGCCTATAATAGGAAATTGTACTTTTTCGAGTTTATTATAATTTATATAAAGTTGACCTTCAAAGCGATAATTTTCACACCAGCGATAACCAGCTTGAAACCCACCATTGAAACCAACTTTATAGGTAAATTCAGTGGTTAAATTTGAAGGAAGAGTCGTAGTAGTAATGGTAAGTAAAGGGAGGGTAGAAATATTAACATCAATATTATTTAAATAACTACCGCCAATCATAAAACCTGCATACCAGCCATCATCTGGTTCAGCCGCATATATTGCACTGCTTGCAAGCATAGTACTTGCAATACTTAATCGCATAATTAAATTCATAAACTAGCCCTTATTTATAAATATGTTCATTAAAACGGTAGATAACTCCAACAGTAGCTAAATTGGCTTGGAAGACTTTGCCTAATGCATCTACGCGATTGGTTCCAATATAACGATAAGCGATATTAAGTGCGTAGTTTTCTTCGAAATTATAGGTAAAGCCAAACGTAGCTTGGTAAGCAAAAACATTACTAGAATTGCGATAATAGGTATAGGCAGGATAAGTAGTAGAATAAGAATAGGTAGGATAATAAAAATTGCGGCTACTCAAGCTTCCTTTAATCCAACCATAGCCAATGCCTACTCCCAGAAAGGGGGAAATGGCTTCGACCATATCAGGAAAATCATAATATGCATTAGCCATTGCAAAGATAGCATCTGTATTGCCACTGGCATGGGTTTGACGAATATCATTGACATAAAATCTTCTCAAGTCAGCATTGAGATAAGTTAATTCCCCTTCATAGCGGATTTGATTCGCTTGCAAACCAAGCCGCCCACCAACTTCATAACCAAACTCATAAGAGGCATCAGTAAATGCAAGTCCATATTTATGGACACTAAGATTATCAAATAGATAATTAGTACCTGAAAAGATACTTGAATACCAACCATTGATTGGTGTTGCGCTCATTGCTGTAGTAGCAAATAGCAATGCGCTTGAAAAAAATGCAATTTTCATGACATCCCTTCTTATTATTTTTAAGCTACCTCATGTTAGCGATTTACTTTCATTTTGCAAGCAGCATTTATCGATTATCTTCTACGTGTAGATGAAGATCTATGGTCAACATGAATATCATGCTAATTTGGATATGGATCCCGCCTGCACGGGAAGGTATTCGGCTAGCGGCAAAACGCTATCCCATAGCGGGTTATATCGAATTCACGTTACTTAAAGCCCGAGGTAATTGGAAAGCGCCAGTCACGGCCAAATGCGCGTGAGCTAATTTTAATGCCTGGGGGAGCTTGGCGGCGTTTGTATTCGTTGCGTTTAATTAAGCGAATCACTTTACGCACTACTTCGGTATCATATCCTTTAGTAATAAGTGCTTCCGTATCAAGATTGTTTTCCATATAAGCTGTAATGATGGCATCAAGGATTGGATAATCGGGTAAACTGTCTTGATCAGTTTGGTTTGTTACTAGTTCAGCGGAAGGCGCGCGGGTAAGGACACGCTCTGGTATGACTGGGGACAATTGATTACGATAATGAGCTAGAGCATATACTTGCGTTTTTAACACATCTTTCAATACAGCAAAGCCACCCGCCATATCGCCATACAAAGTAGCATAACCAACTGCCGTCTCGCTTTTATTACTTGTTGTTAAGACGAGATTTCCTTTTTTATTTGATAAGGCCATTAAAAATAAACCACGAATGCGTGCTTGAATATTCTCCTCAGTAATGTCTTTAGGTAATCCAGCAAAGGTTGGTTCTAAGGTAGTTAAAATGCTTTCAAATACAGATTCAATTGGTAATAATTCGCTTTTAATACCTAGCGCCTCAATTTGTAGCTGGGCATCAGTATTACTCATTTCAGCCGTATAACGAGATGGCATCATCACGGCTTGCACCCGATTTGGTCCTAAGGCATCAACTGCAATGGCTAATGTTAATGCAGAATCAATACCACCTGAAAGGCCTAGTAAGACGCCGGGAAAATTATTTTTTTCCACATAATCCTTGGTGCCACAAATTAAGGCTTTATAAATTAATTCATTTAAGTCTAACAACGGAGTGATAGGGCCTGTTAATTTTTTTTCATGTAAGGTAACGGTGGTGAATTCTTCTTTAAACGCTGCTGCGCGAGCACACACCTTACCCGTTTCATCCATAGCAAAGGATTGCCCATCAAACACTAGCTCATCTTGTCCACCCACAGCATTAACATACAGAAGAGGAGCTCCTTTTTTAACATGTTCACGAATTAAATCTTCGCGTAACTGATACTTATTATATTCAAAAGGAGACGCGTTAATACAAATGATGGTATCGGCGCCAGCCGTAATGAGTTCATCAACGGGTTGTTTAAGCCAGACATCTTCACAAATACAAAGACCGACTTGGTAGCCTTCAATTGTTACAATACATGGCTTAGATTGGCCGGAGACAAAATAACGTATTTCATCAAACACGCCATAATTTGGTAAAGCTTGTTTGTGATAGATTGCAAACCTTTCACCACGAAAATAAATGCTTGCAGAATTAAAGCAGCGATTACCCTGCAAAGTAGGGTGGCCAAGAATTACATAACAATCGTTGACAACGCTGGCAATTTTATCTAGGGCTTTAGCGATTTGAGCATGAAATTCAGGTCTTAAAAGCAAATCTTCAGCCGGATAACCACTGATAATGAGTTCAGGAAAAACGATAATATCATGCTCTTCTTGATAATGAAGTATGATACTAATTACTTTATCAGTATTAGCATCAATGGCCGCAACAGTTGGGTTAATTTGCGCCATTAATACATTTAATTGTTTAGCCATTGTAGTTATAAGAAAAATAATCAGTCTAGTATAGTTTATAGTTCAAAGTGAAATTAATGTATATGATTATAGCAATTTTTTAGGCTGACTTTGGTGCATCCTGAACAGTTTAAAAACTAGTCTAATGAATAAAAAATTTATTTAATTTAAATATTGTCACTATTTTACTATAATAATCGGTTTATTTTTAATGTGGCCTAAATTATGTTGAAAGATGCGTTATCACGGATGGCTGACGTTTTTTTACCTACCGTTTTAATGCATGGTTTGGACTATCAAAAAAAAGGTTTTGTATTAAACATTCGCTTAAGTGAGGGTTTACTTAAAGCGCGCGTAAAAGACCCCTCCAGTCAGATTTATGATGTTCATATAGATTTAAAAATTTGGCCAAAACAGCCGGCTCGTTGTAGCTGCCAGGCTAAAAATTGTAAACATGCAGCAGCTAGCCTGTTTGCTTTACAAGCTAAAGAAAAAATTGAGATGAAGGTTATTAAGCCAGCGGTGCATGCAGAAAACTTACCATTTGGCCAACAGTTATCATTTATTAATAACCACAATAAAAAGGCCATTAGCGCTACCCATGACGTAGTTTACCTACTTGAGACAGAATTACAGGCAACTCGCGTTACAGCTCATCTAGCATTAGCTAGGCGCTTAAAAAGCGGTAGGTTAAGTAAAAAAATTATTTTTCATACTATTACCGAAAGTCGCAAGCAATTTTTTACTGAACTAGATGATGAAATTATTACCACGTTAGCGCTAAGAAATCATGTGCACGGTTGGTTTGAGCGACTAATTATTCCTACTAGCGTTTTGTTACAAAAAATTCTTTTAACACGAAGGGCTTATTTTAAAGACGTTAACGAGCCTGTTGCTTTTAAAGTTGATGATGAAGTGACATTCCATTGGCAATTAGATATTGATGGTACCCAGCATTTAATCATTGGAGAAAAGCAAGATTTACTCATGCCAATTTTGCTAGATAAGCTTTGGTATTATAATGAACAGGAACAAATTTTAGCAGAGCTAACAACTTCTTATCAAAGTGAACACTTAAAATGGCTTCTAAGTTTGCCACCTGTTTCTATTGCTAAAGCACATGACGTAGCGGCAGCAATAGATAAAGTTAATTCAGAGTTACCTAAGCCTAAAATTTACGAAAACAAACTAATTAAAGAGATAAAGCCTATACCAATTCTTATATTAGATGCAAAAGAGTTAGAGATTGATAAGTTAGATCCCTTAGGCACCTTTGATTCTAAAAATTATATTATTACTTGTGATTTATTGTTTGATTACAGAGGTATTCGTATTTCAGGGCGGGAAAATTATAAGCAACTCTACTATGAGCAAGGTAGCGATTTAATTGAGATAAACAGAGACTTTGTATTTGAGCAACACACGTTAGCTTATTATGAATCGCTTTTACTAAAATATGATAGTTTATATAGTCAAGACATTCATCAATTTTTAACAAATGCTGTAGTATTAAAAGATTATAGCTATGCATCAGATATAGCGAAATTACATGCTGAATTAGTACCTATTTTAAAAAATAAGGGATGGTTTGTTGAATTTAATCATGATATTTTTGCGGAAGAATTTAGCATCGATGCAGTTAAATGGTACTCTGAATTTCAAGAGCAGGGGAATGATTTTTTTTCCTATCAATTAGGTATTTTAGTCGAAGGGAAACCTGTTAATATTATCCCTTTAATTGCTAAATTAATACCTAAGTTGAAAGCAGTTAATTTAGAAGAACTATCAGATGAAAAACAAGTTGCCTTATTATTACCTCAGCAAAAAAGATTGCAAATTCCACTCGGCCGAATTAAACCTCTTCTGCGGTTTTTACTGCAATATGTGACGCAATTTAATCCTCTAGATGAGCAATTAAAAATTAATCATTATCAGCTTATGTTAATGTATGAAACAGAGCAAGCGTTTGCTACAACCTCTTTACGTTGGCAAGAAGCTGGAGCTATTGGGCAGAAAATTAAACAATTAATGAATCCTGCTGCTTTTAAAGAAAATTCTATTCCTCAAGGATTAACCGTTCATTTACGCGATTACCAGCAGCATGGCCTGGCTTGGTTACAATCGTTACGGCGAGGTAAATTTGGTGGGGTATTAGCAGATGATATGGGTTTGGGAAAGACAATCCAAACCTTAGCCCATCTACAGTTAGAGAAAGAACAAGGGCGTATGCAGCAAGCCTCTTTAATTATTGCGCCCACAAGTATTATTGCTAACTGGTATGAAGAAGCTAAGCGATGTACACCAAATTTAAGGGTTTTAGTATTTCATGGTAGCGGCCGACAAGAAGAAAATTTTGATGATTACGATCTTATTGTATCTACTTACAGTTTAATTCAGCGAGATAAAACTAGATTTACTAATTATCAATTTTATTATTGCATCTTGGATGAGGCACAATTTATTAAAAATGCTCGTGCTAAAGTAACCCAAATTATTCTACAAATTAAAGCTCATCAGCGACTTTGTTTATCAGGCACACCGCTTGAAAATCACTTAGGTGAGCTTTGGTCACTTTTTCATTTTTTAATACCAGGATTATTAGGCGATGGTAAGTATTTTCGTAAATTTTTTAGAATCCCTATTGAAAAAAATACAGACGAGCAACGTCATGAATTACTAATGGCCCGTATTCGCCCATTTATGCTGCGCAGAACTAAAAATCAAGTTGCCAAAGAATTACCGCCCAAAGTTGAAACCACACTTAAAATAGAATTAGTTGGCGCCCAGCGCGATCTCTATGAAACGATTCGTATAAGCATGCAACAGAAAGTTCAGTCAGCAATTGCCAAGTTAGGATTGAAGAGAAGTCATATTATTTTATTAGATGCCTTACTTAAATTAAGGCAAGTATGTTGCGATCCCCGTTTGGTTTCTATCAATGCTGCTGAAGTAGCTCATGAAAGCTCAGCAAAGTTAGACGCTTTAATGACGCTTTTAGATAATTTAATTGCTGAAAAACGGCGCATCTTAGTTTTCTCGCAATTTACTTCCATGATTGAACTGATTGAAGAAAAATTAGTAAATCGTTCTTATGACTATCTTAAATTAACTGGGCAGACAATAAATCGCTTAGAGCTTGTTAATAAATTTCAGGAAGGACATGTCCCTATCTTTTTAATTAGTCTTAAAGCAGGCGGTGTAGGATTAAATTTAACCCAAGCAGACACAGTGATTCATTATGATCCCTGGTGGAACCCTGCAGTAGAAAATCAAGCAACCGATAGAAGTCATCGTATTGGACAGAAAAACACGGTGTTTGTTTATAAGTTAATTACCGTAGGTACGGTCGAAGAAGTCATAGTAGCCATACAAAATAAGAAAAAACATCTTTTTGAAGGCATTTTAAATGAAAAATTGAGTGGACTTAGTTCAATTACCGAGCAAGATATCGAACAGTTCTTTTTACCGCTTAAAGATTAATCACTTGAAATTTAAAAAATTCGGCATAATTTGCAAAGTACACATTACTAGCTTATCCTTTTTAAGGATAACTTGTATGGAGAGAAATGATGAGCCAATGGAAATCGTTAATTGCGATTATGGTAATGGCGCTGCTTATGCCACTGATTACGATAGCTGCACAAACCCCTGCGGGGAATTGGACAACTATCGATGATAAAACGGGACAAAAAAGAGCGGTGATTAGGTTATCTGTCTCAGGTAATACATTGAATGGAACAATTGTTAAGGTTTACCCACAACCTGGTGATAGTGGCACATGCAAAAATTGTCCAGGTGGTTTCAAAAATAAACCTATTTTAGGTTTGCGTTTTCTCTGGGGTTTAAAAGACAAGGGCAATGGCGTTTGGGAAGATGGTCAAATTTTAGATCCTAAATCAGGTAAAATATACCGTGCTAAAATAACCGTGCAAGGTAATAAGCTATATGTACGGGGTTATGTAGGTATTTCTGCCCTAGGCCGTACGCAAGTCTGGGTTAGATAAGGTTTTAAAAAAGTTTCGCCTAATTAACTAAAGACACACAAAGAGTGTGTCTTTTTTTTTGTTCAGCATTACAATAGAGTTAAGTTTGAAAAAACAAATATAACGTTTTGTTGTAGAATGTAGGACATTGCGAACGTTCGAAGCAGCATAAAGCAATGTTAGGATAAGGGCAAACTCACGTTAATTAAATAAATTAGAAAATTATGGCCGAAGCATTAGCACGAAAAAACAAGCAAACAATTGATCCTTTAAAAAGACCTCCGCATTCTGCAGAAGCAGAACAGTCAATCATTGGTGGCCTCATGCTTGATAATCAAGCTTGGGATAAAGTAAATACAAAATTATGTGAAGCAGATTTTTATCGTACTGAACATCGAACCTTGTTTCGCGCTATTGTTGACCTAGCTCGCAAAAGCCAGCCATTTGATGTTGTGACCTTACTTGATACCTTAAAAACGAGTAATGAACTTGATCAAGCAGGCGGCGAGACGTATCTATTTGAACTAGCTAGCAACACCCCAAGTGTGGCTAATATTTCTGCTTATGCAGACATAGTGCGTGAAAAATCTGTACAACGACAGTTAATCGGTGTAGCAAGTGATATTGCGGATGCTGCCTATAATCCTGCGGGCCGCGAAGTGACTGAGCTACTAGATCTTGCCGAAACCAAAGTATTTGCTATTGCTGAGCAAACAGGGGGTGATGGGGGACCTGAAAGTATTAAGTCCATTTTAGTGAGAACCGTTGAAAGAATAGATGCGCTTTATCATAATGGTGACGCAATTACAGGCCTAGCTACCGGTTTAACTGACTTAGATGAATTAACCTCAGGATTACAGCCTTCTGATTTAATTATTGTTGCCGGTCGGCCATCTATGGGTAAAACAACCCTGGTTATGAATATGGCTGAACATGCTGCTATCCGGGGTGGAAAGCCCGTCTTAGTTTTTTCAATGGAAATGCCCTCAGATTCACTTGCTATGCGTATGATGTCTTCTTTAGGCCGCATTGATCAACATAGACTTCGCACCGGAAAATTAACAGACGATGACTGGCCGCGCGTGACTTCAGCGGTGCATATGTTATCTGAAGCCCCCTTATTCATGGATGATACACCAGGCTTAAGCCCGGCTGAGATGCGGGCAAGAGCAAGAAGAACAGCGAAAGAGTATGGGCAACTAGGCCTTATTGTTGTGGATTATTTACAGCTCATGAAGGTGCCAGGTTTTAAAGCTGAAAATCGCACAGCAGAAATCTCAGAAATATCACGAAGTCTTAAATCCCTCGCTAAAGAATTAAAAGTACCCGTAGTGGCTCTGTCGCAGTTAAACCGTAGTTTAGAGCAAAGACATGATAAACGGCCTGTTATGTCAGATTTACGGGAATCAGGTGCAATCGAGCAAGATGCCGATGTGATTTGCTTTATTTATAGAGATGAAGTTTATAATGAGGATAGTCCTGAAAAAGGCATGGCTGAAATCATTATTGCAAAACAGCGTAATGGTCCCATTGGCAGAGTTAAAGTCGCCTTCCTAGGTAAATATACACGCTTTGAAGATTTGGCCTTTAATGGTTATCAGGAGTAATTACCGGTGACTAGGCCAACCTATGTGCAAATTGATAAAGAAGCATTACTGCATAATTTAGCCGAGATAAAACACTATGCGCCAGGAAAAAAAATAATAGCAATGGTTAAAGCAAATGCCTATGGCTGTGGGCTACAAGCCGTAGTGCCTGTTTTGGATGGCCAGGTTTATGCGTTTGGAGTAGCGTGTGCGGAAGAGGCAATTGCTATACGTAAACTTGGCATAGCCAGTGAATGCATTTTATTTCAAGGTATTTTTAGTGCGGATGAATTAATAGCAGTAAGCCAATATCGGCTGCAATGCGTTATCCATCAAGCTCAACAATTACAATGGTTATTGGCTAATCCTCAACCGCATAAAATCAAGGTTTGGGTTAAAATCAATACAGGTATGCATCGTTTAGGTTTCGCACCAGAACAAGTTTATAGTGTAGTAGAGGCTTTGCAAAATTGCCCTTGGGTGGACGCTGAAATTGGTGTAATGACCCATTTGGCTTGCGCTGATGAACCAACTAATCCTGTTAATCAAGTACAACTCGCTCGTTACCATAAACTTAAATTACCCGCAGGTAAATTTATTAAGAGCATTGCTAATTCAGCTGCCATTATTGCAATTCCTGAGGCACAAGCGGAAGTTGTAAGGCCTGGGATCATGTTATATGGGGTTTCTCCATTCCTTGATAAGTCTGCAGCACAATTAGGTTTAAAACCTGTTTTGACTTTTGTTTCTGCAATTAGTGCCATCCATCACTACCCTGCAGGTGTCCCTATTGGTTATGGTGGTATTTGGCGAACTAAGAGGCCATCTATCATTGGTGTGGTTGCTGTAGGCTATGGTGATGGCTTTCCACGTCATATTAGTTCTGAGGCTCATGTTTGGATTAATGGGTTTGTTGCACCTATTGTTGGCCGAGTTTCTATGGACATCTTAACGATTGATTTAACAGATTATCCTCATGCTAAAATTGGGGACGCTGTTGAGCTTTGGGGGAAAAATATTCCTGTAGAATCAGTAGCTAAATCAGCTAATACCATTCCTTATGAATTACTCTGTCAGTTATCTCCGCGTGTACATCACAATTACAAGCTAAATTGTGGATAATATCTAACCTTGATGGTAGAATACAAACCGATTTCAAACGTTATACAGGTGAAATTGCATGAAAAAAATAGTATTAGCAACACTTGCAACCTCGGTTTTTTTGTCAAGCTGTGCTCAGATTAATAATGAAGGCGTTGGCTCATTGACAGGTGGCGTTGTTGGTGGTCTGATTGGTAGTCAATTTGGAGGCGGTTCTGGAAAAGTAGCAGCTGCTGCGGGTGGCGCATTATTAGGGGCCTATTTAGGTGGTAATATTGGCCGTACTATGGATAGATTAGATCGCTTAGAAATGCAAAAAGCATTAGAAACTGCGCCAACAGGTAGACCTGTAACTTGGAGAAATCCAGACAGTGGCAACAGCTATACAGTGAAACCAACACGTACTTATTATACTAACCAACAGCCTTGCCGTGAATATACAACGCGCGCAATCATTGGCGGTAAATCACAAGAAGTCTATGGTAAAGCATGCCGTCAAGCAGATGGTGCATGGCGTGTGGTGCAATAATTTAATCTTTTTTGAGTATCAATTATTTAATAATTGATACTCCTATCTAAATTTCTTCTTGGCTCATTTCACATATAATATTCATCAACTATACTTGTTAATAAATCGGATTTGTTAAGGTGATGCCATGGCTAATCTCATTTATTCCATTCTCCCAGATCCAAGACGTCCAGTTGTCTATATAGAGCCTTCCTTTACCGTCATGGATTGTGTCAATTTAATGGTCACTAAAGACATTGGGGCATTAGTTGTTCATGACAGAACTGAGCTACTGGGCTTAGTAAGTGAACGTGATGTGGTGCGCTCATGCGTACACCTTGGCCTAGATCCTAATCAAGCCACAGCGGGTGACATTGTTTATAAAGAGGTCAGTATATTAGATATCAATGATACCGTTGAAGATGCGATGGAAATAATAACGTTTACTAAGCGTCGTCATGTTTTGATTAATGAAGATAATAAGCTGGTAGCTATTATTTCTATCGGAGATATTTTGTTTTCATTAATTGAGGACAAGACACGCTTGATAGAACATTTAGAATCTTATATCCATTCATAGTGTCTAGAAAGATAGGTTACTTTACTAACTTATTGTTTTGCATAAAATACAATTGAGGATATCACCAGTCCCATCCCAAAAAATTGTATGTTAGTTAATTGCTCACCTAACAATAACCAAGCAAAAATGACAGTGCCAATTGGCATAACTGCTGTGGATAAAGACGCCATAATACCATCTACCCGTTGCGAGCCAAAATACCAAAAAATATAAAATAAACTAGTACTAATTCCAAGGCTACTTAAAATTAACCAATGGTTAGCGCTAATATTAGGTATATGTGTAATTTCAAATAGGGAAAAAGGTAATAAAACAATGGCATTAATACCATTCATAACGGCAGAAATTAAAAACACTGGCAGGCGCGAAATATGCATTTTATATAACACATAATAAGCTGCTTCCGGTAATAAGGCGACAAAAATTACCAAGTCACCTAAGAAAGAATGAGCCTTACTTAGATGATTGAATTTTTCAGTGGCAATAACAATAAGCCCAAGTGTTGCAAAAAGAATACAAAAACCAATCTTAGCGGATAGCTTTTCTTTTAAAAAAATAAAAGACATAATTGCGATGATTGCTGGCAAGGTGCTCGTTATAATTCCTGCGACATTAGCATCCGTCGTATGCAGACCTAACAACATAAAAAGGTTAAATAAAACTCCTGCTGATAAAGCTTGACCAAAAATAAAATACCAATCTTTATTATTTAAAAGAGAAAGATGATGCACTAAACTTTTTTCCTTTGCTGGAGTTAGCCAATGTAAAGGGAGTAAGATAATACTGGCTAAAGCAAAACGTATATTAATTAATAATAAGGTAGGAATGTCATTAACTAGCTTTTTAGACAACACAATATTTAAGCCAACCATAATTTGAGCAAGAATAAGTAAAAGAAGGCCAAGAAGGTAAGCATTATTATGTTTTTTCATAGTTTCACAAGGTGATTTAGCAATAAGATGCTACAAGTTGTGAATTATTTCAACTTCTTGCTGGTTATGCAATAGATAATTGTTGTGATTAAAATAAAAACATGTAAAAAAATAATGCCGCTAATTTAATAATGAATTGAAATTAAATCTCATTGTTTTAAATATAGGAGTATAATTTTTATTGAGGCTCTGGTTAGGAAGGTAAATAGGCAATGTATAAAAAATTGATAATAGGTCTAATGCTATCTTTAATTAGCCAAGTTAATTGGGCTAGCGATTTATCTACGCAGTGGTTTACAGGAAGTGGTAAACAGGTCACCCTACAAGTTCATTTATTTACTGTATCAACTTGTCCTTATTGTCAAAAAGCAGAAGCATTCCTTAACGACTTAGCCTCAAAAAACCCCTGGCTTGATATTCATCATTATGTCATCAATACAGACAAGCAGGCGCTGGTCACCTTTAGTCAATTTCTAAAAGGACAACAGCTTAATGATTTCTCGGTGCCTGCCATTTTCTTTTGTGATAGTCGCTGGGTAGGTTTTAAAGATAACGAGAAATCAGGGGCACAATTGCTTGCTGGTTTAAATTACTGCCGTGAACAGATTAGTAAGTCAGGTGAGTTAACTCCTGCAACCGTACAAACGTTAAAGCAAATGGCTTTAGCAAATTGGTATGAAGGAAGCTTAACCACACCGCCATCAACGCCATCATTTATTCCGTTAATGGCGATAGTTGATGCATTAAATCCGTCGGCGACTATTTTAGTTTTCGCGCTTATTGCTTTCTTAATTAGCCTTCCTACACAAAATAAACGGGCAGTTATTTTAATTTCTTTTGCTTTAGGTGCAGGCCTTGCTCATTATTTTCAATTCGCTCATTTATCTTTTTTTTATACGATTACTGCTTTACTCCGTCCTTTAGCTATTTTAATAGGGCTTGGATTAATGATCTTTATCCTAAAATTTGTCAAAAAATCGAACGCTCAGTTAGTGATTGCTACCACGGCTATCTTAGTGTTTTTTACCGCCTTAATTATTCAAAGTTACATACAAATTAATAATTCTCCTAATTTTGCCTTGATTGTTAAACAGTGGTTGGTTAGCCAGCAGTTTAGCGCAAGCAAGCAAATGTTCTATCAATTAATTTATATCATGACTTACGTCATCACCCTGGCATTAGATGCCTTAATCATTGTGCTACTATTTCGGTTAAAGCGCTTGCAAAACTATTTACCGTTGTTTAAACGATTAGGAGAATCGTTTCTTTTAGTTGTTGGGGTATTTTTAATTGCTTACCCTTATCAACTAAACCGCTTATCTTTTATTTTTATTGTATTAATTTTAACCGTACTAATCACCTGGATTTTGCCTAAATTTTACGTAACTAAGAAAAATCCTTCTTAACCCTTCTATATTATTAAATGCGGGATTAAATTTAGGTAGTCAAGGAGAAAGGAATGGAAGAGGATATAAGCCATAATTATTTCCCTATTGCTTATGATGTTGAAGCCGGTAAAACATATCATTGGTGTCGTTGTGGCAAAAGCAAGACAGAGCCTTTATGTGACCAACAAGATTGTGAGCTTGGCGTGGCTTATTATGCGCCTTATACTGATACGGTGTATTTTTGTGGTTGTAAGCAAACCAACGATCCACCCTTTTGTGATGGGTCGCATGCTAAATTATTACTTAAATTAATTGATGAACGTAAGCAAAAGAAAGATAATCTTAAATAAGGCGAGGCATTTAATCTTGATAGGTGTTGGTAATGAGTAAGTTAATTGATATCCCTGTTGTCATTGAGAGTGGTTATAAATACAAAACTCAACATGGTGTAACTGCTATTAAAGATGGCATTAAATCATGCTCTACCACTGTAGAAAGGCTACCTAAGCCAAAATGGTTAAGAATTGTTAACCAAACCACACCCGCGTATCATCAAGTCAAGGAGCAAGTTGTTAAACACCGCTTGGCTACTGTCTGTGAAGAAGCTAAATGCCCAAATATTGGTGAGTGTTGGTCACATGGTACTGCAACTATTATGCTTATGGGTGCAGTATGTACGCGCGCTTGCCGCTTTTGTTCTGTAGATACAGGAAATCCGCATGGCTGGTTAGATAAAGCTGAGCCTGAAAATACGGCCAACACCGTTGCCTTGATGAATTTGGATTATGTTGTTTTAACCTCCGTTAATCGTGACGATTTAGCTGACGGTGGTGCCAATCATTATGCAGAGACCATTCGAGCTATTAAAGCACGAAGCCCTGGTACAAAAGTCGAAGCACTTACGCCTGATTTTCAAGGCATCACCCAAGATATTGCTACGCTGCTTGATAGTGGGGTAGATGTGTTTGCTCAAAATGTCGAGACAGTCGAGCGCTTAACTCATCCAGTACGAGATAATCGAGCTGGCTATTGGCAGACTTTAAATGTATTAAAATTTGCCAAACAGTATCGCCCCGATGTGTTAACTAAAACAAGCTTAATGCTGGGCCTAGGTGAGACGGATGATGAAATCATTAAAACGATGGATGATTTGCGCGCGCAAAATATAGATATTCTTACGCTCGGTCAATATTTACAACCTACCAAAAATCATCTGCCTGTTATGCGTTATGTAACGCCTGAAAAATTTATTGAATTTCGAGAAATTGGTTTAGCAAAAGGTTTTTTTGAGGTAGCTTCAGGCCCACTTGTACGCTCTAGTTATCGCGCTGACAAGGTATTTAAAAGAAATAATTTAGACTTGTGAGAGGATTCTAACTAAATACGTAGCCTGGGTGCAGGCCCATAGGGCCGGAACCCAGTTTTCACTTCATTCACCCAGGCTACGTTTACTTAGTATGAAATAAATCACAACCGAATTACCGCGGCGTGTCTGCGGTATCCAATGAAGTGGCACTGACGGGTATGGATAACGTGGTCAAGCCACGGTATTTCGGACTGGGTTAGATAAAGCAAGTAGATGCTGTCTTAAAAAACAAAAAAACTTTTAATGAAATTTTGCTTGCTCTTAAAGATAGTATCTACTTGCTAACTTGGCTTCTACGCACTAAGTTACAAATCAATTAACTTTAATATTTGCTTTTGTTAATTTTCTTTGCATAACATAGGCGCCAGCACTCATAAAAGCACCTAAGATTATTCCAATACAGCCTAACCAGAAATAATAATGAGTGTAAATAGGGAGTGTTTCAAGCGGCGAAGCAGTTATATCTGGCATAGCAACGATTTTTGCAAGCCTGCCAGAAATGGCGTGCGATAAGGAACAGGCCAAATACCAAACGCCCATAGCAAAAGCTAAATTTTCACTATCACAATAAAGGCCAATCATGCTAAGCCCAATTGCACTGACCCAAAGCTCAGCAAGGGTAATTAAAATATAAGTTAAGCCTATGTAGTTACCATTCACATAGCCCTGGTTTGCTGTGAGCGTAGCAAACACAATAAGTAGTAGAGCTATGCCAGCGAGCAATGTACCCATAGCAAATTGGTAAGGAATGGTAAAGCGTGGAAAGCACCGATACAAACGCGGCAATTGCGAGCCTAATAGAATAATTAATAAAGGATTTAGCAGCTGATAATGTGCTGGTAAGACATCAAAACCTAATAACCTTAAATCCGAATTGTATTTCGCAAATAAAACCAGCGTACTATTCATTTGATTATAAATAATAAAAAATATAATCGCTTCTATAATTAAGATTAATGCAACAGCCTGCTTGAGGCGAGCTTGTGGCGCTAGGCGCAGCGTTTTAATAAAAAAAGCAAAAATACCTATTGCGCAACCTAAACCAATAATAATACTCGCTAAATAAACTTGAGAATAAGCGACTAAAGTAAAGCCATAAATACTGACGATATAAATAGCTAATTGTAATTTGGTGCGCGCTGACATAGGCTGCCTATCATGCCCATAAATCACGTTATCATAAAGACGGTAGTGCTTAGCAAAGTTCAGAGCCGCCAAGGATTTGCCAATAAAGGCTACCGTTAAAATGGATAAAGGCCCATACGCGCTTTCCAAGAGCACAGGTGCAATAACAGTAGCTAATAATGCTCCAACATTGATTGCCATATAATAATAGGTCATGGCAGATTTGGCTTTAATCGCATCATCACTATAAATATGAGAAACAAGCCCAGATGAGGTACCCATAAGCAAGGAGTTGGTGGCTGGTATAAGTGCGTAAGCTGCAATAAATAATTTATCGCCAAAGCTTGTTAACGTATAACCACTTAACATAATTAATAAATAAGCTAAAGCAAGCATAATACTGCCTAGCAAGATAGAACGTCTAAGGCCAAGTAGTTGATCAGCGACGAAACCACCCAACACGGGCATCAGATAGCCTGTTGCTTGAGTAATGCCAATAAAGGCATATGCTTTTGTTTGGCTATAACCTAAGCCATGTTTTAAGAGGGGACGTGTTAAGAATAAAATTAACACAGTATTTAAAGCATAAACAGAAAATTGGCTCCAAAAAGTAATCAGTACAATATTATTTGTTTGTCGTTGTTTTAAGTCAACCATAGGTAAGTAATTTTTGATCGCTTGATAAAGCACCTTCCCTCCCTAAATATTTTCTACTCAATGAGTAAACTATTTATACTGAAAATAACAAGCTCTTTACTGCTTTTGATCAAGTGTTACTTTTTTGCAAGGATAATGTCAATAATATGTGTATCATGATAAGGAAAAGTAAATACTCTATTAAATAAGCGTTTTAACCGTTCAAGAAGAAATGTTTTTGGTAACATTCTCATAGAAACACTGTTTAAAAACCAAGTTCCTTCAATGCCGAAACGCGCTAATTCATCCGCATTATTTAAAATAATAGGTATATATAAACGTTGATGCTCCATCACTTGAAATTGATGATGATTAAATACCTGTAATAACTCATCAAGACCTGTTGAGACCGTCGTATTTTTAATCATGGCTTTATAATAATGGCCCACGACGGTACTTACTAAGGTATCTTCAGCAATAAAATTAGCTAATTGTTGCTGAGCTATTGGAAAAGATTCGTATGTTGTTGTAATTAAAGAAAAATAACCATTTGACCGGGTTAACAAGTCAGCTTCACTAAATAAAGTATGGATAGGAATATAAGCATTAATAAAATGAGCAAGAACAAGATCTTGGCTATGATGGGGTAAATAACGACTGGCCTCGGTTGCACTTGCTTCAATGGTAGTCAGTGGCAGGGCTTTTCTAGCTGAGGCTAAGCGTTTACTGGAAATATCGATACCGGTAAATTCAGCATCGGGCATGTATTGCCTTAATTTTTCTAAAAATGCGCCATTGCCTACACCAAAATCAAGTACTTTATAACCTAAGCGCTGTCCTAAATGCGCTTTTCTAATTTGTTCAATTGCAACCTGATGACTATTACTGATCGATTTAAACATATCAGCAGTAGCATAGTGATCAGAGATGTTATTGTATTTAGCCCTAAAAGGCATTCGCTATCCACCTTTTAAACATCAAACTAGTATATCTCGAATTTATTGAAATTTGCGACTGTTTGTTTCTTAAATTATTTCTATTTAATGTAGCGCTTATACAGTTCGCTAGGTCACTTAGGATAAATTGTTGATAAGGATCGTTGATGACCGGGTTTTTAATATTAATAAAGAGAAGTTCAATATAAAATAGTGATTATTTTTTATATCGAACTCATGTTAATTATATTACTATTTGTTATCTTTGTTTTTAAGGGTTTCTTGTATGGCAATGCTTGAAATTACTTGGCCTAAATTCATAGTAAAAGACGCAGCTACGGTTTTGCTGGCTGCTTTGCTATTGGCCATTCCAATTAGTTCAAGCGGCAAAAGTATTTTTGCTAGCTTATCGTTAGTGGTTATCCTTTTATCTAGAGAGCATCGCACACAAATCAAAGAGATTTTAAGCCGTAGTTGGTGTAAGGCCATATTGTCTCTTGTTGTATTTGCTTTAATTGCTTGCTTATGGACTCCGGCCAACATGCAAATCATGGTATTTGTTTTGGAAAAATACAGTAAGCTTCTTTACTTGCCAATTTTTTTGGTTGGTTTCCGTAATGAAAGGGCCCGTTATTTAGGGGTGCATGCCTTTTTAATCGCTATGTTTATTACAGCCTGCTTATCGATAGGAAAAGAGTTTAATCTTCTAACCACATCCCATGCTTATGCCGATCACGTTTTCCGTAATCATATTATGACCAGCATGATGATGGCTTTTGCAGCGTATCTCGCGAGTTTTTTATTTTTCAAGCACAAAGGTTATATGCGCTTTGTATATGGTAGCTTAGTTGCTCTGTATAGTTATCAGGTTTTATTTATTAATACCGCGCGCATAGGTTACATTATCTATATTGCATTATTGATTACTTTACTAGCTCAGGTGCTAAATAAACGCCAAGCGCTACTAGGTCTATTATCTGTGGCCTTTTTTTGTTCTATTTGTTACCAGTTAACGCCTACAGTACAAGAAAGGATGACATCGCTATATAGTAATGTCTTACATTATCAGCAGGATAAAAATACGTCTGTTGGTTTTCGTTTGCAATTTCATAGCTATGCAAAAGAATTATTTAAACGCCACCCCTTAATGGGCGGGGGAACAGGGAGCTTTATTTATTATTTTGAAAAAGAAGATCCGGTACCTGCTTGGGGAGCTAGATATAATGGTTATAAACTAGGCCATAAGCTATTAGAGCCTCACAGTCAATATTGGTTAACTGCTGCAGAGCTTGGATTAATTGGGCTAATTATTTTTGCTGTATTGTTCTTAAACTTATTTAAGGAAGTAATGCAATTAAGAGTATGGCGCTTTCCAGCGATTGCATTGCTAATTTTAATTGCAATTGGTAATTTCTCTGATTCCTTGTTGTTTTATTCAGGATCTGGTTACTTTTTTATCGTATTTATGGCTTTATTTTTAAGTGAAAGGCAAAGATAGAATAAATTTTTTGCTTAGCTCTTACTCTCATTGGACGGTTTTAGCCTAATTTAGATACGCTTGCGAAAATGGGCTTAATCATTTTCGCAAAGATTTTTAGGTTGTCTCAACCTGTTTTATTGATTTGCAATTATATTGGCGCTTTGCCCGTTCAACACCTGGTTGGTCAAAAGGATTGATATCCCAAATGACACTTTGTGTAAATATTTTATGCTCGTAAAGGGCAATGAGTTGGCCAATATTAAATGGTGAGAAAGACGAAAGGCTAATATGATTTAAAGGTATATTACCTGGAATATAATTATTACGATCTGCCTCATCGTGTATACCATAGGCTAATACTTTCATTTTAGCCTGGCAAAAATAGTTAATCATTTCCTCGCGTGACGAGTCAAGACTAATAAAATCACCTGTAACCCGATGCGTGCCCTGACATAGTAATTGAAAATAGCTATGTTGCGCTTGATTGCCAAGCCCGCCCCAAACAATCGGGCCAGTCGCATAATTAATAGGTTGCCCTTGATTATTTACGGATTTGCCATTGCTTTCCATATCTAATTGTTGAACATAAGGTATAAAGTATTCCAGTTGTCTAGCGTAAGCTAAAATAAGATGGGTATTGATATGTAGGAAATTATTATTCCATATACCCATTAAAGCTAATAATATAGGTAGATTGTTAAAAATTTCTGTGTTCTGAAAGTGTTTATCCATGCTATGAGCACCCGCGAGCAATTCGATAAAACATTCATAACCAACCGCAACAACGGTAATGAAATTAATGGCTGAGCAAATAGAAAAGCGACCACCTATCCAATCCCAAAGACGCAAGATCTTTTGAAATCCTAATTCTTTGGCTTTAATTGCATTAGCAGTGACAGCAATAAAATGTTTTTCATCAAACGTTTTAAATTCACCCCACAATTTTATCTTATTTAAAGTATGTAACGTTTCTGGGGTCGTGAATGATTTTGAAGAAATGATAAAAAGCGTCGTTTCCGGTTTTAGTTCGTTTAAAACACTTTTAGTGCTATACGGATCAACGTCCGGAATAAAATGATATTTTAGCTTTTTTAAAGTCCATTCCTTAAGGGCATTAATACAGAATCTAGGGCCTAAATCAGAGCCACCAATACCAACATTGACAATATCTGTAATAGGTTTTCCTGTAGAGCCAAGCCACTTACCTTGACGAATTTGATTTGATAAACAACGCATTTCTTCACGTGTGGCTATAATATCGTTCATCACATTATAACCATCCACTAATATGGGTTGGTTATTGGGTTGCCTTAGCGCCGTATGCAGTGCTGGTCTTTTTTCACTTTGGTTAATTTTATCGCCACTAAGTAATGATTCGATCTTTTCAAAAATATTCTTTTCATTTGCAAGATTAAATAGTAATTCAAGGGTTGTGTCATCGACCTGTTGATGTGTAAAATCAATAGTAAGCTCAGGTATAGTGATGTATAAATTTTTATTTCTTGCAGAACTTCTATTTAAATCACTAAGACTTCTAGCGTTTGTTTTTTGTGCATGCTCTTGTAATGCACGCCAAGAATTAAGTTCAGTTAAATGTTTCATGCTAAGTTAATTCCTTTTATTACAGGTGTAATCATTAATTTGGCCGTAGTTAGAGAATTTACATAAGCTGTTACTTTAAATGAAAAAGTATAATTTATCTATTTTCGGTTAAATAAAAAATCATTATTTCTTAATATTCTGTTAAGAAACATTGTGTAAAATTACAATCAAACAATTAAAATTGATTGTTTGTTGTTCAAACTGCAGTTATTCTGTGCGCCATGGATGTTTCTATGGAAAAATAATAGCTGCAATTAAGGGAGATTAGTCATGTTGATTTTGACTCGGCGTATTGGTGAAACGTTAATTATTGGTGATGATGTTAATATCACCGTGTTAGGTGTAAAAGGAAATCAGGTGCGTTTAGGTATTAATGCGCCTAAGGATGTATCTGTTCATCGTGAAGAGATTTATTTGCGCATTCAGCAAGAAAAAGAATCTTCAGATAACGAAGAAGCAGTATAAACTGATTTTCCTCGCAGTCATCCAGTCCCCGAGTAAAATAGCTTAGCTTGGGGCAAACACCTTTCTTATCACTTCATTGCAATTCTTTAACTCTGTTTTTTTAAGCTTGTATCGCCTGATGAAAGGTAATGATAATTACCATGCTCATCTTTTAGACATAATTGCCCTTGCTCATTTACCCCACAAGCATACCCACTTAATGAGGTATTAGCTTGAAAAACTTCAATTTGACGGCCATTTAAATAATCAACTTGCTGCCAATGGTTTTGAAAAGATTTAAAGCCCTGTGCTAAAAATTGTTTTAGATGAGAATCTAGGGTGTAGATTAATGTCGCAATTAATTGATTGCGGTCAAAAAATTGACCTGTTATTTCCCTTAAAGAACACCAAGGTGTTTCAGCTTTATCATTTGAGGTATTAACATTAATACCAATACCAATAATAATTTGCACACAACCATTTGTTTCAGCCAAAATTTCAATTAAAACGCCAGCAAGTTTTCTGTGTTGCCATAGTAAATCATTGGGCCATTTCAATTGGATACCGTGTTGAATGTCAAGTTGTTGTAAACTAGTGAGAATGGCAAGACTTACAATTAAACTTAAGCCAGACAGTTGGGAAAGACAACAAGTTAATTGCCAACGACCTGAAAAGTAAATATTTTCGCCAAAAGGCGAGTGCCATTTACGTCCAAAACGGCCTCGGCCTTTAGTTTGTGCCTCTGAACAACAAATGGTAGTCGTTCGACTAATCGGTAAATCTTTGAGGAAGCGATTAGTCGAGTCAATGGTGGCAAATAAATTAAAGTTAATTTCGTTTTGATAATTTAATTCACTAAGATAATGACGTATTGCCGTCTCATTTAAAGCAATAAAAGGCTTATCTAATTGATAACCTTGGCCAGTATTACGTTTAATTGGTAAACCTAATTCAGTTAATTGGTTTATTTGCTTCCAAATAGCAGTCCTTGATACACCTAACTGTTGTGCAATAGTATGACCACTTTGACATGTCTCATCGCCAAGAAAATTAAGTAATTGCAATTGGATTGGCGTAAACTGCTTCATAATGTCATTAAGCTTAAGTAATTTGGTAAGTAGTTTAGCATCGCTTTTTTAATTACCAACAGCCGGCAAGATAAATATTTCGCCAGCAGGCAAATAACCGATAATTATAAGGTGTAATTATCGGAAAGTATTATTTGGCGAATCGTTTGAATTTCAGGATTGAAGCATAAAGCGGCAGAACAGCTTATAGTTGGCATAAATGAGATGATAGCTAAGGTGCTTTGGTGAATTTGATCAAATACCAGTTCTTTAGCAGCTGGCATAGCTTTTACTGAAAATTGTTCAGTTGGATAGCTAAGGCCCATGCCACACGCTTTAATAAATGCTTCTTTTTGTGACCAAATATTAAAAAAAGCTATCGCTCTCAGGGCAGGCGGTAGCTGGCTTAGCTCCTTTCTTTCCTGCTCTGAAAATAGATGTTTGGCAATACCTTGATAAGGCCTAGCAGAGAAAAATTCTAAATCAATGCCTAGAGACGATCGCTGACCTATAGCAAGTAGGGCTAAATCACTGGAATGGCTTAGATTAAATTCCAACTGCATGCTGTTAATGACAGAAGGTTTACCATATTGATTATAGGTAAACTTAAGCGTTGCAGGGGATATCTGTAAATAAGAGCTTAGGATGGTACGTAATATGCTACGAGCGACTGTAAACCGACGTTTATGACGTTTAAAATAAAAACGGTCAGCGCGCGCTAATTCGTCTTTATCTAAAATACTTAATGCGTTTGGTGGCAATACCTTTAATGGAAACTGCCAAACATCAATACGATCAGCGGCAAGTTGGCAATCATAATGAGACATGGGTTGAAATAAAGAGGCGTTCATTATTGCAAGGGTAGCATCAAAAGACAGTTACGGTTATCATAGCGCATGAGAATTAATTCGCCAACGAGTAATAAATGAGCCGACAATTTTTAGATTTTGAGCAACCTATTGAAGAGTTAAATCAAAAAATTCAAGCACTACGCATGGTTGGTAATGATAATGAAGTCAATTTAAGCGAAGAGATTACCCGCCTTGAAGCAAAGTGTGAAGAGTTAACTGCTTCTATTTTCGCAAATTTAGAGCCATGGCAAATCACGCAAATGGCACGCCACCCGTTACGCCCGCAAACAACCGATTATATTGAAAATATATTTACCGATTTTCAAGAGTTACATGGTGATAGGCATTATTCAGCAGCACCAGCCATCATTGGTGGTCTTGCCCGTTTAAATGGCGAGCCAGTATTAGTATTAGGACACCAAAAAGGAAAGCGCACAAAAGAAAAAGTCTATCGCAATTTTGGTATGGCAAGGCCTGAAGAGTATCGTAAAGCCTTACGTTTATTTAAGTTAGCCGAGAAATTTCAGCTGCCTGTTTTTACGTTTATCGATACCGCTGGTGCTTATCCTGGCATTGGTGCTGAAGAACGTAATCAATCCGAAGCAATCGCACGTAATTTACTAGAGATGGCTAAATTAAGAACACCAGTTATTTGTACAGTAACCGGTGAAGCAGGCTCTGGTGGTGCTTTAGCCATTGGCGTAGGCGATCGGGTGCTTATGTTACAGTTTGGAATTTACTCTGTTATCTCTCCAGAAGGCTGTGCATCCATTTTATGGAAAGATGCAGCAAAAGCGAGCGAGGCGGCTAAAGCAATGGGTATTATAGCTGATAAGATTTTTGAGCATCGCTTAGTTGATAAAATAATTAAAGAGCCATTAGGTGGTGCTCATCGTAATATTGAAGCAATGGCAGCCCGTCTAAAGCGCGTATTTATTGAAGAATTACAGGCTTTAAAAGAATTGTCTCCGGATGAATTATTAGAGCAGCGCTATAAAAAATTTATGGCCATGGGAGCCCCCAATTAGTGATATTTTAAAGTCAGAGTACCTTAGCCAACTTAAGCAGTATGCCCGCTTGTACGTAGGATTTAGTGGCGGGCTTGACTCCACTGTCCTTCTGCATGCCGTAGCGTCCCAGCCATTATTAGCTGGTAAAACAGTAGCTATTCATATTAATCACGGTTTAAGTGTTAATGCTAAACGTTGGCAACAGCATTGTGAACGCGTTTGTCAAATACTTAATTTGCCTATTATTACGCAGGAAATAACAGTTAAACGTGCTAACAACATAGAAGATAAAGCTAGACAAGCACGGTATGCGGTATTTTATTCACTGATTAAAAATCAGGAAGCATTATTATTAGGCCATCATCAAGATGATCAAGCGGAGACCTTGTTACTGCAATTATTTCGTGGAGCGGGTATTGATGGGTTAGCTGCAATGGCTGATTGTCAACCATTTGGTCTAGGTTGTTTGCTGCGGCCGCTATTAACTTTTTCTCGTCAGCACTTAACATCTTACGCTGCTAGTCATCAACTAGACTGGATTGACGATGAAAGTAATCTCGATTGCCGTTATTCAAGAAATTTTTTAAGACAACAAGTTATTCCCCTAATCCAGACACGTTGGTCAAATGTTGGGCTGAATTTGGCGCGTACGGCTGCGCATTGTCAAGAAGCACAAAAGAATCTAGAAGATTTAGCTTATCTAGATTGCCTAAGTATCACAGAGGATAGCAATAAGCTGTCGCTATTATCTTTGATTGGTTTAAGCAAAGCTAGAAAAAAAAATGTTTTAAGGGCTTGGCTTAAAAGACAAACACATTATATGCCTGATACGAAGGTGTTTAATCGCTTAATACCAGAAGTAATTGAGGCCAAAGAAGACAGTAATCCTGAACTTTCTTGGGGGAATTATTGTATTCGTCGCTATAAAGAGACGTTATATCTTTTAAATTTAACCAATGAAGTAAAGCCAGTTAGTATTCCTTGGGTTAATTTCCCTAAGCCTGTGACCTTACCTGGTAATCTTGGTAGCCTGAAAGCGATACCTGCGCTAACGGGATTGGTAATACCTACGGGAAGTCATATAGAAATTTGCTTTCGCCAAGGTGGTGAGAAAATTTACTGGCATGGGCAGACTAAGGTATTAAAAAAGCTTTTTCAACAGTGGCATGTACCTCCTTGGTTACGTGATCTAATTCCATTAATTTATATCAATCACGAATTAGCAGTTGTTGTCGGTTACGCGGTCAATGATAAATTTTATAATGCATCGGCTAAGACTTGTTATCAGATTGTTAACTAGTAGTTAATACATATTAACCATTACCTGCCTTTATATTAATTATTGATTTATTTATAGTCTATATCTTACTTGATATGGAGTGAGTGTGATGGTTTCACGATTTAAATTAGGGTTATTGCTGAGCTATTTATCAATGCCATCAATTGCGGCGGTCATTATTACGCCAGCGTTACCGTTTATTCAGCATCAATTTAATCTGAGCGCAGGTAAGGTAGAGGAATTAATTAGTTTATTTTTAGTAGGCTATGTAGTTGGGCAATTAATCTATGGGCCGCTTGCTAACCGTTTCGGTCGACTTTTCGCTCTACGTGCAGGTTTAATAATTTATATTATTGGGAATTTACTGTGCTTGGCTGCAGTTTATTACAATATCTACAGTTTATTAGAATGTGGTCGCTTAATTAGTGCGCTAGGATCAGCCAGCGGTCTTGCTTGTACTTACATGATAATTAATGAGTGGTTACCAACTGAGCAAAGAAAAACAGCCATGGCATACTCTATTGTCGCTTTTACAGTAGGTATAGGTCTAGCAGTTTCTTTAGGCGGTATCATTACGGAGTATTGGTTATGGTCTGGGTGTTTTATACTTCTGCTGTCCCAAAACCTATTCATGTTTCTAGGCACGTTTTTATTTAAAGAAACATTAAAAACACCACAGCCTATTAATATAAATACCATCTTAATTAACTACAAAAAGGCATTAAAGTGCCAGACATTAGTTATTTTTGCTTTAGCAGTTGGTTTCTGTTCAATTATTGGTTATTGTTTTGCGGCAGTTGCACCCCAAATTGCTAATGATTATCTATACCTGTCTGCTGCACAATATGGCTATTGGAACTTACTTAATATGCTCGGTATGTTAATAGGCGGATTATGGTCGAGAAGATTATTAGCTCATTATCCTGCTCTACAAATTATACTAGTAGGCCTAGGAATGAGTGTATTAGGAATAGCTAGTTTATTGTTTATGTGGGAAGTGAAGTCGCATTGCCCTCTATGGTTTTTTATAAGTACTACCCATTTATATCTCTTTAGCAGCGTAGTTTTTGCGGGCGCAACATTTATTGCCTCAAACGCATTAGCCGATAAGGCGAGTGGATCGGCAATGATGAGTTTCATTAACATGGGTAGCGCTACAGTAGCTGTTCTTATTCTTAGCAAGATTGCAACAAATCCACTACTCGCTTTTGTTGAGCTCTTAATAGGTGAGTGGATCTTAATAACCAGCTTGGTATTAATGTATCAACTAAAAAAACGTGCTATACAGCTAAATTAATTTAAGTTGAGGACATAGAAGGTATAAGACCTTCTGTGTCTCATTTATTTAGTGGTGATTTTTGATTGTCATTATTAGCATTCGGGAAGATTAACATTGACTGCTAAGCCGCCCATAGATGTTTCTTTATAAATACTTTGCATATCAAGTCCGGTTTGTTTCATAGTTTTTATTACTTTATCTAAAGAAATATGATGTTTACCGTCACCCATGAGTGCCATACGAGCAGCATTGACAGCTTTAACTGAACCCATAGCATTGCGCTCAATGCAAGGAATTTGTACTAAACCTAAAACTGGATCACATGTCATGCCTAAGTGATGTTCCATCGCTATTTCAGCAGCATTTTCAATTTGGTCAATTGACCCACCTAGCACGGCTGTAAGCCCTGCTGCCGCCATAGAAGAAGCAACGCCAACCTCCCCTTGGCAACCTACTTCAGCACCGGAGATAGATGCGCCTTTTTTATAAAGAATACCAATAGCCGCAGCGGTCAGGAAATAAGTGTAGATATCTTCTCTGTTAACCTTATGATGAGCTTCTTGAAAGTATTTTAAAACAGCTGGAATAATACCTGCTGCACCATTGGTAGGGGCGGTAACAATACGGCCTCCGGCTGCATTTTCTTCATTAACAGCCATAGCATATAAATTTATACGGTTCATAATGTCCGCATATTCAAAGCTACTTTTAATATCCTGATGATTAGTTAATTTTTTATAAAGTTCAGGCGCACGTCGTTTAAGCAGCAATCCTCCAGGTAAGATACCATCATGATGGCAACCATTTTCGATACACTCATTCATCACTTTGGCAATAGCTAATATACCCTCTTCAATTGCTTTGCTATCTCGCCAAGTTTGTTCATTCACCATCATTAATTCTGCGATTGATAAACTATTGTCTCGGCAATATCTTAATAACTCATCAGCAGTAGAGAAAGGGTAGGGTATGTTGCTTTCTAATGCCGGAAATTGATCCATTTCTTCTTCAGTTGCAATAAAACCACCACCGATTGAATAATAAATCTGACTTGCAAGTCTATTTTCTTGGCTATCGTAAATCGTAAAACGCATACCATTGCTATGTTTTGGTAGCAATTCTTTTTGTAAAAATAAGAAATCTGCCGTGTCATTAAATGAAATCTCATGGGTATTATTTAGTTTTATTTTTTGTGAACTAATAATTTCCCGCATGCGTGGCACCATATTTTCAGGGATGACGGTATCTGGTAGCTGGCCCTCTAATCCATTAAGAATCGCTTTATCTGTGCCATGGCCTTTACCAGTTAGGGCTAACGAGCCGTATAATTCAATTTTAATGCGGCTAACTTTAAATAAATCTTGATGCAAGGATACTTGCTTAACAAAAGCATTAGCAGCAAGCATAGGCCCAACGGTATGTGAGCTGGAAGGACCAATGCCAATAGAAAATAAATCAAATAGACTAATACTCATGGTGTTTAATTTTAAGAATTAAAATGGCAAGTGTAGAAGGAAAGCTATCTATTAACAATATAAGTATAAACAAAAGATGAGAAAAAAAAGTTTAAAATATCTAATTTTTGACATAAGTAAAAGTAATTCTAGGTTTTTATCAGTATTTGAGGGTATAAAAGGCGCCTTAAGTTTTTAATAGCTAGTAATTTAAGTTAAATTTAGGCAAAATAAGCGGGCATATTTCACAGATTTTAAATCTTACGAAGTTAGAAAGGGGAATTTTTTATGAAGATGAAATTAGTCGCTGCAGCGATAAGCTTAGTGGTATCAACTGCCTTTGCTGTGCCAGATACTACTAACACTAGTACTACAACTAATGGTACTAACGCTAGTGCTACTACACCAAGTACAAGTACAGTTTTAAGCAGTGACATGGATAAATTATCTTACAGTATTGGTGCTGATTTAGGACGAAATTTTAAAAAGCAAGGCATTGACATTAGCCCAAATGCTATGGCAAGAGGCTTGCAAGACGGCATGAATGGTGGCCAATTACTACTGACTGATGATCAAATGAAAGATGTTTTAAACAAATTTCAAAAAGATTTAATGGCAAAAAGAAATGCAGAATTCACTAAAAAAGCAGATGAAAATAAAAACAAAGGTGACGCATTTTTAAACCAAAATAAAAGCAAAGAGGGCGTAGTTGCTTTACCTAGCGGTTTACAATATAAAGTAATCGAAAATGGTAAAGGAGCTAAACCTGGTAAAGATGATATGGTTACTGTTGAATATACTGGTAAACTTATTGATGGCCAAGTATTTGACAGCACCGAGAAATCTGGCAAACCTGCTGAATTTAAAGTATCGCAAGTCATTCCTGGTTGGACAGAAGTACTGCAATTAATGCCAGCTGGCTCTACCTGGGAAGTTTATCTACCTGCTTCTTTAGCTTATGGCCCACGCGGCATTGGCGGCGCCATTGGTCCTAACGAAACGTTAATCTTTAAAATTCATTTAATTTCTGTAAAAAAATCATCTGAAGCTTAAAAAGCAATAGACGCACTTATAGTAAACCTATGAGTGCGTTATCTAAACTCATTAAAAATAATGATTGTTCTTAAAATCTTAGGAATATTTCCTAAATGAATAAACGCTTGCTTATTGTCTTTTTACTTGGCCTTTCTTCAGGACTCCCACTTGCTTTAATTACTTCTACGTTACAAGCTTGGTTTGCTGACAGCGGTATGCCCATTTTAGCGACAGGTATGCTAAGTTTAATTGGCCTTCCCTATTTATACAAAATTGTATGGGGGCCTTTGCTTGATCGTTATACACTATTATCGTTAGGCAAGCGGCGTAGCTGGATATTAATAACACAAGTTTGTTTATTTGTCGGTTTCAATGTCATGGCGCTACTTAACCCCACCGACTCTGCTTCTGCTTTAGCCCTAATTGCGTTGATACTAGCAATTTTTTCAGCAACTCAAGACACAGCGATTGATGCGCATCGGGTAGAATATTTACCAATAAAAGAGCATGGATTAGGGGCATCCCTTGCGGTATTTGGCTATCGATTAGCTTTGCTTATTGCCGGTGGGCTTGCTTTAATTATGGCCGCGCATATTGGCTGGGCGATGACTTACCATATTATGGGCTTAATCATGGGGCTATGTATCATTGTCACTTTATGGAGTCAGGAGCCGTCTGTTGAGAATCAGGTAGCTAAGCCTTTATTATCTTCTTTTTATGCTCCAATGAAAGAATTATTGCAGCGTCCTAAAACGTTAGCACTGCTTTTTTTTATTTTTTTCTATAAGCTAGGCGAAGCGTTTACGGCGACTACAAGTGGTATTGTCATGCCTTTTCTGATTCAAGGGATCGGCTTTTCATTAGATACCATTGGCTATATCAATAAGTTATTAGGCATTAGTTCTATCTTATTAGGTGGGTTAACAGCGGGTTTAGTCTTAATGCGTTGGCCTTTATATCAAGCGCTTCTTTGTTTTGGTTTATTGCAAGCCCTAACTAATATTTTATTTATTGCGCTTGCCATGGTGGGTAAGAATTTAGCTTTATTTGCTGTGGCAGTTTGTTGTGATAATTTTGCTGCTGGTATGGGTTCGACGGCATTAGTAGCCTTATTTATGCGCTTGGTAAATAGACAATTTACAGCGACTCAATTTGCAGTACTTGTGGCAGTTTCTAGCTTACCCCGTACTTTCTCAGGGCCAATTGCTGCTTTATTACAACTGTGGTTCGGTTGGGTTGGTTTATACCAATTATCATTTTTACTAGCATTAGGTTTTATTCCATTCTTGATCATGATTAAGGAACATACAAAACCTAGAGAAAACGACCAGTTGCCTTTTGATGAGCTAAAGCCAGCTCACTAGTTATACCGAGGGTGGGACTCGAACCCACACGGTGTCACCACCACCGGATTTTGAATCCGGCGCGTCTACCAATTCCGCCACCCCGGCATGAGCGAGGATTATAACAAAGAAATAAACTTAAACAATAGCTTAAAGATGATTTGACATGACTTAAGTAAATTAAATAATCTTAAAGAAAGATATAACGTGAGGTAATCATGAAAGCTGTCGTGATAACAACTTATTTAATTGCGAATTTATTTTATTCCCTTGCTTATGCTAGTAGTAATTGTCCTGATCCTAAGACAAGTTCACTGCAATGGGGAGAAATACCTGAGCCTTGGCAGCTAAACCCTTTTTCTGAGCACAAGCCTCAAGGTGATGTTAATACGCAATTTGCTCGAGCTAATATCATGGTGTATGGAGGTTATGGCCATGGTGTTATTTGCACCTATAGAAATTCCATAGGCAATTATTCAATTTGGTGGCCAGTGTTGGTAAAAATACCTGCACGGGTTGATTACAATTGGATTGATACCCTTGGGGGTTACGTTTGTACTGAATCGCTAACTGCTTGTCAGTTTTATACGGCTAATTAGCAGCAGTTTAGCTGCTAATGACCTGTCTTAGAGTGCCGGTGGTTCATCTACGTTTAGTCTTTCTATTTTACTATTTATCTCATCAATATCACACGTATCTGTTATTTCTGCTTTATCTTTAATAAATTGAAGTCGCGTTGCCAAACTTCCAGTAGGTTTAATAGGATTTTTGGCAGTAATTAATTCATCCCCTAAGGCAGTAAGCAGAGCATTAACTGTGGGTGTACCACTATAGTCTTTTAAGAAATTTCTTACGGTATTAGTATGATGACGCTTATGTAAAGTGGCGGCTAAGCTTACTTTACTAAACAGAGTTGCAAATCTCGACTCAGGCGCCTTGGTTTTGCAATAATCTTTTAAAAGCGCTAGCGCTGCTGAAAAATTTGAATCTACTATTCTTTCTTTTCCCTTAGCTGAAAATAAATCCTGAGTTTTGGCATTGAGCCAAAGCTCGGAATAGCTATCAGGGTAGGTTTCTTCTGGCTCTTTTTTAGTTTCTTCCATAATATGTCTAAATGCTTCTGCTTGGGCGAGGGATTTTTCCTTTTCTGCGGCTATTTCATTTGCTTGTTTATAAATTAATGCAATTATTTCGTTTGCCATTGCAATTCTGCTTTCATGATCTTCACTCGCAGACATAACAATTAAATCATCAATATCAAGTATATTATCTTTAAGCTCTTGCAATACCGCTGTAGGATTGTCACCTAGGTAGCTATCTGCTTTTGTCCCTACTAAAATAAATTTTGCTTGATCATTTGTAAGTTTAAATTGCCGCAATTCTTTCGCTATTTTATTTGGCTCTATTTCTTGACTTAGATCAACACAATATAAAAAAACATCCTTCTCTGGAGACAAACTTAATAAAAGTGATTTATATTCCTCTTTGCCTGTTGTATCTACAATTTTGATTTCACCATCGTCTGAAACATAATTATCAAGTACCAACGTACTTTCATAGCTAGGTCGGTAGGGTCTTTTTAAAATCAAATTTGTAAGCTGTGTTTTGCCACTTCCCTCAGGGCCTATGACACATACTTTAATAGGATTAGTCATGGTAAAATCTTATAGGTTAATTATTAAATTAATGAATAAATCTGCTTAAATAAGATTATTTATTAAGCACTGAACACTATAATTTTATCATAGATTGACTTAACTGATTATTAAGAGAGCATTTTGAATAATGATTAATTAAATAATTTGCTAAATTGAGGCAAGCTAAACGATTCTTTGACTGTTGCTCGCAAAGATAAAATATTAAGGCGTTAATTTAGGAAAATGCTCAAGTTCTTCTTCTTGTGCTGCAACTATTTCAATTAAATAGCGGCGCAAAATAGCTACTTCCGATACTAGTCCTATGAAATGGTGATTTTCATCAATGACTGATAAGCGTTTTAATTTTTTCTCATTAATTGTATCGATGTAATTAACAATGGATTCGGTTTGATAAACACAATGTGTATTTTTTTCAATAAGGTTACATAAGGATAAAGGGGATGTTTTTTCTAATTCCGTCAGCAATAGCTTATTATTAGCAAGCCCTAGAAAATGGCCATTTTTATCTTTGATGGCAATGTAATCGACTTCGGCGCGCTTTGCGGCGTTAGCAGCATCAATAAGCGACGTATGCTCTGCTATAGTTGGTAATTTGATTAAGGGTAAATTCCCAAATGTTAATGCTTTTAAGCGACCAATATCTTGTGGGCCAGTTATATCTGACCCACGAATATGAAATCGCCATGTTGAAAAAGAATAGCCAAATAAGTAACGGGTAAGCACGCTAGATACAATGACCGTGATGACAGTTGAGATAACGCCTAAATTTAAATTCGCAGTTTCTAATAGTAAAAGTATAATGGCGGCTGGCGTGCCAATAATCGATGCAGCAACCCCTGCCATGCCTGCGACGACGGTTAAGTCTAGGGGTATGGCATGGCCGAAAAGAGGTATGGTAATAATATCATGAATAATACAGCCTAAGGCTGCGCCTAAAAATAAAGAGGCTGAGAATAGTCCGCCCCGAAATCCTGATCCTACACATGCAATTGAAGCAGCCATTTTAGCTAGGAGAATTAGAATAATTAAATGAAGAGCCTTCGAGCCTGCAAGAATTTCATTAATCCCATAATGCCCAGGCCCCATGACTTGTGGCACAATAAGGGCAATTAATCCAAGAAAAAGTCCGCCAATGGCTGGTTTTAAAAAGTTAGGTAACTTTAGGCTTTTTAATAAATATTCTAAACTTGTTGTCCCACGCATCACAAGGATACCCACAGCGGCTGCCATACAGCCAATCAATATTGCGATTGGAAAATGCCAGATAGAAGGTGTTTCAACAATATTAGCCTTAAACAGTGGCTCGTAACCGATTAAAATATAAACCATGAGGCTACTTAGGGAGCTTGCCAAAAGGGTAGGCATTAAGGCGCGCGTTGCATAGCCACCTACCACTAATTCTAAGGCATAAAAAGCCCCAGCTAAGGGGGCCCCAAAAATAGCAGCAATACCAGCCCCTGTGCCACAGGAAACTAACATGCGTAGTTCTTGTCTTGCAAAATTTAAGCGCTGGCCTATTGCACTTAAGGTGCCTGCGCCAAGCTGAGTCATTGCTGCCTCAAAACCCACCGAACCACCTATAGAAATAGAAACCAGCGATAAGCCTACAAAAGTAAGTGAATCTAAAAAAGACATCTTGCCGCCATTGACTGCATTTGCTTCGATGGGATCAACCATAGAAAGGCGCTTATAACGCGCACTTAAAACAAGTAGCAAACCTAAGATTAATCCACCTACGGTTGTAACAGCTAGGATTCTTTCCCAAGGCGTACTTATGGCGCTATGCATATTAACATTCGTGCCGAATAATATCGTTTGAATAAAGCCAACTAAGGTGCGAATCAAAGAAACTGCTGAGCCAATGGCTATGCCTCCTAAAGCAGCTAAGCTAAACAATTTTAAGTTAAGAAAATTAGTTAGTTTCTGAACTACATCACTTACCATAGTTTATCCCTAAACATTGATTTAAATTGTTTAAACTACGTTTACCTAAATTGCATGCAGGCGCTTCACATGTATCAGATAGCGTTTGTCTAAGCCGAACTCATTTTATTTTTATCAATAAATTAACAGCTAAGCTCGCTTAAGCTGTCTGCTGAGGCTCTAGAATGTACTATACTTTTTCATGCAGCTTAATCCCAGGAGTATTAGCATGTCTAGTAAGATAAATCTAGAGAATCAGGATGATGTGCAAGTTATTCATCAATTTTATCAAGATATTATAAGTTCCCTACCCAACATCGTTTATTTATTAGATAAAGATTGTACCTTAGTTGGTGGTAATAACAATTTTCTAACGATGCTTGGCCTTACTCATTTAGATGAGTTAGAAGAAAATTTTTATCAGCGGTTAGTTACCTTTGCAAACTGGTCTGAAGAGCGGGCGCAACTGTTAAAGCGTGATGATATTAATGCCTTGCTTTCAGATACGGCTACCTACGATTCGCCTGAGAAACCTGTCCTTGGTGCGGAAGGAAAAATTACGTATTACTTAGCTACACGTGTACCTTTATTTTCTAATGATAAAAAAAATCAAGGCTTGTTAGTTGTTTTAATGGATGTTAGTGAGAAGCTGTTATTAACAGAGCAACTCAAAAAAATTAAAGAACAATTACAATTAAGCAATGCTCAACCAGCACCTACATCCGTTGCCTCTCATATTAATATGTCTAAAAATGAAAGGCCTTCTGTGTTATTAGTGGAAGATAATAGGATTGCTCAAAAGGCAGGGCAAGCTTTATTAATGCAATTTGATTGCAAAGTTGAAGTGGCTCCTTCTGAGGGCGAAGTGGCTAATTTATTTAAGCCTGGTAAATATGACATTGTTTTTATGGATATTAGCTTAGAAGATACATCAGGCTATGTCATGGCAAAAAAAATTCGACAAATGGAACAAAATACCGCTCACCATGTGCCGATTATTGCTCTTACCGGATATCAGGCAGATGTTGTTAAATATGACTGTGATGATTATTTTATGGAAGGTGCAATTACCAAGCCCCTTACCAGTGAGCAAGTAAAGCAAATTATTCAACACTATGTTTATCATATTGATATCCCTATTAGTGGCCTAAGAAGCATTAAAACAGCCCCGAAAAGTAATTAGCCGCGTTTAAATTGTAAGGATAATGTATGGCAGTCATAACAGGTTTATCAGGTAATGAAATTTTCTGCCTAGCACAGAAAGGTTTTATACCAGGCAATATAGTTGTTGGTAATAGCGTGCATTCTTTAGGCGTGATTGGCAGTGTTGGATCTAATTTAAAAGCAATGTTAGGCGGTGAATTAACGCAAATTACCAGGCTTATCGAAGAAGGACGAGAAACAGCCTTAGAAAGAATGTTTGCAGAAGCCGCAGCGCATGGGGCAACAGGTATTACAGGTGTAACAAGTCAATTAATATGGCATGACGCAAATATTGAATTTTTATCAATTGGCTCAGTAGTAAAATCAAAAAACATTGGACTTAAGCCTTTCTCAACCTCAGCAGATGGGCAAGAACTTTATGCGCAACTTGATGCAGGTTATGAACCTATCTGTTTTGCTTTTGGTAATGTAGCTTACTCCATGGGAATTGGACGTGGAATTATTGGTAGTTTGAAAACCTTAGCTCGTGGAGAGATTAGAGAATATTCAAATATTTTTAATGTGACTCGTCACTTAGCGTTAAATAGAATCAAGGCACATGCCAGCGCAAATAATGCCAATGCCGTTTTAGGCATACAATCTACTATATTACCGTTTGGTGGTGTCAACGAAATGCTCATGATTGGAACAGCGTCAAAAGCGCCATTTGTTGTTGGTTCGACTGAGCAGGGCATTATTACCAGTGACATGACTAACATTGAAATGTGGAATATGGCGTCATTAGGTTATATGCCTCTACGTTTACTGCTAGGAACATCTGTCTATTCCTTAGGCGTAGTTGGCGGGATTACTTCCGCAATTAAATCGTTCATGCGGGGAGAATTAACAGAGCTCTCGCGTCTAATTTATGATGCTCGGGAAAATTCTCTAGGTATCATTAATGATGAAGCCAAAGCGATTGGCGCAGAAGATGTCGTTGGCGTTAAAACATATGTCTATCAATTAGGTAATGGTTTAGTGGAATTTCTTGCTATAGGCACAGCAGTTAAAAAATCAGCCTCAGTAAAACCCCAGTCACCGCAGTTACCGCCACAAGCTATCGTTGTTGATAAGACTACCTATTATGACTTAGTAAGTAGCTATGGCACAAAAGTTAATATTAATGAAAGTCGCAAACCTATCGGTAGAAATAATTCATTATTACCCTTAATTCTTTTTTTCCTCATTTTCCTTATTTATACCGGCTTTCATGGCCTACTAGCTTTATTTAGATAGAATAGGGCTTCGCTCCATTTGCAAACGTCTTTAAATTAAAATTGCCTGGTAACAAAATCCAGGTCTATTAGACCTTTAATTTAGATCAAAAAACAATTAAGATGTGTAAAAAATACATATTTAGTTTTTTTTTTAGGAGATTTCATATGCTTAAAATAAGTACTTCCTTGGTGTTGCTAGGAATAACAGTTAGCGGCTTTGCTAATGATCTTTGTAGCCGTTTAGCTAACGATAATAAAGTACAAAGCTGGGCTTATGAGGCGATATTAGCAACCAATAATTATAACTTTGTACATTCGTCTAAAGAAAAAGAAGCGGCAAATTATTTTACGAAATCAGCATGGGCTAGTTATAAAAAAGAATTTAATGTAAATAATCAGGTAAAAAAAGTACAAAAAGAAAAGATGGTAGTCTCAGTTGGCCTGCAAAACTCTCCTTTAATTTTAGAAAAAAATAAGAACCACTGGAAAATACAACTGCCTTTGATTTTGAATTATCAAAATGAAACGACCAAACAAACTGAGCTAGCAGGACTAGAAGTGACTGTGGTTAAAGATAAGCAAAAAGAAGACTGTCTAGTCATTAGCTCGGTTAAAAAAATACCGCTTGCCAATGATTCATCTAGCTCCTAAAGTTTATTTATAATGCCTCAAATTATTTCCGACTAGATAGGGTCCATGCCTAAAATTGGTATGAGACTAAGGCTAAACGTGGATCTCCGCCTGTAAGAAAAAATGCAGCAAGCCTGGGTAAAGGCGTGAAGGCCCTATGGGCCTGCACCCAGGCTACTTATACTAAAAGTTTGTCATTCCCGTATAGACGGGAATCCATAGCTAAACTGGCAGCATGCTTATGTTGGGCATGGATCTTCGTCTGCGTGAAAAAAACATAATTTGAATTCAAAGCTATAAATAAAGACTTACGTTATTCGCGAGATTTTAATAATTCCTGAATAGGTTTAGGTAGTAATGCTTGTGCCTTTTGGGTGAGAGTTACTTCATGTTTTTGCCATAAAGTACCAAGATAAATAATAATTAAACCAATTAAGGTCAGGGCAATAGGAAATAGCATGCTATTTTGAAATACTTGCCAGGCTAAATGGCCCAAATAAATACAACAACCTATACCACCAAGCACTACAAAAATGCGCCTTACTAGAATAACGCCAATTCCTATCATGAATAGATTAATACAAAGGTAAAAGAATTTAGACAATTCGCTGTCTGAGCTTTGGGCAGTCATGCCTCCCCAGAACGTAATAACGCCAAACAAATAGAGCCAAAACGCATAATCTACAGTATGACGTGAACGCACATCAACCCAAAACGCAATTAATGTCACAATTAAACCAAAGTACATTGAAATTAACGCATTAAATTCAAAATCGACTGTATCACCCATGATTAAATCAGCAATATCCATAGACATATACCAAAGCGTTACCGCAATAGGCATAACCATAAATGGATAACGATATATCCAAGCTAAAATAAGGCCCACAATTAAGGTGGCAAACTCCATGAAAATCCAGTGCCAATGGATAATAGCGTGAAAACCACGGTAATGAGAATCTTCAATAGGCCATAAACCTAAAGCCTTTTGCACCGCGTAAACAGCCAGTGGCGTTAAGGCAATAACAAAGGTGGCGCAAATACCTGCAGGGATTTTATAGTTTTTCTTATCAAATAAAGCGGTTAGCCACAGACCAATCATTGCATAAATAACACAAAGAAAAAAAATTCCCCAAGGCCCAAAATTTTCCCAACCAAGGTTCATGAAGAGTGTCATCGCGCCAATAGCGATAAGGCCACCGAAATAATACAAAACATTGGTAAAATTAAAACTTGCTTGTTGGTCAGGTTGATTTTTTATAAATTGGTATAACGCGTTAGCCTGTTCAGGCGTAATAATCTGCTCATCTGCTGCTTTATCTAAAGTAGATCGAGAAATTTTCATGCGCTATCCTAATGTTAGTTAGATAGTTTCTCTCTCTAAATTATAGAGTGCATTTTTAAAACGCGGCAGGAAATGGGTGATTATTTAACAATGCGCTTTAAAAAGGAAGACAACGTAATGTAAAATAACTGAAAAAATAGCTGATTTAATTTGATTTTAAGCCCAAGAATAGCTATTGTATCGGCACTTGCTCGTTTGATAGTGATGTCTATGCAAGAAGTACCTAGTTTTTTTGATTTCGCCTCGCTTTCTACACAAGAAGTTGCCAACTTGCTTGCGCAATTTAATGTGCGCTTGACTGTGGATGAAGCACTTTTTATCCAAAATTCACTCCTTAAAAGACCGCCAACGTATGCTGAATGTATCCTTTGGTCTATACAGGGATCTGAGCATTGCTCATATAAAAGTAGTCGTAAGTACTTAAGTCAGTTTGTTACCACAGCGCCGCATGTTATTTTAGGGCCAAAAGAAGATGCGGGTATTGTCGCCGTTGCTACCGATAATCAAGGCATTCGTTATGGCATAGTAGTTAGCCATGAATCGCATAACCATCCCTCACAACTTGTACCCTATGAAGGGGCGGCAACAGGGGTAGGAGGTAATGTGCGCGATGTTGCTTGTATGGGCGCGGAAGTGATTGCGGTTGCTGATAGTTTACGTTTTGGTGATATTAATAAAGCTAAAACGAATTGGGTTACGGAAGGTGTGGTACATGGTATATCAGGTTATGCAAATCCACTAGGTATACCGAATCTTGCCGGCGATACGTATTTTGATGACGCTTATAATGAGAATTGCTTAGTTACCTTAGTTACCTTAGGCGTTATTCGAGAAGATCACGTTATTCACTCTTATGCGCCACCTAATGCTGAAAATTATAAATTTATTTTAGTCGGCAAACCCACTGATAATAGTGGTTTTGGGGGTGCTGCTTTTGCCTCAGCTAATCTAGATGTAGCGCAACAAGAGGAAAATAAAGGCGCTGTGCAAGAGCCAAATGCCTTTCTACAGCGCCACATTCTTAAAGCAAATTATGCATTATTTGCATGGCTTCGTGAGCAACATTTAATTAATAAGGTCGGTTTTAAAGATTTAGGTGCAGGCGGTATTGCATGTGCCTCAGTTGAGTTAGCTGATGCTGGTGGTTATGGTGCAGAGATTAATCTTAATCTTGTACCTACTAGTATGTCAGAATTATTACCAGCTGTTATTTTATGTTCTGAAACGCAAGAGCGTTTTATGTGGGTTGTTCCTGAGCATTTAGTGCCCATTGTCTTAGAGCATTATAATCAACGCTTTGCATTACCTGAGATTTGTGAAGGTGCAGGCGCTACAGTAATAGGCAGTTTACGCCATGATGGCCTCTACGTGGTGACTTATGATGGACAAGAAATCGTTTCAGCACAGGCTAAGGATATTACGCGTGGTATTGTCTATGATAGGCCTCATAATTATCAACAACCAAATAACCTTGAGCCAAAGAATTTGCCTACAAGGGATTTAAATGACACGTTGTTGCAACTGCTGAGCCACGAAAATATTGCTTCATGCGCACCCATTTATGAAATGTATGATAAGCAAGTGCAAGGTCGTTCAGTGATAGAACCAGGCAGTGCTGATGCAGGCGTCATGGCGCCTTTTAATGAGGATAAATATCCTATTGAAATACGTATGACCGGTGTTGCTTTATCCTTAGATCACAATCCTCGCTATAATAAGATTGATGCTTATTGGGGTGCTGTTAATGCTGTACTGGAATCAGTACGTAATGTGATTGCAGTTGGTGCTTGGCCTTTATCATTAACTGATTGTCTTTGCTTTGGTAATCCCGAAAAGCCACAACAAATGGGTGAATTTGTTGCATCAATAAAGGGTATTACAGATGCATGCAATGCAGTTAAATGGCCAGCTAATCCTGACGTAACCTTACCTATTATTTCCGGTAATGTTTCACTCTACAATGAATCTGAGCAAGGTGCTATTCCTCCTAGCCCAATTATTAGTTGCTTAGGTGTTATAAGTGATTATCGCAAAGCGCTCACTTATGACTTAAAACAACCTGATTCTTTATTACTACTAATTGGCGAGCGGCGAGATGAGTGCGGCGGTAGTGTTTATTATCAATTACACAATGAGCTTGGTAATGAGCTACCTAAACCGGATTTAGCCACATTTACGCAAGAAATCACTGCAGTTTTTACAGCAATTGAGCAAGAATTAGTTTTATCAGCGCATGATATTTCTGAAGGTGGATTAGCGGTTAGCCTTGCTGAAATGAGTTTTAAAAATAATATTGGTGTGACCATTGAAATACCGGGCAGCTTAGCGGAGGAAAAAAAGCTTTTTTCAGAAAGCGGTGGGTTTATTCTTGAAATTTTGCCTGCTAACTTGCCAGCTGTTACCACTATTTTTAGTGATTTTGCAGTCCCTTATATTGTATTAGGTAAAACGACAGCAGCGCCAATTCTTAAAATGAATAGCAAAATAGATTTAGCAATTAGCCAGGCAAAAGCAGCATGGCACAATGGTTTACGGGAGAAACTGACTTAATGGCAAGTATTGATTATAAAGCAGCAGGTGTCGATGTTGACGCAGGTAATGAAGCTGTACGTAATATTAAAAAAGCAGTAGAGAGCACTTTCTCACCGCAGGTCCTAACGCCTATCGGCAGTTTCGGTGCTATGTATGATCTTAAACCACTATTAGAGCAATATGATCACCCGGTCTTAGTACAGAGCATTGATGGTGTTGGTACTAAAATGATGGTTGCTAAAATGATGCAAAAATTTGATACCATCGGAATTGATTTAGTCAGTGCAACGACTAACGATATTATTGTAATGGGTGCTAAGCCCCTCACGCTTTTAGATTATATCGCCAACGATAAGTTAAAACCTGAAGTCATCGAACAAATTGTAAAAGGAATAGTGGCAGGCTGCCTTGACAATGATATTGCGCTTGTCGGTGGTGAAACTGCTGAAATGCCAGGTACTTATTTACCTGGCGAACACGATTTAGTAGGTATTATTACCGGCGTTGTTGAAAAAGAAAAAGCCATTTTGGGGAAGGATATTAAGGAAGGCGATGTAGTGGCTATGTTTCCATCCAGTGGGTTGCATACCAATGGCTACTCCTTAGCGCGCAAGTTACTCTTTGATACTGCAAGATTTACCGTTGAATCTTATGTTGATGAGCTAGGCCAATCGATTGGTGAACAGTTGTTAACCCCGCATATCAATTACACGCAGCCTGTTTTAAGCACCTTGCAACAGGGCATTGCCATTAAAGGAATGGCACATATTACCGGTGGCGGCTTATTAGAAAATATTCCTCGTATTTTACCTAACAACTGTGCCGTAGAAATTTATAAAAATAAAATTCCTGAACAACCATTATTTAGGTTATTACGCAAACTGGGTAATTTAGACGATAATCAAATGTATAAGACATTTAATATGGGTGTAGGTTTAGTGTTATTTTTATCAGCAAAAGATTTCGAATTAATGTCTAAATTTCTACAGATTGAATTTCCTTCATTTCCACTTTATGAAATTGGCCAGGTTATTTTAGGTAAGCCAGAGGTAAAATTGTTATGATACGCATTGGGCTGATTCAATTTCCAGGATCAAATTGTGAGCGTGAAACGGCATTAGCAATTAAGCGTGCTGGGATGCAGCCAGTTGAGTTTTTATGGAATGAGCCAATTTCTAAGCTTAAAGAAATGGAAGGGTATGTACTGATTGGTGGCTTTTCTTATGAAGATCGCTCGCGAGCAGGCATTATTGCAGCACTTGATCCTGTTATGCGCGAAATTAAAATACAAAGTGATGCCGGAAAACCGGTACTCGGTATTTGTAATGGCGCCCAAATTTTATTAGAAGCAGGCTTAGTTCCTGGCTTAACGGATAGCAATAATAAAATTGCCTTAACTGAAAACAAGCGCGTAAAAGATGGAAAAATCTTAGGCATAGGTTTTTATAATGCTTGGGTTAATGTGTGCTTAACTAAGCATTATCAGAAAAATAATGCATTTACCCGCTATCTTTCTGAAAATGATACAATTCATCTGCCTGTAGCGCATGCTGAAGGGCGCTTTATTATGCCTGTCGAATTTTATCAAGAACTTAAACAGCAAGGTTTAAATTTACTGCAATATTGTGATGAGCAAGGTGAAATTATTGATAATTTCCCAATAAATCCTAATGGCTCAATAGATAATATTGCTGCTATTAGTAATGTTGCAGGTAATGTGATGGCGATGATGCCGCATCCGGAGCGCACCACAAATGGTGATGTCTTTTTCCACTCCATGCGTGATTTTATCATATCCACGCCCTTAGCACACAAGCTTGTCGCGAAACCTATTCAAAGAAATGTAGCAAAACCGCCGCCATTTGCACCAACAATTGAACATACTCAGTGTGTTGTTAAATTAATTATTACAGACAATCAAGCATTAACAGTGCAAAAAACATTACAGAAATTAGGTATTCCTGTTACGGTAAATCGTTTTGTGCATTGGGAAATTAGCCATGATTCAGCTGCGATATTAGAGCAGATAAAAAAAAGCGGGGTTTTATACTGTGATCGCAAAGAACATGAAGTTAGTTTACCTATGGCTGCAACTGACGCTGATTATTTTTGTTTAGTGCGTGCGAAGGAAGACTTAGTTGGGCAGCGCGCTAAGCAAACGTTAACCGAGCATTATTCTATTTCAGAGGTCAAGTCTATTAAGCATAGTATTTTATGGCACTTCAGCAGTGACTATGGAAATATCGATTCATTAATGGATGAAATTTTATTAACTAATATAATTGGGAATCAATACGCTCATGAGTTCTTCAGCTATAACCGATAATTATCGCAATAAAATTCGCACAGCTTTGCCATTTTGCCTCAGTAAAACTAATTTTCCGTTTGCTAAAGTGCAAGCAGGTAAGGTACGAGATACCTATGACTTAGGTGATAAGCTCATGCTAATTACCACCGATCGTCTAACTGCCTTTGATAGACCCCTTGCTTTAATTCCTTATAAAGGGCAAGTTTTAAATCAAACCAGCGCTTGGTGGTTTGAGCAAACTGCATCTTTGGTGCCTAACCATGTAATAGCCGTGCCTGATCCAAATGTGCTGATTGCTAAAAAATGTGATGTTTTTCCTATAGAATTTGTGATTAGGGGTTATATTACCGGTACGACTAATACCTCGTTATGGACGCAATATAAACAAGGCGTTCGCGATTATTGTGGCATTACTTTTCCAGAAGGGCTGAAAAAAAATCAAAAACTTGATAAGCCTGTTTTAACACCAACCACTAAAGAAAAAGTTCATGACCGACCAATTGCACCTAAAGATATTATTGCTGAAGGTTGGATGACGGAAGAGGATTGGCTGGAGGCAAGTGATTTAGCCATGAAACTCTATGAAAAAGGTGTTGAGCTTGCTAAGCAGCAAAATTTAATATTAGTTGACACCAAATATGAATTTGGCCGCGACCAAGATGAAAAAATTATTGTCATTGATGAAATCCATACACCTGACTCAAGCCGCTATTGGCGAGCAGACACCTATGAGCAATGTTTTGCCGAAGGAAGAGATCCTGACAATATTGATAAGGAATTTTTACGCCTCTGGTTTGCAAAAAATTGCGATCCTTATCAAGATGAAACCCTACCAGAAGCGCCAACTGACTTAGTTGAAGAGCTCTCAGCGCGCTATATTCAACTGTATGAGATGATAACAGGTCAATCATTTCATTTTATTGAGCAAAATGAACCTATTGAAGAAAGAATTTTGCGTCATGTAAGCCGTTATATAAGTTAACTAATTTATTAAAATAATATAGTTCACCGTTACATGGATACCGCGTATAAAGCGCGGTACGTAGAGATAGGGTTGTTATTTCATAGCAAGTAGCCTGGGTGAAACAAAGTGAAACCCGGGTTCCGGCCCTATGGGCCTACACCCAGGCTACATTTATTTGGCATGGAGTAAAATATAAAAACCGAATTACCGCGGCTTGACCGCGGTATCCACCGATGTGACACGAATCTTATGATTAAGTCATAGTTTTTCGGTTGGAATAAGTAACAGGTAGAAACTCAGAAGCCTAGTTTATAGACTAGACTGTCTGATAAAGACTAGAAATTTAGCTTGCTAATTGTTTAAGGTATTAAAACATGTGCGGTATTGTTGGTATTCATAGTCATAAAGCTGTTGCGCCTGAGTTATATGAAAGCTTGATTCATTTACAACATCGTGGTCAGGATGCCGCTGGTATTTTAACTTCTGATCAACGTTTTTATCATAAATACGGTTTAGGACTTGTTAGAGAAATCTTTAATGCTGACAATGTACTGCCTTTAAAAGGCAATGTTGGCATTGCTCATACCCGTTATCCCACTGCCGGTGGCTATGGCACAGCAGATGTCCAACCACTCTGGATTGGTAGCCCACGTGGCATATCTCTTGCCCATAATGGTAATTTGACCAATTACCCTGAATTAGCAGAAGAAATTAGTAAGCAACATCGCCACTTAAATACCTCACTTGACTCTGAAGTATTATTACTTGTTTTTGCAGATTTGCTAGCAAATAGCCCTGGCTTTATTGATAATGATGAGCAATTCTTTGACGTATTATGCAGGGTGGTTAGCTTATTATTCGCTAAACTAGAAGGTGCATATTCAGTAGTTAGCGTCATTGTTGGTAAAGGTTTAATTGCTTTTCGGGATCCACATGGCATCCGCCCTTTAGTGTTAGGTACACGTGAAAATGAAGATGGCACAACTGACACTATTTTTGCATCTGAGACAACGCCTTTTTATGCCTTAGGTTTTAACCCACAAGGCGATATACTGCCCGGTGAAGTTGCTTACGTAAATAGTCAGGGCAAGTTATTTCGTCGTGTGGTTAAAGCAGCGGAATTTAGACCGTGTATTTTTGAATATGTTTATTTTGCAAGACCTGATGCCACCATTAATGACATCAGTGTTTATCGGGCACGATTACGAATGGGGCAGAATCTAGCCTGCCAGTGGAAAAATAAATACCCTAATCTTATACCCGATGTAGTGATACCTGCACCATTTACAGCCAATACGGCAGCGCTTTCTTTTGCACATGAATTAGGCGTACGCTATTCAGAAGGACTTTATAAAAATCCTTTTATTGGCCGTACGTTTATTATGCCGAATCAAAGTGTTCGTACAAGTAGTATTCGTCATAAATTAAACCCACAACGTACTGAAATTAAAAATAAAATTGTACTTATTGTGGATGACAGTATCGTTCGTGGCACCACCTCACGAGAAATTGTTAAAATGGTTCGTGAATTTGGAGCTAAGCAAATTTATTTTGTATCAACTTCTCCACCGCTTATCAATCCTTGCTTCTATGGTATAGATATTCCATCGACCAAAGAATTAATTGCTGCCAACTGTACAGAAGATGACATTGCTAAATTTATTGGTGTTGATGCGCTACTTTATCAAACGAAAGAAGATTTAATTGAAGCTGTCACGCGTCGCAGTCAATATAAGATTAATAAAACCTGTATGGCTTGTATGGATGGTGATTATTTTTGTAGCAAAATTACTCCAAATAAAATGCAGGAAATGGAAATTTATAGAGAAAAAGCTCGTCATAAAAATAGCGAAGACATAGAGGATTAATTACGTAATGAATATTCTTATTATTGGCTCAGGCGCACGTGAGCATGCCATTGCTAAAGCATTAGCTTATTCTAATCAAAAGCCACATTTATATTGTTTTGCTACCTCACTTAATCCAGGTATAAGGGCTCTTTGTAAACACTATGTTGTTGGCGATATTACTGATGCTCATGAAGTGATTAACCAAGCGACTTTATGGCATATTGATTTAGCAATTATTGGGCCTGAAGCACCCCTTGAGCAGGGCATAGCAGATGAGCTATGGCAAATGGATATTCCAACGATTGGGCCTAAAAAAGCGTTGGCACAAATTGAGACAAGCAAGCAATTTGGCCGTGATTTAATGCACAAGTATTCTATTCCTGGCTTGCCAAAATACAAAAATTTTAATTCTTTAGATAATATTGCTGAATTTATAAATGAATTAGGTCAAACAAATTATGTTATCAAAGCAAATGGTTTAATGGGTGGCAAGGGTGTTAAAGTGGCTGGAGAGCATCTACAGTCTGTGGGTGAAGCATTAGCGTTTGCCAAAGAAATTTTAGGTAAAAAACAAACACTTATTATTGAAGAAAAATTAATTGGCCAGGAATTTTCTTTTATGTGTTTTGCTGATGGGAAAAAGCTAATCCCTATGCCGTTAGTGCAAGATCATAAACGAGCTTATAATGGCGATAAAGGCCCAAACACGGGTGGCATGGGCAGTTATTCTGATAGCAATCATAGTCTCCCTTTTCTGACATCCAATGACTTAAAAGAAGCCTTGCAAATCAATCAGCAAGTTTTTACAGCACTCAATAAAGAATGTAATCAAGCTTATATTGGTATTTTGTACGGCAGTTTCATAGCGACTAAACAGGGCGTCTTTGTCATTGAATTTAATGCGCGTTTTGGTGATCCAGAAGCATTAAATGTTTTATCTATTTTAGAATCTGATTTTTTAGTCATTTGCCAGCACTTGGTTATGGGGGATTTAACTCCTGAACAAGTGCAATTTAAAAAGCAAGCTACCGTATGCAAATACGCGGTACCTGAAGGTTACCCAGATAGCCCTTTAAAAAATTTCCCAATTGATTTTGCAGCCATAGATAATAAGCAACACCTTTATTTAGCTGCTGTGGATGAACAAAACACAGGTACGGTTACTGCAACAGGCTCGCGTACAGCTGCTTATGTTGGTATTGCAGATACCATTACTGCTGCTGAGCAGCTTGCCGAAAAAGCCATGGCGCAAATTAAGGGCCCTTTATTTCATCGCACTGATATTGGGACAGCGCCATTGATTGAGCAACGTGTTAATCATATGAAAAGGATTCGCAACGCATGATTCGCTTAGGCATTCTAGGTTCAACACGAGGTACTAATTTATTAGCCTTAGTTGAGGCAATCAAGAACAAAAAACTTAATGCGTCGATTGAAATCGTCCTTAGTAATAAACCTGATGCTCTTATTTTAGACAAGGCAGCGCAGTTTGGCTTGCCGTCACAATACCTTTCTTCAAAAGGCTTAAGCCGGGAAGAGTTTGATCAAAGATTAACAGATTTATTAAAAATTAATCAGGTTGAACTTATTGTTTTAATTGGTTACATGCGTATTTTATCCCCAATATTTATCCATAATTGGCGAAATAAAATTATTAACATTCATCCTTCTTTATTGCCTGCTTTTGCAGGGCTGATGGATTTAGATGTTCATCGTGCCGTATTAGCTGCCGGTGAGAAGCAAAGTGGCTGTACCGTACATGTTGTTACGGAAGAAATTGATTCAGGACCGATTATTTTACAAAAACAATGTGATGTATTAGAGGAAGATACGCCAGAAGAGCTTAAAGCGCGTATTCAAGACCTGGAGGGCGCTTTATTAGTTGAAGCAATTACGCTTATTTCTCAACAAAAAAATAATTAATTTAGGAAAAGTTATGACAAAAGCACGAATAGCAATCTTAATGGGATCAAAGTCAGATTGGCCTTTGATGGAGGAAGCTAGCAAAATTCTTGATACTCTAAATATTCCTCATCAAGTACGCGCACTTTCAGCTCATCGAACGCCGGATGCCTTGTTTGATTATTTAAAAGCTGCTGAGGAAAATGGTGTTGAAGTATTTATCGCAGCAGCTGGCGGAGCTGCTCATTTACCAGGGGTAGTGGCAGCTAAAACAACGCTGCCTGTGTTAGGCGTCCCCATTCCTTCATCTACTTTTACCAATGGCTTAGATGCTTTATTATCCATCGTGCAAATGCCAGCAGGTATACCTGTAGGAACACTAGCAGTAGGTAAGGCAGGAGCGATAAATGCTGCATTATTAGCAGCGAGTATTTTAGGGAATAAGTACCCCGAGTATCAGCAAGCTGTTAAAAAATATCGCGCTGAGCAAGCGAAGAAGGTTTTAGATAATTCAGTGATTAAAGAATAGTATAAGATAAAAGGGCGGTAAACCGCCCTTTATTAAACAATCTTAACGACGTGTGTCATCAATGTCATATTGACGCCAATCGTTTTCTAACTCAGAGTAGTCACGGCTTGGGTCGCGACGAACGCCCATAACGATACCACCTGAACGCACACCTTCTTCGTAGCGACGAGCTTTATCTTCTGGGATACCCCAACCAGCTAATGCGCCAATTAATCCGCCAGAAAGGCTGCCAGCACCAGCGCCAGCAAGACCTGCAGCAATTGGGCCTGCGATAACTAAGCCTAAACCAGGAATAGCTAAGTTAGTGCCAATCGCAGCAATTGCGCCTAACGTAGCGCCTACAATACCACCTATTGCGCCACCAACACCCATGCCTTCTTTCATGCGGTTGTCATCAGCGCCATTATTCATTGTAGAGTCATTGTCTAAGTCTGATTGGCTTGCACCGGTGCTTGCTCTAGCAATATCAGAATTATAATATTTACTGCGTGTGTCTTCTGACATGATCACATTAATATCTTTAGGGTCATAACCACGATCAATGTAGGAACGGTAAGCTCTTTCGGCAGAGTCTTTATCTTGAAAGTAACCTGTTAGCATTGAGTCATTATGATGAGAGCGAGAAGTATCGCGATTCATCCCTTCATTACGATCCATATAATTGTCCATGTCTCTCTCCTAGATTTAAGTTACAATTAAACATAGACCATAAATTGTAATTCTGCAAATTTTTATTCAAATTCAATAAGTTTAATCAAAATACTTTTAATACGGTTGACGGTCAGGCTCACTGGTGTAAAATCGGGGCACTTTGCAGTAATTTATTAATGACCAGTTATTGGAAGGAAAATTTATGCAAGGAACGGCCGAAAATAATAAGGCATGTGATTTAATTTTATTTGGTACAAAAGGTGATCTTGCAAGCCGAAAGCTTTTACCAGCCCTTTATCAACTGGAAAAGCAAGGTTTGTTACATCCGCGCACGAATATCATTGGTGTTGCACGCGATGCTTTTAGTAAAGACCATTACCTTGAATTTGTAGCAGAGATATTAGAAAAATTTATTAATGAGCCCTTTGATACAGTTGTTTGGGAGCGGTTGCAACAAAAGTTGCATTATGTGCAAATCGATCTTACACAGATAGCAGACTATAATAAACTTAAAGAGTTTACTGATCCTGAAACGCGTGTTGCTGTGAGTTATTTTGCCACTTCGTCTTCGTTATTTGGACCTATATGTCAAGGGTTAGCTAGTGTTGAATTAACTCATGAACCTGCTCGCGTTGTTGTAGAAAAGCCTATTGGACATAATCTAGCCTCTTCTATTGCCATTAATGACCAAATTGCACAGTATTTTAAAGAAAGTCAAATTTATCGTATCGATCATTATTTAGGCAAAGAAACGGTATTAAATTTATTAGTATTGCGCTTTGCCAATGCGATTTTTGCAACCAATTGGGATTATAAAGCCATTGATCATGTGCAAATTTCGGTTGCCGAAGAAGTAGGGGTTGAAGGGCGCTGGGGCTATTATGACAGCGCAGGGCAAATGCGTGACATGGTACAAAACCATCTTTTACAGATTTTAACTTTAGTGGCAATGGAGCCCCCCCTTAGCTTAGACGCTAATAATATTCGTGATGAAAAACTCAAAGTACTCAAGGCGTTAAGGCCAATTAATTTAGAAAATGTTCATGAAATGACAGTCCGCGGCCAATATACTAGTGGTTTTGTTGCGGGCAGAACAGTGCCTGGGTATTTAGAAGAAAATGAAGCTAAGACAAGCACCACTGAAACATTTGTAGCATTAAAAGTATATATTGATAACTGGCGTTGGGCCGGCGTTCCTTTTTATTTGCGCACCGGTAAGCGTATGCCTAGAAAATACAGTGAAGTATTGATTTCATTTAAACCACAGCCACATAATATATTTCACCAAACGTATAAACATTTAAAAGCAAATAAGTTAATCATCCGCTTACAGCCTGATGAAGGTGTTGAAATCCAAATCATTAATAAAGTTCCAGGCTTAGGTGAAACGATGTTATTACAGCAAAGCAAACTAGATTTAAGCTTTGATGAAACATTTAAAACACAGCGAATTGCTGATGCTTATGAGCGCTTATTATTAGAAGCGATGCTAGGCAATCAATGTTTATTTGTGCGCCAAGATGAGGTAGAAGAAGCTTGGAAATGGGTTGATAGCATTCTTGAGGCTTGGGAAATTTATAATGAACCGCCAATATCTTATCAAGCTGGCACATGGGGACCGGCAGCAGCAACCTCCTTATTAGCTCGCGATGACAGAAATTGGGATGAGTAGTATGCATATACAGCAGTTTAATGATACTGATAGTTTAAATGATTTTCTTTGTAAAAAATTGCAAGCTATTTTAGCGGAGGCAATAAAAAGTCGCGGCCAAGCTTATTTAGTTGTCTCCGGTGGTAAGACGCCTGCGCCTTTATTTAAGCAACTCTCAGAAATCGATTTAGAATGGGATAAAGTAACTATACTTTTAGCAGATGAGCGCTGGCTACCTTCGTCTAGCGAAGATAGCAATGAAGGGATGTTAAAGCGCAATTTATTGATTAATAAAGCAAAAAAAGCAAGTTATATTAGTTTGCTTACTAACGCAGAAAGCCCTTATCAAGGTGTTCCAGAAATTCAAGATTGCCTGAGTCATTTACCACAATTTGATGTTGTGATTTTAGGCATGGGAGAAGATGGGCATACGGCGTCACTTTTTCCCTGCAGCAACGAAATCGAAGCTGGGTTGACTGATTTACATTCAGCAGTCATTGCAGTTACGCCAACAACAGCGCCTTATGAGCGTATTTCGTTAACAAAAAATCGGCTAATAAATAGTCGCTTTATTTTTCTACATTTAGTAGGAGAAAATAAATTAGCTGTGCTTAAGCAGGCAATGGCAGGCCAAGATGCTACTGCTATGCCCATCAGGGCTTTTTTGCACCATCCTTCTACCGATGTGCAAGTGATGTTTGCACCACAGTAAGTTAATACGATAGGATTTTATGAATAACGTAATTAAGCAAGTCACCGAGCGTATTATTAAACGAAGCACTGAAAGTCGCTCGCATTATTTGGCTCGTATAGAAAAAGCTCGCTTAAAAGGCCCTCATCGGGGCGCTTTACATTGTGGCAATTTAGCACATGGCTTTGCTGCCTGCCGAGAGGGCGATAAGCTGGTGATGCGTGCATTAGTACAGCCCAACATTGCCATTGTTTCTGCTTATAATGATGTTTTGTCTGCCCATAAGCCCTATGAAAATTATCCAATTTTGCTCAAAGAAGCTGTTAGCAAAGTAGGTGGTATCGCTCAATTTGCTGGTGGTGTTCCTGCTATGTGTGACGGGGTAACGCAAGGCCAGATGGGTATGGATTTAAGCTTGATGAGCAGAGACGTTATTGCTTTGTCAGCTACTATCGCTTTATCACATAATTTATTTGATGGCGGACTAATGCTTGGCATTTGTGACAAAATCGTTCCGGGTTTGTTAATCGCTGCCTTAACGTTTGGGCATTTACCTTTTGTTTTTGTACCAGCAGGGCCCATGCCGTCGGGGATTTCTAATAAAGAAAAAGCACGCATCCGACAATTATATGCAGAAGGAAAAGTCAATAAAGAGGCATTACTCGATGCAGAAGCAGCTTCTTATCATACTTCGGGAACATGTACTTTTTTTGGTACAGCTAATTCTAACCAGCTGATAGTAGAAATGATGGGTTTGCATTTACCTGGTGCATCATTTGTTAATCCGGAGGCTCCACTACGCCAGCATCTTACTGACGCTGCCGCCGAGCAAGTAATGACATTAACTGATTTAGGTGACAATTATTTACCTATTGGCCATTTAATTGAGGCTAAATCTATTGTTAATGGCATTATTGGTTTATTAGCCACAGGTGGTTCTACTAATCATACTATGCATCTTGTTGCCATTGCGCGAGCTGCGGGCTTTATAATTAATTGGGATGATTTTGCTGATTTATCAAAAGTGATTCCGCTTGTTGCGAAAATTTATCCGAATGGAAGCGCTGATATTAATCAGTTTCATCGTGCCGGTGGCATGGCTTATTTAATTCGTACTCTATTAGACGCTGATTTATTACATGATGATGTGCATACGGTAGTAGGTTATGGGTTACACCGCTATACAGAGCAACCTGTGTTGCGTGATGGTCGCCTACATTGGGTAGAGGGGCCAAATACGCCTTTAGATGATGACGTGCTCCGATCAGCTAATAATCCCTTTAGTTCACATGGCGGGTTAGAGGTTTTGTCAGGTAATATTGGGAGAGCAGTTATCAAAACTTCTGCTTTGCATGAAAATAATTTAGTTGTTCAAGCGCAAGCCGAAGTATTTACAAGCCAGGAAGAATTTATAACTGCTTTTAAAGAAGGGCGATTAAATAAAGATTGTATTATTGTTATTCGCTTCCAAGGTCCTAAAGCTTGTGGAATGCCCGAGTTACACCAGTTAACCCCCCAATTATCAGTATTACAAAACAAGGGCTATCGGGTTGCTTTAGTGACAGATGGACGTATGTCAGGCGCTTCAGGAAATGTACCAACAGCATTACATGTAACGCCTGAAGCCTTAGATGGCGGCGCTATTGCTAAGATTCAAACGGGTGATCTTATTTTGCTTGATAGTAAGCAAGGTATTTTACAGCTTCTTATTTCAGAAGATGAATTAGCCCAACGAAAACCAGCAAAATTCGATACCTCGAGCTATTATGTAGGTATGGGGCGTGAACTGTTTGGCTGCCTACGTACGCAATTAACTGGTGCTGAGCAGGGCGCTTGTAGTTTGTTTGTTACAGAGGATTACCTACAATGAGTACACAACAACTTGCTCTTGAGGCATGCGCCTATGCTATTGTTGCCGATATTGGAGGTACAAATGCACGCTTTAGTTTAGTCGACTTAGTCAATCTTACGGTAGATAAGGTAGCTGTTTTTCCTTGCGCAAATTTTCCAAACTTAAAAGACGCATTAATTTACTATCGTACAATGCATGATTTATCTGAGATAAAGCATGCGACCATTGCTATTGCTTGTCCAGTGATTAGCGATAATGTGGTGATGACTAATTGCACTTGGAATTTTTCAATTAGTCAATTGAAAGACGAGCTTGGATTTAGCCACCTACAAGTATTAAATGATTTAAGTGCTGCAGCAATGAGTTTACCTATTTTAACCGCTGAGGAAAAAGTACAAATCGGTTCTGGTGAACCTGATCTGACTAAGCCCATGGTGATGCTTGGAGTAGGAACAGGTTTAGGGGTGGCGCATCTAATTCCAACATCTTCTTGTTTTATGCCTTTATCAGGTGAAGGTGGGCATACAGCTTGGGCAGCTCAAAGTGAACAAGAATGGTTTATTCAGCGCTTTTTGATGAATAGATTCGGTCATGTTTCTTCTGAACGGCTATTATCAGGGCCTGGGTTAGAAAATTTATATTTAGCCATCGCTGCTTATCAAGGCTTAACTATTTCCCCTCTACCAGCGGCAGAAATTGTGCGCTTAGCACTAAATAATGAATCGACTTTAGCAATTGCTGTTGTTGAGCAATTTTTTGCAAGCTTAGGAAGTTATGCTGGTGATTTAGCCTTAAAATTATGCACTTTTGGGGGCGTGTATATCACAGGTGGCGTTGTACCTAAGCTCTTATCCTTGATGGAACAGAGTGAATTTAGAGCGCGCTTTGAAACCAAAGGCCGGTTTAGCGCGTTAAATAAACAAGTACCTAGCTATGTGGTTACAGCAAAACACCCAGGGTTAGTGGGTGCGGCTCTTTACTTAAAGCAAATTATGGAAAGTGAGTAGTATGTCATTAAATAATAGGGCATCATTGCCTCCAGAGGTCTTATTTTCACAGGGGCCTATTATTCCCGTCTTAGTGATACGCCATCTTGAAGATGCAATACCTTTAGCCACTGCTTTAATTAGTAGTGGCATTAGTCTCTTGGAAGTGACCTTAAGAACGGCAACTGCTTTAGAGGCTATTCGTCTATTAAGGCTAGAATTTCCTGATATAATCATAGGCGCAGGAACAGTTACCTCGCCGGCACAATTAGAGCAAGCCATTCAAGCAGGTGCTCAATTTGCAATTAGCCCTGGCTTAACACGCGAATTATTACAGGCAGGTAAGGACTCGACAATTCCATTAATTCCTGGTATTGCTAGTATTTCTGAACTGATGGAAGGACTTCAATTTGGTTTTAATCATTTTAAGTTTTTTCCAGCTGAAGTTGCAGGCGGGATTGCTATGCTAAAAGCCATTTCTGGGCCATTTCCAAACGTTCATTTTTGTCCTACAGGTGGTATTAATGAACATAACTTTTTAGATTACTTAAACCTCCCTAATGTGTCTTGTGTTGGAGGTTCATGGATCGTTCCTGATGAAGCAACAAAAACAAAAAATTGGGAGAAAATTAAAATGCTAAGCTCAGCGGCTATAACACAAGCAATCAGCGCGCTAGGTAAATTTGTACTACAGAAAAACTAAAGCATTCAGGTAAAAGTATTTAAAATGATTGACGTTACTTAACTCTCAAAATTTTAATGTTGATAATAAATCTACATAGGTCTTCTATAAAACTAAACTTATGAATTAGTATCTTCATACTAAATTGCGTTATTTAGTATTGTTTTGACTTAAGTATTGAAGGTTTGAATAAAGATAAGGAATAAATATGGCTTGGTTGGTAGCGGTTATTGGATCGGTAGCAGGCTTTTTATTTGGTTATGATGAAGGAATCATTGCTGGTTCTTTAGATCTGGTTAAAAATCACTTTTCACTTAGTCATACCCACGTTGGTATTATGACATCAGCGCTTCCTTTTGGTGCTTTATTTGGCTCAATGTTTATTGGCGCTTTAATCGCTTCACGTTTTGTTAAATACTTAGGTAGACGTACCACGTTATCGTTTAGTGGCGCTTTCTTTCTCCTAGGTGCTTTAGGTGCTGCATTTGCTACTACTGAATTAATATTAATAACGTCTCGTTTTATTCTAGGTCTTGCAATTGGTATTGCCGCCGTGACTACGCCTTTATATTTAGCAGAAACAGCGCCTGTTAAGCTGCGAGGTGCAATGGTCGCAATTTATCAATTAGCAATCACAATTGGTATTGTTTGTGCCTATGCTGTTAACTATTTACTTATTGAACAACAAGCATGGCGAGTTATGTTTGCTTCCAGCGCAATACCAGCCTTAATTTTAATGGTCGGTATTTTATTTTTACCTGAGTCACCCCGTTGGTTATGTTGTGTCGGTCTTGGATTCAACAGATTAGTGCAACTTTTGTATATAAAAGAGGCAGGATAAGAGAGTAAACTTCCTGCTGTTTTAGTACAGGAGTTGTAAATGAGTTACAAGCATTTGGATTATCTCAAGCGGTGTAAAATTCAAGCGTTTGTGCATGCAGGTTATACGCAGCAACAAATAGCCGATGAGCTAGGGGTCCATAAGTCAACGATTAGTAGGGAGCTTAATCGTAATCTAACCTTTATTCGCACGCGCTTAGGATATTGGACCTATAAGGCAAATTACGCGCAGAAGTATGCGGATGATAGGCAACGAGATAAGCCCAAGTACATCAAAGTCAATGAGGAGATTAAGCAGTTTATTAGGGAAAAGATAAGCCAGGACTGGAGTCCTGAACAAATTAGCGGCTATGCTAAACGCAAGCAGTTATTTAGCTTAAGTCATGAGTGGATTTATCAGTTTATTTTAACGGATAAAAAGCACGGCGGTAGCTTATTTAAACACTTAAGGCATCAACAAAAGAAGTATCGTAAGCGCTATGGTGGCCCTAAACGTCAAGGGCCAATTAGAAACAGGCGATTCATTGATGAAAGACCTAAAATCGTTGATGAAAAAGCGCGAATTGGTGATTGGGAGATTGATACCCTTATTGGCAAGAATCGTAAGCATGCTGTCGTTTCAATCGTTGAACGAAAGACTAAGTTTACTATCCTTAAAAAGGTTAACCAGAAAACCGCTGAAAACGTAAGCTTAGCCACGATAGATGCTTTAAAACCATATACCAACTCGGTTTTATCCATTACAGCTGATAACGGCTCTGAATTTGCTTATCATGAGAAGATAACCGAGCAGTTAAATTCCGATTTTTTCTTCGCTCATCCTTATTCATCTTGGGAACGTGGACTTAATGAAAATACCAATGGATTGGTACGACAATACTTAAAAAAAGGCGCAAGCTTTGAATCCATAACTGATGAACACTTAAAAGCAATTATGGAAAAATTGAATGACAGACCTAGAAAAACATTAGGCTTTAAATCACCAGCTATGTTATTTTTACCGCAGACAGCTGATGAAGAAAAGGTGGTTGCATTAGCTTGTTGAATCCGCCGGTAAACATAATTTAGCGTTAAACGCTTTAAAGAGATTGCGGGCTGGAAAGTCTGTGGAACAGGAATTAAATGACATAGAGGTAACTTTAGCAAGAGAGCCTCACGGGGATAAAAATTGGCGGTTACTCTTTCAGAAACCCTTACTGCCCGTATTACTTTTAGGCGTTACCTTATTCTGTTTACAACAGCTAAGCGGTATTAATGTAATTATTTATTATGCGCCAGAGATTTTTAAAAACTTAGGTTTTACTAATACGACTGGACAAATTTTAGCGACAATGGGTATTGGCCTAGTTAATCTACTAGTAACAATAATTGCTATATTTTGTGTCGATAAAATTGGTAGGCGTAAATTACTATTAGTTGGTTTCATTGGTACTTTTTTAAGTTTAACGGCGTTAAGCTTTTTCTCTTTCTATCAGACCGCATCGTTGGCTTATTTATCTGTATTATGTTTAACAATTTATATTTTTTCCTTTGCTATTAGTATTGGCCCTATTCCTCATATTGCAATGGCAGAAATTTTTCCACTTCATGTTCGTGGAGCTGGTATGGGACTATCATCGATGAGTAACTGGGGCTTTAATACGTTGATGGTATTTAGCTTTCCTATTTTGTATAGCCAAATTGGTATTGGCTTTACCTTTTTATTATATGGGATCATTTGTTTTCTAGGCTTTATCTATACGTATTATTGGATGCCAGAAACTAAAAATATAAGCCTTGAAGCGATTGAACGTTATTTAATGAGTAATAAGCCCTTACGTTATTTAGGTAGGCCGCAAGAAGACATTAAAAGTAACGTAGAGCAAGTCGAGTTGACGTCTATCATTTAATTTTCTACAAGCAAAAAATTCAGCTGATTCCGATTACTGCGTCGATAGTAACCGGAACCAGCAGTTCTTAAGATAAGTATCTTAACAATTAAATCGTAGCAATCATTGTAGCTAGTTTTTCACGCACTGCTAAAGCCCGCAATATAGAAACATAGCTCCAAGTTAGAGAATAAGCGCCTTGTTGCGCGCCTGTATGACGATTAATTTGTTCGCTAATGTATAGTGTTGGCGCATATTCTTTAATTAAACTTAAATAGCCGTCGCCTTGCCCCATATAAGAAGACAGCTTTGCTTTATTGTTTGCTGGGAGCATTGTGCCTAATGTGTAGTAGTATTCTGCCATGGTTGCTGTAAGAATAAACCAAGGATTACCTTCACCATTTCCATAACCATCATAAATGTCATCGATGTAGCGGCCAAATAAGATAGCATCGCTGTGATTATCATTGATTGGATAAGCTTTAAACTGCTCTTTTAAAGCCAGAGCCGTGTTTTTTATATAATCATTAGTTGGTGCAAACACATTATCATGCGTATTACCTAAGAGCGTGGCTAAAATGACTGATGAATCTAGCTCTTGTGTTTTTTGAGGGCCTGGGTGAGGAGGGCGGGTTGCCTGGATGGTTTTATGACTGTTATCAATGAATTGATTAAGATCCTCGGTAATTAGCTTTGCTTGAGTTTCATAATATTGTGCTTTTTGGTCATCACGAAGTTCGCGTGCAAATTGTGCGCCCTCGATTAAAGCTTTTCTTTGTACCATTTCAGTAAAGAAATGATGGCCATAAACTTCTTCCCATAAATCAAAGTTATTGTCTTGCCAATGTTCGGCAACAAAATCTAAGTCTGTTTTGATAATGCCTGGCGATGCAGATAGGTTATTTTTATTATAAAGATGTGCATTTACATAATCCATTTCCTTATCTTTTAATAAAACTTGGGCAAAATGAATGAATGTTAATGCTCTAAGTGCGGGGCCATCATGTTGCGGGCGCCCCCAAGGGCCGTCATAAGGAAAGCCGTTTAAATAAAATTTAGGTTCCCCCAGAATGTGCTGATCAGGCAGAGAATCAATTTGATTTTGAACTTTTTCAGTCCAACTTACATAATTTAAAAGCCTCGTTTTATCTTGAGCGCTATGGGTATTTTCATACCACGACTCCACTAAGCTCATCGTAATAGCAGCATCACGAATCCAGTCAAAGTAGTAATTAGGATAAATTTGAGAAGGAGAGGCTACTACAGCACCTTCTTCATTAATGTTAGCAAGAAAATTTTCTTTAAGTGTTTCAATTTCAGCAGTAGAAAAAACAGCCGCATAGCTTTGCCAGGACAACATGCATAAGCTTAAAATTAAACTCCTTTTCATTAAAACTCCTAGTATAGTTTTTAGCCTAAGCAGAATAGCTTAACGTAAATGAAAAAATCAAGTGATACCTAGACTTTAGAATAAGCGTCTCATTGATATACAAACTTATAAGATATATATTTAGCACATTACCAAAAATGATTTGTCTAACCCTTAGAATCAATATGAACACAATTTAAAAGAGTCTAACCACGCCAGAAATTATTCTGCACCATGTAGTGTATTTATATGCGAACTCATTTAAAAAGAACAATTAGGGTAAATTAATTAGCTGTTTTAATAGTTGTCTGATAAATTTAAAGATAAGCTATATGCAAAAGGATTGAACATGCAAACGCGACATTGGAACCAGCATCATATACAGCAGTGCAAGCAAACGTTTTCACAAAGCTTCTATACCGAAACGTCGCTTCTTAATGCATTTAGCCAGGATTTTGGTAAGTTAATAACATCTGATCCTAACGCCGTATTTATTCCAAAAAATGTTGACGAGATACAACAAATTGTCACCTATGCCAATAGCAATGGTTTGCCTATAACCATCCGTGGTAATGGGTTGAGCCAGTGTGGGCAATCTCTCGTAGTTCCAGGGGGGATCGTATTAAATACGGCTGAATTAAATGCTGTTCACCACCAAAATGAAAAAACAATTTGGGTAGATGGAAATACTAGCTGGGCTGCATTAATTGAAGCATCACTGCAGCAAAATAAAATTCCCTATGTTATTCCTTATAATTGTGGGTTATCGGTAGGTGGTGTACTGTCAGTAGGTGGAGTAGGGGCTGCTTCCTTCAAGTACGGTTGCGCTATAAATCATGTGCAAGCCTTAGAGGTAGTCACAGCAGATGGCGAACTTCAGCAGGTTAAATCAGGTTCACCATTATTTCAGGCTTGTTTAGGGGGACAAGGGCAGTTTGGTATTATTACGAAAGCTTGTATTGCATTACGACCTTGTGAAAAACAGGTAAGAACATTTTTTTTAACCTATTTAGACGAGAAGCAATGGCTTAATGATTTAACTGAATTGCAACAGGCTGCAGATTACCTAGAATGTTTTTGCTCCCCGGCAGTTCAAGGTGCAAAGCTAACTAACCAAGGTAGGCGACCTTTTGCCCAATGGTTATTTGCTGTGCATATTTCTATGGAATACACGGGTTCTGCCCCGGAGCTTAGTGATATTTGCCAACATATAAAGCCATGGAAAGTCTTGCATCAACAAGATGAGTCTATTGAATCTTATCTACACCGGCATGATGGTCGATTTCAATTAATGAAGTTGACTGGGCAATGGGAATTACAGCATCCTTGGTATGAATGTTTTGTATCTAAGGACGTTTTATTTGAAAATTTTACGGATTTCTTAGCCACCTTACCGCTACACTATGTTCCTATTTTGCAACTTGTTCCTATTGCATCTAAAAACTCAAACGGGTTTTTAATGCTACCTGATGAAGATGATGTTTTTGCCGTTATGATTTTAAACCCGGGCTTGCCTGCAGCACTTATTCCTAGTTGTTTAGAAACCATTGATGCGCTAGATAAAAGATTTTTACTTAAAGGCGGAAAACGCTATTTATCCGGCTTTTTAGGTAAAGACTTAAATAGTAATTACTGGAAAAATCATTTTGCTCAGCACTACGATGACTGGGTCGCTTTAAAACGGCGATATGATCCTAAACAATTGTTTCAATCAGCACTTCACAATTGGCTATAGAAAGGCACTATTTTTGAATTAAATGCTTAAGCAATTTTAGCTTGGGCTAAATTTCATTAATGTAAATAAGCTGGTTGTGTTATAGCTTGCTTCAAAATGAAATCCTAATGGCTCAATACTTTGTTGCCATTCCGATAATGTTCGCTGTCTACCTCCTAATAAGACCATCATAACAATATCCATCGTTTTATTAGGGTGAGGCGTATTATCATCAGGCATGACTTGTTCTGCAATAAATAACGTTGATTTTTTTGGCATCTGCTGAGCGCAATTTGTGAGAATTTGCTGCATAGTTGCATCATCAAAGTCATGTAAAACCCCTTTAAATAAATAAGCATCAGCCATTGGGATTTCTTTTAAAAAATCACCGGCAATTAACCTGGCTTGCGGCGGAAACTCATGAGCGTTTAATTGATTAATAACAGCAGGTGTATCAAAAAGAATCACGTTAACGGTAGGGTAATGCTTAGCAATAGATTGAACCATACCGCCTCGGCCACCGCCCATATCAACGATACTTGTTAGTTCACCAAAATTATAAGACTTACTTATTGTATCATCATCATAGGTTGATAATTTAGCCATGCCGCGATCAAAATTAGCCTGCTTTTGGGGGTTTTTACTTAGATAATTAAAAAAATGATCGCCGTGTTGATGATAAAAGGCAGACTTACCGGTCTTTAGGCTTTCATCAAACTGAGAAAAAGCTTGCCACCAGCTCTCATCAGCCATACATAACACGTCTCTTATTGAATGCGGATCATCGTCGCGCAAAGGTTTTGATAATTCTGTTAAAGAGTAACCATTTTGCTGAAAATTAAATAATTTATAGGCACTTAAAAAACGCATTAGCCTAGCTAATAATTCTGGTTTGGTATTACTTTGTTCTGCTAATTGTTCTATTGAAATAGGTTCATCTGACATATAGTTGGCTAAACCTAGCTGCGCTACAACGTGTATAGCACGAGAAACGACATACCAACGTGACATCGTTGCTAGTATCATAAAAGGTTCTTGTTCATAAGACATGCTATTATTTCCTTATTTTATTTTTCCTTGCTACATCCATATTATGGTAAGGTAGATTGGGCTAAACGAAGGGCCGCCTAGCCAATGATCATTGGGCGGTATGTTGCTTAGCCTAATCTACAACTCTACACAAATAAACGTAGCCTGGGCGCAGGCCCAAAGGACCGGAACCCGGGTTTTACTTCGTTTCACCCAGGCTACTTTGCTGGATACCGCGGTCAAGCCGCGGTAATTCGTTTTCCTTTTATCTATAACTTACTTTAACTCGAAATACCGCGGCTTGACCACGGTATCCATCTGGTTCAATATCTTCGCTATCTTACTTCTCAAGTATAAGCTACAGTGTCTTTACCGCTTTAAAGTAACTAGTGCTATTGTTTGAATTTTAGCAGAGTCTGATTTACTTTGGCTAAACTCTTCTCAAATTCAAAGCAAATAATTCCGTAAAACTTGCATGTTAATTCATTTATTTTTTATAATAAATTGTTTTAATATTGCACAGAGTTTAGTTTTGTATCGTGATCCTTTATAGAAAGTAGGTTACGTGTGGGGCATAAGTATGGTAGCTTTTAGTGTAAGAATTAATTTATGGAAGTTTGAAATTGTTTTTATCATTGTATGAGTCACAAAAGTTAATAGCTATTATCATCTTTTTAGTGATGGCTAGCTTATTTGCTTATCAACTCATAGATTTTTTACAACAAGATTTAACCAAGATTGTTCAGCCAAAGCCTGCTGTTATTAATTCTAAACAAGTGAAAATTACGACTCAATCTATACTTTTCACTAAACCTCTTTTCGGTGATTATATTCCGGTAATTAATGAAGCAGATATTAAAGAGTCAACGCTTGATGTTGAAATTGTAGGTATTGTATTTTCACCTGATATTGCAGAGTCACAAGTATTAATTAAAGATACCGCGGGAGAGGAGCGTACGTATTTTATTGGCGACACTTTACCCGGGGGGGCTGTGATTAAGCGTATCAGCGAAAATGGAATTGTTGTTTTGTATAATGGTTCTTTGGAGAGCTTAAGTTTACCTAAAGCTGAATTGCTCTTTGATAAACCAGCAAAGCCTTTAATTAGTGAGGAATAACGTTATGCGAGGAGTTGTCCGCTTGGCTCTGTTGGCACTATTAAGCTTTCTATTAGCAGCTTGTGTTACGCTTAGTAATTATAGTTTTAATGAAGGAATAAGTTGCTTTCGAGCAGGCAATTATCGCAAAGCTTTTATTCGCTTGTTACCCGCGGCTCAAAAAGGTCAACCTGATGCGCAATATGCAGTGGGTTATATGTATTACTATGGCCAAGGTGTGGTTGAAGATCGTGCAAAAGCTTGGTATTGGATTAAAAGCGCTGCCTCTAAAGGGCAGCCTGAAGCGGTAGCAGCTGCAAAAATATTATGCACAACGAACACCATTGAAAGTGTTTAATAAAATGAGGGAATAATTAATTTAGATATTCAATAATAAAACTATTCTGTTACTGATTTATCGGTTAGCACTAATAATAAGAGACATGATATAACAACAATAAACTAAAATTAAAAGCCCGCCATGCCACCTTGTCATTTTTTGATGACGTCTATTAATCCATAAGAGAATAAGTGTGGTTAAAAACATAACTGGCATATCTCGCCATAAAAGTGCATGACTAATTAATGAGGGATGAATAATTCCTGGAAAAATAAGTACCGCAAGTAAATTAAATAAATTAGCGCCTAAAATAGTTCCTACCGCAATGTCGTCTGCTCCTTTTCTTATAGCTAAAATAGCCGTAGTCAACTCAGGCAAACTGCTGCCGATTGCAATAAGAGTTAATCCTATAACTAAATCACTTAATCCTAATTGTTGCGCTAAATGTGAGCTATTAATAATAAGAAACTTGGCACTAATTGGCACAACAATGAGGCCAATACAAAGACTAAATGCATAGCTTAGTAAAGAATGTTTACGTAAAACAGCGTGTCGAAATTCCTCTGTAATTTGGTGCTGCACCCTTGAGTGTTTTAATGTATATAGCACATAGCCAATAAACAATACGCAAGCCAATAGCGATAAACAGCTATCAATAATACCTATATAGCCATCTAACATAAGAGAATAAATAAATAGCATGGCTAAAAAAAGCATAGGAAATTCACGCTGTAAAAAAGTAGGCTGTACTCTAAGTGGTCTTATTAATACAATTAAGCCAAGCACTAAACCGATATTAGCAATATTAGAGCCAATGGCATTACCTATAGCCATGTTATTTAGCCCCTCTAGCGATGCCCGAATCGCTATCATAATTTCAGGCGCCGATGTTCCTAGAGCAACTAAGGTAAAACCAATTAACAATGGTGGTAAGCGATAATAATAAGCTATTCCTGACGCGCCAGAGACAAGATGGCTTGCTGACCAGAGCAATGCGGCAAAATTAACTAGGATTAAAAAAAAACTATACATTTTATCTCTCAACCTTGTAATTGGTTATCAATCAAATTGCGCTTTTAAATGATTTTCAGATGTAACTTTTACTTTCAATAAATCCTAATCAAACAATTATGATACTTGATTTAAATAACAACACAAAGCTAGTTGGCTAATCTTTACTGGTATAATTGCAAGGTGTTAGGGTTTGGCAACAAACGATTTTTGTGTTAATATGGTTCAGATTTTTTTATTTAAACTCATTATGTTTTATATAATAACTTTTTGATAATGTTAACTTCATTCTCATAAATACTATTGTTAGCAATAATAACATAATACAAAATCGGGCGCCTTGATCTAAAGTGATTGGAGCCTACGCTCATACAATTTCAAACTACGTACCCTCCTTTTAAGGTACATCAGCTAAAGATAAATTCCTAATATCTTTGCGAGCGCAGGAAGCAATCTTACCTAGATACGCCCCAAAATAATGGTATTACTATGTTTAAAGAACAATATCGCCTGATGCGCCAAAGTAGCTTTAGGCGTTTTACACTAAGCTGTATGTTAGCTATGTTTGGTAGTGGCTTAACCTATATTATTATGGTTTGGGTTTTGATGCGTTATGATGCATCTGTGGTATCGACTGCTATATTAATGACTTGCTTTTGGTTACCTAATGTTTTATTGGGCTCTTTCTTTGGCGTGCTTGCTGATAGATGGAATCGCCATTACATATTAATTGTTGTAACCTTAGCTAGGGCTCTGTGTCTGTTTATTTTCGCCTGTTTAGGACAAACCTATGATACACCTCTAGCTGTTTATTTATTAGCAACGCTGATGGGGGTGTTTCTAGCTGCTTATGTTCCAGCCGCTATGAGCTTTGTGCGTGAATTAATTCCTGAAGAAGATTTACTTTATGGTAATGCACTAGGCGACATGGCTTATGAGGTAGGAGGTGTCGCCGGGATGGGCTGTGCGGGATTTGTTTTAGCCACAACCTCATTTAAAACTTGTTTTGTAATAAATGGTCTTTGCTATTTATTTGCAGCCATCATTCTAATGAGGATTAAACTGTCCGATGCGCAGCAAGCACCTTTAAGAAAAGAATCCTTCTGGACACAATTTGTTAAAGGGTGGCGCTATATTAAACGCAGGCCACCCTTATTGCTTGTCTACCTAACGCAAGGTTTATTTTTTGTAAGCTATATGACTGCACCAGTGTTATTGGCGCCGTATGCTAAAACAGTTCTCCATAGTAGTGTGAGTCAATTTGGCTGGCTTGAGTCAGGGTTATCCCTGGGAATTATCCTAGGTAGTTTTATTGCACCTTACTGTGCTTCTTATTTCTCAACGTTTAAAGTAATCGTTGGGCAAATTATTTTAGGCGTCATAGGCTTTTACTTATTTAGCCATACTACCAGTAATAATTTAGCTATTTTTTATCATCTTTTAATTGGCTTTTCTTTTTCATCTTGGGCGCTAATTACAACGTTGGCACAAGAGATGACAGATATTAATTATCAAGGGCGCGTACAATCATTATTTAATAGCTTATCCGGTGTGGTCATTATTTTATTTTATTATTTACTCGTTCAATGGAAAAATTTACCAATCGCTAATTTATATTTTGGAGAAATTGGCATTTTAGTCATTGCGATAATGATATTAATTTATGTAGGGATTAATAATAAAGATGAAATAGAGGTTAGCAATTATCAATAACGTCTTATCACAGCTTGGCTGCGATCGTAGCCTGGGTGCAGGCCAAAAGGCCGGAACCCGGGTTGCATTTCATTTCACTCAGGCTACTTACTGTTAATGTACCTCAAGAGCTATAGATACTATGGTCAAGCCACGGTATTTCGATAGGTGGCCTAGAATCAATCAAAATAACGAATTACCGCGGCTTGACCGCGGTATCCAGCGATGTTACTAAGTTCTTACGTTAATTCTAAAAAGTTTGAGATAATTTGATAGATGGGCTTAGCAAGACCAATAGACGTTAATTCCTGCGGCGCAAACCATTTACCTGCACCTTCCGCGACATAACAGCTCTTATGTTCGATTTTAAACGCAGTTGGATTAATATAAAGATGAAAATGGCTAAAGGTATGCTTGAAATTTGGTAAAGGTTTTGCTTGCATCAACGTAATGTCATACCACTGTGCTAGGTAATCGATAGGCTCTTCTTCTATGTCTAAAGTAGGTAAACACCATAACCCACCCCAAAGCCCAGTTGGCGGGCGCTTTTCTAAATAAATTTTATTATCGTCAGTATGCAGTAGTAAGAAATGCTGTGTTTTAGTAGGTAGCACTTTTTTCACTTTCCGAAAGGGATAATGCGCCACTTTCTTATTTAAATAAGCAAGGCATGTTTCCTGTACTGGACAATGAGAACAAGCTGGCCGTTTAACCGTACAGCAAGTGGCTCCTAAATCCATAATTGCTTGCGTGTAATCCGCGCAGCGCTTTGACGGCATGCATTGATTAGCAAGCTGCCATAGTTGATTTTTTATCTGAGCCTGCTCAGGCCAGCCATCAATCATAAAATAACGCGTTAGCACCCGCTTGACATTGCCATCTAAAATGGCAGTAGGTTGATTAAATGCTAATGAGGCAATAGCTGCAGCGGTAGATGGCCCTATGCCGGGTAACTGCATTAACTGATTGAGGTCTGCTGGAAATTGGCCGTTGAAATCGGAGGTAATTATTTTGGCAGCTTTATGCATATTGCGTGCGCGACTATAATAACCTAACCCAGACCAGTGGGATAAAAGTGTATCTTCATCAGCACAAGCAAGATGTTTGACCGTGGGAAAACTTGTCATAAAGCGTTCAAAATACGGTATGACAGTTTGCACCTGAGTTTGCTGTAACATGATTTCGGAAACCCAAACTCGGTAGGCTGATTTTGGGTATTGCCAAGGTAAATTCTTACGCCCATGGTGATCAAACCAAGCTAAGAGTGGATAGCTGAAATTTTGGTAAATAGCTTCGTTATTCATCATTAATGATTAAAAAATGAAACAAATTGATCTTTAATTTTTAGTACGGGTTTCACTAAGTTAGTCTTAATCCAAAATTTAGCCAAATTTGCGTTTATTTTTTTTAAATCAGGTAACACCGTAGGGTGGTTTAAATTACCTTGAATTATTAACGGGAAACTACCGCCTAGTGATTGCTGTATGTTGCTTATTTTATCATCTTCTGCGGTAAGCGTTGCCATAAGATGACTGGTTAAACGATAGTCTGTTAAGCTAAGTTTACCATCACCTTTCAATTGTAGCATGGCTGTTTGCAGTACGATTGCATCGCTTGATAAAAGCGTATGGTCTAGTTGATATTGAATTGACATGAGCTTAAGTGGTGTTGTTCCACGAAAAAACGTTGGATAATTAAATGCTTCAGCTTCTAAAGGTGGTGCTGCTTGATTCTCTTGATTTTGGCTAATAGCATTACTTAGTTTTTTAACTACTTTATTTAAATCAATTATTTCAAGCGTGCCTTGATGAAGACTAATATTGCCGCTACCCGTTGTTTGGTTTAACCAGTTATCTTGGCTCAAATTTGATTGTGAATGAAGAGATAGATCAAGTTTTCCCTGCAATAATTTTTGATTAAATAAAGCAGCCGTAAAGCGCGCGCTATTTATTCCTGTTGCTGTTTGATTAATTTTGAGCAACTTAGAAAAGAAATTGTAATTTAAGTCACCAATGGCTTCGCCTTGATAAAGATTAAGCGTCAGGGGATTTAAAGAAATAACACCATGTTTCATAATGGTATTGGCACTTAATTTATTGATTTTGAAATTATCAACTTGCAGATTTTGGAGAAGGAGTTGCCCTTTTAGAACAATCGATTTAAGAAGAGCATCTAATTCAGTCAGTGCCCTAAGAGGAGCACCTACTTCACCCTTAAATTGCAGTTGGGTAGAAGCATGTTTTTGATTAAAAACATAGTCAATTGCTGCTTTGAGTTGAAAGGAAAATAAATCTTGCTGTAAATTAATGCTCTCAGCGCCTAGCTGTAAAGAAGTGACATGAAGAACATTATTATCCATATTAATACTTAGTTTACCATGAGTCATTAATAGTCTCTCAATAGCAAATTGCTCTTCTAACTTCTTAGCAGGTGGAGTAATTGTTAATGGGGTTGTAGGTGCAGATACTACTAAAGGTGGCTTTTTATTTAAATTTATTACCGCTGTGACATTATCAATTTTAATTTCATTAAATACTATTTTACCCTGTAATAAGGCTGAGATTTTTAAATTAAAAAGTAATTGCCCTAATTTTATAGCACAGGGGCTTTGTGCAGTTTGATTGCCGATACAAATATTTTCTATTTTAATTCCTGGATGAGGGAATAGCTGCCAATTAATAGCCCCTTTTATCTCGCTAGGTTGCGTAGTCAGTGTGGTTATTTTCTGGTTGACAAAGCTTTTCATTAATTCTGGACTTACTGATTTGGTTAAAATCCAAAGAGAAAGAGCAACGAATGAAATGAAAGCTAAAAAGGTAACTATAAATTTTTTTAAAAACGGCATAAAAACGACAAAAGGTCAAAACGCAAGCATAGCGCTAACTTAAAGCATGTCAAGTTTTATTCAATGTGTTCTTAAAGGAATATTATCAATTTTCAAGAAATCTATTTTTATTTTTAAACGTTTAATTCAGTTAAAAGCGCAAATTAGCCTGCTAGTTCTGCATTTTTTGTCTATATTTATTGGTTCTTAGTGATTTATTCTATTTTTAAGGAATTTTTATATTAAATTTACGTTTAAGAATTCACAAATAAAAAGTATGAATTAAAAAAAATTAAAAAAAGCAAGTAATTACTATTGCTATTAAGCAAAGCTAAGTTTAATCTAAAGTCTTCCATATAAAAAGGTTAACTTATGGAAGGTTGTAGACGTAGGATTTAGTTTTTTAGATGTACTCAGGATGAGTCAAATAAAAATCAAGGAGAACGTCATGCAATTTAGTGAGTGGGAAATCATTATCCTCAAGCCAACCTATGTTTTTTCTTCATTTCTAGCTTCACAATTACCCGATATAGAATTACCTGATCCCCATATGTTAAGTGTTGATAATACAGCTTATGTTATTACAAAACAAAAAAATGATGAGGAAACTTTAAATGAAATAGAACGTCATTTTAAGTTTATGTTCCATCATGAAATTAGCCGCTGGCTAGGTGACACTGTACACAATGAGATTGAGAGTAGTTTTCTAGATTTCCTCTGTTGTTTCAAATTTGAGCTGCACTCACATATTGTTTTGATGGAAGAGTCCATGTCTCATGGTAAGCAATTAATGCGTGTTAAGCCTCGTTCTGTCTTATTAAAATGGATGAAATCTACTGTAGAAGAGCAAAGAGAATTAACTAGTATTATAGAAGAAGTAACGGTCTCTCATTTGGCTGAAAATGCTACAGTAATCATTAAGAATTTTAATGACTTATCAGAAGTAAAGCCCTTTCTTCAAGTACATTATCCACAAATCTTTGAAGCTGAGATGTTTAGAATGTGTGATGAAGCAGATCAGTGGCCAAAGATTGACTCTTATGAAACCTTCAGTCGTTATTTTTCTATAGATATACATACACAATTAATTCATCTGCACTAAGGAGGTTGGCTATGGGGCCAATAGCAATAGCTGTTATTTGTGCAACTGTTTTTGGTGTAATTAGCAGCATCGGCGCTTTTATACACCAAATGTTGAGTAGTCGAGATAAGCGCTTAAATGATTTAGCCCAACAAAGAGCATTGGGTCAAGAAACGACAGAATTAAAAAAATTACGTGATGAAATGCTCAATTTCAAGCGCTATAATGCCTATTATCAAGTTTTAGGTGAAAATAAGGAAGCAGTTCAGTATCTGGATCAAAAGATAGAAGAAATCTTAAAAAAGAAATCAGCGCTCATAGACCGTTACGCTCAGGCTATTATTAAAGAATCAAATGCCATTGTAGCTGGGGACTTGTCTTTAGCCCGCAAAGAAGTTTGTGATAAATTAAAAGATGAGATTGATAGCCAATGTAAAGCTTATGATCTAGAAATTGAGCAGTTGCAAAAAAGGCGTGCCAGCTTATGGGATTCACACAAAGAATTACAAGCTTATATTCTTGACCAAGAAAAAAAGCGCAATGAGCATATGGATGCTGTTTACCAACAACACTCAGCTTTACTTGAAAAAATCTTCCTTCGTCATAATGAGAATAGTGAACATACTGCTAAATCGCTTATAGAATCATCTACACAAGTGTTTAAATCCTTTATTGCTGCACCTATTGAATTTTTAGCTTCTTGTTTTAACTTATCCCAAGGGATATCATTAAAAGCCGCGCAGCAAGAAAAATTACGAAGACAAACGATTGCAGCCTTACAAGCCTCCATTAATAATGAACAAGACACGTTTGGCAGTCATAGCTTGGATAAGAAAAATCAGCATGACTCTGAAACTGCCGATAGAGGATACCCTGCGCAATTTTCTTTTACAGCATAGCATATTTAAGGAATTCACGGTTAAAATATGTTAATCGTGGATTTTTTTCTACCAATTTTGATCAAATTAGTGCATAATCTCGTTCTTCATAAATCTTAATTAGAATTATTTGGCTTGTTAAGTTAATTGAGGTCCAACGTCGTTAATAGACTCTTATGATAAATTTAAAGAGTTATTGCAGCTTTTTTAACTTAGTTTTAGCATAAGAAAAGACTGAACATCAGGTCAACAAATAATCAATTAAGACAGGCTTATTATGGAGTTCTAAGATGAGAAATAAGATTTGGAAGCATGTTTTTATTTGTTTTTTTAGTCTTTTAGCTTGTAATGCTATAGCAGGCAATCTAGGTGATCTTTTAAATTATGAACGAAACACGGTAGAAATTTTTCAAAAATTTTCTCCTAAAGTTGTTTCTGTTCATCGATTAGCAAGAGTGCAGCATGCTTATACCAAGATGCGTGTTCCTGCTGGTGCAGGGTCTGGAATTATCTGGGATAAACGGGGACACATAGTCACCAATTACCATGTCGTAAAAGGCGCTGATGATCTTGCCGTGACAATTGGTAATGTGACGGTACCGGCAAAAGTGATTGGTGCTGAGCCGCGTAAAGATATTGCCGTCCTTGCCATTTCATCAGCAAAAGCATTAGATCTGTTAAAGACATATACCCCATTTGAATTGATTCATAGTCGCGATTTATTAGTCGGACAAAAAGCAATTGCTATTGGCAACCCATTTGGTTTAGATCATAGCTTAACAATCGGTGTTATTTCTGCATTAGGTCGCCAAGTACCTGGGGCTGGGGGCGTTACCATTCGTGAAATGATTCAAACTGATGCCTCAATTAACCCCGGTAACTCAGGAGGGCCGTTACTAGATAGTCGCGGGCGTCTAATAGGGCTTAATACGGCGATTTACTCTAATTCAGGCTCTTCTGCGGGTATTGGCTTTGCAGTTCCTTCTGATGATGTAGAGCGCATTGTGCCGCAGTTGATAAAAAATGGTCGGGTTGTTTTAGCAGGTATTGGTATTCGTCGTGTTGAGCCTAGCATTGCTAAACGCTTTGGCATTACTAAAGGTATTTTAATATTAGACATCTTACCTCATTCACCAGGGGCTGCGGCGGGTTTGCGTGGTACATACCGCGATGCAGATGGAAGAATCCATTTAGGTGACATCATTACGGCAGTTAATGGCCATCCTGTACCTAATTATGATGCTTTTTATAATTTACTGACTGACATTAAAGTTGGTGAAGAAATTACTGTAACTGTTAAGCGTGGTAGTAGGTATGTTGATCATAAATTAAAAACGATTGATATCGCTAGTTATTAAAGGAAGATAGGTTGGGCTGCACTTTGTTTAGCCCAACCTACCATACTTAAGCGCCATAGTCTTCTTGATACGTTTTTAATCGTTCTAACTCTTCTACTAATTGTCTTTTTTCTAAATAATCCATCAAATCATGTACATTAATAATAGATAATACATTGATACCTTGATCTTGTATTTCGTTGATTGCTGATTGTGTGGTTAATCCACGCTCACAGCGATCTAGGGCAATAATGACTGTTGTTAGCTTCCCGCCATTGGTTTTTATTAAATGCTGTGCTTCACGAAAAGCAGTGCCTGCGGTAATCACATCGTCAATCATGATTGTCTCACCTATTAATGGTGCGCCAATAAGCACGCCGCCTTCACCATGGTCTTTAACTTCTTTACGATTAAACGTGACGGTAGCATCGATGCCTTGGCCTGCTAAGGCAATAGCTGTTGCAGTAGCTAATGGTAATCCTTTATAAGCCGGCCCAAATAAATGCTGGCAATTTATTTTATGCTCTATAAGCGTTTGCGCATAAAATTGGCCAAGTTTTTTTAAGGCTTGACCCTGGTAAAATAAACCAGCATTAAAAAAGTAGGGGCTTTGACGTCCCGATTTTAATAAAAAATTGCCAAACTTAAGTACATTGTTACTTATGGCTAAATCAATAAAGTCCTCTTTAGAATAGGTTTGTGGCGTTTTAACTAGGTTAACCAAAATAAAATCACTCCTATATTACAAAAAAACCTTAACAATCAACAAAAAAATGCTATGCTAATCTTAATGCTAATTATTTTTAGCATTGTTAGGTATTTATTCTAACTTAAAATTTCTTTTAATTAGAGGATTTAAAAGGAATGGTGTTTAATTAGTTTAATAAATACGCGTGTGGTTAGATTTTCGATTACGAAGCTTCAGATGGAAAGGAGATAGCAAATGTCGCAAGTAGAGACTGGCCGTGTAAAATGGTTCAATGAAAAAAAGGGATTTGGATTTATTGTTAATCAAAATGGTGACGACATCTTTATTCATTATCGAGATATTAATGGCACTGGGTTTTTAACATTGCATGAGAACGAGCTTGTTTCTTATACTGTTGCTAAAGGGCCTAAAGGATATAAAGCTCAAGATGTTACTGTTATTCGTGATGAATAGTTAAGTTAGGTAATTTATTGCCTTTAAATGGTTAACTAATCTAATACGAATTAGATTAATTGGTCTTTGTTAATAACATCATTGCTTAATTTACTAAGTAAAGCACAGCGATGATACTATCTAGCTATTGGCTAAATAAGCATATCTAAAGGCAGCATCTTAGAATAATACCAGCTAACATAGCGTAGTAGGCTGGCCTATTTCTTTTTTTCAAAAAATACTTGGCTTTGTATTCAGCATGTCTGATAATGACATTGAACTAGATAAGAATATTTTCAACTGTTAAGAGTTCTTAATCATGTCTTATAAAATCCCCCAATTCTCCAGGAGCCAAAATCATGGAAACTTCTAAGCAAGTAGCTGTGATTACTGGTGCTGCAAATGGTATTGGTTTTGCTTTAACAAAAAATTGCTTGCAACGTGGCATTAATGTGGTTATGGCAGATCATGCGATATCGACTTTATGTGATCGTGTTGAGCAATTAAGTGGCCAAAATCAAGCAGACGTTTTTGGGGTTACCTGTGATGTAACCAAACCTGAGGGGTTAAAGCATTTGGCTAAGCAAACGCTTGAGCGTTTTGGTCGTGTTGATTGGTTATTTAATAACGCTGGGATTTGCGGGCATTTTGAGCCAGTATGGGAATTAACAAGCGAGCATATCCGTAAAGTGATGGATGTTAATCTGTATGGTGTCATTCATGCCTTACATGCTTTTTTACCGATTATGTTTAATCAATCGCATCGTTCCTACGTTATCAATATGGCAAGTTTTTATGGTTTATGTAGCGGTTCGCAATTATCAGCTTATGCTATGTCAAAACATGCCCTAGTCGCGCTTTCTGAATCTCTTTATTTTGATTTAAACCGCCTAAATAAACCAGTTGATGTTTCTGTGGTTTGTCCTTCGTTCACTAACACACAGCTCTTAACTAATTCGACGCCATTAAATAACAATAAGCTTCATGAAATGATGAGTCATTTAATTGAAAGAAGCAGGCCAGCGGATGATGTAGCCAAGCATATTCTTAATGAATTAGAAAAGAAGACTTTTTATATTTTGCCTGATAAAGAGGTGAAAGAATATTGCACACAACGAACGGAAGCAATTATTAACCAGACCGAACCCCATCAACATAACATTGAAAAACTTATTGCATCATTAAGCAATCGCGCTTTAAAAGCGAATTCTTCAGTTACGTGAGTCTATCAATCCATGTTTTTAACCCTTTTCAGTAATTTTAAAAACCGAATGATAAAACATGCAGTTATTAAGAAGTAGATTATTTTTGCCGTTATTTTTAACTCAATTCTTTGGCGCATTTAACGATAATGTCTTTAAATTAGCCATGCTTACCTTGATTAGTTACCATTTAAGCACATCGCAAGCTAATTCTGAGCATTATCAATCAATAGCAGGTATTTTATTTACCTTGCCCTTTTTCTTATTTTCAGCGACAGCAGGTCAGTTAGCAGATGCGTATGATAAAGCAATGTTGACACGTTTAGTTAAGATTGTTGAAATAATATTAATGTTGATAGGTAGTATTGGGCTCTTAAAAAGTAATATTCCTTTGATGTTATTTACTTTAGCAGGACTAGGCATTCATTCTACGTTTTTTGGCCCAATTAAATATGCAATATTGCCTGATCACTTACCACGTCCGCAGTTGCTTAAGGCCACGGGTTTAATTGAAGCGAGTACGTTTTTCGCTATTCTAACAGGCACTATTTTGGGAACTTTATCCATAGGTAACGATAAAAATCATGTTCATTATGCTATTTATTTAATAAATGTTGCCTCTTTAAGCGGCTTTATCGCCAGTTTATTTATCCTGTCTGCTCCTTCTTCAGAGCTAAATCGAACGAAAATAGATTATAATATTTGGCGCGCTACCATAAACATGCTTAAGCGTGTACTAACTAATAAACAGATTTATCCTGCCGTCTTGCTAATATCTTGGTTTTGGTTAGTAGGCGCGGTTGTGGTCACTAAGCTTCCTGATTATGCCCATTATGTTTTAAGAGCCGATACAACTGTATTTGCCATGTTTTTAGGCATTTTTTCTATTGGTATTGCTGCGGGATCCCTGGCCATTACCAAATTTTTAGCCGGAAAAATTACACTTCGCTATGTCCCATTGGCTATGTTTTTTTTATCTTTATTTGCTCTGGATTTGTATTGGATATCGCCTATTGAAAATCCTGATTTACCCTTAGTAAATTTATGGCAATTTTTAATGTCGTTATCCCATTGGCGCATCACTATTGATTTTTTTCTCTTTTCCTTTTGTGGCGGTTTATTTGTCGTGCCGCTTTATACTTATTTACAAGTCATAAGCAAAGAAAGCCAACGTGCACAAACCATTGCCGCAAATAATATTTATAATGCCTTAGCGATGGTTTTAGGGGGAATTTTGGTCATCGTTATGCTTAAGCTTAAATTTTCGATTGCCGATGTTTTTTTAGTGATTGCTATACTAAATATTATCGTAGCAACCGTTTTAAATTATATTTATAAAATTAATCGCATAGCCAGTCTTTAGCAGGTAAAAAATCGGTGTAAAGTTTTGCTTCTGGACTATTTGCTTCAGGCTGCCAATTGTAAAGCCAATTTACCTCAGGTGGAAGGGACATAAGTATCGATTCTGTTCGCCCTCCTGACTGTAAACCAAACAGCGTTCCTCTGTCATAAATAAGATTAAATTCTACATAACGGCCACGACGGTATAATTGAAATGCTTTTTCGCGCGCGCCGTAAGGGTGGTCTTTGCGTTTGTTAATAATAGGTTCATAAGCTTTAATAAAATGATTACCTATGCTTTGCATGAAAGCAAAGCTATGCTCAAAGCTTACCTCATTAAAGTCATCAAAAAATAAGCCGCCAATTCCTCGTGCTTCTTGTCTATGCTTCAAAAAGAAGTAGTCATCACACCAGGCTTTAAACTTAGGATAAAGGTGCTCGCCAAAGCTTACGCAGGCTTGTCTGGCGGTGTAGTGCCAATGCTTGCAATCTTCGAGAAAGCCATAATAGGGGGTTAAGTCAAAACCGCCGCCAAACCACCAAATAGGGGGAAAGCCTTCCTTTTCAGCAATGAAGAAACGTATATTGGCATGCGTAGTAGGAGCATAAGGATTTTCTGGATGTAGCACAATAGATACGCCTAACGCATTAAATGTTCTGCCTGCAAGCTCAGGTCGTAATGCACTAGCTGCAGGAGGTAGTTTTTCACCTGAAACGTGGGAAAAATTTACACCAGCTTTAGCAAAGACATTGCCTTTTTCCATAACACGTGTGATTCCGCCACCACCAAGCGGTCTAGTCCAAATGTCTTCATGAAAGGCTTTACCATCCATGTTACTTAACGTAAGGCAAAGGCTATTTTGCAGATTAAGTAGGTAAGTTTTCACCAATTCAATGGCATTTTCAGGCAAAGGAAGGTTATTCACAGGATTCCTCATCAATCAGTTTTGCCCAATAGTACTATAGTCTGATTAAAAAACCAGAGACTTAGTAATTTTCTCGCAACATCTTCTAGGTCAGACTTTGTTTGTTTGTAAATTAGTAGTTTAATTTGCTGGCATAGCGCTTGCATCTTAAAGATTAAGTATACCATTGGAGCGCACATTGTGTTTGATTTAGATGGTTATCTTGAAAACTATGACGATTTAAATCAATTAGATACACAAATGCGGTTTCCTGACCAAAAATCAAATTCTTTTTTGCCGAGTGGCGATACAACGTGGGCATTACTGACCTGGTATCATTTGAATTACATAGTGCCAGATTTTAGCAAATGCTTAGCATCTACCTTTCAATCTAACCAAGTTTTACAGGCATCAGCGTTAGTTGGCCGTAAAGTCATTGTTACCGCAAATTATTTATTAATAAATAAAGAGCTTTCTTGCCAAATGCTTATTGAAGTCATTACCCATGTCAATAAAGCAATGGCCGTTATCTATGATTGTACCGGCAGGATAATTCGTAAGTTGCTATTAGGAGAGCAGCCTGCTGGTTTTTTAGAATTTGAATGGGATTTGTTAAACTACCAAGGCTTACGCATCCCCCCAGGTAAGTACTTATTACAAGCCAGTGGCTTTGTAGCAGACAAGAAAATCCCACTAAAAACTCTAATCATAGCGAATGTAAATGGAGTGAATTTAGAGCAGAAAACAGGTGAAATTAAATTAAGTATTGCAGGTCTTGGTGATGTTACCCTTGAGCAAGTCGAATTCATCTCTAATTAACTTAAATTTGTCATGCCCGTGTGGCATTGTTGCGTGGATCAACTAAGCGGCTTATATTATTAATTAAAGGTTAAACAACCTAGTCAGCTTGGCCTTAAAACCGCCAGTTGCTTTAATCCATTCGCTCGTCTTTGCGAGCGCAGCGAAGCAATCCAGGTCAGATGTTGTAAGTAGCACTGTTCTGGATTGCTTCACCTTTACGGTGTAAAGGTTCGCAATGACGGGGTGTTTTAGCAAGCACTCCAGATACCGTAGCCTGGCTGCAAGCAAGCGGGGATTAAATCTTAGTTACCTAACCAGATCCCAGCTGCTAGCAGCCGGGCTACAAGGTCGCTTTGACCATGCAACAAAGCCACGCGGAGATGACAATACAGGAAAGCTGTATAAAGCATTATCGAATGATCATTTTTATATTACTAAACGAATGTCATCTGCCAAAATGAGCAGTCATTATACTGAATCTAAGTTAAAAAGCTCTCTTAAATAAATAGTTGAAACTATTTATTTTTTAAACCTTATCGTCTAAAAAAAATTAAGATAGTATAAGCAAATTCTAAATAATTGTGAGTTATAATGGCTGAGCCGGTAATTCATTGTCCAAGTTGTAAAAATGAAGTCAAGTTAACTGAATCATTAGCTGCGCCTTTAGTCGAATCAATAAAAAAACAATATCAATTAGAATTGGCTCAAAAAGATTTAGCTATCGCCAATCGCGAAGAAATTTATAAAAGGAAAGAAGAACAATTAAAAGAAGCACAAAAAAAGCTCAATGAACAGATCGAAACGCAAGTCCAAGAGCAACTCAAGAAGGAACGCAATATTGTTGCTGCTGAGGAAGCAAAAAAGGCAAGGCTTGCTTTAGGAAATGAATTAGAAAGTAAAGCAAGTGAGGTCATGGAGTTACAAGCTATTCTAAAAGCGCGGGAAGAAAAGCTCGCTGCTGCACAAAAAGTTCAAGCTGATTTGCTAAGACAGCAGCGCGAGCTTGAAGATGCTAAGCGCGAAATGGATTTGACGATAGAAAAAAGTATTCAAGAAGGTTTAGCTGAAATTAGAGAAAAAGCGAGACGTGAAGCTGAAGGGGCATTGCAACTTAAAGTACAAGAAAAAGAAGAGACAATTCTTGCCATGCAAAAGCAAATTGAGCAATTGAAACAAAAAGCTGAGCAAGGCTCGCAGCAATTACAAGGTGAAGTACAAGAATTAATGTTAGAAAACATGTTGCAGGCTAAATTTCCAACTGATGTAATTGAATCTGTGCCTAAAGGTGAATTTGGCGGCGATATTCTACAACGTGTGTTTGCTTTCAATGGCCAAGATTGTGGCACTATTTTATGGGAATCAAAGCGTACCAAACATTGGAATGAACAATGGCTCACGAAATTACGTGATGATCAACGTGCTGCCAAAGCTGAAATTTGTGTCATTGTCAGTCAGGCCTTGCCTGTAAATGTCGAAACATTTGAACAAATAGATGGCGTTTGGGTCACTCATCCCCGAGCAGCCTTTCCTGTTGCTATGGTGTTAAGACAAACACTTTTAGACATTGCTATGGTTCGTAAAGCATCAGAGGGTCAGCAAACTAAAACCGAACTAGTCTATCAGTATTTAACTGGTCCCCGTTTTCGCCAGCGCATTGAGGCGATTGTAGAAGCCTTTTCTGCCATGCAAACTGATTTAGATAAAGAGCGTAAAGCCATTCTTAAGCAATGGGCTAAGCGCCATGAACAAATTGAGCGCGTTATGCTAGCAACTGTTGGCATGTATGGCGATCTTCAAGGTATTGCAGGTAAATCACTGCAAGAAATAGCTGGTTTAGATTTTGCTGCTTTAGAAGACGATAAGACAGTAGAAGTGATTCTTTGATCATATAAAGAAGTATTTATAACCGTAGTTTGGGCCACTCGGCCCAACAAATGATTTCAATTCCAAGTTGTAGGTCGGGCCTTTGGCCTATAGCCGTCAGGCTAAGCAAATAGCTCTCTTAGAACCGTAGAAAATAATATGCTTAGAGTACTTACGGCCTCGCAGCAGAGGTAAGTTTGGGCGCTTTTTGGAACGTGGTTGTGCATGGATGCACAACATCGAGCCGCATGGACGGTTTTGGCGCTTCCAAAAAGTGCCCAAACTTACCTCTGCCTGCATCGATCTTGACTCTTGGCCGCTTAGCCTGACGGCCATGGGCCCTTGGCCCGACGCTTCGCTCTAATTATTTAAACGGATATCGACCTTTATTTTTTCGCTCCATTTTAGAATGTTCATGAGCTTTTCTCGCTTTTACTGCAGATGCTTTAGGCGCTTGTGTAGGAAGGCGATGGTTAGGTTCAAAATCATCGACCTCTATTCGTTTAAGGCGATGATTAATTACTTTTTCAATAGCTTGTAATTGTTTAAATTCATCAGCGCACACTAACGAGACAGCTAGGCCTTGATGACCCGCGCGCCCAGTACGGCCTATACGGTGTACGTAGTCATGAGGTACATCAGGTAAATCAAAATTAACCACTAAAGGCAATTGCTCAATGTCAATTCCCCGTGCTGCAATGTCTGTGGCAACCAAAATTTGTACTTTGCCATTTTTAAAATCATTCAGTGCTTTAATGCGTTGGGGCTGGCTTTTATTACCATGAATAGCTAACGCTGGAACATTGGCTGAAGTTAAACCTTTAACAAGCTTATTAGCGCCATGTTTGGTGCGCGAAAAAACAAGTGCTTGCTGCCAATTTTCTTTGTGAATTAAATGACAAAGTAGGGCTGTTTTTCGTGCTTTATCGACAGGGAAAATAATCTGATTGACCTTAACTGCAGTGGCATTACGAGTAGCTACCGAAACTTCAACGGGATTTACAAGCAATTTTTTCGCTAATTTTCGAATATCATCTGAAAAAGTGGCTGAAAATAATAAATTTTGTCGTACACGCGGCAGTAATGCAATAATCCGTTTAATATCGTGAATAAATCCCATATCCAACATGCGGTCTGCTTCATCTAAAACCAAGGTTTGAATATCGGTAAAATGAATGGCATTTTGCTGGTGTAGATCAAGTAGCCGACCTGGGGTAGCTACCAATATTTCAACACCTTCTTGTAATGCTGCTATTTGAGCGTTAATTTTAACGCCACCGTAAACGACTGCTGAGCGAAGCTTAAGGTGCTGGCTATATTGCACCACATTGGTATGTATTTGAATTGCTAGTTCACGCGTAGGTGTTAATATCAGAGCTTGTGCCTGCTTTGCTTTTGCCTGCGGCTTCTCGGTTAATTTTTGTAAAATTGGCAGAGTAAAGGCTGCCGTTTTTCCTGTACCAGTTTGTGCTGATGCTAACAAATCAACGCCTTTTAATATGAAAGGAATTGCTTTTTCTTGTATGGGTGAAGGTGTTTCATAGCCTTGTTCACGAATTGCGCGCAACAAAGGTTTTATTAAATTTAAATTTTCAAAACTCATGTAGTTTTCTCGTTTCAATCAGACATGTTCAATATAAATTAGTTCATAATCGCTCTTTCTAGCTCTTTACTTAAAAGGCATGGAAAGTAGCGTCGTAAGAATAATATCTAGTGGTTAATCATAAAATAGAAAGCAACTATTTAGTCGCTTTGAAGGTTTTTATAAGGGCTTTTCTCAAAGATAATTAAAGAACTTCAATGTCTTGTGGTCCATTTTGGCCTTGCTAAACCATTAAACCTTTTAAGAGATTTATTTGACCTGTCTTTTTATTAAAAGCTAATTATAACAAATTTTTAATGGTTTAAATAGTAGCATCTAGCTTGCTAGCACCGCTGACAGCTACTATTCATGCGATAGATAACTTTATTACCCAGCTTGGCATTAAGATTTTAAATTATATAAAATTCGTTTCGCTTCTTCAGTTAAAACAGGATCTACTTTTATATCTTGTGCTTTTTCATAAGCTCGCTGAACAGCGGGTCTTGCTTGTATTCTTAAAAACCATTGTTTTAAATTGGGAAAATCATCTAAATTTTGGCTTTGTTTTTCAAAGGGAACAATCCAAGGGTAACAAGCCATATCAGCAATGGAGTAATCACCGGTAATGTAATCACGATTTGTTAATTGTTTATTTAAAACCCCATACAAACGAGTTGTTTCACGGATGTAGCGTTCAATTGCATATTGCAGTTTATCGTCTTCTTTAAATTGGCTGAAGTGATGATTTTGGCCAGCCATAGGGCCTAAGCCTGCTACTTGCCAAAATAGCCATTGCAAGGCTTCATAACGAGAGTAAAGGTCTTGTGGTAAAAAATGGCCTGTCTTTTCTGCTAAATAAATTAAGATTGCACCGGATTCAAAGATAGCTAAAGGTTTTCCGTCTTTTATAACGTCATGATCAACGATAGCTGGCATGCGGTTATTAGGGGAAATTGATAAAAAATGCTCGCTAAACTGGTCACCTTTCGTAATGTCTATAGGCTTAATTTCATAGGGTATGCCGCATTCTTCTAAAAAAATGGTAATTTTATGTCCATTTGGCGTCGGCCAATAGTAAAGGTCTATCATCATTTTCCTTTTATTTTTGTATAAAAATTTGTCATCTATGAACTATAGTAAAAAGAACTTACATTGTTATCATTGATAATGACGTAAATGAGCAAATGTATCAAATTAATCATTAATAACTAAGGCTATTAATTAAGTAGCTAGCATGGTGAGATTAATTTTTATTGTTTTAGGAGGTTGTGATGCACTATCGAGCTAAACAAATAAATCAATCGGTATTTTGTGCTTACGATATACGCGGCATCATTGATGAAAATTTTGATGAGCATGCTTTTTACAGTATTGGTCGTGCTATTGGTTGCCGTTTACATGCTTTAAATCGTCAAAAAATAATTGTTGCTCGCGATGGTCGTTTAACAAGTATGGGTTTATCAGCGGCTTTAAAGCAAGGACTACTCGATAGTGGCATAACGACGATAGACATAGGTGAGGTGCCTACGCCAGTGATGTATTTTGCCACATTTAAGTATGGCGTTGATAGTGGGGTTATTGTAACGGGAAGTCATAATCCTGCCGATTATAATGGGATTAAGATTGTTTTAGCGGGTAAAACCTTAGTTCAAGAAGATATTAATATACTCTATAATCTTGTCTTAAATCAGACATTTATTAACGGCCAGGGTCAATCTGATTATTTGGATGTTGTTCCTGATTATATAGAGCGTATTCTTAACGATGTTGTATTAAGGCGCCGCTTAAAAGTGGTTGTTGATTGTGGCAATGGGGTAGCTGGCGGAATTATTCCACAACTTCTGCAAAAGCTAGGTTGCGAGGTTATCTCGCTTTATTGTGATGTCGATGGCCGTTTTCCTAATCATCATCCCGATCCATCCATTGAAGAAAACTTAGTAACGTTGCAACAAACCGTTCTCCAAAATCAAGCAGACATTGGGCTTGCGTTTGATGGGGATGCTGATCGATTGGGTGTGGTAACTAACACAGGTAAAGTAATTTGGCCTGATCGCTTAATGATGCTTTATGCTCGTCACCTTTTAAAATCTAAACCGGGCGCTACCATTGTTTATGATGTGAAATGCTCGTCGCATTTAACAGATGTGATTACCGCTGCTGGCGGACAGGCTCATATGTGTCCAACAGGACACTCAATTGTTAAAGGCGTAATGAAAAGTACGCAAGCAGCGCTAGCAGGTGAGATGAGCGGCCATCTTTTTTTTAAAGACAGATGGTATGGTTTTGATGATGCGCTGTATAGCGCTTGTCGTTTATTAGAAATAATTAGTGAGAATCCTTTATCAGCAGACGCGCAATTTCTTACAGTTCCTGATAGCGTAAATACGCCTGAGATTAAAATTCCTATTAGTAATAGTCAGAAATTTAACTTCATGCAACAATTTATTGAACATGCTGTATTTGATGCTATCAGAAAAATAAAGATTGATGGTTTGCGAGTTGAGTTTGAGCATGGTTGGGGGCTTATACGTGCTTCTAATACCACACCTTGTCTAGTCGCGCGTTTTGAAGCTCGAGACCACCTTAGTTTAAAAGCAATTCAGGAATTATTTAAGCAGCAATTGCATAGTATTGCAAAAGATCTTGTTATTCCTTTCTAGCAAGAATTGGGTTTAGATTAATAAATAAGAATATATAAAAGTAGTCTTCTATAGCCCTTTGTAAAGGGCCTCATAACGAGCTAACGTATTTTTGATATCATGCTGTGCTGCCATTTCAAAGCTTGCTTGGCCCATTTTTAAGCGTAATGCTTCCGATAAGTTCTTTATTATCTCTATTTTTTCAGCCAACTCAGAACTATTTCCTGGTTGAAAAAGGTAGCCATTTTTACCTTCTATAACTAAGTGAGGAAGCGCTAAAGCATCGGCTAAGATAACCGGTAAAGAAGCGGACATTGCTTCTAATGTTGCCAGGGATTGTAACTCGGCTGTGCTCGGCATACAAAATAGAGATGCTCGAAGATAGGCTTTACGTAAATCCTCTTCACTAATTACACCTAGAAATGCTACTTTATCAGCAATATTTAAGCTTTTTGCCAGGTTTTTTAATTTATCACAAATTTCGCCATCGCCTACTATTTCTAAATAGATATTTAAATGAGATGGTGACTTAGCAATAGCCTTAATGAGTATATCAATATGCTTTTCCTCAGCGATCCTGCCTACAAAAAGAACGATAAATTTATTATTTTTATCAATATACTCATTAGGCTTTAATTGATAGTGTTCTGAATTAATGCCGTTTGAAATAGTGATTATTGGTAAATTTAATTCCTTACTAACAGACTTTGCCGCTAAATCAGTAGGCATAGTAATAGTTTGAACTTTGCTTAATACATTACGCATATCATAAAATAAGTATCTAATTAGCAAATTAATCAGCCAATTTGGTAGCGGTAAATAAGGTATAATATTTTCTGGCACGACATGGACGGTGGCTATGATAGGTATCTGACGACGGTTAGATTCCTTGATAGCTAATCTACCAATTGTAAAATGACATTGAATATGTACTACATCCGGTTGCACTTGGTCAAAAATCTTTTTTACTTCTTTTTTAATTTGCCAAGGAAAACACATACGAAAAGTAGAGTGAGTCAGTATAGGGTGAGAACGTAAACGATATTCTGTGACGCCATGATTAGATGTGCTAAAACTTTTCCCTTTTTCACTAGCAGGCGCAATGACATAAACATCATGTCCTAACTGGCATAAGCCTTCTGCCAAACGTTGGCCAAAGCGTGCAGCGCCATTAATTTCCGGAGGATAAGTCTCAGCTACAATAATAATTTTTAATTTTTGCTTAGCAGTGCTAGACATTTTGTAAGTAGTTGGCTAAAAAACCTTATCTCTAAATATAGCTTATAATAATTATTATTTACCTACCTATCAGGATGCTTGATGATATTGCCTATAATTTTAGCAGGTGGTACTGGAAGTCGTCTTTGGCCCTTATCGAGAGAACTCTATCCCAAACAATTTTTAAAGCTTTTTGAAACACAAACTATGTTGCAAATGACGCTAGCCCGTTTACAAGGCTTAGAGCATAAGCCACCAGTTATTATTTGTAATGAGGAACATCGCTTTCTTGTTGCCGAGCAATTAAGGCAGGTAAATAGTGAGGGCTCAATTATTCTTGAGCCCTTTGGAAGAAATACTGCCCCAACGATTGCCATTGGCGCTTTATTAGCCTTAAAACAAGATGATGATCCTGTTTTACTGACTCTTCCAGCTGATCATATGATTAGCGATATAGATAAATTTCATCAGGCAGTCAATGAAGCGTTAGTTTATGCTAACCAAGGTAAATTAGTTGCTTTTGGGGTATCTCCAGATAAACCTGAAATAGGTTATGGTTATATTAAAGCTTCTAAAAATAACCAAGCAATGGCTATTGAGCAATTCATAGAAAAGCCTGATTTACAAACTGCGCAATCTTTTTTGCAAAGCGGAGATTACTATTGGAATAGTGGGATATTTATGTTCCGCGCTAGTGTTTATTTAAATGAGTTACAACAATATAGAAGCGACATTTATGCAAGTTGTGTAGAAGCAGTTAATCATGGGCATAAAAATAATGGGTATATTTATATTAGTAAAGAGCATTTTTTAGAATGCCCAAGTCAGTCAATAGATTATGCCGTAATGGAAAAAACTACTCACGGTGTTGTTGTTCCTTTAAATGCTAATTGGTCAGATGTAGGCTCGTGGTGTTCAATTTGGGACATTTCGCAAAAAGATTTACAAAATAATGTACAACTCGGGGGGGATGTTGTGCATTTTGATAGTTCTAATAATTTAGTCAATAGCGAAGATAAATTAGTCGTAACGATGGGGCTTAAGGACACCATCATCATTAATACTAAAGATGTCTTACTTGTGGCGACCAAAGATAATGTGCAAAAAATTAAGCAGGTAGTTGAGGAGCTTAATAAAAAGGAGCGTAAAGAAGTTAAAATACACCGCGAAGTGCATCGACCATGGGGAAAATTTGATTCACTTGAGAATGGGAAACGTTATCAAGTAAAACATCTAACCATCTTACCAGGTCAAAAGATTTCTACACAAATGCACCATCATCGCGCTGAGCACTGGATAATCGTCTCAGGCTCCGCTTTAATTACTAAAGGCGAAGATACTTTTTTATTAACTGAAAATGAATCCACCTATATTCCAGTAGGTAAAGTACATACTTTGGAAAATCCGGGAATTATTCCTCTGGAAGTGATTGAGGTGCAAACAGGGTCTTACTTAGGAGAAGATGATATCGTTCGCTTTGAAGACCGGTATGGACGTGATACTTCCGAAGATGATTCGCCAGAGCTCTTAGAGCCGCAAGATAATAACATTAAATAATGTTATTTAATGTAAGCTTTAAAAGGGAAAATAATATGGCAAAGTCTGTACTTCAGGCAAAATATGATAGAAATTCACTTTTTTATTTAAAGCTATTGCTTTTGTTAGTGATTCTACAATTAGTTGCCTGCTCCCGTCCCTCTAAGCCTGTGATATCAGGGTATGTGGAAGGCCAGTATATTTATATCTCTACCTTATCTGCAGGTACCTTAAAATCATTACAAGTTACGCCTGGCATGCAGATTAAAAAAAATCAGGTGCTATTTACCTTAGAGCCGTTACTTACTGATGAAAATTTAACAATCGCGAAAGCTCGCGTTCAAGCTGCACTTATTGAAATAAAAAAGGCTGAAACACGCTACAAATTATTAGAAACTAATAAGAATAGAAATGCGCTTTTATTGAAAAAAGATATTATTTCTAAAGAAGTGTTTGAACAGAGTGTGATGGAATATCAGCAAGCTTTGGAGGATAAGAATAATGCATTAGCAAATCTTACTTCATTTAAAGCAGAAGAGAAAAAGGCGCATTGGGAAATACAACAGAAAACAGTTAGCGCGCCTAAAGATGGTATTGTTTTCGATACCTACTATGCGGCTGGAGAAAATATACAAGCAGGTTCACCTATATTATCTTTACTTGAGCCAGCTCAAATTAAAATTGTATTTTTTGTTCCTGAAATATTATTAGGTAAGCTACGTATTAATCAGCCAATCAAGGTGCATTATGACGGCGCTCAAGCGCCCATCGACGCTAAAATTACTTATATTTCACCTAAGGCTTCTTATAATCCGCCGATGATTTATAGTACTGAAGAAAGACAACGATTAGTGTTTCGTATTGAAGCGTCACCTGTGTTAAAAACAAAAATAACAGCTCATCCAGGGCAACCTGTTTCTATTGATTTATGAATTAGGACAATTAATGGAAAAAACCAATTTAATTATTGATGCCAATAATTTATACAAAAGTTTTTCTAATGTTCCTACCATTAAAAATGTCAGCATTAAGGTTGAGTATGGTGAAATTTTCGGTTTTTTAGGGCCTAATGGCTCTGGAAAAACCACAATTATTAGAATGTTATGTGGCTTATTAACGCCAGACGCAGGTTCTGGCACCTTTATGAATTACGACATTCTTACCGAAATAAATGCTATAAAAAAACACATAGGCTATGTCCCGCAGTTTTTTAGCTTATATAAACAATTAACAGTGTATCAAAATATTCTACTGACTGCAGAGTTATACAGTGTTCCGCATCGTTATGAACGTGTTGAGCAGGTGATACAACAATTAGGGCTATCTAGTGTGCGTAATCAATTGTCAGGAACGCTTTCAGGCGGCTGGAAGCAAAGATTAGCATTAGCAGCAGCAATTGTTCATGAACCGCTCCTCTTATTGTTAGATGAGCCTACTGCCAATGTGGATCCAGAGTCTAGCCAACGGTTTTGGCGCCTTATGCATCATTTATCCTCGGAAGGTATGACCATTTTACTAAGCTCGCATAATATGAATGAAGTACAGCACTGCAATCAAATTGCTTATATTTGCGAAGGGCAGGTAATTGTGCAGGGTAAGATAAATGAAATTATTAAGCATTTAAACCTTACAACCTGGGAAGTTCAGGGACCAAATATTATTAATTTAGCCAAAGAGCTTGAAGTGATTCCGGGCATTGAACAAATCAACGTTTATTTTAATAGACTCCATATCAGTGGGAAAGACTCGCATGCTCTCGCGCAGGCGATTAATCCCTATATGAAAGACCCACAGCTAGTATGGACTAAAATTACGCCTGAGCTGGAAGACGCTTTTATTTGGTTAGCTAAATATTAAGTTGAGTCAAGTGCATTAATAAGATAAATTAAATTAATCAGGAATTTAGTTACTATTGTTCTTAGCGCTGTAGAGCATTAATTTTATTAAAAATTAACCGTAAGAGTCTAAATGTCTAAAATTAATAATATGGCGTTACGCTTTTTCGCAATTCAGAAAAAAGAATTCATTGTCATGATGCGCGAAAAAAGAACTTATTTTTTCCTCGTTTTAATTCCTTTAATTCAAGTCGTTTTATTTGGATTTATCATTAATAGTGACGCGAAAAACCTCCCTACGGTCGTAGTAACTCAAGATACATCCCCCTTTGTTAATAGCATTGTTCATTCGTTTATTAATTCAGGCTATTTTAAAATATTACCTTTTAGTGGTAATGCCAAAGAAGCAGAAAATTTGATGGCGGCAGGAAAGGTAAAATTTATTATTTATATTCCTGAGCATTTTTCGCGAGATTTAGTCAATAATAAGCAACCCCATTTGTTATTAGAAGGTGATGCCAGTGATCCTATGGTCGTAGGTAATGCTTTTGCTGCTGCTAATATTATTGCAAGCGAGGCGCTTAACAGAGATGCTGTAGGGCATTTAAGTTATCTTGCTAGTAAAGAGCCAAGTTTTATTATTGACAGGCATGCTAAATATAATCCTGCTGCCAAAGCACAATTCCATACGCTGCCGGGTTTACTGGCTTCTATCACTACCATCTCATTAACCATGTTAACGGCAATCTCCATTATTAGCGAGTATGAGGCAGGTAATATGGAAATGTTGTTAATCTCGCCTATTCACCCTTTGGAAGTCATTTTTGGTAAAATTTTCCCTAATCTTATATTAGGCTATATCTTATTTTATTTAATTTTAATTATTACCCGATGGTTATTCCATGTGCCATTTCATGGCAGCCTATTACTCCTGTCGATAGTCGTTTTTCCTTTTTTTATCGCGAACTTAGGTATAGGAATAATAACGTCAGCCATATCAAAAACCCAATTTCAGGCAGCAAATATTGCCAGTACCTATGCGCTACCGGCCATTTTATTTTCAGGGTTTATGTTTCCTTTTGCAGCCATGCCTTATTGGGCGCAGTGGTTAGGTAATTTACTACCGCCTACCTATTTTTTGCGAATTACCAGTAACATCATGTTAAAAGATGCTAATTTAAAAGCTATTTGGCCGGATTTTTGGCCTATTTTACTGTTTGCTTGCATTGTTATTGTTGTTGGTGATCGCTTGTATCGGCAAACGTTAGACTAGTCGTATTGTAGTTAGTAGGAGAGAAATATAGCCTTTCAAAGGCATTGAGTGTTTCACCCATACTGTGCTTTTTAGCTATTTCTAAGCTAGCTTTACCCATTGCCATTCGTTCTTCTTCTGAAAGCTGTACCATTTTACTGATTTTATCAGCTAACTCTGTACTGTCATCAGGGGAAAATAAATAGCCATTTTTGTTATCATTAATAAGATGTGGTAGGGCCATTGCATTTGCTAATATGACAGGCTTCGCTGCAGCCATGGCTTCTAATGTTGCAATTGATTGCAATTCTACTGTTCCTGGCATGCAAAATAAAGTGGCAGATAAATAGGCTTCTCGAAGCGTGTTTTCACTAACATGTCCTAAAAAATGGACCCTATCGGCGATATTTAATATTTTCGCTTCTTGTTCGAGCGTATGACGTATTAAACCGTCGCCAACAATGACTAAATTGATATTTAAATGACTTGGAGTTTGGGCAATTGCTTTTATTAGGACGCTAATGCATTTATCGGGATCAAGGCGTCCTACGAAAAGAACAGTGGGGTATGGCGGTCTAGGTATCTCTTCATTGGGTAATACCTGGTACTGAGCTAGATCTATCCCATTTGAAATAGCAATCACTTCTTTCAAGGACGTGTTTGTTTGTAACGATTCAGCTGCCAAGGGCGATGGTGTTGTGACTACGTTTGCCTGGCTAAACACTTTGCCGATGTCACGCCAAGAATAATTGGCAATTTTATTTCTAAGCCATGAAGGAAGTGGTAAAAAAGGAGACAAGCATTCTGGAACAAAGTGATTAGTCGCAATTAAACGCAAATTTCGTTTTACAGCTTCTTTAATCGTAACTCGGCCAATGATGTAATGACATTGTGCATGAACAACGTCTGGCTTAATTGAATCAAACAGAGCAGCGATGTCTTTTTTTATTTCCCATGGGAAACAAATCCGATATGTTTTATGGGTTGGTACGGCATGAGAGCGTAACCGATGCTCGGTGATATTTTCTGATTTTATTGTGTAGCTTTTACCTTTTTTATAGGATGGCGCTAGGACGTGTACTTCATAATTTCTTGCACTCAATCCTTTAGCTAAACGATAGCTAAAGTGAGCAGAGCCATTAATATCAGGAAGATAAGTATCGGCCGCAATAATGATTTTTTTCTTATTAATATTAATAGGTTCCTTAGCCATAATGAGTTGATTCCTCTAAAAAGTCCTTTATTTTCTTTGCTACAGCCTCAGGTGCTTCATAGTGTAAAAGATGGCCATAGCTGGGAATAATATGTAATTTAATATTAGGCGATAAATTAGCTAATTTTCTTTGTTTAGAAGGAGAAGAAATGTTATCTTTTTCAGCAGCAATAATTAGACACGGGGTAGAAATATCTTTGGCGTATTGACTTACTGAATGGTTTTTAATCATTTGAAAGGTATGTAATATTGTCTTTTTTGAGGCGATATTAGTAAAGTGTTGATCATGCTGGCCATGTATCCATTTTTTTACTTTTTTGTTTTTGGTTTTAATCATGGCTTTACTCATGGCTTTGACGATGAATTTGCTTTGCAATAAATTCAAGCCTGAGCGCTCAGGTAAAATGCCTGCAAGCCAGTAATAAAATACTGTTAATTGTGCTATAGGGTTGTAACGAGGCAGAGTTTCTGCAAGTGGATTGACTAAAATAACTTGGTCAACAGGTAAACTTAACGCCAGCGCAGCTGAGACAATCAGTGTACCAAAAGAATGGCCAAAAATAATTACTTTACCCTGATTATGGATGTGCAGAATAAATTGTTGTAGCCAGTGAGTATAAGCATGGTTATGATGTTCAACGAAGGGTTCCGATAAGCCAAAGCCAGGTAAGTCAGGGACTATAACTCGGTATTCATTAAGCGCTTCGGCAATTAATTCAAGGCCATGATGATCACCGCGGAACCCATGGATAAGCACCAGGGTTGTGTCGGCATGAGGGTTACCATAAGTCCAATAATATGTTTTAGTTTGAAAGATAGTGACAGAATCTTTTTGGGGCAAAATAGACGAAGAAGACAGCATCTCTTTACAACTCACATATTTATAACAATAAGTATAACATTAGTACATTTTAAGTGTTATATGAAAAATTAATTAGCTAAATGATCAAATAAATTGGCGTTTTATAAAATAATTTAATAAGTTAATTGCTAAAAATTAAGAGGTTAAAGGCAATAAATTCGATAAAAATCACAATTTTTTTATCCAAGTGTTTTTTAATGCTTAAAACGATTTATAGGCCTATTAAAGGCTAAATTAAGCCTGACATTGCGATAAAAATGCTGTATCAAGGACGTTATAAATGAAAAAGATTTCTTTACTTGTGCTTTATTTTTGCTTAACCAGTTCCAGTTGGGCAGTTAACTTATTGGAAGTATTTCAGGATGCTTTGGAAAATGATCCTCAATACCAAGAAGAGATGATCAAAACTCAAATCTCGCTCAATGATATAAGAATTAGTGCCTCTACCTTATTGCCTCATGTCGGTTTTACAGCACAACCATTGACTGATAATCAGACTAGCGAGGGCGCTATTACTGCTAATGGGCTGCAGCCTGCTAATAATGTGTATCGAGTGATGGACATGAGATTGAGTGTCGCTCAACCCGTTTTTAATATGAGAAATTTTTTACGTCTATCTGCTGCTAAATTATCTCACCAAGCTGCGTGTGCGCATTTAAATGCCGAGTTTCAAAATCTCATGTTAAAGGTTGTCAAAGCTTATTTTAACACCTTGTTTTATGAGAATAATTTAATCTATTATGATCTACATAAAAGAACCATGGCAAAACAGCTGCGGCAAGTACAAGAAAGGCATCGATTAGGAAAAGCTAATGGCAGAGATGTAAGTAATGCTCAATCTGCATTGAGCGTTGCTGAATCTGATTACATTGATATGCAAATGCAATTAATGGATAGGCAGCAGGAATTAGCTCAAATCACTAATCATGATTATACCCATCTTAGTTTTTTAAATGATAGTTTTCCTTTGCTTTCTCCTCAACCCTCAAATCTTAAGGTGTGGATTGCCATTGCTTTAAAGCAAAACTGGACGATTAAAACCAATCAATTGCTTGTGAGGGTCGCGAAAGAACGAGTTAAACAACAGTTTGCCGGCCATCTACCAGTCATTAATGCCTACATAGATTATGATAGTCAAAATTTTCATGCCAAAAAGGGAAGTTTAATTGTTGCTCAAGGTTCAAGTAGTCAGAAGAATATGGCTGCTTACTTAAACCTAACTGTGCCTATTTATTCGGGCGGCTTAATTACCGCAACAACGAAGAAATTTTATAATATGGCCAAAATGGATAGATTAAGGCTTGATTTTTCCCTACGTGAAACTGTTTTAATGGTTAAGCAAAACTACATGAGGATTTTAGCTGACCTACAGCGAATAAAAAATGACAAACAAGCCATCTTAAGTGCTAAAAAATTACTGCGCGCCTCTCAAGAGCAATATGAACTTGGTAGTGGAAATATAATGGATGTCATTCAACAACAAAATCAATTAATTCGTACACAAATAAATTATAACCGCGATAAATATAACTATATCATCGAGTTGTTAAGTCTTAAAAAAGCAGCTGGGACCTTATCTATTGAGGATCTTAAGGTAGTAAATTGTTGGTTAAAAAATAACGCAAAGTATCAGATAATGCTTAAAAAACCTTGATTTAATACTAAAATAGGGAGTTTTTTTGATCTTAAATTAAATTTATTATTTAAATAAATATCTTTCATTTTTACACAAAACTGATTTTAACTACTACACTGTTTTATAAGTGTGGAGGTTAGATGTTTAATAAGTATCCAAAGATTGAATACCAACATTTATGTGACATACTCGCTTACCGCAATACGCACAACCCCGAAAGCATTGCCTATCGTTTTTTAGGGCCTGATGAGCAAGAGGAATTATTAACCTCAGGGGAATTATTTATTGAAGTTGCGAAGCTTGCTAATTTGCTTTTAGAGTATGCCAAACCAGGTGACCGGGTTATTTTAGCAGCACAACCTGGGTTAGAGTACATTATTGGCTTTTTTGCCTGCTTACGCGCTGGGATGATCGCGGTACCTGTTTTTCCGCCAGCTAATCCACAAATGGCCTCTCGTTTGTTACATATCATTGCTGATGCCAAGCCGAGCTTGATTTTAGGCGATAAGCCCGTTGTAAGCTCACTTAAAAAAGGTCAGCTAGCAACGCGCTTTTTACCCAATCGCCTAGGTAAGCTGATGGGTTTATCAGGTGAACTCGCAAGTTTATTTGACGTTTTTAAGCAACAGCAGTTGCCAGTGATTGCGACTAGCCAGCGCAAGCACTACACCACGACCTTACCGCCGGTAACCATTGGCGCAGGCACCATTGCATTTTTGCAATACACTTCAGGCTCAACGGATAATCCCAAAGGGGTGGTGTTAACGCATAAAAATTTATTAGCCAACTTCGCGATCATGAAGCAGGCCACACGGCAAACCCCAGAAAGCCATATTTATTCTTGGCTGCCGCCTTATCATGACATGGGACTCATTGGCAGTATCTTAGAGCCGCTTTACGCTAACATCATGACCACTTTTATGTCGCCGCAGGATTTTATTAAGGATCCAGTCAGGTGGGTTAAGCATATATCTAAGTACCGCTGCACAATTACCAGTGGCCCTAACTTTGCCTATGAACTTTGTGCAAGGCGCGTCTCAGAGGCAGTGCTGGCTACTTTGGATTTAAGTTGCTTGGATGTGGCTGTTAATGGGGCAGAACCGGTCTCAGCTAAAACATTGGCGCTCTTTTATGACACGTTTAAACAGGCAGGTTTAAAGCAAAGTGCGTTATTTCCTTGCTACGGCTTAGCAGAAGCCACGTTAATGGTGACTGCGGAAGCGGACTTTTCCCCAAAAAAAGTGATTCAGGTTTCTTTGCAAGATTTAAGTGCGCATCGGGTTGTCTTAGAAGAAAAATCAGCCACCCGTGTGGAGTTGGTGAGCTCTGGTAAAGCTCATTTGGATGTAGCCATTGTTGACCCTAACACCCAAACACGCTGCCGAAGTGATGAAGTAGGTGAAATTTGGGTGCATGGGGACTCGGTTGCCCAAGGGTATTATCGGAATGAACAAGAAACGCACAAGATTTTTAAAAATCGAATTAAAGACAGCAATGACCCTAAGGAGTACCTAAAAACCGGTGATTTAGGCTTTTTTCATGATAATCATTTATTCGTTTGCGGACGCGTTAAAGATTTAATCATCATCAATGGCCAAAACTATTACCCCCAAGATTTAGAAAAAGTGGTCGCCCATGCCAATGCCCACATTAAAAAAGGCAATGTCATTGCCTTTGCGAAACCAGGTCAGGTCACCGAGCGCTTAGTGATTGTGGCAGAGTTAAAAGGACCGGCCGATGAGGAGGTGTATCAAGCCATTATTACTGACATACAAAAAGCGCTATCAGCGGCGTTCTACCTCACCGCGCAATGTATTTATTTAATGCCTAAGCGCAGCATCCCTAAAACCACCAGTGGCAAATTACAGCGGCGCAAGTGTGCTGAATTAATTGCCGATGATAAAATAAAAGCGCTTTTTACTTATTGTGCTACAGAAGAAAGCCAACCTTCTGACCAACAAGCCAGTGCCACGTGGCTTCAAGCCCTTTTAAATACCCCTGAAGCGCTGCGACAAGACAAGCTTATTGCTGAGCTACAACAGCTGCTTGCCCAAGTGCTTAATTTACCGAACTCGCAAGATATTGATCCCAAAATGAGTTTATTTGAATTAGGGATTGATTCCTTAACTGCTGCAACATTAAATGAAAGGTTAAAAGAAAGACTATTAATTAATTTAAGTTTAAACGAACTATTTAAAAATCATACCTTAGTTAATTTAAGTCATTATCTATTAAGTAAGATACCAGCAACTGTTAAATTACCAGCGGTGAACGCTTCTATTTTACCGCTTGATAGCAACCAAAAATACCCATGCTCTTTTACACAAGAATCGATTTTAAAACATTATTCTATAAATAAAGAAGTGGCAAAATATAATCTATACACCTCCGTTCTATTAGATAAACAGGTCAGTCATGATGCAATAATTGAAAAAATTAGAGCGTTCATCACTAGCCATGACTCCCTGGCTATAAAATTTGTTAAAGACCATGATACTTATCAACTGTTTTACTCAAAGCAATTAGATGACGCCTGCATTTACTCGTTTAAATTAGCTAATAATCTTGATGCCCGAGATAAGGCTTTTCAAGAACAAGTACTGACTCAATTTGATTTACTAGGTGGCTTATTATTTCGATTTGTAATTTTTGAGTATGATTCAGGTGAGCATGAGATACTTTTTGTAGTAAATCATATTATATCTGACGTCTATTCCTTAATAGTAGCCCAGCAAGAATTAATCAATTCTGGCGGCATGAAAAAGCAGTTAGCCCAGGCCGAATTTAATATCGCCGAGCGATCACTTTATAGCCGGGATAATAGTGATGTTTACCAGTTAAAAGACTATGGGTTGCGCAGATTAGCTAGCCTGAAACCTATAAAGCTACATACACAGTCTAAAACAAAGAATGAATTGTTTAAGACGCAGACATTTAAATTATGCCCTACAAATACCATGCATACGCTCATGAATCAGTTTCACACCACCGGTTTTAGTGTATGCGTCGCTTTAATGAGCCTGTTACTAAATGCTCTGTCTCTAAATGAAAAAATTCAATTATTAATTCCGTTGAGTAAACGGAAATCTCACAATGATAGCCAAGGTTTGTTTGCGACTAATTTGCTAATTTGTCCATCCATTGACTGGAATATTGGTTTTAAACACTTATGTACGGCTACTCAAGATGAAATGCTTGCTATGCAAGAAAACTACTATCCACTTGAAGAGCTGCTGTCTGACTTAGTAATGACTAAGGGAATTAATATCAATCTACCGGTTGTAATAGGTTATCTAGGTGATTTTTCTGACTCATTCTCACAATTAGCAAATATTGGCGCTACTAGTATGGGCCTTGAATTAATGATTTATTACGCCATTGATCATAATAATCAGTGGACGATGCATATTAACTACGTAGAGGGAAATTTTTCATCCGTACTTATCAACGAAATAGGTATGTGTTTTAGGAAAATGTTAACTCAAGCCATTGATACCCCAAAGTTATTAACCTATGAGTTATATTCTAAATTTTCAAATAATAAAGCATTGCATGACTATGCGGAGTCACTGCATTCTTCTGCAATTACCGTAAAGACAAACATGGAAGGCGACATTCTAAGTGATGCATTGCATTTATTTTTTGAAACTTATCCATCCATTCATTTAACTGTTAATAAGGGGTCTAAAAATGACGCGTTGTTTAGATTGAGTAGCCTAGATAAACGCTTGGTTCAAGTAGTCATTATAGATGCTAATAGTTATGCGAAATCGGAAAACCTATCTGATGAGGAAGGCTTATTAAAACTTATAGACCAGATAAATCATTTATTTGTTGATGATAATCAGTTTTCACCAGTTATTGTTGGAATCATGGGTAGTCAAGTTTTAGATACAAATGCCTTTAAAAATAAACATAGCATTTTCCTGCAAGCATTAGACTCAAGCCAATATGAATTAAATTTAATTGAACTAATAAAAAAAATAACACCTCAAATTGTAAATAAAATATCCTAACATAGGAAATGAAGTTTATGCACATAGATAGCTTTAATGATCCATACCAACATTTATGTGACATACTCGCTTACCGCAACGCGAATAACCCCGAAGGTCTTGCCTACCGATTTTTAGGGCCTGATGAGCATGAGGAATTATTAACCTCTAGGGAATTGTTTATTGAGGTTGCGAAGCTTGCTAATTTGCTCTTAGAGTATGCCAAACCAGGTAATCGGGTTATTTTAGCAGCGCAACCTGGGCTAGAGTATATTATTGGTTTTTTTGCCTGCTTGCGCGCTGGGATGATTGCGGTGCCTGTTTTTCCGCCCGCTAATCCGCAAATGACCGCTCGCTTACTACACATTATTGCCGATGCCAAACCGAGTTTGATTTTAGGCGATAAGCCTGTTGTAAGCTCACTTAAAAAAGGTCAGTTGGCGACTCGCTTTTTACCCAATCGCCTAGGTAAGCTGATGGGTTTATCAGGTGAACTCGCAAGCTTATTTGACGTCTTTAAGCAGCAGCAGTTGCCGGTGATTGCGACTAACCAGCGCAAGCACTACACCACGACCTTACCACCGGTAACCATCGACGCAAACACCATCGCGTTTTTGCAATACACTTCAGGGTCCACGGGTAATCCCAAAGGGGTGGTGTTAACGCATAAAAATTTATTAGCCAATATGGCGATTATAAAGCAGGCGACACGCCAAACTCCACAAAGCCATCTTTATTCTTGGTTGCCGCCTTACCATGATATGGGGTTAATAGCTGGTCTCCTAGAGCCCCTATACGCCAATATTATGACTACCTATACGTCGCCACAGGATTTTATTAGGGATCCAGTCAGGTGGGTTAAGCATATATCTAAGTACCGTTGTACAATGACTGGCGGCCCTAATTTTGCCTATGAACTTTGCGCACGACGCGTCTCAGAGGCAGTGCTGGCCACCTTGGATTTAAGCTGTTTGGATGTGGCTGTCAATGGGGCTGAGCCAGTTTCAGCAAAAACTATGGCGCTATTTTATGACACGTTTAAACAGGCAGGCTTAAAGCAAAGTGCGTTATTTCCTTGCTACGGCTTAGCAGAAGCTACGTTAATGGTGTCGGCGGAAGCGGATTTTTCGCCCAAGAAAGTGATTCAGGTGGCCTTACAAGACTTAAGCGCGCATCGGGTCGTCTTAGAAGACAAATCAACCACCAGTGTGGAGTTGGTGAGCTCAGGTAAGGCCTGTGTGGATGTGCAAATTGTGGATCCTAACACCCAAACACGTTGCCAAAGCGATGAGGTGGGCGAAATCTGGGTGCATGGTGATTCAATTGCTCAAGGGTATTATCAAAATGAAAAAGAAACCTACAAGATTTTTAAAAATCAAATTAAAGACAGCAATGAGCCGAAGGAGTACCTCAAGACCGGCGATTTAGGTTTTTTTCATGATAACCATTTATTCGTTTGTGGACGCGTTAAAGATTTAATCATCATCAACGGCCAAAATTATTACCCTCAAGATCTAGAAAAAGTGGTCACCCATGCTAATGCCCACATTAAAAAAGGCAATGTCATTGCTTTTGCGAAACCTGGACAAGTCACCGAGCGCTTAGTGATTGTGGCCGAATTAAAAGGACCGGCCGATGAGGAGGTGTATCAAGCCATCATTACCGACATACAAAAAGCGCTATCAGCGGCGTTCCACCTCACTGCGCAATTTATTTATTTAATGCCTAAGCGCAGCATTCCTAAAACCACCAGTGGCAAATTACAGCGGCGTAAGTGTGCGGAATTAATTGCCGATGACAAAATAAAAGCACTTTTTGCTTATTGTGCTGCAGAGGACAGCCAGCCCGTCACTGATCAACAAGCCAATGCCACTTGGCTGCAAGCACTCTTAAGTACCCCTGAAGTGCTGCGACAAGACAAACTTATCGCTGAGCTACAACAGTTGCTAGCCCAAGTGCTTAATCTACCGAACGCACACAACATTGATCCTAAAATGAATCTTTTTGAGTTAGGGATTGATTCGCTGCAGCTCGGTGAGCTATTAACTAAACTCAATGCTAAGCTTCACAGCCTTTGTAATTTAAATGCAGCGTTAATTCTTGATAACCCAACCATTCTACATTTAGCCGATGTTATTGAAAAAGCTGTTAAAAAACTAGACTATAATGAAATTGAGCAAATATTATCTAAGCATTCACTAGCTAGCCAATTTGAGTACTCAACTTTTTACCCTATGACGGATAGACAACTCAATTTCTATTTAAGCGATAAGTTAGCACCTAGTAAAGGTGCTTATAATATTGCAGTTGCCGTAAAATTAAATTTTAAAATTGACCTTTCTAAACTTAAAAGTACGCTATTAAAACTCATTACAGCCCATTCAGTATTTAAATCTAAAGTTAAGCTGCAAAATGATAAATTATATGTTAATGAAGAAGGTAAAGCGCTTTCTCTTGCGCAATTTTTTATAAATATAAAATGCGAGGACAAAGAACTTAACTCCTTATTTAATCAATACACCATTGAGCCCTTCGAAACTGAGCAGGGGCTTTTATTTAGAATTATATTGATTGAATGCCAAGGGAATTATTATTTACAATTAGTAGCGCACCACTTAATTGCTGATGGGATATCATTAAAGCTATTTGTAGAGCAATTTTTACGGCTTTATCATCAAAATAAACTTAGCAGAGCGCACCAATATGCAGAATTTGCTTCTTGGCTTAAACAATATAAATCATTGCCGCAATATAATCAGGCTCAAGTCTATTGGAATAATTTAATTGAGCATGCGTCTTCTAAGAGTTATTTAAATCAGCCAAAGGGATGGGATATTGCCTTAAATCAAGATGAAATTAATTATGAGCAAAGCGAGCAAATTAAGCAATTTTGTCGAGCACATCATATTAGTGTGCAAAATTTATTAATGTATAGTTATTATTTAGTGCTAAGCAGGAAACTTGCAACGACCCAATTAACGATAGGAACTTTATTTTCTGGACGAATCTCTGAGCGTTGGCAAAATACTTTGGGGGTCTTTGTAAATCTATTACCAGTGGTATTTAATTACACATCCTACCCAGATGTTTTACAAGGTATTAAGAATTTACAAAAGCAAATTATTCATTCTGGCGAATATGCTGATTATACCCAGCCAAATCGTTTATTAAACAGTAAAAATAAAAAGCTTTTTGAATTTGTTTTTGTTTATCAAGTGACAAGTCAAGCAAATCAAGGCATTGACATTGTTTATAAAAACAATGGCCTAGGCCTAGATCCGTTTGTTTTAGAGGTGCGCAATGATGGCACAATAGAGCTACTTGTTAAATATAACCAAACCTTATTTTCTGCTAAGGACATTGAAAGCTTTATTAAAGAAATGAAAAACGTATGCCTAGCTATTGTCAACAATACCTTAGTGCACCAAAATTCTTTCCCCGTAGAGAAATTTGACCATTTAACATCGCCAAAAAAATCGATTGGCTTATTATCAACATTTACCATTGAACCAATTAAGCCATTTATAGAATATTGGTTTGACCAAATTGACCAGCACTATGATTTAGAAATTGGTGATTTTAATCAAGTGATTCAGAATTTAATTAATGTAAATAGCCTACTTTATAAACACAAAGTTAACTTTCTTTTTATTTCTCTTTATGATTGGTTTAAGGATAAATTAGATGAAAGCATAATCACTGATTTAATCAATGCGCTTGAGTTTTATGCACACAATACTACCTATCCCATTTTCTTAATGTTTACCCCACCGCCGCCAGATTTAACAGCAGAGATAAATTTTAATGACATGGAATTAACGGTGCAAAATCATTTTAAACAAGTTGGAACTGTTTATGTTAAAACCCATGCTGATTTCTTAAGTGTTTCTGCAGTCGCTAATTATTTTGACCAGTTAACTTACCAGCAGGGCAGCATACCCTATACCCAAGAACTATATCTGGCTTTAGCTACCTATTCGGTAAGGCAATTACACTGCCTACAACGAGCCCCTAAAAAAGTGATTGTGATTGATTGTGATAATACTTTATGGGAAGGAGAAATTGGCGAAGTAAGTTTTAAAGGAATAAAAATTAATCCTAATCATTTGCAATTACAAGCTAAGCTAAAAGAGTTAAGATCAAATGGATTTTTATTGGCATTAAGCAGTAAAAATACCTTAGAGGATGTGCAGTTAGCGTTTGAAAAGCGCAAGGAAATGGTTCTTAAATGGAGCGATATTGTACTTGCTAAGGTTGATTGGAATAATAAAGCAACTAACATTCTAGCTATAGCCGAGGCGCTTAATCTAAGCTTAAATTCATTTATTTTTATTGATGATAATCCCTTGGAGTGCCATGCCGTAAAAACTGCTCTTCCGGACGTTGAGGTTATCCAATTTCCTAAAGAACAAGCTGATATTAAACAGTTTTTAGCGAATATTTGGAGCTTTGATTTACCTAAAAAAACCAAAGAAGATTCATTAAGAACTGAATTTTATAACCAAGAGAAATACCGAGAGAGTATTAAAAAATCTGCACTTAATCTTAATGAGTTTATTAAGCAGCTTAATTTACAAATTAATATTGCTCCTTTAAAACAAGAAGATATTTCTCGAGTTTCTCAGTTATCTATGAGAACAAATCAATTCAATACAACGACTATCCGGCGTGATGAAAGTCAAATTATTGATTTTGTAAAACAAGAAAATTCAAATATATATACTGTGAGTGTTGCAGATAAGTTTGGAGATTATGGGTTAGTCGGTGTTCTCATGATTTATTGGCTTAAAGACCGTCTAGTGGTAGACAGCATGCTATTAAGTTGCCGCGCTTTAGGTCGTGGCGTTGAGCAACAAATGCAGCAAAAACTAATTGATTTGTGTCAGCAAAATCAAGTCAAAACGATTGAATATAAATTTATAAAAACTAAAAGAAACGATCCGGCGCAGCAATTTTTAGATTCTATCTATACTAAACTAAATTTGGATAATTATTTAGTTATTTTAAGTTGAGGATCAGGATGATGGAAAAAAATTTTTCGGATTTACAAAAAATGTCTCCCGCGGAGTTACTCCAAGAGATTCAAAAGCGTAAAACGAATAAAGTGAATGAGTTAGTCACTGACAATGAATTCGAACAATTTTTAATTGATTTATGGCAATCCTATTTTCCAGACAGTCATTTTGATACACACACTGATTTTTTTTCTCTTGGCGGGACGTCATTGCAAGCGGTCATGTTCTTATCAAAAATTAAGAGCAAATATAATATTGAATTTGACTTAATTGACATGTTTAAAGCCACAACAATTGCAGCGCAAGCTAAGTTAATTAAGGATACTTTAGATAATCATAAAGAAGAGGGTAAGTCCTTTGATTACCAAGCAGATATTAATTTAATAAAGCAAATTAATTTGAGCAGTGACATTAAACCTGTTTCGAATAAATTAGATAATATTTTGCTAACTGGTGCTTCTGGGTTTTTAGGTATTCATTTGCTTAAAGAATTGCTAACCAACACAGACGCAGTTATTTTTTGTATTATGCGTGCAACATCGAAAGAGGAGGGCTTAGCTCGATTATTAAAAATTGCTAAAGCTAATAAAATTACTTTGACTACGGCTGAGCAATGTAGAATTCAGTGTTTATGCGGCGACATAGCTCAAAAAAATTTAGGGTTATCGGAACCTGATCTGACATATGTAACCGAATGTTGCGATTTAATTATTCATTCTGCAGCCGCTGTGAACTTTGTTTATCCTTATGAGCGCTTGCGTGAAACGAATGTGTTAAGCCTTATTGAGTTAATTAAAATCGCCGCAACCTATAAATTAAAATCCATTCATTTAATATCAACCATTGGCGTATTTAATAATCAGTTTAATTCTTTAAATAAAATTAATGAAAATACACCCTTATTAGAATCAGCGCATCTTAATGGTTATTTTCAGTCAAAATGGGTAATTGAAAAGATAAGTGAGATTGCCAAAGAAAAGGGATTACCGATAGCAATTTATAGACCAAGTGGTATTACCATTAACTCTAAAACGAAAGCTCTAGGCTCAGAGGATCTAACGTATCAACTCATGAAATTATCGATGAAAATGGGTGCCTTTGCCGATTTAAATACTATCATTGATGTAGTGCCTGTAGATTATGTAGCCGAAGCTATCACTAAACTCGTAGCTAATCATCCTTTTCAAAGTAATATTTATCATCTCACCTCAGGGGAGGCGTTAAGTAGTAAAGAGTTGATTAATCAATTACCTAAATCAAAATTTATTAAAATATTATCTTATAAAGAGTATATCGAGCAGGCGAATAAGTTAGTGGCTAATACTGAGGATAAAGAATTACAAAGATTAGGAACCTTATTGATTAGTCATTTAGTTGTTAATTCTAATGCCACCGATAATCTCCCTACATTTAATTCCACTTTTACCGACTCTTTATTAAACTTAAAGAAAAAGCCTAAGCTTAAAGATACGTTATTATTAATTATGAAGGCTGCAAGTTAGAATCAGAGAGAAGATGTTGGGCTGCACTTCGTTTAGCCCAACTTACTTTTAACAGTTAAATGTTGGGTTTTTATCTGTAGTTTGATCTACTATCTCATGTTGGTTTAACTTAAAAGTTTCTTTTATAAATTGTATTCGACGAGCTAAGGATCCCGTAGGGTTTATCAAGGTAATATCATGGAGTTCATTAACTGCTTCTTGTAGAGTATTAAGCTGTCCACTATCAATTTTATTAACTAATTTGGTAACTTCTTTACAGTGATGTCGATTTAAGTGGCCAGAAAAAAACCGCTTAATCCAGGAATCATCTTTTGTATAATCAATCAATAGTGCTTTTAATTGATCCAATGGATTTTGGCTTGAGCACGCATGTATTTTTATTTCATAAGAGCTAGGTATTTTAAGATGGTTAATTAAAATATTTTTGATATTAAGTTTTGTAGAATCAGATAAGCAATCTGAAATTATTTTATTTATACAAGGTAAAGAGGGTTGGGTTATTGAATTTAAATTCAATAACCATTGCACCACATTTTCATCATTATCAAACGCAGCCCTTGCTAAGGCTTTATCTATTCCTTCTTGAGACGGCATAAGTTGATAGGGTTGGTCACATAAGAATTCAATTAAATCTTTATGCTTACTTATTACGGCTGAATACAATGCTTTATCGATTCCTTTCTGTGAGGGGGAGTGAGTAAGCAATTTTTTGATTATAGCCTGGCAATTGTGAAACCCAGCTGTAGACAGCGCGTCATCAATTCCTTGCTGTGAAGGCTTATATTTAGTGGAGGCCAGCAAAATTGCTAAGATTGTCTGTTTATCCTGCGATGCTGCTGTATTTAATGCTTTATCGATTCCTTTCTGTGAGAGCTTGTTCGCAGGCAATAGTGTCAGTAAAAGGTTAACAGTTGCAGCTTGATCATTTAATATTGCTGATGATAATGCTTCATCGAATCCGTGTTGAGAAGGTTGCATCGGCAAGGATTGGGTAAGAATCCATTCAATTAAAATTTGCTGGCCATAAAAGGCAGCTGAGGCTAGAGCTTCATCTATTCCCTGCTGCGAGGGCTTAATTTCACTTTGTGCAAAGCAAAGCTCAAACAAAGCTTGTGAGCCATTTATAGCAGCTATCCTTAGTAATCTATTCAATCGGATTTGTAGAACATGAAGCTCTGTATCTTGAGCAAGCAATTGTGTAACACGATTGCAATGCTCTTGAATAGCTTCTAATTCTAGAACTTTGCCTATCATTTGTTGTGAGGGTTTAAGCTTAGATGATTTTGCCAACAAAATATTAAAAATAGTCTGATTATCGGTTAACGCGCCTTGCTCTAGTAGATTATCGATAGCCTGTTGCGAAGGTCGTAACTCGGAAATTGGTGTTAGTAAAAGAGAAATAATTGGACAATTAGAATAATTGAAATTTTCTCCTAATAATTTTAGTGTATTGTCAATAATCTGTTGTGATAATTTAGGCTCAGAGGGCTGGATAAGAAATAACTGAACAATTCCTTTGTGACCTCTTTGTGCAGCAGCTGTAAAACCATTATCTATATCTTGCTGAGATGGATTGAAAATGGATAAATCTGCAAGAAAAAATTCAACGATGGGCTGATGGCCATTTTCGGAAGCTAAAACAAAGGCTTTGTTTTTTGCTAGAGACGATACTTTAGGCGCTGATGAGTGTTTTAATAATAGCTTAACCATATTTAGATGGCCATGATTTGCAGCGCGCACAAGTGCCTCATCTACTCCTGGCTGCTCTGGTAGGTTAGATGCAGATAAACGCTTAAGAAGTAAGTTAACCGCTCTTCGATGGTTAGCTTCCGCAGCCATCGCTAACGCATTATTTATCCCTTTCGGGGAAGGCTTGTTTTTAGAAAGTGTAAGTAATAGCTTAATTATGGCCTGATGACCTCTCCAAGCAGCCTCAGATAACGCTATATCTATACTTTCTTGTGAAAAAATTATTTCCGGTGAGGTAAGTAATAATTTAGCGATATCCTTATGGTTTTTTCTCGCAGCTGAAAACAGTACTTCCCTTATTACACCTTGCGATGGTTTAGGATCTGACAAATGGGTAAATATTAAATTAACTATTTTTTGATATCCTCGACGTGAGCCTAATAATACTGTTTCATCTAGGCACTCCTGTGAGAATTTGAAATGGGGAGAAGCGGCTAATATTATATTAACTATAGTGTATTGTTCGTTATCTACTGCTACTCTTAATGCACTTTCTACTCCCTGCTGTGAAGGGCTTGGGCTAAATTCCGCAGTTAATATGTTTTGTACAAGCTTCTTATTATTTAGCTTTATAGCCGTGTTTAGAGCAATGTCAGAATCACTCGCATCAGTCGGTAACTCAATCATTTCATTTTGTGGTTGGCGGCAGATGATTGCCCATTCTATAATCGATAAGCCCAGACTGTTTTTAATTTCTTCATTAATATACAACTTATTTAAAGTAGATTGATTATTTCCTTGGTGTATAGCATAAAGAAGAGAAAAGCCATTTTTCGTTTTTAATTTTAAACTCCTTAAAGCTAAATCTTCTTCATCTATAATTTTTCCCTCTAATGCTTTGCAAAATAATTTTTGCTCTTCTTTTGCAAGCTGACCAAATTGTGTTTGATAAAGTTGCCAAAATTGTTCAACAGCAGTGTATTTAGGATTGTGTAAAATGTTAGGAAAATATTGCCTTATTTTTTTAGTCCACAACTCTTTATTTTTAAATAATTGCTCAAGCCCTGTATCGGTTTGCTCTAAATGAGTACTAAGCTCAGGAAATAATTCTTCAATTTCTGCTCGGGACGGTAGGGATGTAGGTTTAGGCATTATAAATTACAAATTGTTTTTTTAATTTCGCCTACTATATCAAGTAGTAAAAAAAAATGTAATTATTTTGGTCTTCAATTATATAATTGGATCATAATAAATATTAACTTGTTGATCTTTTATAAACTTAAGAATAAAAACCTATATATCTTAGGGTGAGAAGATCTTAAAAAGTTAAGCATTCAGCTTGCAGCGCCGTGCGGCCTATAAGAGAGGATGAGGGAGTAAGGGAGAAATGATAAGTGTTTGAATGGTGGCTATGGGTAGACTCGAACTACCGACCTCAGCATTATGAGTGCCGCGCTCTAACCGGCTGAGCTACATAGCCACAAGAGGCGTGATTTTGGCTTTTTATAGGCGTTATGTCAATAGTGTGTAAGCAAATTTTTAAAAAGATACAGTAATGAAAAAAATAAACCTCCATAATGGAGGTTTATTTAAAGCAAGGCACATGTTTTTTTATATTAATTAAATAATTAATAAGAAGAGGGCACCAGGTCCACGCAATACTTGTACTAATAGGCGTTGCTTTTGTTGTTGGGCAACAGTTTGTAGTGTTTTCACATTTGGTGTGGTTAGTTTATTGGCTGAAACAATTACATCGCCTGGCCTTAAGCCAGCGCGCCAACCTGCACTATTTTCTGAAGCACCGACTACTTGAACGCCAATAATATTACCATGGGTAGGGGAATCTTGTTCAAAGTTTCTTAATGCGAGCCCATATAGAAAAGGATTACTTGCTTGCAGTCTTTGTTCATGTTTTTTGATATCAGTGACTACTGCATTTAATGTCATTTCTTTGCCATCTCGCAAAACATTGATTTTAGCATCACTACCAACGCGTAAGAGGCTAATGGTTGTTTTTACTTGGGTTGCTTGCGTAATTTTAGTGTTATTAATTTGTGTAATAATATCACCTGGTTTTAAACCGGCTTTTTCAGCAGGAGAGCCTTCATTAACTTGAGAGACCAAAGCACCTTGAAAATCTTCATTGTAACCCATCGCTTGAGCTAATTCTGGCGTTAAATGTTGCACAAAAATGCCCATTAATCCACGATGAATAGAACCAAACTTAAGAAGTTGCATAACAACGTCTTTAGCCATATTAATGGGTATAGCAAAGCCAATACCAACATTACCACCATAAGGAGAAATGATTGCGGTATTAATACCTATTAATTCACCTTTGGCATTCACTAAGGCACCACCTGAATTACCAGGATTGATAGCGGCATCAGTTTGGATAAAGTTTTCAACGCCTTCAATATTTAAATCACTGCGTTTCATAGCGCTAATAATACCAAACGTAGCTGATTGGCTATTACCAAAGCTATTTAAGCCAAAAGGATTGCCGATAGCAACGACAAAATCACCAACCTCGGCTTTATCAGAGTCACCTATGGGTAGGCTTTTAAGATTTTTTGCATCTACCTTTAAAACAGCTAAATCGGTTTCACTATCGCTACCAATTAATTTAGCTTTTAAGCGGCGGCCATCATTTAAGGTTACAGTAATTAAATTAGCATTGCGGATTACGTGATCATTGGTAATAATAACGCCATTATTAGGATCAATAATTACACCTGAACCTATACTTTGAAATTTTCTAGGTTTTTCGGGCATGAGCTGCTGGTTTTCTGGTGGGCTATTATTATTACCGCCCTCATTATCTTCTTCTTCAGTATTAGCAGCAGGCGTTTGAATAATTCCTTGTACCGCGATATTCACAATAGCAGGCATAGCATTTTTAAGCACTGGTGCTAAAGAAGGGATTGATTGCGAAGCAGGAACTTCAACTAAAGGTGCTTCAGCAAAGAGCGATAAAGGAAGTAAGTTCAATGCAATAGAACTTATTAAAAGTGGGAGATAACGTTGCATAGATTTAATCCTAGTTATTTGTTAACCAAATTAGTGTAACTATTCTACCTGTTTGTGCTTCTCGACGATAGGAATAGAAGTCATTTTTCTGTTCAAAAGTGCATAAATGTGACTGATAAACCCTAGAAACGGCTAATTTTTTAAGAACTTCCTCAGCAATACCTGGGATATCGCTAAGCCATTTTTGACCATAACGCTTAAAAAATGGCGTAGAAAATGGATAAGTTGCTTTATAAGTTTCGTAAACCTCATCACCTACTTCATAGCATTTAGAGCAAATAGATGGGCCAATCCAAGCACATAAATCACTTGGCAAGCTTGTCATTTGGGTTAGCGTGTTTTCTATAATACCATTCACTAGTCCACGCCAACCAGCATGAATAGCAGCAATCTCTGTTCCTTGTTTATTACAAAGCAAAATAGGCAAACAATCAGCAGTCATAATAGCTAAAACACGATTAGCAGTTCTAGTGATGGATGCATCGGCTTGGCGTAAGGTTGTATTTTCTATAGTGACACAAGTTGTGCTATGAGTTTGTTCTAGCCATTCAGGCTCGTTAGGCAAGGTAGCACTTAAAGCGCTACGATTGGCTTTAACATGATTAGGATCATCACCTACATGCAGCCCTAAATTGTTACTAGCATACAGACCTTCACTAAAACCGCCATGACGTTGGGTGGTGAAGGCAGATATGTTTGAAGGCGCCGCCCAATTGGGATAAGTATTAGTGAGCATAATTATCCAATAAAATTAAAAGTTGTTGAAAATCATCAGGCAAAGGTGCTTTTAAAGTCAAGGGTTGCTGATTAGTTGGATGGGTTAATGTTAGAGTGTGTGCATGTAGCGCTTGGCGTTTAAATTGCTGCAGCGTTAAAAGCAGCTCAGCACTTGCTTCCTTTGGCATACGCATGCGACCGCCATAAAGCGGATCACCAACAATAGGGTGATTGATATAGGCCATATGAACTCTAATTTGGTGTGTTCTGCCGGTAAGAAGCTCTACATCCAATAACGTGTAAACCTGATACTGTTTTGCCACAGTAAAACGGGTAACTGCTTGTTTACCTTGCTCGCATACTGCCATTTTTAAGCGATTACGGGGATGGCGGCCGTATAAAGTATCTATCTCTTCACCCGCAATAACATGGCCTTGAACTAAGGCTAAATAACGACGTTTAATTTGCCGTGCTTGCATTTGTCTTACTAAATAAGTGTGAGCTGTAAGCGTTTTAGCAATAAGGAGTAAGCCTGTTGTATCTTTATCTAGTCGATGGACAATACCTGCACGTGGTAAGCATTCTAAGGGAGGATGATAATGCAAGAGGGCGTTAACTAAAGTATGCGTCGGATTACCTGCGCCTGGATGAACGACAAAACCTGCAGGCTTATTAATGACAATAAGGTCTTCATCCTCAAAGATAATAGTTAAGGGAATGGCTTCAGGTTGAATATGTTCTAGTTTCGTGTCAAGGAAATCGAGATTAACATCAAAATCGATAAATTCACCACCAAGAATTTTATCTTTGGGCTTTAGTTGATGGTGATTTACTTTAATTTTACCTTCTTTTAACCACTGGCTCAATTGTGAGCGTGAGTAATCAGGGTATAATTGGGCAAGGACAACGTCAATGCGCTGCCCATGCATTTCTTTCGGAATACTAGTCATATTAAGCGGTTACACATGCCTCTTCTTCATAACGAGCGCGCAGCGAATTAGGTAGTGCCTCAGTAATTACTACCGATACAAATTGACCAATAAGCTCGGCCGGCCCGTCAAAATTAACGACTCGATTACATTCAGTTCTTCCAGCCACCTGGGCGGCATTTTTCTTAGATTGACCTGTTACCAGTACGCGCTGCCTACTACCAACCATCGACTGGCTATAACGAGATGCATTTAAAGCTAGTCTATTTTGTAAAATTTGCAAACGTTGTTTTTTAACTTCCATTGGAATTTCGTCATGGAGGTTTGCTGCTGGCGTACCAGGACGAGGGCTATAAATAAAGCTAAACGAGGTATCAAACCCTATTTCATGCACTAAATCCATTGTATCTTGGAAGTCTTTGTCTGTTTCACCAGGAAAGCCAACAATAATGTCAGTAGATAAACGAATATCAGGCCGCACTTTACGCAGTTTACGTATTTTAGATTTATATTCTAAAGCGGTATAACCACGCTTCATTAATGATAAAATCCTGTCTGAACCACTTTGTACTGGTAAATGCAGGTGATTAGCAAGTTCTGGTACTTCTGCAAAGGCATTAATTAAATTATCAGAAAAAGCGAGTGGATGAGACGTGGTAAAACGTATTCGGCCTATGCCTTTAATGGCGGCAAGATAGTGAATTAAAATTGCCAAATCAGCAATATCACCATTTTCCATCTGGCCACGGTAATCATTAACATTTTGTCCTAACAAATTAATTTCTCGCACACCTTGCAAAGCGAGCTGATAGCATTCTGCTAATACGTCATCAAAAGGTCGGCTAATTTCTTCGCCACGTGTATAGGGAACAACGCAATAACTGCAATATTTACTACAGCCTTCCATAATAGACACAAATGCAACAGGTCCTTCAGCACGTGGAGCTGGTAGATGATCAAATTTTTCGATTTCAGGAAAGCTGATATCAACGACGGGTTTTTTTGATTTAAGGCGCTCTTCTAATAAAGCAGGAAGGCGATGTAAAGTCTGGGGCCCAAAAACTAAATCCACAAAAGGCGCACGTTTGATGATATCACCACCTTCTTGGCTAGCTACACAGCCGCCAACACCAATAATGACATTTGGCTTAGCCTTTTTAAATTCTCGCCACTGACCAAGTTGAGAAAAAACCTTTTCTTGCGCCTTTTCTCTAATGGAACACGTGTTTAAGAGTATCACATCTGCTTCTTCTACCTTATCTGTTTTCTCTAAACCATGTGAATGTAATAAGACTTCTGCCATTTTTGATGAGTCATATTCATTCATTTGGCAACCATTGGTTTTAATAAAAAGTTTTTTAGACATAGTTTCTCTACTAATTGCTTTATTAATCTAATGTTCGTGATGGATATTATGGCAGTATGTTTCTTTAATCCGTGGCAAAATAAGTAGGGCAATTAACATACCAAGCGGTAAAATACTAAGAGCTAGATAATAGGCTTCTAGAGGATAAACCCTAACTTTATCGACTAGTTGACCTTGCCACATCTTATCTAAAATTAAACCGACAAAGGGTTGGGCAAGCGCAATGCCTATCATATTCATCATATTCATGAAGCTTAAGCCCGTTGCCACATATTGTCTGCTGCATAATTCTTTTGCAATAGCAAAAGCTGGCAGAAAGCCTGCAGAAAAAATGCCAAATAATAACAATAGCAAGTGCATTAAAAAGCCCGAACTAATCGGTGCATAAATAAATAACAAGCTAGTCGCTAAAGCGCCTATACTGCCAATATACAAAGGCGGTTTACGCAGTCCAATGCGGTTAGAATAAATCCCCCATAACGGGCTGGCAATGGCCCAGCCAATAAAAACGAAGGAAATATAATTGGCGGCTACCGCTTTTGCAAGATTCATTTTATACATTAAAAAAGGCACACCCCATAATCCACAGAAAACAGGCGTTGCCATGTACATTAATCCGCCGTATACAGCAACTAACCAGAGTTGCCTGTTTTTGATTAATTTCAATAAACTAGGCCATAAATGCTCTTCATTGTCATGTGGTATATGAGCTGTAGTTGATTGGTTTGGCGCATCTTTAGCAATTAAGAGAATAAGAATGGCTAAGAAAATACCTAATGTACCCAGAATAAACATGCTTTCCCGCCAGCCATAGGTATCTATTAACAAGGCTAAAGGTACTTCTCCGCCAATAGCACCAAGCATGCCTACTGTTACCATAATGCCTGTTAATAAAGCAAATCGATTTGCTGGAAACCAGTTGGCTGCCAACTTCATTGTACCGACGGCAGCAAACGCCGATCCAAAACCAATCATTAAGCGGGCAAAGCAGGCTGTGTAGAAACTATTGGTATAGCCAAAGGCGATAGTGCTTAAAGAACAAATTAAAGTCGCAATAGTAAGTAGGCGTTGTGGGCCAAAATAATCCATTAAAACCCCGCCAGGAAGCTGCATCGCTGCATAAGAATAAAAATAAATTCCTGATAAAAGCCCTAAGGTTTGACTGGTAACGGCAAAATCCCGCATCAATTCATTGCTCATCACACTAGGTGAGACTTGTAATAAGCATTCATAGAAATAAAAAAGACAACCTAACCCCCAAATAATCCAGGGCAGGATAGTGAATTGTTTTTTATGCGCTGATGGTGTGTCATTATAGGCCATTCTTAATAAACTCCCTCATTAATTGGTACTTGCATTCTAGATATGGCTTATTATTATTTATGTTACTTTTCAGTTAACTAACTGATAAATTATCTTTCAAAAAGAATTAAAATAATAAAATTTTATCATCTTCAGTACTTTATGTCTATTAATTACTCATTATCAAGAGTTGGTAGTCAATAATAACGCTGTAAAACAGAAAAGGCCATCAAAGATTGTTACTAACGTATTTTTCTTTTGAAGAATCATATAAAATATGGGGTGAAGTTTTTGTTAAAGGCCTAATTTAAACAAAATGGATAGGTCAGGTTTGAGAAGTAGGTTTAGGAGCAATTAGCTAGCTTAATAATTCCAATAAGGTGGGAACATGATTGTAGAAATCTTATCGAGAGCACAGTTTGGATTTAGTATAGGGTTTCATATCTTATTTCCTACTTTGAATTTGGGGTTGGCTATTTTTCTCATCATCATGGAAGCCACCTGGCTGAAAACACAAAACCCGCTTTATTTTCGAATTTGTAAATTTTGGACTAAAATTTTTGCCTTAACCTTTGGTATGGGCGTTGTCTCAGGCATTGTTTTAGCTTATCAGATAGGGACAAATTTCGGCCCTTTTATAATTCAATTTGGAAATATAGTAGGTGCTTTGTTTGCCTATGAAACCTTAACGGCGTTCTTTTTAGAGGCAGGGTTCTTAGGCGTCATGTTATTTGGGTGGAATCGAGTCCCACCTAAATTGCATTTTTTTGCGACAGTTTTTGTTGGCTTAGGTACAACAGTGTCTGCCTTTTGGATTTTATCTGCCAATTCATGGATGCAAATTCCAGCAGGTTATGAGGTGATAAACGGTAAATACGTCGTTAGCAGCTGGTGGGAAGCCGTGTTTAATCCCTTATTTATACCACGCCTACTTCATATGATTTTTGCTTCTTACACAACCACTTGTTTTGTGGTTGCTGGTGTTTCAGCTTACTTTCTATTAAAGAAAACACATATCGATGTTGCTAAAAAGTGCCTATCTTTTGCCATGTGGTCTGCTTTGATTGTTGTGCCATTACAAATAGCCATAGGGGATACAGTAGGCTTGGCAATTCATCAATATCAACCGCTTAAGACAGCGGCCATGGAAGGGGTATGGGAGACACAACGAGGCGCACCATTTGTCATTTTCGCCATTCCATCACAAGAAGAACAAAAAAATAACTATGCAATTGAAATACCGAAATTAGCAAGTCTAATCAATACGCATGAGTGGAATGGAAAAATGGTTGGCTTAAAATCAGTTAGTGTTGCTGATCAACCTAAAGTTGCCGCTGTGTTTTTCTCATTTCGCATTATGGTTGGTATTGGCCTTTTAATGTTAGCCACTGCAGTTACAGCGGCTTTTTTACGTCGAAAAGATAAGTTGTTTCAAGCCCGCTGGTTTCATCGCTGGTGTGTTATTACCGCGCCACTTGGTTTTATTGCGACAATTTGCGGTTGGTTAACTGCGGAATTTGGCCGCCAACCGTGGATTGTTTATAATCTACAGCGCACTCAAGAAGCGGTTTCGCGAGTTGGCTGGCAAGAAGTAGCAACTTCCTTTTTATTGCTTGTGTTAGTTTATATCATTATTTTTAGCTTTTATCTTTATTATTTGTTTAAAACGATTCGTCGTGGCCTAGTTATGCTTGATAAAGAAGCTGTTGATCACATGCCATTTCAATACATGTCTGAAGTTAATCCAGAAGGAGAAACCAAATAATGTTGCCATTTCTTTTTGCTGGCTTACTCGGCTTTATCATTATAATGTATGTTATCTTAGATGGCTTTGATCTGGGTATAGGAATTTTATTTCCCTTTACAGAAAGTGAAATTGAGCGCGATCAAATGATGAGTTCGGTTGCGCCAGTTTGGGATGGTAATGAAACTTGGTTAGTCTTTGGAGGTGCGATGCTTTATGGTGCCTTTCCAATGGTATATGGCTTATTACTACCTATTTTATATATGCCTCTTATGCTTATGTTAGTTGGTTTAATTTTTAGAGGTGTTAGCTTTGAATTTCGTTTCAAAGCAACCACAAGTAAGCCCCTATGGAATTGGATATTTACCATCAGTTCAATTTCAGCTGCCTTTTTTCAGGGCGTGGTTTTAGGCTGTGTCGTTCAGGGTTTTCCAATTAATGAAATGCAATTAACTATCAATGATATTAACTGGTTAAGTCCCTTTAGCTTACTTACAGGCATCGCATTAATTTGTGGTTATGGTCTGCTAGGCGCGACGTGGATGGTGATTAAGGGCCAAGGAAAATTGCAGCGCAAAATGATTCATTATGCAAAAGGCATGTTGATTTTGGTAAGTTTGTTTTTAATTATTGTAAGCATATGGACACCCTTACACAGTGAAGAGATTTTTACTCGCTGGTATAGTATGCCTAATATTTTCTTTTTAGCACCGCTGCCTATTTTGACTGGTGTTGCTATTTTAATCACATGGCTTAATTTATCAAACATCTCAGCAGGAAATGAGGTAAAACCTTTTATTGGTAGTATTATTATATTTCTTTGCGCTTATATAGGTATTGCCATCAGTATTTATCCCTATTTAATCCCTCATCAAGTAACGATTTGGGAAGCGGCCGCACCAGACTCGACACTCATTTTCATTTTAGTAGGTGTTGCAATTATGTTGCCCGTGCTGCTTGCTTATACACTTTATTCTTATCGTGTTTTTCGTGGGAAAACGGCAGAAAATTTTTATTAATTGATGTTTTCGGTATAAAGCTATGCCATAGTTGCCTGCAAAATGTGAGGTATTGATGCGGGCTTCCTAGTAAAAGATCAATTTAATATAAAAGTAATTCTTACTTACTAAACTTATGAGAGCTTGATTTTAAGTAATAACTGTTGTAAAAGCATGATTCAATTTTTATACCTAAAGCGATAGTGAACGCCAAGGTGCTAATAGCGCCGAATAATGATTTTGTAAAAGAAGGAAAATAACAACAATGCAACTTGAAATTACATCGTTAGCTATTAATTTTGTTATAAATACAAGCCTCACTTGACTACTAAGGCGTTGGTTTTATGCATACTGATTCAGTTTTCTATACTATTTTTCTAATTTTTGCTGGCGCTGCGGTATTTTCAACGTTTGTATTATATACAAGACAATCACTGCTTGTGGCTTACATTCTACTAGGGGCTGCTTTAGGACCTTGGGGGCTTAAGTTAGTTAATAACGTTACTACTGTGCAGCAGGTAGGTGATATAGGCATTGTTTTTCTCTTATTTTTATTAGGGTTACATTTACAACCACAAAACCTTGTCCATATGCTTAGGAAAATTACCGGCATTGCCCTAGTAAGCTCTATTCTCTTTGCTCTAATTGCGTTTGGTATAGGTCGCTGGTTTGGTCTTAGTGTTGCGGAGTCCTGGATTTTAGGGGCTACTATGATGTTTTCCAGTACTATTATTGGACTAAAACTGCTTCCTACTACTATTTTGCATCACCAGCATACAGGCGAGGTCATGATAAGCGTCTTATTGATGCAAGACGTTATTGCTATTGTTGTGCTTATTTTAATTAATGGCGCACAACAAGGTGGTGGGCTTTCTTTAAATGATATTATTCTTGTAGGATTTGCATTACCTGCCTTAACTTTATTTGCTTTTACTGTTGAGCGCTATATCCTGGTTAAGCTATTAGCTCGGTTTGATAGAACGCAGGAATATGTATTTTTACTATCAATTGGTTGGTGTCTAGGTCTTTCCTTTTTAGCAGAGCAAATTGGTTTATCAGAAGACATAGGTGCTTTTGTTGCCGGGGTTGCTATCGCATCGAGTCCTATATCACTTTATATTGCTGAAAGCTTAAAACCCTTGAGAGATTTCTTTTTAGTTATGTTCTTTTTTTCAATTGGGGCTACATTCAATTTTAGCTTTGTTGCGCAAGTTGTTATTCCCGCGTGTTTGCTAGCTTTACTTATGTTATTGCTTAAGCCCTTGTTATTTCAGTATCTTCTTGTAAAATCAGGGGAAAAAAAGGTAGTCGCTAAGGAAGTTGGTTTACGGCTTGGTCAAGCGAGTGAATTTTCACTCTTAGTCGCTAGCATTGCCTTAAATACAAAATTAATTTCTGAGGTCGCAGCTAATTTAATTCAAGCCACTACCATTTTAACATTTATTGTTTCTTCTTATTTGGTAGTTTTAAAATACCCGACCCCCATTGCATTATCTGATAAAATGCGTAAGGACTAGCCATGAAATTATTAATTATTCTTATAAGCGTTTTAAGTGAACGGCATTTAATTCATGCTATTTCTGCGACACGTTTTAACTGGTTTTCTAATTATGTTGAAAATTTAACAGGCCGATTTCCGCAAGCTGGATTTATACAAAACCCATATATTGCTTTATTGCTTCTTATAGTACCTTTATTGTTGATTGTTTGGATCTTATTTGCTCTTATAGGTCATTTATTATTTGGCTTTTTAGGGTTTTTAATGAGTCTAGCTATTTTTTATTATTGTATAGGGCCAGAAAATCCTTTTTATCCAATGAGTGCACCTAATGATGAATTAGAAAATGAATTGGCAGCAGGAAATTACTTTGCTAAGGTTAATAACCAACTTTTTGGCATTATTTTTTGGTTTGTAGTTTTTGGCCCCTTGTTTGTACTTTTTTATCGTTTAGTGTCCTTATGCGTGCATTATGATATTACTAAGCGAGCTGCGCTACGCATATTGACCATTTTGGATTGGCCTACATCGCGGGTAACGTTAATGCTTTATCTTTTTGTAGGTAATTTTCAACAAGGATTTAACTATTATCAGCAGATGTTTTTATCATCGCCACAAAATAATGAAGCAATGCTAAGTACGGGTGGGTTGCTAGCTGCCCGTAGTCAGGAAGATGAGGTCATTACTTTAGCTTATGCGCAAAGTTTAGTAGAGCATGCGTTAGTTGTTTATTTGATTTTAATTGCGGTGTTTACTTTATCCATATGGTTATAACAGGAAAATTTTGACTATAATGAGTATACTTAAATGATTATTTTCATGCGTGGTGCATTAGTCCTTTTATTAATCTTCTTGTGTTCCTGTACACATTACCCCTTCGGGCAAAATAAGGCTTCTTCATGCAACCTTTGCAAAGTTGTTTGTGAGCACCGTGCAATAGCTTGTAATAAAATCTGTCGCAATAGCCCATCCCAATGTGCTGCGTTTAGAAAACAGTCTGTATCAGAAGCTTATCTCTATTATAGGCATGAGCAATATGTAAAAGGTGGGGAAATTATTCGTGATTTGAATTCTTACCGCGATCCACTACAATGCCGCAAAACAACTTGTAATTGTCGCGCAGATTATCGCATTTGTGTGCAGGCTTGTACCGGGGCAATTTCTAAGCAATTGCGATCAACTGTATGAGCGTGCCAATAAAGACTTAAGACGAGGAACACATTCATGGCGAGTGAAACATTTAATGATATTGATCCAACGGAAACACGTGAATGGCTGGATGCCTTGCAATCTGTATTAAAAAATGATGGTAGTGAAAGGGCAGCATTCTTATTAAAAGAATTGCAAAATCTGGCTAGTGCCCAAGGTATAAAGCTGACTAATACTGTTTGTACGCCTTATCAAAATACCATTAAGCCACATCAAGAAAAACTGATTCCGCCTGATGAGGGCGTTGGTAAACGAATTAGTGCCCTTATCCGGTGGAATGCGGTTGCTATGGTTTTGCGTGCCGGCAAATACGCACCTGAGCTTGGTGGGCATATCGCTTCCTATGCATCAGCAGCGACATTATACGAAGTGGGATTTAATTATTTTTTTAAAGGCGCTAATGGTGAGCATGGCGGTGATTTAATTTATACACAAGGCCATTCATCGACAGGAATTTATGCACGCGCCTTTCTAGAAGGTAGGCTGTCTGAACAGCAATTAGCTAATTTTAGGCAAGAAGTAGAACGAGATGGTTTATCATCCTACCCTCATCCGTGGTTGATGAATAATTTTTGGCAGTTTCCAACCGTATCAATGGGCCTTGGTCCTTTACAAGCTATCTACCAAGCCCGATTTCTTAAATATTTAGAAAACCGTGGCTTAATAAAAGCAGAAGGAAGGAAAGTCTGGGCATTTTTAGGTGACGGTGAAATGGATGAGCCAGAATCAGTTGGTGCTTTATCCATTGCTGCCAGAGAAAAATTAGATAATTTAATTTTTGTGGTTAACTGTAATTTACAACGTCTTGATGGCCCCGTGCGCGGTAATAGTAAAATTATTCAAGAATTGGAAGGGTTATTCCATGGCGCTGGTTGGAATGTCATTAAGGTCATTTGGGGCGGACGTTGGGATAATTTATTTGCTCGCGATAAAAATGGTCTCTTGTTAAAGCGTATGGAAGAATGTGTTGATGGTGATTATCAAGCTTATAAGGCACATGACGGCGCTTATGTTCGTGAGCATTTTTTTGGCCAGTATCCTGAGCTTAAAAAAATGGTTGAACACATGTCGGATGATGAAATTTGGCGTCTAAATCGTGGTGGTCACGATGCACAGAAGGTTTATGCTGCCTATGCACAAGCAGTAGAAAGCCAGGGCGCGCCAACCGTTGTTCTAGCAAAAACTATTAAAGGCTATGGCATGGGTGCGGCTGGTGAAGGCCAAAACATCACACATCAACAAAAGAAAATGTCAATTGAGCAATTACGCGCTTTCCGTGATCGATTTAGTATACCAATTAGCGATGATAAAATTACTGAAATTCCTTTTTATCGTCCAGCTGATGACAGCCCAGAATTACAATTCTTACGCAAGCAGCGCGAAGCGTTAGGTGGTTATTTGCCTAGCAGGACTACTGATTTTGAACCATTGAAAATTCCTGAGCTAGCTACATTCGATTCCCTATTAAAAAGCTCAGGCGACAGGGAAATTTCGACAACCATGGCGTTTGTGCGCATTCTAACCTTGCTATTAAAAGATAAAGAAATTGGTAAGCGAGTAGTGCCTATTGTCCCTGATGAATGTCGAACTTTTGGTATGGAAGGTTTATTCCGCCAAATTGGTATTTACTCGCCAGTAGGACAGCTTTATACACCTGTCGATCATGAGCAAGTAATGTATTATCGTGAAGCACGCGACGGGCAAATTCTAGAAGAGGGCATTAATGAAGCTGGCGCTTTTTGTTCATGGATTGCAGCGGCTACCTCTTACAGCTCGAATAAGTTACCTATGATTCCTTTTTACATTTATTATTCGATGTTTGGTTTTCAACGCATAGGTGATTTAGCGTGGGCTGCTGGTGATATGCAAGCGAGGGGATTTTTATTGGGAGGTACAGCTGGGCGTACTACGTTAGCTGGTGAAGGTTTACAACATCAAGATGGGCATAGTCATATATTAGCCTCTACAATTCCTAATTGCGTGACTTATGATCCAACTTATGCGTATGAGTTAGCTGTGATTATTCAAGACGGCTTGCGGCGTATGTATGCTGAGCAGGAAAATATTTTTTACTATATTACCGTTATGAATGAAAACTATACTCAACCTGATATGCCAAAGGGAGTAGAAGAGGGAATCCTTAAAGGTATGTATCGATTACCAAGTAAAAATAAGAAAAATAAAAAGAGTAAAGCACACTTGCAACTTTTAGGTAGTGGAACTATTTTGCGTGAAGTCATTGCTGCTGCCGAGTTACTACAAAATGATTATGATGTAACCGCTGATATTTGGAGTGTGACAAGCTTTAATGAGCTACGTCGGGATGGCTTGGCTGTAGAGCGCCACAATAGAATGCATCCTAACGAGGCTCAGCAGCAAAGTTATGTAGCACAGCAACTTGCTGATTGCCAAGGACCAGTCGTCGCTGCAACTGATTACATGCGCTTGTATGCTGATCAAATTAGACCTTTTGTACCTGCTTTATATAAAGTATTAGGTACCGATGGTTATGGCCGTAGTGACACACGTGCTCGTTTGAGGCACTTTTTTGAAGTAGATGCGAAGTTTATTGCCCTAGCTGCTTTAGAAGCATTAATAGAGCAAGGGAGTCTACCTAAGAGTGTGTTAAAAGATGCCTTAAAACGTTACAATATCAATCCAGATAAGCTGGATCCTGCAACACATTAATATAAAATCGTCCTTGAATTGTTTGCTCTAGTTACATAATAGCTAGGCAAACAATCGTAAATAGAGCTAGAACTGACATTAGGCTTATTGCCTATGGCTTGAGGATAAACATGGCAGATGAAATTAAAATAAAAGTTCCAGATATTGGTGGAGCGACCAACGTAGACGTTATTGAAATCTTAGTGCATCCTGGCGACGATATTGATATAAACACGTCACTGATTACTTTAGAATCAGACAAAGCAAGCATGGAAATTCCTGCGTCTCAAGCTGGAAAAGTAGGAGAAATTTTTGTAAAAGTCGGTGATAAAGTCAGTGAAGGTGATGTGATTTTAACATTATCTGAAGCATCATCTACTGCTGATAAAGATAAAGCAAGCCCTACCTCTGATAACGGTAATGCAGCTGAGCAAGAAGATAAAAACCCTGAGCAAAAAAATCACAAAGATGAACAAGCAGTGCCAGAGAAAAAAACGATAGAAGTATTAATTCCGGATATTGGCGGTGCAACGGATGTTGATGTGATTGAAGTGATGGTTAAAGCTGGCGATACTATCGAAAAAGAGCAAGCTTTAATTACCTTAGAGGGTGATAAAGCCACCATGGATATTCCTGCGCCTGCTGCAGGAAAGGTAGAAAAGGTTACTATAAAAGTTGGTGATAAAGTATCGCAAGGTGGTCTGATTTTAACGTTAAGCACCGAATCAGCCCAAGAAATTAAAGATACTAAAACGTCAACTGAACCACCATTGGCTAAAAGAGATTCTGCAGATACTAAAGAGGAGTTAGCATCTGAAAAAACAGTAGCATCTTCTTCTAAGCCAGACGAAGCCTCACCTACGGAAACTGCAGATGTGGTAGTTTCTGCTGGTCCTGCGGTAAGGCGAATGGCAAGAGAACTAGGTGTTCAATTAAGTCGGGTCAGAGGAAGCGGCCGGAAAGGTCGAGTAACTAAAGAAGATGTACAAGCTTATGTAAAATCTCAACTCACAGAAAAAACAAGTTCAGGCCAATTTTCGTTACCACAGGCGCCTGCTATTGATTTTAGTAAATTTGGCGACATCGAAGTAAAACCACTTAATAAAATAAAGCGCTTAACAGGCCAAAATGTTCATCGCTCTTGGCTGACAATTCCGCATGTCACCCAATTTGATGAGGCAGATATTACTGAATTAGAAGCTTTTCGAAAAGCTGAGTCAGAAGCTCTCAAAAACATGGGATATAAATTAACCATTTTAGCGTTTGTTACTAAAGTAGTCAGTAAAGCGTTAAGTACTTTTCCCCAATTTAACGCATCCTTGGATGAGAAGGGTGAAAACTTAATTTATAAAAAATACATCAATATTGGCATCGCGGTTGAAACACCTAATGGGCTAGTAGTGCCTGTAATAAAAGGTATCGATAAGCTATCTGTTGGCGATATTGCTAAGCAGATGGGTGAAATAAGTCAAAAAGCGCGAGAAAAAGGCATTACTCCAATGGACATGAGCGGTGGGTGCTTTACTATTTCTAGCTTAGGCGGCATTGGCGGTACTGCATTTACGCCTATTGTGAATAGTCCAGAAGTAGCTATTCTTGGTTTATCTCGCAGCTCAATCAAACCGATTTATGTAAATGGTGAATTTAAACCACGATTAATGTTACCGTTATCTCTTTCTTATGATCATCGGGTGATTGACGGTGCTGAAGCGGCACGCTTTACACGTTTTATAGCGGAACTACTTGGCGATATTCGGCGAACCATACTCTAGGTTTTCCAGCCATAGCATGTATTCGCTATTATACTAGACAATGTAGGATTGTTTTGAAATAACTAATTAATGAGGCCGTAATGAGTGAAAGTATTAAAGCAGACGTAGTCGTTATTGGAAGTGGCCCTGGCGGCTATACGGCGGCTTTTCGTGCTGCTGATTTGGGTAAGAAAGTTGTTTTAGTCGAACGCTACAAAAGCTTAGGCGGTGTATGTCTTAATGTAGGGTGTATTCCTTCAAAAGCACTTCTGCATATCGCTAAAGTCGTTGATGAAGCGCATGAAATGGCAACGCAGGGGGTTACCTTTGGCGAGCCTACCTTTGATAATCAGAAATTAGTTACTTGGAAAAATTCAGTCGTAGGCAAGTTAACGGGTGGTTTAAAGGCACTTGCTAAGCAGCGTAAGGTTGAAGTGATAACAGGTACTGCGCAATTTGCAGGACCCAATCAACTGTTAATTGATAATGAGCAAACCGTTGATTTTGAGAATGCTATTATTGCTGTTGGTAGTGAGTCAGTGAATTTACCATTTATTCCTGAAGACCCGCGCATTTTCAGTTCAACTGGTGCTTTGGAATTAGCAGACATCAAGGGTGATTTACTCGTTTTAGGTGGTGGCATTATTGGTTTAGAAATGGCTACTGTTTATGCGGCTCTAGGTGTCAAAGTAACTGTGGTTGAATTTATGGATCAACTCATCCCAGGCGCTGATGCTGATCTTATTAGCATATTACAAAAGCGCATGAGCAAAAAAGGCGTGAATTTCTTATTAAAAACTAAAGTCACGGCTATCGAGGCAAAAGAAGACGGCATTTATGTCAGCATGGAAGGAGAACATAAAACAGATTCGCCTTTGTGTTTCCAACAAGTATTAGTTTCTGTAGGCCGCAGACCAAATGGTAAAGCCATTGCTGCCGAAAAAGCGGGCGTGCATGTTGATGAGCGCGGTTTTATTCCTGTTGATAAACAAATGCGTACAAATGTATCTCATATTTTTGCCATTGGCGATGTTGTAGGCCAGCCTATGCTTGCTCATAAAGCTATACCAGAAGGCAAAGTTGCGGCCGAAGTGATTGCTGGTATGAAGCATGAGTTTGCGCCTAAATGTATTGCTAATGTCGCTTATACTGATCCCGAAGTCGCTTGGGCAGGGCTTACTGAAAAAGAAGCAAAAGAAAAGGGAATTGCTTATGAGAAAGGCACTTTCCCATGGGCAGCCAGTGGTAGAGCATTGAGCATGGGTCGGGAAGAAGGGATGACTAAGTTACTTTTCTGCCCAGAGACCAAGCGTATTTTAGGTGCAGGTATTGTGGGCCTAAGCGCTGGTGATTTAATTGCTGAAACGGCATTAGCGATTGAAATGGGCTGTGATGTAGAAGATATTGCTTTAACCATTCATCCTCATCCAACGCTATCTGAAACCGTAGGTCAAGCAGCAGAAGCATTTGAAGGCACTATTACCGATTTATATTTACCGAAGAAAAAGAAAAAATAGGACTTAAGTAAATGTGACAAATGTAGCCTGGGTGCAGGCCCATAGGGCCGAAACCCGGGTTTCATTTGCTTCATCCAAGCTACTTGCTAGAACTCAAAATTTAATGAAGAGTAGTTCTTGAATTACACTTCAATCAACCCCCTCGCCCGCGCTAGAAGTCTGATTAATGCGAGTATGTTGTTTGCGGGAGGGGGAGTTGACTGAGGTAAAATGAAAAACTCAGCAAGTAGCTTGAGGCAGGTTAGAAGGTCTAAAGCCCAGGCTGCACTTCGTTTCACTCAGGCTACATCAGTCTTCGTCAGAAATAGTTTAATAAAGAATTATTAATATTTACTCTGAAGCATTTTCATTGCAAACATAATCAGCTACATTTTTATTATCTCCTCTTAATTAATTATTAAAGGTAGCTATTTATGTTTACCGTTCGCTCAATGCAATTTAAGGATATTGATGAGGTTTATCACATTGAGTTAACAGGCCATCGAACGCCCTGGAGCCGTGATATTTTAAATGACTGTGTTTTGGTTGGTTATGATTGCTATGTTCTAGAGCAGGAAAAAAACAAGAAAATTGTGGGCTATATTATTTCTCGCCAGCATTTGACTGTTTATCATATTCTTAATCTATGCATTATACCGAGTATGCAGGGTAAAGGCTTAGGAAAGTATTTATTAAAAGCAATTATCGATAAATTAAATGGTAGTGCAGTTGATAGTATGATTCTTGAAGTAAGACCAAGCAATCAGCGAGCTATTTCTTTGTATCAACGTTTTGGGTTTCAGCTAGATTCAATTAAAAAAGACTATTATCAAGATACCAATAGCCAAGAAGATGCTTGGCTATTAAGAAAAGTTCTACAGCAGCCCCCAAGCTCTTAACTCATTTTATTTAAAAATTCTTGCAAATGAATTTTGTGAGGGTGACTTGCTAAATAGGTTTTTAATTGTTCAATGGCTTGTAGGTAATCTTCTTGCGTAAATACGCCGCGCATTAATTCAAAGCGCAAATAAATACAATAAGTATTAAGTACATCCGTCTCGCAATAATTGCGAATATTTTTTATATCGCCAGCAAGATAGGCATCAAATACTTTTGCGCCACTCATGCCCATTTTACCTGGAAACCCTAACATGCTAGCGAGTTCATCTAACGGCGCAAAGGCTTTATTTTGATAGGCTGCTAAAATATCCATTAAATCCAGATGGCGATAATGGAAACGGTTTAAATAATTGTTAAAGCGAAAGGTTTGTTGATTTTCACCATATTCCCAATAAGTAGGCGCACTGACACCATGTAATAAGGCTCTATAATGAAGGACAGGTAAATCAAAACCACTGCCATTCCAGGTAATTAATGTTGGAGTAAATTTATCAAGGCCTGTAAAAAAACGGGTAATTAATTCTTTTTCATCCGCTTGCTCATTACCTAAAGACCAGACCTTAAGCTGTTGCTCTTGGTTAATTACCAAGGAAATAGCAATTACTTTCTGTAAGTAATGAGGCAAAAAATCATGGCCAGTTTTTGCCTTTCGTAAAGCGAGCATTGCTGAGGCGGTATCCTCATCAGATAGCTCATCTAAGCCATATAATTTTCTACCTGCATCAAGATCAGGAATAGTTTCAATATCAAAGACTAAAATATTCAAGCAAAAACTCAATAAATAGAAGTAGTTATTATTTTTATAATGCGATTGTAACATGCTTCTATTTAGTTACAATACCGTGCTAAGCCTGTGTATTTCAGTTTTGTTTGCAGGCGGGAAAAGAAAGGTATTATCGTAATAGCTATTGATAGGGTATAGACATGGAAGTACCTAAACTAGGAATTTTTTATAAAAGTGTTTTATTTCAGCTGCTTTTTTGCTACTAATACGCCTATTCTAAAATTAACTGTGAAATCTAAATGGGTTTTCTGCGCCTTTTATTAATAAGCTTGTTTTTTTTATTGTCCTCTTGTGTCACTAAGCCACCTAGGGATGTAGACAACCTTTGCCATATATTTAAACAATACCCCGATTGGTATGTTGCTGCGAAAGGGGTCGCTTATCGATGGAAAGTACCTATTTCTGTTCAAATGGCAATTATTCACCAAGAATCAAAATTTGATGGTAGAGCTAGACCTAAGCGGCAAAAACTATTATGGGTTATCCCGTGGAAAAGACCTTCTAGTGCTTATGGCTATACCCAAGCCTTACGCACCACCTGGAAAGTGTATAAGAAAAGTAAAGATGGTCGCCGCTGGTCATCGCGTAATGATTTTAATGATGCCGTTGATTTTATTGGTTGGTACGTAAACCAAGCCCATATTCGGGCAGGAATCCGGCGCAATGATGCTTATAATCTTTATTTAGCTTATCATGAAGGCATTGGCGGCTATCAGCGTCAAACCTATTTAAAAAAACCTTGGTTAATTCAGGTAGCAAAAAAAGTAAATTTACGCACGCAAGTGTATCATACGCAATTAATGCGTTGTCGATAATTAAAGATTATTCTACATTTGCCGAGTACAAAGAACTACTAAGTATTTAATCACTATGTAATACGTAAGTAGTTAAGTTTATATTCATTAAAATGGGTCTTGATAGGTTAGTAGACAGTCGATTTAAGTTTTAATTAGGAGCATCATTAATGCGTTTAATGTTATTAGGTAGTCCCGGCGCTGGCAAAGGTACTCAGGCCCTTAAGCTAAGAGAATATTTTAATATACCGCAAATCTCTACTGGGGACATGCTACGCTCTGCTATTGCATCAGGAACAGCAGTGGGTAAAAATGCGAAAGCAATTATGGACGCAGGTAAATTAGTTCCAGATGAAATTATTATAAGCTTAGTTAAAGAACGACTAACCGCAGAGGACTGCCATAATGGTTTTTTATTTGATGGTTTTCCAAGAACTATTCCGCAGGCAGACGCTTTAAGAAAAGCGAATATTAAGCTAGATCATGTGATTGAAATTACAGTTCCTGACAGTGAAATTATGAATCGATTAGGTGGTCGACGCGTTCACGTTGCTTCTGGACGGGTTTATCATATTAAATTTAATCCACCCAAAATTGCAGGTTTCGACGATATTACAGGTGAACCCCTAATTCATCGAGATGATGATAAAGAAGAGACTATTGCTAAGCGTTTAGAAGTTTATCATCAACAGACAGAGCCATTGGTCAACTATTATGAAAAATGGGCAGAAACTAAGACGACAGGTGCACCACAATTTCATCGTGTAAGCGGCCTTGGTGATACTGATATGATTTTTAAAAGCATTATTGCAGCTATTAATAAAAATAAAGCAATAAAGGATAATGTGACATGCTAAAAGCAGCTATTAATGCACAAGAGTTGGAAGTGCTTATTAAGCAAAATGACCTTGTTTTAGTTGACTTTTGGGCCGATTGGTGTGCTCCATGTAAACAATTTGCTACGGTGTACGAACGTATGGCTCAGCAAAACCCTGATCTTGTTTTTGCTAAAATAGATGTAGCACAGGAAACAGAGTTGGCTCAAGCTTTTCACATACGCTCAATACCTCATTTAATGATTTTTAAACAAGGTATAGTTATTTACTCAGATTCAGGAAGCCTGCCTGAATCTTCGTTAGCAGAGTTAATTAAACAGGCTATTGCGGCTGATGTAAAAAGTATTCGCGAGGCAATTGATAAAGATGACGGTAGTTAATCTTTTCCTAAAAGATAATTAGCTAATTTTTCTGTTGCCACTGAGTCAAAATTAATCCCTAGTTTAGTACGGCGCCATAGCAAATCATCAACTTGGATAACCCATTCTTGCTCGCGTAGGTAATCTACTTCTCTTTGAAACAAGCCATGGCCAAAGTTTAACCCAAGATCACTTAACTGATTACAATGAGCCAGAATTAATTCTAGCCTGGTGCCATAAGTTTTTAGCAAGCGCTTTAAGATATCATCTGCGAGCCATGAATATTTTTTATGAGCATACTGAACATAGTCTTGATAAGATAAATTATGAAAAACAGCGCCTGGCAACGGTGTTTTATGGGTGATGGAATGGCTTAAGTGTGGAAAAACAGTTTTTAACTGATTGACTGCTTCGCGTGCTAATTGTCTATAAGTAGTAATTTTACCCCCATAAATGGTGACGGCAGGCGCAGGCAGAGAAGTATAGTGATACGTATAATCTCTACTGATAGCTTGTGGTGACTCTCCTGGTTCAGCAATTAAGGGCCTGACACCACTCCAGCTAAATAAGATATCGTTGTTCGTTAATGGTTGATTAAAATAAAGACTAATTAAGTTAAGCAAATAATCTATTTCTTCAGGAGAAATACTGACTTGATTTAAGTCGCCTTTAAATGGAACATCGGTCGTGCCAATTAAGGAATAGTGGTGGTAAGGAATGACAAAGACGATACGTTTATCATTGTTTTGCAATAAATAAGCCTGATTGCCCTCATATAGTTTGCGCACCACAAGGTGGCTACCTTTGATTAAAGACATTTGATAGCGGGTATCTAATCCTAATAAATGATTAATAGACGCTACCCAGGGCCCTGTAGCATTAACAAGGGAACGAGCTTGGCAGGTAGTAAACTGACCTTGCTGATCGCAAAGCTGTAAATGCCACGTGTTATTTTTTACCGAAGCGTCTGTTAAGGCTGTATAAGAATGAATTTCAGCACCATATTCTTTAGCTTGTAAGGCATTAACTAGGGTCAGCCGCGCATCGTCTGTGTTGCAATCATAAAATAAAAAACCTTTGGTTAAGTTTTGCTTCAGTGGAGAAAAATAAAGAGATGAAGGGGCGCGCTTAATGAGCTTACTTTTAGGTAATTTATTTTTACGGCTTAAGTTGTCATAAAGAAATAACCCTGCGCGTAATAGCCACATAGGACGCATAGAGGGTAGATAAGGCAAGACAAAAGGCAAGGGATCAATAAGGTGAGGCGCTAAAGATAATAACGTTTGTCTTTCATCTAGTGCTTTTTTTACTAAGGAAAAATCATAATACTCAAGGTATCTTAATCCACCATGAATCAATTTACTGCTGCTCGATGAGGTTTTGGAAGCAATATCATCTTTTTCTATTAAGATAACTGATAAACCTCGAAGCGCTGCATCTGCTGCAATGCCACAGCCATTAATTCCACCACCTATCACAGCGAGATCAAAAAACTTAGTCATGTTTTTGCCTTGCTAAAAAGTATGTAAAATCAATTAATACTACCTTCATATTGAGGAAATAGAAAGAAATGCAAAAATATCTTTTAGCCATTGATCAAGGGACAAGTAGTACACGAGCTATTATCTACACGCATTTAGGGCAAGAAATAGCAATTAGCCAATATGACCTGACACAATTTTATCCACACGCAGGTTGGGTAGAACATTGCCCTGAAGAGATTTGGTCAAAGACTTTAAAGGCAATAAACGATGTAATAGCTCAGATTGATGTAAAAAAATTAGTTGCATGTGGTATTACCAATCAACGGGAAACAACGCTCATTTGGGATAAAGAGACAGGCAAATGTTTATATCCTGCCATCGTTTGGCAAGATAGACGAACAGAGGAATTTTGCTCTTCTTTAGATAAAGAAATGATAAAGAAAAAAACCGGCCTGCTACCAGACTCTTATTTTTCAGCGAGTAAATTACATTGGCTTTTGCAACACTGTCCAGAAGCTAAAACGCTTGCGGCTCAAAATCAACTTGCTTTTGGTACAATTGATAGCTTTTTGATTTGGCGCTTTACTCAAGGCAAAGTACATGCCACCGATGTTACCAATGCCTCAAGAACACTTTTGTTTAATATTTTTAAACAAGAATGGGATAAGGAATTGCTTACTCTTTTTGGCGTTAATCCCAGTGTTTTGCCTGAAGTTAAAGCGTGCGATGCTTACTTTGGTGAAATTGATCAAGGGCTATTTGGTTTTTCTATACCTATTACCGGCGTTGCAGGGGATCAGCAAGCCGCATTGATTGGTCAACGCGGCCTAGATGAGGGTATGATTAAAGCTACCTATGGCACCGGCGCTTTTTTATTAATGAACACAGGCTCCCGTCCCATAAGCTCAAATAATTTGCTTACCACGGTGGCTTATAAGATTAAAGATAATTTGGCCTATGGACTTGAGGGCAGCATTTATCAAGCTGGCACGACCATTAAATGGCTACGCGATGAAATGAAGCTACTTGCAAGTGCGGCCGAATCAGAAGAGCTCGCAGCAAGTTTAGCGGATAATGAAGGTGTTTATTTAATACCTGCCTTTAATGGTTTAGGTGCACCTTATTGGCTAGCATCAAGCGGTGCTTTAATAGTAGGGCTAACTCGAAAAAGCAATCGTGCACATTTTGCGCGCGCAGCACTTGAAAGTGTGTGTTATCAAACCAAACAGATTCTGCAATGTATGCAGCAAGAAAGTAATATCATTATCAAAATTCTTCGCGTTGATGGCGGCATGACAGTCAATCAATGGCTTTTGCAGTTTTTAGCATCTCAATGCCAAGTAACAGTACAGCGGCCAAAAAATATTGAAACAACCGCACAGGGGGCGGCATTACTTGCAGCAATAGGATGCGGGGAATTGAGTTCAATTAACGCTTTAAAAGCAAGTTGGCAATGCGAGCAAGAGTTTTTACCCGAGAATAAGCAAATCCAAATAGAAAGCAATTTTGCAGGCTGGCTACATGCCATTAACATGCTGATAGCTAATAGTGGCTAAATAATCTTGATTAATTATATTTTAGTAATTATGAGCTAAAATTAGAATAAGCTTAATTATAGGGTTTAGATAACCTATTAATTTTAAGGAAAATACAGCGAATGCGATGGCGAATTAGGCTTCTAAACTTATTATTTTCTTATTGCTTAATGGTATCTACAAGCCTAGCGGATATTAGAGTAGGCACTTTATTTTTCTACCCTCCTTTTGTTTTATCGAATGATAGTGGCTTTGATATACAATTAATTAAGACTATTTGCCAAAATATAAATCAAAAATGCATTATGGTGCCCATGGATTATTACAGCTTATTCTCAGCACTTAATACTGGTAAAATTGATATAGCTGTTGGTGGTATTACTATCTCGAAAAAGCTTAAAGAGACTTATATTTTTAGTTTGCCTTATATGCTCAGCAAAGGGCAATTTATTGTGCAAAAAGGCTCAGCTTATAAATCAGTTAATGATTTAAAAGGGAAAACAGTTGGCATATTAATGACTGAGGAAAAGCAAGGCGCTTATTATAATTATTTACTTGAGAATTTTCCCGGCTTATTTGTCATTCAACAATTTGATGACATTGAGGATTTAATGACATCGCTTAATGAGAACGAGATTTCTGCTGCTTTTTTAAATTATCTTAGCGCAAGCTATTGGGTTATGAGTTCTGCTAGCCAATTACAGAATCTAGATGCGGCAACGCCCTTAGGCGAAGGTATTGGTATTATGTCTATTCCTAATAATGCTAATTTAATTGACGAGATTAATGGCCAGTTATTGCAAATGGAAAAAGATGGCAGTTATTTAAAATTATATAATATGTATATTCCAACCTTCTAATTTTTAAAAACTAGCTATCCTAATTAAATCTCTCCCATGTAAATGAAGCGAAGTAAAGGGACTTAATAAAGAAGTCTTCAATTTATAACTATGCTTGTATGCAAATTTAAGTTAAATTGATTATATTCTTACAAAAGGCCTTGGAATGGAGCGCTAGCCTTTATGAAAGTTGCGTGGTTGTTTTGCCCTTTTTTAAGTTTGTTTTTGCTTAGCAGTGTTGCTTTTTCAGAAACTGCTAATGAAGAGCAAGTAGCAAGCTCAACTGCAAACGAAAAAACGATACTTGAAAAAAGAGTACGTGAAAAAAATAAAACAAAGCATTACAGCAATATTGTCAATTTATATCACCCAAATTATATTTTGCCCTACTATAGAACTGGAAGGCCTTATCAATCTATTTATTGGGAAGCAACGCCTAATAATCAATTTATTATGCAAGATGAATTGAAGGCTCAAATTAGTTTCTTAGTGCCATTAATTCATCATTTACTTGACTATAAACCCCTTTCGCTTAATTTTGCTTATACCCAGCTTATGTATTGGCAAGTATACGCTGATTCGCAATATTTTCGTGAAACCAATTATGAACCTGAATTTTTTATAGAAAATTATTTTAATCCCTATATAGCTACGCAAATTGGAATTAACCATCAATCAAATGGGCGCGGCGGGGTATTGGAGCGTAGCTGGAACCGAGTTATTTTACAGTTACAATTTTCAGGAACAAGGTGGCTTGCCCATATTCGTGGTTGGGCCTTAATTGATCAAGCAAAATCCAGTGATCTTCATAATCCTAACATTGCTTATTATTTGGGTTATGAAAACCTGTTATTTTCTTATAAATTTTCTAGTTTAAAGGCGAGTATTGAGGCGCAAAATATTGCCAGTGGGCTTAAACGAGGTTTTGTACAAGTCACGTTATCTTATCCATTATTAAAAGCCCTTTCGATTTATGGCCAGTTTTTCAGTGGTTATGGTCAAAGTTTAATTGAATATGATCATAGAACAACTAGCTTTGGTATTGGGGTGGCCTTAAATGATTGGATGAATTAATAGACAATGAAAGGACTGAGGTTTGGTTTAAGGTGCAGTTTTTATCCAAGCTCGCAGTACTTCAGCCACACTCCAAGCTTGAGCTACACAGCCTCTGGGTGTGTAAGGCTCCATAGCATCGAACACTTCACTAATTGAGCCTACGCCTGAATCTTCTAAATGCTGCTCAAAGCTTAATAAAAATTGGCGCGCTTTTATGCGTTGTTTGGGATAAGCTTTAATCCATGCATCAATAAAGGGTCCAATTAACCAAGCCCAAACAGTACCTTGATGATAAGCTGCATCCCGCACACGTAAGCTACCGTCATAATATGGTTTATAATCAGGGTGGTTAGGGGCTAATGAACGTAACCCATAGGGTGTAAGTAACTCTTTTTGACAAATTTTAATCACCTTTAGCCAGCGATTTTTTTCTAACACGGGGTATTTTAAAGAAATAGCAAATAACTGATTGGGCCTTAATGCATCATCATTTCCTATTTCACCTTCTATAACATCATAAAGATAACCTTTATTGGTAAGCCAAAATTTTTGATTAAAGGATTGGTAAACATGATGGGCAAGTTCCTGATAGTGTTGGCTAGCGCGTGTATCGCTATTTTGAGTCCATTCGGCCATTAATTTTAGCGCGTTATACCATAACGCATTAATTTCAACGGCTTTACCCCGTCTAGGGGTCACTACCCAATCACCCACTTTGGCATCCATCCAGGTTAATTGATAGCCTTCTTGGCCTTGCTTGATTAAACAATCGTTTGCATCCATGCCGATATTAAAGTGCGTACCGCGTTCATGAAACTGAATAATTTTTTTTAAAGTAGGTAAAAAATAAGGTAGTTCAGAGTAATTCTGGGTCAAGTCAAGGTAGCGATCAAGAGCATGAAAAAACCATAAAGTGGCATCTGCTGTGTGATATAGGCCTTCGTGAATACCTTCGGGGAACATATTGGGGATTAATCCGTCTTTCACATAATGGCAAAATGTTTTTAAAATCCACAATCCTTCTTTATGCCGGCCGGTACATAAAGTCAATCCTTCGAGAGAAATCATTGTATCGCGCCCCCAATCCGTAAACCAATGATACCCGGCAATGATAGTATAGGCTTCATTGCCTTCAGCGCGTGCACGAACGGCATCTGCAAAACGGCTTAAAGGCGTGATAATAAATTTGTCGGCAGCAAGTATGAGTTCAGCTCCCATTTCGTTTTGAGCTTCGGGTTGTGCTAATGATAGAAGGTGCCTGCGGCGTGCAAGCTCAGCTGGTAATGCATCTTCAGGTTTAAGGGCAGTGATAGTTTCCCATTTCTCGGTTGATGCGACCAGGGTTGCACCATATCCTTTCTGTAACTCTAAATTAAAGTAACCAGGTGTCCAAAGTTGACCTAAACATTCATAACCAAGCATCTCTTCCATTCTAAAATAAGCGTCTGGAATATGATTTTCTTGTAAAACAAATTTAACATTTTGGCCATGTAAAAAGAGACGAAGAGGGGGATGATTGTCAAAGGTAATTTCATAACGATTTTCAATGGCTAAAATTTGATAAGGCGCTGGGTTATGTTTACTTACTGGCGCTTCATGGGGTCTAAAGTTAAATGACGGTTGGATATTTAAATATACATTGTCACAGCCACTGATTAACTTATAAGTAATTTGTATCGTATTTTGTTGATAAATAAGAATAATTCTTTTTTCAATAATAATATCATTAATATGATACCGCCAAACGGGTAAACCATAATCTAAATAAAATTCTTGTAAGTAACTCATACCAGTTAAGGAAATATTGCCATTACTGCGCTCATCACAGCTGATTATGAACGTCTGTCCATCTGCAGTAATTACTTCTTCATGTAGATGGTTTAGCATAATCGTTCTACCATAAGGCGGTGGTAATGCTGCAACTAGATAACCATGGTATTTGCGCGTTGTTATTCCGGCTACGGAGTTAGAAGCATAACCGCCTAAGCCATTAGTAATGAGCCATTCGCCACGTAATAGGCGAGCAGCATTATTTAATGGTGTTTCATCTGTTTTATATTCGATGATGCGATGATGTCTTATAATTTGCTTCATATTAACTCTTTCAAATTTAAAACAATGGCGCAATAACCAGGAATATACCAATTACCTTTATCATTAGGACGAACAGTCCCGTGGCCGCCATAATTCGGATCTTCGCTAGACCAATATAAGTTCCATACACAATTAGCAGGTGGCGCTAATAAAGGTTCTGGTGCTGGATCTAAGTATAAATCAGCACCTAAATTTATGAGCATCAATCGTTCATCTTCTTCGCCAAAGAAACGAATGACAAATGCGTGACTTGATAAGACAGCGCCATCTATTTTTTTAGGCGTGTGACTATTAAATACCTGATCATTTTTCCTAAGTTTAATTAAATCTTTATGTAGCTGATACCAAGTATTGTTAGTTTTACATTCGGTTAAATCTAATTTACTTTTCATGAAAGTTTCTTTATCAATCGGATTAGGTAAGGAGGCGCGTATTTTAGGTGTGCGCAAACTAGGAAATTGTTTAAAAAACTCAAGCCGCCCTAAATAAACTTGTTTGGCAATTTCTGGTTTATGATCAGCAAAATAATTAAATGGACTTGAGGTAGCGAATTCTTGCCCTTGAAACAGTAAAGGCGTTTGTGGAGAAAGTATTAAAAAGGCAGTCATGGCACGCAATAAGCCTGGGTTTGCTTTGCGATGTAGTCTTTCACCATAAACAGAGTTTGCGATTTGATCGTGGTTTTCTAAAAAATTAATAAAACAGCTGGGATTAAGGTTAAATGTTGCTTTGCCCCGTGTTTTTTTCTGCCAGCGATACCATTGTCCTTGATATAAAAAGCTATATTTACTAATCGAAATGAACTCTTGTGGAGATCCTTTATAATCAGTGAAGTAAGCTTCGCGTTTGCCGGTTATTAATACTTTGGCAGTATGATGAAAATCATCATTCCAGAGCGCATCAAAACCTAAGCCACCATTATCAATGGGGCGTAAATAATCGCTATTTTGTGGTTCATTTTCAGCAATCAAATAAAGAGAGCGATGTGGTGCTTTACTGCGAATAGCTTGACCAATTTCTTGTAGAATATGTGGCTTAGAGTCATCATAAATATTTTGTGAAGCGTCCACTCTTAAGCCATCGAAGTGATATTCGTCTATCCAATAAGTGGCATTTGCTAAAAAATAATTTCTTACCTCACTTGCATCGTTATCAAAATTAATCGCTTCGCCCCAATCGGTGGTGTGTTTAGTAGAAAAATAGCTATCGGAAAATTGCCTTAAATAATTGCCATCTGGCCCTAAGTGGTTATAAACAATGTCTAAGATTACACCCATATTTAATTCATGAGCTCGATTTATAAAATGACGTAGATCATCTGGTTTACCGTAAGTATGCATAGGCGCAAATAAATCAACACCATCATAACCCCAACCAAATTCACCAGCAAATTCTGCAATAGGCATCATTTCAATAACGGTAATTCCTAAATCAGCTAAGTAGTCTAAATGTTGTGCTGCGCTAAGCCATGTGCCTTCTTGGGTAAACGTTCCTATATGCATTTCATAAATAATGGCATCTTCTTTTTTAATGCCTTTCCAGTTTTGATCTGTCCATTTAAATGAGTTAGGATCAACGACTTGTGAGGCTTGATGTGGGCCTGCTGGCTGATAGCGTGAAGCGGGATCAGGGTATAAATTAGGATCATCATCTAATTGAAAACTATATAAATCACCTGCTTTAACGTTTTTTACTAGTTTCTGAAAGTAACCAGTTTTTTCCGCAGTCATTGCAATTGGTGCGTTATCCCTATTTTTTAAAATAAGGTTTACTTTTTTTCTTTTTGGAGCCCAAACTCTAAAGTGTACATCCCCATTAATGACTTCAGCTCCAATTGGCATTCGCCGCCAGCTTAAAGATTTTTTTTGCGCCATTGATATCCTTATCATAAATTGTAGTGCCTAATCTTATAGCTTACGTTTAGTGACATAAGGCCTCTTTATAGCCTTTATGTAGTACTTACATTAAGTATAATCTTCATTTTATAAGAAAATCTAATACTTAGGAGCTTTATTGAGCATAGTTCTATAAATAGAAAAAAATCTAAAAATAGATTATACTTAGGAAAGAAGCTGAGGAAAGCTATGAAAACATCAACTCATAAAGCCATTGTAGTGTCTAACCAGGTAGCCTGGAAAGCGCTTAAAAACCTAATTGAGCGCTTTAATTTTACTAAAGAAGAGGCGCTTAAATTAATGGGTGATATGAAAGTTTCTTCCTACTACAAAGGTATCAATAAATTTGAAGGTAATTTAGATAGAGATGAGAAAGAGCGGATTTCATTACTATTGGGGATTTATAAAGACTTAAGAATTTTATTTATAGATAGTGCACAAGCAATGACTTGGATTAATCGAGAAAATAAGTTACCACCATTTAATGGCATCACACCTAAGCAGTACATGCTGGAAGGCAGTTTAATTCGCTTAGCTGAAGTGAGACGATTTTTAGATTTTTGGCGAGGGTAATTATTAGATGTTTAATTACAGGGAGTTTAAAGAAAAAACTCATAGGTTAATACCATCTAGGTTTCCGCCTATCAATCTTTTTGACTGGGCAGAATCACCTGAGGAACTGGAAGAACTTGCTTTATTAGAGGGGATGACCAACGATCGTTTAGCAACAGAGTATGGGCATATTTTTTTAGTTGAAAAAGAAGATTGGGTAAGCGGCGCTGGTTCAACGCCACTTATGGCAGCTTTTACCCATTTTGGTGTATCTCGCTTTAGTGACGGCACATCCTATGGTATTTATTATGCAGGTGACTGTATACAAACTGCGATTGCAGAAACAAGATTTCATCGAGAACAATTTTTAGTTGCCTCTAATGAGCCTCCGTGTATTATCCAGATGCGTGATTACACCGCCTTTATAACTAAAGAATTAGTCGATATTTCTCCGAGCACCTATCAAGAATACCTAAATCCTGACATCAATTCTTACCCTTTAAGTCAAGAATTTGGTCGGCAAATTAAATTAAAAAAAGAGTGGGGGATTTTATACCCCAGTGTGCGTAATCAAAATGCTTACTGTGTGGCCATTTTTAGACCGCCTGCCTTAACTATTCCCGTGCAGGCTGGTCATTATGATTATATATGGAATGGAAATTCCATTTTTGAAATAAGAAAATCCATTAAATATTAATGAAGATCGTTATGCATGCGTTTTTTATGTGAACCTTTTTGTTTGATCATTTTCCATAAAAAAGCTAGCACAGCTAAACGCATTGAATTTCTCGCCCATCGCATCATCGTAACCTCCAGTGTTAGCGATATCAGCTCAATGAACTGATATAAGTTATAAGTCCTCCTTAAAAAAATAGGTGAGGATTACTAAAATTGCAAACCAGCTGCATAAGATCTTTAAGACTTCAGATCAATCTTTAAGGCTAAGAATAGAAAGTTGGTGTAATTGCTGGTGTTTCGACAATTATAGGCTCAGGTAAACTTAAATTGCTTTTAGCAAAAAGTGGCTGAAAAGTGCGTACCTCTTCATTTATTTTACTTTCCTCATGAGAAAGCATGTTTTTAGGGGTTGCCTCTAATAAGTTTTCCGACATGTGCGTATAACTATCAACTAATTCATAGTCTGGTTTATGATCATCCATATTAGCGGTAATCCAACAGTTTAAAGCTTGAATGCCAATGACTAAACTAAGGATTGCGGAGCCAGTTAAAATGGCAAAACCGGCTAAGGGAAACAGCATACTACAGGTTACAGATAGGGCAGTAATGAGACTAACAGCAGTCATCAAAGCGGCATATTGTAAATAATTTGATTGGTAATTTGCTGAGTAATCACTGCTTTTTGGAGAAAATTTTAGTTTGTGAAATTCGGCAACACACCAAAATAGATTACTGCTAGCAAATAGCCAAGCTGCTGGAATGGCTATAAAGGGTGAACTTATCGCTACAAAAAAGCAAATTGTAGCTGTTAGGCCTAAATAAGCTGCATATTTATGTTGGGTATTAAAAGAGGCAAAGCCATACCAAAAGTCTTTATGTTTAATAGATTCAGGATTAACAAGGCTTGCGACTAACCAAAGAAGGTAGCCAATTAAATAACAAGCTGATGAAAAAATATTGGTAATAACCGAAAATAAATAAAAGGGCAAATATTGTACTTTTGCAGCTAGAAAGCCTGTTAAGAAAAAGAAGCTACTAGCTTTATTTAAGTGTTTTCCGTAACTCACTTATCATTTTCCTGTCATAAAAGATTCATTAATTTATAATAACTTTAGCTTTTGAATCCCGCAAGAAAGCAATGATGATTTGTTTAAATCATTTGAGAAATGTAGGGGCTAGGGATTTTTTTGTAGCCTGGGTGTAAGTCCGCAAGGACTGCAACCTGGGTTTCGCTGCGCTGCACCCAGGCTATGGGTGGGCTTAAAGATGATAATTGATTTAAATTATTGGTAAAATATACAAATTACAGTATCGACATAGCCAATTGATTTTCATTGAGATCATCTCCAATTAGATTAAGCGCGTTAAATATCACACCACCTTCTTTTATTGCATTTTGTACCCAAAACTGAAAGCCATACCAGTTATTGCAAGTTGCTAGTTGATCTCGTAATTTTCCAAAGGATTTTATATGAGCGCTGCCAGAAGGTAATAAATCTAAGATAACATTGATGTCTTGGACTACACTATTTTGGCTAGCATGTAGATTGCGAAAAAGAGCGCGATGCATGTAATTAGATAATAGCAAAGCTAATCCGTAAGACACGGAAGGAAGTGATGCAATAGTAAAAAATAGCTTGCTTAGCAAGAGAGTATCGCTCGCGGCCTCATGTTTACATCTTTCATGTCTAGGCACACTGCACAGATAATAACATGTCCATAACGTTACTCCAGTAAGAAGAGCTGCAAACGTAAATTGTTTTATTTTTAAAAAGTGATTTTTTTCGAGCGCTTTTGTTATGCTGTCTACGAGGGAGAGCCAACCTCTTTCGCTATTAATCTGAGTTACCATAAAACTATTTAAATCTTTAAATGATTGCTCTAATTCAACTATTTTTCTGCGCACTAATTTATAATGGCAATTTGATTCATATTTAGTGATTCCATCCCTAAAAAGGGTGAAGAGATTAGTTGAGTGGTATTTCTGAGCCTCTTTTTTGATGAGATCATAGTTTTTTTGTTGGTTATCAGACTGCGCTAAGGTATAAAATAAAAACTCTTTTAAACTGTGTTGGGAGCTCACATACTTTTGCAGGGCAGTGATATCTTGCTGTATCCTGTGAGTAGATGGAATAATTGGATTGTCTCTTAAACGCTGTAGTTGCTTAAGTAAATGGCTAAGCTGTTCTTTAGTAAGTTTGTTTTGGCCAATATGCTGTATAACATTTGATAACTGGTCATCATAGTCATAATAAGGAAGGCAGTAAGTTAGTTCATCAAGCTTATCTGTATTGGCTGCGAAAAGTTGCCATTGTTGCAAGGGTAAATCACAAAATAATACCTGGCCATTATGTTCTCTAAAGCAAGCTGCTGGAAGCAGTTGCCCTATGAGATAGTAGAATTGATTCAGGCATTGCAATATATTCTGTAAAGCCAATTTTTTTATTGGCTTCATGGTTAAACAATAGCGATGCAACGCCAATTCAACAGGCGTCATGTGCTCATAACGTGCCTCTTTGACATTCAGCAATGCTATAGCAGGGTTGTTCTGCTCTAATTCGGCCTTTAAAAGCCATTGAAATGAATCATAATCACAGCGATCTACTAATATATGCCAACAAGAAATGCCATCTTTATCTCTATCCTGAGTCGCTGCACCAAGACGGTATAATAATTCAATAAGCGATTTTTCCCTTGACTGACAAGCATATAAAAATGGCGTCCTTCCTATTTTACAACGAGAATCCAAGCTAGCTCCATTTTTATACAACCATTCTATCAGCTGAAGATCGCAGCTTTTATTTTTCCAAAAGCCACATGCAAGCATCAAAGGGGTGAAGCCATCAATTCTTGTAGGTTGATTGATGTACTGCACCAATGATTCATTTGTAAAAGATTCCTTTATTTTTTCCAAAAACTCAATAGCAAATTTTATATGACATACAGAAACTAAGTGTAAAATAGTAAAGCCTGATAAGTCAGCAAGGAAAATGCTATCAGGTGCATGGTTTTTAAATACTTCTAATAAGTAAAAGACAATTCTTTTCCCTGCTTCTGAAATAGGGGTTTGCAAGGAAATTTGCTTAAGAGCGTAAAATAAGAACGTTTCACCATCATCATTCTTGAAAGACAAATAGTTTGGACCTTTTTCTAAAATACGATTTATAGTTTGGTGAATTTGCGCTTCGTTTTTGTTATCAATGGCTGTAAATAAAAGTTGCACTGTGACTTCTAATTCGTTTTGCATATTACACCTTTAGCTAATCAATTATTATTGTTATCTTTATCTATCTATTAGGGTGATCACTCAATTGTGTATACTAATTAAACTTGTAGCCTGGGTGCAGCGCAGCGAAACCCGGGTTTCAGTCCTAGGGATTTACACCCAGGCTACAGATAGTTCTAATATTTATTGTATGAATTAAAGGTGAAAAATCATTGCAAAACAAGTGGTAAGGCAATAGTGACTCTTAATCCACCAGCTTCTCTATTATTAGCAGTAACCTGCCCATGATGTAAAGTGATTGCTTTTTCAGCAATCGATAAACCTAAACCATAGCCTCCTGTCTTCTTTTCACGTGACGTATCTACGCGATAAAAAGGGTTAAATATCGTCTTCAGTTGCTCTTCTGGCACGCCTGGGCCTCTGTCTTCGATATCAATGTATAGCGTTGTTTTTTCAGGATTGGTTGATAAGGAAATCGTAACTTTCTCATTAGCTGGTGAATAGCGCAAAGCATTCCTTACAATATTTTCAACGGCTCTATGAATTAGGCGTTCATCAACTAAAAGTTGATAATTTTCAGAAGCTACTAATTGCACTTTATTTTGTTCATCACTGTATTCAAAGTTAGCATCATCAATGATTCGTTTGACTAGATTTAAAATATTAACTTCTGTTTTATTCAGAACTTCTGCTGAGCGGTCGAGGCGCGCAAACTGCAGTATTTCACCAATTAAGTTATTTAAGCGTAAGCATTCAACTTCCATGCGACAAAACTCTACATCAGCAAGGGGTTTGGCTTTTTTGCGTCCTAATTCTATAGCAATTTGTAAGCGTGCTAAGGGTGAGCGTAACTCATGAGAAATATCTTGCAGCAACCTTTCTTTAGAGTTTATTAGTGTTTCTAATTGCTCTGCCATTCTATCAAAATCACTGCTTAATTCAGCAATTTCATCGCGGTAATGGCCTTTAAAATGGCCAACTCGCGTATTTAATTTTCCTTTTGCAATAGATTTAGCTGCCATTCCTAATGAGCGCAAGGGTTGGGTGAGATACACAGAAAGGAGATAACAAATTAGTCCACTAATAAAAATGGCAATTGTTAAACGAATGGTTAAGCCTGCCCAGGGGATAATAAAAAAGTGTGATAACGGTTTTTCACTGACAGCAGCTAGGCGATAAGCTTTGCCAGAGGTTGATAAAATTTCATGACTTACCAGTAAATTACCAAACTTAAGTACACCATCATCTAACTCTTCTTTTACTAAATCAGCGGCAACTCGTTTAATTTCTAAAGGAGGCGGTGAATTTCCTATTATTTCGCTAGTACTACTTAGTAAGTACAGGTTCATTTTTTTTGATTCGCCCGTTTGTGCAAGCCATTTTTTTAATGCAGCATGTTGTCCTGATTCAAACGTTGCGACTGCTGCATTAGCATAGCTATCCATGAATACTTTTTCATGTGCTGGAAGAGATGATTTTTGGGCGATTTCACTGGTAACCCAAGCTGTTGTAATAATAATAAGAATTGTAGCAAGCCAGAAAGAAAGGAATATTTTCCAATACAAACTACGCATTAAACATATATCCAAAACCACGAACCGTTTTAATTAAAGGCTCACCAAATTCATTATCACCTAATTTATTACGTAAGTTACTAATATGGACATCAATACTGCGATCATAGGCGGTATATTTTCGACCTAAGGCATATTCAGTTAACTCTTCTTTAGAAAAAGCTTGACCTGGTGACTTGATAAGCATCTCTAAAATATTAAACTCAGCATTAGTTAATTCCATAGGCTGGCTATGGTGTGTGGCGATACGCTTAGAGCAATCGACTACAATATCTTGATGCTCAATGACTGGTCGCTGCGCAGGAATTTTTTGTGTTCTACGTAAAATAGCACGCAATCTTGCAACGAGTTCTCTAGGATTACAGGGCTTAGGCAAATAGTCATCTGCCCCGATTTCAAGGCCAACAATACGATCAATGTCATCGCCTCGTGCAGTTAGCATGAGTACAGGCGTTTCTAAATGTTCACGGATAGCTTTTAATACTTCAAAGCCATTTAATTTAGGTAACATGACGTCAAGTATAATGGCATCAAACGCTTGGTTTAATGCTTTTTTTACGGCATTTTCGCCATCATGAACACAGATGACATTAAAACCTTCTGATACCAGATATTGCTCTAATAAGTCAGTAAGTTCCATATCGTCATCAACAATCAAAATGTTATTACTCATTTAACATTAATCCTTAACTTGCGTTTTATACTGTGAATATAAGGAAAAGGTATTATCTTACTTTTGCTTTGAAAGGACAGGTAAACTGTCTTGATATAGACTTTCGGTTTTATCAATTGTATTGGCACGCTTGTCAAAACAGCCTAATAATTTTATCCGTCTAGCATCGGCATTAATTACTTTGAATTCAAACTGATTAATTGTAATTACCTCACCTCGTTTAGGCAGGTAACCAAAATTAGCCATGACAATACCACCAATCGTATCATAGGTTTCATCACTAAAATCAGTGTGTAACTGCTCATTAAACTCCTCAATAGGCATATGCGCTTTTATAATATAATGTGCATCGCCATGGGCTTTAATGTAAGCTTCTTCATCCACATCAAATTCATCTTCTATATCGCCGATAATTTGTTCAATAATATCTTCGATAGTGACAAAACCACTTACTGTACCATATTCATCAACAACTAAAGCCATATGATTACGATTATTACGAAAATCACTTAATAATAAATCTAAGCGCTTGCTTTCTGGTACAAAAGTAGCATGCCGCACAATATCATTTAAATCAAATTCATTAGCATTTTTACCTTGAAATTTTAATAAATCTTTTGCATGCAAAATGCCAATAATATCATCAACATTATCACCTGTAACTGGAAAACGCGAATGGCCTGAGCTGGTAACTATCTCTACTACTTTTTCGAAATCATCATCTTGCGAAAGTGTTGTCATTTGTTTTTTTGGCAACATAATATCGCGTACTTTCATTTGCGAAAATTGAATAACGCCTTCAATCATGCCTAATGTTTCAGAGTTGATTAGTGAGCGAATTTGGGCATCACGCAATAAGCTGATTAGTTCCTCTTGATTTTGTGGTTCAACTTGCAGGAATTGTTTCAACCGCATAAACCACGAGCCAGAGTCGTCTTCTTTATTCACTGATCGCATCCTCTTGTTGGTAAGGGTTAGCGAAACCTAACTTCGCTAATAATTTAATTTCCATCGTTTGCATTTTTTGTGCATCTTTTTCTTTAATATGATCATAACCTAATAAGTGAAGTACGCCATGAATGACAATATGAGCCCAGTGTGCATCTAAAGCTATCGCTTGCTCTTGACTTTCTTTTTCTAATACATTTGGACAGATGATAATATCGCCTAGCAAAGGGTATTCTATTTTGATTTCATCAGGCAAATTGCTAGGAAAAGCAAGCACATTGGTTGGCTTGTCTTTTTTTCTATAGGTTTTATTTAATTCAGCAATTTCATGAGTGTCCACAAAACGTAGCGTAAGCTCAGCCACTTCGCTATGCTCTTTTAAAGTCAAATTTACCCATTTTCGTACATCCTCATCAGCAATGGGTAGAGGCTTTTCGCAAGCAACCTGAATATCAATACAATCGTCTAGCTCATGGCAATCATTCATTTTCTCCTCCTATTTCTCTATCATAACTATCGACAATGCGAGAAATTAAAGGGTGTCTAACGACTTCACGACTTGTAAACCGATGAATACTAATTTCATTTAAATCTTTAAACAGGTTAACTGCATGAGACAATCCTGACTGGGTCCCTTTTGGTAAGTCTACCTGGGTCATGTCACCTGTAACTACAGTTTTTGAGCCAAATCCCATACGAGTTAAAAACATTTTCATTTGCATGATTGTTGTATTTTGTGCTTCATCTAAAATAATAAAGGCGTCATTTAAAGTGCGCCCCCGCATAAATGCTAGCGGAAGAATTTCGATAATTTCGTTTTGAATTAATTTTTGTGCTTCTTTAAAGCCCAACATTTCATAAATTGCATCATAAATAGGCCGCAAATAAGGAAGTACTTTTTCAACCAAATCACCGGGTAAAAAGCCTAGCTTTTCACCCGCTTCAACCGCAGGTCTTACAAAGACTAAGCGTTGTACTTCACCTTTCTCAAAGCATTCTATTGCTTTAGAGACAGCTAAATACGTTTTTCCAGTTCCTGCCGGCCCTACAGCAAAAATTATATCATTTTTATCAATACTGGTTAAGTACTCGGCTTGCTTGCTATTGCGAGGCAAGATAACTTTTCGACTTAATTTAATAGAATTAATAGAACTCATAGTTGGTTCAGTTTCCTTAATAGTGAGTAGTGATTGCACAATATCTGGGCTAATTGGTTGCTCAGCAAGACGATATAGCTCGTTGATAATAACTTTTGCACGTAGCAGAGAAGAGGGTGAATGTGTGTATAAAGTCAGTTGGTTTTGATTAATTCTTATCGATAATTGGAGCGATTTTTCTAAAAGAATAATATTTTCATGTAAAACGCCACATAAATTAGCCAAACGCTGCACATTCAGGTGAGGTAAATAAACGTGTTCGCTTTGCGGTGTACTACTCAAGGTTGTTTAAAATGGTAAATAATCTATTTAAAGAATAGTTCAAAACCCCTCCATTTCGCAAGTGCTGAATCATATTTTCTTAAAGTATTCGAAAATTGCAGCCAACCGGCTTTTCCGCAAAATGATGGGATAAAAAGTAATGTATACTATACATTTAGTTATAAATAATTTTAAATTTTAACCTTTTTGATTAAAAATGATATAATAAGGCAATTTTATATGCTCCAAAATTGCCTTGCGGTTTAAATTTTAGCTACATTAGGATCTTATGATAGATTTACATTGTCACAGCCATTTTTCTGATGGAGTCCTCTCCCCAAATGAATTAATAATGAAAGCAGCAGCTGCTAATCTTAAGTTTTTAGCATTAACGGATCATGACACCACAGCGGGAATAGAGGATTTATTGCGCACAAACAATCAACATTCAGTTACCTTAATAACTGGTATTGAATTAAGCACGCGCTGGAAAAAATATGATATTCATATTATTGGTTTAGGAATCGATATTACCCATCCCTTTTTAATTGAGTTAATAACCAAACAAAATGATAGACGTATTAATCGGGCTAAACGCATTGCTGAGCAACTCACCCATATTGGTATACATGATGCGTTTAACAAAGCTTGCATTTTAGCTGGACATGACCGCATTGGGCGTCCTCATTTTGCGCAACTTTGTATAAATGAGGGTAAGGCTCGCGATATGCAATCAGCGTTTAAGCAATTTTTACGACGTGGCAAATGCGCTTATATCGAAACTTCATGGATTTCTGTTGACGAAGCAGTCACAGGCATTACTAAAGCCGGGGGGCAGGCAGTACTTGCTCATCCATTAAAGTACCAATTAACGCAGACTAAATTAAATGAATTAATTAAAGAATTTAAAAGTGTTGGTGGTGAGGGCCTAGAAGTTGTATCAGGTGCTGTAACGACTGATCAAAAAAATCTAGTTGCAGGTCTTTGCCAGCGTTATGAATTACTAGCTTCCAGTGGTTCAGATTATCATGGCGAAACTTTATCTCGCATTTCTCTTGGACGCCAAGCACAACTACCGTTAAACTGTATGCCTATTTGGCATAAGTGGAACATCTGACAGGGGACTTATATGAGTCAGTTTTTTGCAATCCATCCCGATAACCCACAAGCACGTTTGTTAAGACAGGCAGCAAAAGTTATTGAGGATGGAGGTTTGATTGCCTATCCAACCGATTCAGGCTATGCATTGGGCTGTAAGCTGGGTAATAAATCAGCATTAGAGCGTATCCGGCTTTTAAGGCATCTAGATAAGAATCATAATATGACACTTGTTTGTCGTGATTTATCACAATTAGGTACCTACGCACGCGTCTCTAATCCAATATTTCGTTTATTAAAGGCGTTTACGCCGGGATCCTATACCTTTATTTTGCAAGCAACCCATGATGTTCCACGTTTAATGCTTCATCCTAAGCGTCGAACCTTAGGTTTGCGTATTCCAGATAATAACATTACTCTTGCTTTGCTTGAGTATTTTCATGCGCCTTTAATGAGTACAACGCTGATTTTACCTGGTGCAGAAGCGCCTCTAAGCCAACCAGAAGCAATCCAAGATCTCTTAGGAAGTAAAATTGATTTAATTATTGATGGCGGTAATTGTGGCTACGAACCCACAACTGTTGTCGATTTAACAGGTGATTATCCCGTGATATTGCGAGAAGGAAAGGGCGATCCTGAGCCTTTTAGGTAGTTTAATAACAAATTAGAGTTTGATTCAGGTGTATTTTGAGGTTTTAAATGTCTGCTTTATTTGATTTAAATAAACGAGTAGTTTCTGGTATGCGGGCCAGTGGCCGTTTGCATCTTGGCCATTATCATGGTGTCTTAAAAAATTGGCTTACCTTACAGCATCAATATGACTGCTATTTTTTTGTTGCTGATTGGCATGGTTTAACGACGTGTTATGATGACCCTGGTTATATTGAAACCATTCTTTGGGATATCGTTATCGATTGGTTAGCGTGTGGTATTAACCCAAGTTTATGTAAATTATTTATTCAATCTTGGGTGCCAGAACATGCAGAACTGCATTTACTGCTATCAATGATAACACCTTTAGGCTGGCTTGAGCGTGTGCCAACGTTTAAGGATCAGCAAGAGAAATTACACGACCAAGATCTAGCGACTTATGGTTTCTTAGGTTATCCCTTACTACAAAGTGCAGATGTCTTATTATATAAAGCGTCTTATGTTCCTGTGGGAGAGGATCAAATATCACATATAGAGCTAATACGTGAAATAGCACGGCGTTTTAATCATATTTATGGTCGCGAGCCTAATTTCGAAGCTCAAGCTCAAGAAGCAATTGCCAAAATGGGTAGAAAAAATAGCAAACTATATTGTGAGTTAAGAAAAGAATTCCAGCAGGATGGTAAACTTGATTCTTTAAATACTGCCAAAGCACTCATAACTAATCAATATAATTTATCCATAGGTGATAAAGAACGGCTTTTAGGCTATTTAGATGGTTCTGGCAAAATTATACTCCCTGAGCCGCAAGCCTTATTAACTGAAACTGCCAAAATGCCCGGTATTGATGGCCAAAAGATGTCAAAATCGTATAATAATACCATTAGCCTGCGCGAAGAGCCTGCTTCGGTAGAACGTAAAATTTTAACGATGCCTACTGATCCAGCGCGTGTTAAAAGAACTGATCCTGGTAATCCGGAAAAATGCCCGGTGTGGCAATTTCATAAAATTTATTCCTCTGAAGAGGTAAAGGACTGGGCCCAAAACGGCTGTCTAACAGCGGGCATTGGTTGCATTGATTGTAAGCGGCCTGTTATTGATGCAATTAATCAAGAATTAGAAACAATTCAATCCTCAATAAAAGAGTTTGAATCAGACTTAGGCTCTGTTAAGCAAATTGTAGCTGAAGGAAGTGAAGCTGCGCGTGATGAAGCCAATAAAACATTAAAAGATGTACGTGAAGCCATGGGCCTTGACTATTAATGAAAGAAAGAGCAGAAGAGGATCTTGTTATTGCTACCCTTAGTGGGAAGTCATTTACTGATATACCTTCAGATCTCTTTATTCCTCCTGATGCCTTAGAGCTATTACTTGACTCGTTTACAGGCCCATTTGATTTACTGCTATATCTAATTCGCCATCAAAATATCGATATTATGGATATTCCTATTGCTCTCATCACGGAGCAATACATGCATTATATTCAACTGATGGAAGAGAGTCGTTTTGAATTAGCTGCTGAATATTTAGCGATGGCTGCCATGTTGGCTGAAATTAAATCGAGGCTTCTGCTGCCTAAAGCGCCTAATCTTGATGAAGAAATAGAAGAAGATCCTCGCCTTGCCCTAGTAGAAAAATTACAGCGTTATGAGCAGTTTAAATATGCTGCCTTAGCCATTGATAATTTACCCCGCTTAGAAAGAGATACCTTTCGTTTTAGCCTAAAACCGCAGGCTTTAGAGCCGGTTATCTTGCAACCAGAAGTTGCTTTATCTACGTTAATCCACGTGATGGATGAATTAATTAAACGCCAAGGACATAGCATTGGCCATCAGATCATTAAAGAAGCTCTTTCTGTTAAAGAGCGCATGCTTATCGTATTGGAAAAGTTACAAAATAAATCAATGTTATTCTCCCAACTTGTTATCCTTAAAGAAGGACGCACGGGCGTTGTGGTTACCTTGTTAGCTATTTTGGAATTAGCCAGGCAATCGCTTGTTTTTATTAATCAGACAACCGAGTTTGCGCCCATTCGCTTAGAGGTCATTTCATGACCAATAATGAATTAAAATACATTGTTGAAGCACTACTAATGAGTTCAGAAAAGCCATTGACTTTAGATCAACTCATGAATGCTTTTGAGGATTGGCAAAGGCCAGAGCAGAAGGAAATTAAAAAAATTTTACAAGAGCTCGCGTTAGATTACCAAGAAAGAGCCATTGAATTAGTTGAACTTGCAGGCGGCTATTGTATTCAGACCAAAGCGCAATATGGACGTTGGATAAGCCGGCTACAAGCTGAAAAACCAACTAAATACTCGCAAGCACTATTAGAAACATTAGCAATTATTGCTTATAAGCAACCGGTAACCCGAGCAGAAATTGAGGCCATTCGGGGTGTGAGTATCAGTACATCTATTCTAAAAACGCTACGTGAGCGAGAATGGATAAAAACAGCAGGGCATCGTGATGTGCCAGGAAAGCCCGCGGTTTATGTAACAACTAAGCAATTTTTAAATTATTTTAATTTAACATCAATTGAACAATTACCGCCTTTAAAGGACAATGCTACGCTTAAAAATAACAGGCAATCATCTTTAGAAGAGTACAGTGAATTATGAGTGCGGAACGATTACAAAAAATATTGAGTCAAGCAGGATTAGGCTCTAGACGAGAAATGGAGCGCTGGATTGAACAAGGTTTAGTTAAAGTCAATGGTCAGCTTGCTAAGTTAGGTGACAGCGCGACAGCAGAAGATAAGATTACTGCCAAAGGTAAAGATATTCCTAATCCTTTAAAACGAAGCGTAAAAACACGGATTTTAATTTATCACAAACCAATTGGTGAGATTTCAAGTCGCCATGACCCAAAGCACACCCGGACTGTGTTTGATAAGCTTCCTACTTTGCGCCAAGGTCGTTGGATACAAGTAGGTCGTTTAGACATTAATACCTCAGGGTTATTATTATTTACCAACAATGGTGAATTAGCTAACTATTTAATGCATCCAAAATATGGGTTAGAAAGAGAGTATGCGGTACGAGTTCACGGACAGGTAAGCCCTGAACTTATTAAAAATTTATTAAAAGGTGTTCAGCTTGAAGATGGGCTTGCGCAGTTTAAAAGCATTACCTTTCAGGGAGGCGAAGGTAGTAATGCATGGTATCATGTTACCTTAACGGAAGGGCGCAATCGTGAAGTAAGACGATTATGGGAATCACAAGGTGTTGAGGTAAGTCGTTTGATTCGCATTCGTTATGGTAATATCCATATGCCTCGTTTTTTAACAAGAGGTAGTTATCATGAATTATCAGCTAAAGAAATAGATTCATTACTTGCATCTATACCGGGGCTAAGATTGGGTTGAGAAAAATTTACAAGAGTTATTTTAACGTTCAGATAGGGGGTTAGGATAATTTTTTAAGATATGATTATAGTTGACAGTAGTTTCTAGCGTTAATTCAATTAACAAGCACTGTGTCTTTACAATTAAATTGTAATTATGAGTTTATAAAAATGGGAAATAAGCATCACTTATCTACTGCGCCTCAAGTGGCTCAAATCGAGAAGTTCAGTCACGATGGCCGTGGCATTGCCCGTATTAATGGTAAAACCACCTTTATTGGGGGCGCCTTACCAGGCGAGACAGTAAGCTTTCAGTATACTAAAGTAAAAAAAGATTTTGATGAGGGCCAATTACTATCTGTTATATCTAGGTCTGCTGCACGGGCAGAACCACGTTGTCCTCATTATCAGTTGTGTGGCGGTTGCTCGTTACAGCATTTAAATGAAGAAATGCAAATACAAGAAAAGCAATTACTACTACTAGACCTGCTGCAACGCATAGCGCACATTAAGCCCGAGCTTATTTTGCCGCCCCTAAGTAGCGTAAGTTGGAATTATCGCAATAAAGCGCGTTTAAGCGTGCGCTATGTCGAAAAGAAAAAAGCAGCCTTAGTTGGTTTTAGGGAAAAAAATAACCCCCGGTTTATTGCCGAGATTAGTCAATGTCCAATCTTAAACCCTAAGGTAGATGGAAACATTTCGAAATTAAGAGAATTAATTGATTCGTTAGAAAATCCACACAGTATTGCCCAAATTGAAGTAGCGGCGGGTGACGAAGAGGTTGCTTTAATCTTGCGCAATCTAGAGTCGTTAACTTCAAACGATGAGCAGGTGTTGCGGCAATTTAGCCAAGACAATGGTTTTACTTTATACCTACAACCTGGTAATGCACAAACAGTCACTCGGTTTCATCCGCCAGCCGACAGCGATTTTTTAACTTATAGTTTACCGAAAGAAAACATCCATTTTAAATTTCATCCAACTGATTTTACACAAGTTAATGCCAGTTTAAATCAATTAATGATTACGCACGCCATGCAATTAATGGATTTAAAGCCTGATGACATCGTATTAGATTTATTTTGTGGATTAGGAAATTTTTCCCTACCGCTTGCTAAGCGCTGTAAACGGGTAATTGGCATTGAAGGAAGTGGTGCGATGGTTTTAAGAGCTCAGTTAAATGCTCAAATTAATAACATAGCAAATGCCGAATTCTATTGTGCTGATCTGGATAAGCCAGATGGGTTAAAGCAATTTCCTATTGGAGAAGTCAATAAAATATTAATTGATCCGCCGCGATCAGGGGCTTTAGAACTTGTTAAACAGTTCGCTAAACTGAAAATTACAAGACTTGTTTATGTTTCCTGTAATCCTGCCACCCTAGCACGTGATAGTGATATTCTGGTTAATCAATTAGGTTTTAAGCTAAAAGCAGCTGGCGTGATGGATATGTTTCCCCATACAGCGCATGTTGAATCCATTGCTTTATTTGAAAAAGGGTAAGACATATGGTTAAAGTCAAAGAGAGTGAACCTTGGATAACTGAAGATGGCCATATTGATGTTGAGCTTTGGTTAGCGCAATTAGGCTCAAAAGGTTACTTTCAGGATTTAGAGCGTATACGCAATGCGTGCACATTAAGCCAACTGGCTTGCGGTGATCATGCAACTGAAGCCGGCTTTCCATGCCTACAGCAAGGTTTATTAATGGCTGATATTTTAGCCGATTTAGAAGTTGATCAAGATACGCTTATTGCAGCTATTATTTTTGTTAGCGTTCATTATGCAGATTTATCGCTAGATGATGTGGAAGAGCAATGTGGCCCTGCTATTTCTAAATTAGTTAAAGGCATTGAAAAAATGAATGCCATTAATAATTTAAAGCCTCTAAATACTTATCAACAAAATAAACACCAACTTGATAATGTTCGCAGAATGCTGTTAGCGATGGTTGATGATGCACGCGTTGTTTTAATTAAGTTAGCAGAACGTTTATGTTTTCTGCGTGCCTCCACTCAATTACCAGAAGCGTTACGTAAGCAAATTGCCACTGAGGCCATGGATATTTATGCACCGCTTGCTAATCGGTTGGGGATTGGCGCTATTAAATGGGAAATGGAAGATTTAGCGTTCCGACACCTTTGTCCTGAGGATTATAAGTCCATTGCGAAAGGGTTAAAAGCAAAACGACTGGAGCGTGACAAGTACGTTGATTTGATTGTGGCTGAATTAAATAATCAAATAAAAGCCACAGGCGCTCAACATTTTGCAGTCTATGGCCGCTCTAAACACATTCATAGCATCTATCGTAAGATGACTAGAAAGAATGTTTCACTAGATGAAATCTATGATGCAACGGCAGTCAGAGTGCTCGTTGAAACGGTCGATCAATGCTACGACGTGTTAGGTATTGTTCATTTTCTATGGAAACAAATTCCTGCAGAATTTGACGATTATATTAGCCACCCTAAAGCGAATGGTTATCAGTCGCTTCATACCGCTGTTGAAGGGCCTGAAGGGCGCGTATTTGAAGTGCAAATACGTACGTTTCATATGCATGATTTAGCAGAAATGGGAGTGGCTGCACATTGGAAATACAAAGAAGGTGGTACGTCGCGCAAAGAAAGTCATGAACTTAAAATTGAATGGCTGCGTGATGTATTAGCCTGGCATAAAGAAATGGCGACTTCTAGTGGTGTCCCTGAAGCCATGGAAAGAGAGTTTCTAGAAGACAGAGTTTATGTTTTTACGCCTGATGGTGATGTATTAGATTTACCAAATGGCGTCACGCCACTTGATTTTGCTTATCATGTTCACAGTCAGGTTGGTCATCGTTGTCGTGGCGCGAAAGTCAATGGCACGATTGTTCCTTTAACCTATGCCTTGAAAACCGGCGATCGCATCGAAATTTTAACAGGAAAAGAAGAACGACCTTCCAGAGATTGGATTAATCCCCACCTTAACTATTTAAAAACCTCTAGAGCCAAAGCAAAAGTTTTGCATTGGTTTAAGATGCAAGATTATGATAAGAATCGAGCCGAAGGTCAGGAAATTTTAGATAAAGAGCTAAAAAATCTAGGAATTAAAGCAGAGCGTTTGCATGATGTAGCTACTTCTTTTAATTTTAAGCGATTAGATGATTTACTTGCGGCCCTAGGTAGAGGAGATATTAAATTAGGGCAAATTCTACATCGCTTGTCTCCTATTGAAGAAATAGACCCAGAGTCTGTGATTGTTAAATCAAAACCACATCCTATCCCCGAGACACGCGGCAGTGATTTAAAAATTGAAGGTGTTGGTAATCTTCTTACTAGTATGGCTCGTTGTTGTCAGCCACTGCCAGGCGATGAAGTGGTTGGCTATATTACCATAGGACGAGGTGTCTCTATTCACCGGCAGGACTGTCCCAATATTATTCACGCTAGTGAAAAACAGCGGCAGCGTTTTATTCAGGTAAGCTGGGGTAGTTCAACACGCGATCATTATGTGGTTGATATTTTAGTCAAAGCATTTAATCGATCTGATTTACTTCGCGATATAACTTCACTGCTTGCTAATGAAAAAGCACATGTTTATGCGCTACAATCGCAAAGTAGTAAGCAGGATAATATCGCCTTTATTACTTTAACTATCGAAATAGATGGATTAAATAGTTTATCCAGGTTATTAAATAAATTAGAGCAAATACCAAATATCTTAGAAGCGCGTCGGCAAGTAGGCGGCTAAAGAGAACTTATGTTAAAATAAGGCCCAAAACAACTTCACGTTGTTCGTTAAGTAAAATATTATAAGTGCGACATGCAGCACCAATAGACATAGACTCAAGGCTAATTCGCTGACTTGATAAGTGTTGTAGCAAAGAAATAGGAGCAAATTTTCCTGCTAATTTATGGCCAATGATAATAATTTTAGGCTCATAAGTTAGCAAAGGCGACAAGTTTTCATGACTTAATTGTTGAATGGCGGGCACCTGCCAATTTGTTATAACACCATACTTGCTTACGACTAGGTTATCTTGATAAATGACAGAATCAATTTTAACTTCTGATTCGCTATAACCTTGAATGGCGTATTGATCGCCTGTTTCTAAACTAATGTGCATGTTTTATTCGAGCATTAAAAAGTACTATTTGCAGTATAACACAGAGGTAAAATTATGAGTCAATTTTCGCGTATTAAACGCTTACCGCCTTATGTATTTAACACCTTAACGCAATTGAAGGCCGAAGCGCGAGCGCGCGGCGAAGATATCATTGACTTTGGTATGGGTAACCCTGATCAACCAACACCTCCTCATATTGTTAATAAATTAATTGAAACTGCAAAACGCCCTGACACGCACCGATATTCAATGTCTAAAGGTATTCCGCGGTTACGACGTGCCATGGCAAACTGGTATAAAAAAAATTATCAAGTTGATTTAGATTCAGAAAAGCAAGTGCTCACTACCATAGGTTCTAAAGAGGGGCTGGCACACTTAGCGTTAGCAATAAGTGGCCCTGGCGATACCGTATTAGTCCCTGATCCTGCCTATCCAATTCATACCTACGGTTTTATTATCGCCGGTGCTAATGTGAAACAAATTCCTTTAATAGAGGAAAGTCAATTTTTACAGGCAATTGAAGAAGCTATCGAGCAAACTTGGCCTAGGCCTAAGGCATTGGTTATTAATTTTCCTGCTAATCCCAGTACGCATTGTGTCGATTATAACTTTTTTGAAAATGTAGTCGCTTTGGCCAAAAAACATAAAATTTGGGTTATTCACGACTTAGCTTATGCTGATATCGTATTTGATGGTTATAAAGCGCCTTCAATCTTGCAAGTGCCTGGAGCCATAGACATTGCTATTGAAACCTATTCCTTGTCTAAGTCTTATAACATGCCTGGCTGGCGGGTAGGGTTTGCTTGCGGCAATGAAGAACTAGTTGCGGCATTAACTCGCATAAAATCTTATTTAGATTATGGGACATTTACACCCATTCAAGTTGCTGCAATTACTGCTTTAGAAGGCCCTGATGATTGTGTAAAAGACATATGTAAGCTTTATGAAAAGCGCCGTGATGTTTTATGTGAGGGTTTACAAGAGTTAGGTTGGGAGGTTGAGAAACCTAAGGCGACAATGTTTGTATGGGCTAAAATACCGCCTCATTATCGCCATTTAGGGTCGTTAGAGTTTTCAAAATATTTGTTAAAAGAGGCGTATACAGCTGTTTCACCAGGTATTGGTTTTGGCCCACAAGGTGATAATTTCGTGCGTTTTGGTTTGATTGAAAATAATCAACGTATTCGTCAAGCTCTAAGAAATTTAAAAGCATTATTTAAACGAGATGGCTATGCTAAAGTGATTTAAAAGAAGATAGCTCATCTACAAAACAAGAAGCGCGACTAAATTGCTTCAACTTTACGGTGTAAAAGTTCGCAATGACGATGAAAATTGAGCAACGCTAGCATGGCTCGTTTTTGCGAGCGAGCATTGTTGCGTGGATAATTAAAACGTAGCTCAGGCAGGTGCAGGCCCATAGGGTCTAAGCCTGGGCTTCAATTCGTTTCACCCAGGCTACAAGGTCGTTTTGATCACTTATTCTATCCACGCAACAATGCCTGGCAAGCGAAGCAATCTAGGTCGGATATTGTAAGTAGCACCGCTTTGGGTTGCTTCACCTTTACGGTGTAAAGGTTCGCGATGACGGTGTGTGGGTCTGATAAAATCTACGCTATTGTTAATTTAATCTTAATTCAGTTATTGTCCTAAGAAGCAATAATTTTTTGCCTAAAGCAAATTATCTTTCTACAAGGTATTTAAAGATGGATGTAATCCTTAATGATAATAAGCATTATCCGCCGCAAAATTCTAAGCCATTGACTACTTACGGAAGCTTTGAATTAAATCTCTTAGTCAACCTAGGCTATGAAGCTAACAATCCACCTTTAGGAGATTTTCTAAGGCAATATCATCAACTTGACGGGCGCTGGCTAGTTGCTTGCCCAATTCATTGGCAGGCAACACATAATGATGCCCTAATCGTTGCCTCAGGTCAGGAGCTTGATTTAAGTGAGGAAGAATCTCTTCGGTGGTTAAAAGAGGTAAAAAAATTTCTTACTGAAGAAAGCTTTGATTTACATTATCATAATGCCAATATGTGGATGCTTAAGGTAAATGATAATACGCCACAATTAAAAGCTAAGCCGCTTCATCTTGTTCAACATCAATCATTAATGCCTTTTTTAGAGGAAATGGATGATACACTCTACTGGCAGCGCTTATTTACCGAATTACAGATGTTTCTAAATAACCATCCTTATAATGAGCAGCGCCAAGATAAGCTGCCAATCAATGGCTTATGGATCTATGGCGGTGGCCAATTTAAAGTTAATTCAAAAAGACCAATAATGACTGATGATTCTCAATTGTTATTCGTTTTTCCTGATAAAATAAAACCTTTAAAATTAACTAAGCCTATTGATAATAGAGGCATTTTTCTGATAAAACATGCAAACCAAATTAATATCGATGATCTAGCTAACCGCTTGAGTCATTACCGAGTTAACTGGTATTGGAATAACAATGCTTATCAAATAGCAAAATTAAGTTGGTGGAGTAAATTGTGGCGAGGACGAGTTAATGCTAATTAAACAAAGAACATTACCTGAATCATTGCCTTCATTAGGGGATATTTCACCTGTCTTACAACGCATTTACGCAGCGCGTGGCATTACTGATGAGACGCAATTAGATAAGCGTTTGCAGACGCTCTTACCTTTTACTCACTTAAGTGATATAGACAAGGCATGTTTGCGTTTAGAAAAAGCGTTAATTAACCAACAACGTATTTTAATCATTGGCGATTTTGATGCTGATGGTGCCACCTCAACAGCGCTGGCGGTGTCAGCTTTGCGAGTTATGGGCGCGCTTCATGTTGAGTTTTTAGTTCCTAATCGCTTTGAATATGGCTATGGTTTAACGCCAGCCATTATTGAAGTTGCTAAAAAATGGCAGCCTAATTTAATTATTACTGTTGATAACGGCATCACTAGTATAGAAGGGGTAGATGCGGCAAATGCAGCTGGCATCGAAGTGATTATTACCGATCATCATCTACCTGCTGAAATTTTACCGAACGCGTGCGCAATTGTTAATCCTAATCAAACTAATGATTTATTTCATAGCAAAGCCATTGCAGGCGTTGGGGTTATCTTTTATGTCATGCTTGCCTTACGTAGACATCTTGTTAATGTAGGCTGGTTTACAGCGCAAGCCTTGCCTGAGCCCAATATGGCTCAGTTTTTGGATTTAGTTGCTTTAGGCACGGTAGCAGATGTCGTTGCTCTTGATCAAAACAACCGTATTTTAGTAAATCAAGGCCTAGCCCGTATCAGGCAAGGGTTATGTCGGCCAGGTATTAAAGCTTTGATTGATATTACTAAGCGTGACTGTATGCGCTTGCGTGAAAGCGACTTAGGGTTTGCTATTGCGCCACGTCTAAACGCTGCAGGACGCCTAGATGATATGTCTTTAGGTATTGAATGCTTATTATGTGAGGATATTAATCAAGCAAGAAAATTAGCAGCCCATCTTGATGAATTAAACCAAGAACGCCGTATTATTGAAGCAGAAATGAAAGAACAAGCGTTGCGGGCGGTAGAGCAATTAACTAAAAAAATTGAACATGCTGAGCAGTTACCAGTCGCTTTATGTTTAATTGATCCAGCTTGGCACCAAGGTGTTATTGGTATCTTAGCTGGTCGTTTAAAAGATCGCTACCATCGGCCTGTCATCATTTTTTCTGTGGTCAGTGAGACAGAAATAAAAGGTTCAGCGCGTTCAGTGGCGGCATTAAATATTCGTGATGTTCTAGCAGCAATTGATAAAAATAACCCCGGGGTTATTCATAAATTTGGGGGCCATGCAATGGCCGCTGGCTTAAGCCTGCATCCTGATAATTTTTATAAGTTCCAGCAAGCTTTTATTGCTGAGGTTGAACGGCACCTGGATGTGTCACACTGTGAAGGGTTATTACTAACGGATGGGCCATTAGGTCTTCATGACCTTAACCTTGAAATGGCAAACTTACTTCAACAAGCAGGGCCCTGGGGACAACAATTTCCTGAACCTTGTTTTGATAATGAATTTGAAATTTTAGAGCAGCGCTTAGTTGGACAACAACACTTAAAATTAACCCTAGTACATAGCCTAGGCGGCGAGCCGCTAGATGCAATAGCATTTAATATTGATTTAAATAGCTGGCCTAATTACCGGGTTAAGAAAGTTCATCTAGCTTATAAACTAGATATCAATGTCTACCAAGGTCGCTCCCGCTTGCAGCTTTTAGTAACTGCTATAAAAGCGATATCTTAATCTTTAGTTAAATCCCCTATGTGCTGCGCTTCACGGCAATCCCTATGGATGTGGCCATTGATATGGATACCGTGGTCACGCCATGGTATTTTGGTGAGCTGAAAGAGAGCAAATAAAAGACGAATTACTGCGATGTAACCGCGTTATCCACGTCGCAGTGAAGTAATAAGGTAGGTTGGGCTAAGCAAAACGCCGCCCAACGATTAGTTATTGGACTGCGCTTCGTTTAGTCCAATCTTGCTTATACGTTAGTTTACCTAACCTCACCCGAAATACGGTGGCGTGACCACGGTATCCAGGTTGTTAAGGTGAAGTAATTTAGAATGAAACAAAATTGCTTAAATATAATTAGCCCATTAAAACCATGAATCTCGTTAAAAGTCCCATTTTAATTCTAAAATAGATTATAATGAGGGTTTATAATTTGTTGTTATTGCATTTACATGGTTAACGCTTTGCTGTCTCCTTTGTCTGTTGCGCCAATGATTGATTGGAGTTACACCCATTTTCGTGTATTAATGCGCCTTATTGCGCCTTGCGCCTTGTTGTATACTGATATGCAAACGGTAGGTGCGGTTAAGAATAACCCGCATCGAAGTCTCAGCTATTCACCCATGGAACTTCCCTTAGCACTCCAGCTTGGTGGCTCTGATAAAGAGGCGTTAGTTGCTAGTGCAAAACTTGCTGCTCAATATGGCTATAGTGAAGTAAATCTCAATTTAGGTTGTCCTAGTGACAGGGTTTTATCAGGGCGTATGGGCGCTTGCTTAATGGCCGAAGCTAATCATGTTGCTGATTGCATCAAAGCCATGAAACAAGCTGTGGCAATCCCAGTCACCGCTAAAACGCGGATTGGAATTGATAATCAAGATAGTTATGAATTTTTTGCCTCATTTGCGCATAAGTTAATAGACGCTGGCTGTGATAAATTAATTGTTCATGCTCGAAAAGCATGGCTCCATGGCCTAAGCCCTAAGCAAAATCGCAATATTCCGCCACTGCATTATGACTATGTTTACCGAATTAAAGCAGAATTGCCGCAAATTCCTATTATTATTAATGGCAATATCCTTGATCTTTCGGCAGTTAAGCACCATATGAATTATGTAGATGGTGTTATGTTAGGTCGACTTGCATGTAAAAACCCCTATGCATTAGCAGTAATGCATCAATGGTTTTTTCCCAATGTAGCTGTGCAAACGCGAAGTCAAATTATGGAAGCATATCTTAATTATATCGAACAGCAACATAAGCAAGGGATTAGGTTAAGTAGTTTAATTAAACCAATATTTAATTTTGCTCATGGTTTACCAGAGGCTAAATTCTGGAAAGATAGATTGCTTTTAGCGCAACAAAAGCAGGTAGTTAGTTATTTACAAGAGGCATTTAGGTGGCTTAAAGAAAATGAAAATGCCACAGCAATGACAAGTGAAATAGAGTATAATATTGTGCTAGTTTGACTTAAATTGCACAATTTTGAATTTATAGTTGGCTATTTTTTTTAATTTATTAAAAATAAGTGAAAAAGAGAAACATACATGGCAATTTTACTAGAATTCTAGTAAATTAAGCAGTTTTGATGCGAGACAGTTAGAGGATTATCGAGGCAATGCTAAATACGTTGATTAAAAAGATGTTTGGTAGTCGGAACGAACGTACCTTGCGACGCATGGAAAAAGTAGTCGAATCAATTAATGCATTTGAACCCTCAATGCAAAGTCTATCCGACGAGCAGCTCGCTGCAAAAACCCAAGAATTTAAAGCGCGTTTCAAAGAGGGTGAAACCTTGGATGAAATGTTAGCTGAAGCTTTTGCTGTCACGCGTGAAGTGTCTAAACGCACCTTAGGGCTTAGGCATTTTGATGTGCAGTTAATCGGCGGTATGGTGTTGCATGAAGGTAATATTGCTGAAATGCGCACGGGTGAAGGTAAAACATTGGTAGCAACCTTACCAGCTTATTTAAATGCGATTAGTGGAGCAGGCGTTCATATTGTCACAGTTAATGATTATCTTGCTAAGCGAGACAGTGAATGGATGCGGCCTATTTATGAATTTTTAGGGTTAAAAGTAGGGACTATTTTCCCAGATATGCCACATGCTGAGAAAAAACAAGCTTATGCGGCTGATATTGTCTATGGTACGAATAACGAATTTGGCTTTGATTATTTACGCGATAATATGGCCTTTAGCCTTGAAGACAAGGTACAACGAGAGCTTAATTTTGCCATCGTGGATGAAGTCGACTCTATTCTCATTGATGAAGCCAGAACCCCTTTAATTATTTCAGGAGCAGCTGAGAATAGCTCTGAACTTTATATTAAAGTTAATAAATTAATTCCTCTCCTTAAAAAACAAGAAGTTGAGGGTGATGGTGGTGACTTTACGATTGATGAAAAGCAAAAACAAGCCCACTTAACTGAAGCTGGACACCAACATATTGAAGAATTGCTAGCAGAGCAAGATTTATTAGCACCAGGCGATAGCTTGTATCATGCAAGCAATATTATGTTAATGCATCATGTTAATGCCGCCCTAAAAGCACATGCTATGTTTCATCGGGATATAGATTACATTGTTAAAGATAATCAAGTCATTATTGTCGATGAGCATACTGGCCGTACAATGCAAGGCCGTCGTTGGTCAGAAGGCTTGCATCAAGCAGTAGAGGCTAAAGAAGGCGTTTCTATTCAGCAAGAAAATCAAACGCTCGCCTCTATTACTTTCCAAAATTACTTTAGAATTTATAATAAACTAGCTGGTATGACAGGGACTGCTGACACCGAAGCTTATGAATTTCAACAAATCTATAATCTTGAAGTGGTTGTTATCCCAACTAACAAAACGATGTGTCGTAAAGATGAAGCTGATTTAGTTTATTTAACGCAACAAGATAAATTTCAAGCCATTATTGATGATGTAAAAGACTGCATTACACGCAAGCAGCCTGTTTTAGTTGGTACCACTTCCATTGAGTCATCAGAATTAGTCAGCCATCTATTGAAAAAAGCAGGCATAAAACATCAAGTTCTTAATGCGAAATTTCATGAAAAAGAAGCGCAAATTATTGCTGAGGCAGGCCGCCCAGGGGTGGTAACGATTGCAACAAATATGGCAGGTCGTGGAACAGATATTGTTTTAGGTGGAAGCCTTGCTGCAGAATTGGCTCAATTACCAGCAGACGCAACGCAAGAACAGAAAGATGCGGTTAAGCAAGAATGGGAAAAGAGACATCAAGAGGTTTTAAAAGCCGGTGGGTTAAGAATTGTTGGTTCAGAACGTCACGAATCACGCCGGATTGATAATCAGTTACGAGGACGGGCTGGCCGACAAGGTGACCCGGGAAGTAGCCGTTTTTATTTGTCTCTTGAAGATAATTTAATGCGTATATTTGCTTCTGAGCGCGTAGCTTCTATGATGCGTCGTTTAGGAATGCAGCCTGGTGAACCTATTGAGCATAATTTAGTTACTAAAGCTATCGAGAATGCGCAGCGCAAGCTCGAAGGCCATCATTTTGATGTGCGTAAACAGTTATTGGATTATGATAATGTTGCTAACAACCAGCGTAAGGTTATTTATACTCAGCGTGCGTCAATTATGGCTATGAGTGATCCTAAAGAAGTCGTGGATGCTATGCGTGAAGATGTCATGACTAGCTTGGTTGATAATTTTATTCCGCCCCAAAGCATGGAAGATCAGTGGGATTTACCGGGCTTAACTAAAGCTTTAGCTGAAGATTTTCAAATTAAAGCGGATGTAGTCCAGTGGGCAGAGCAAGATCATCATATTCAACCTGAACAAATACAAGAGCGCATACTTAAATTAAGTAAAGAACATTACGAAGAAAAAGAAAGGCAAGCTGGCAGAGAAGTGCTTGCGCAGTTTGAAAAATCAATTATTCTACAAACAATGGATAACCAGTGGCGCGAGCATTTAGCAGCCATGGATTATTTACGCCAAGGTATTCACTTACGTGGTTATGCACAAAAAGATCCTAAGCAAGAGTATAAGCGCGAAGCATTTTCCTTGTTTTCAGAAATGCTAGAGTCTTTAAAGTACGATTTAATTCGTATTCTAAGCTCAGTGCAAGTACAAAGCGAAGCAGATGTTAATGCGGCTGAAGAGCAACGTCGTGCTGAACAAGTTCATAAAATGACATTCTTGCATGAAGATGATTTAGAAGATGAGAATCAATCAGACTCAGAAGGAAATTTAATCCCATTTCGTCGTCGCGAAGATAAAGTAGGCCGCAATGATCCTTGCCCTTGTGATTCTGGCAAAAAATATAAAAATTGTCATGGTAAATTGGCCTAATGATGAATTTAACATAATTATTATAAATTTACGTGCTGCAAACTCGTTCCTGAGAGTTCAACGAAATTAAAACCCTAAATACCGTGCTTTATGTGCGGTATCTGGGTAGATTGGGCTAAACGAAACGCCGCTCAATGATTAATTGTTAGGTTGCATTATTCTAACCATCTTTACTGGATACCGTGGTCGAGCCACGGTATTTCGAGATCGGATAGTCATTAAAAATCGGGTTGTTTCATTTGACAATGGCACCTGAAGATGCAAAGGCAAGATAAGCTAAAGACAAAGGAATGCCGTATTACCGCAGCTTGACCGCAGTATCCATAGATACATAGGTGGATAAGCTAAAGGCGACTTGATCATGGTATCTGTAGATGCAGAGGCAGATAAATCAAAGACAAAGGAATGCCGCATTACCGCGGCTTGACCGCGGTATCCATAAAGATGTTGAAGATAAATAAATTCCTTTAAATTGCAGGTATTTTATAAAAGAAGTTCACTATGTCGATTAAAGTTGTGGTATGCATCATCATTAATAGTGAAAATCAGGTTCTGATTACAAAAAGACCATTGCATGTGGACCACGGTGGTTTTTGGGAATTTCCTGGCGGCAAAATAGAAAATTCAGAAACTCCTTATAATGCTTTAGTGCGGGAAATAAAAGAAGAAGTTGGTTTGCAAGTTCTGGATGCCCAATATTTAACTGAAATTAATCACGATTATAAATGCAAGCGGGTCACATTATTGGTTTATCGTGTGTTGAGTTTTCAAGGCATACCCAGTTGTCGAGAAAATCAAATTGATTTACGTTGGGTTAATTTGAACGACTTATCTGCTTATTCTTTTCCTGAGGCAAATCAGGCTATCATTAATTTAATTTGTAACTAAACTAAGTTGGCTTAAGCGTCTACTTCAATGGTTATGGTGCGGGCATCAGAAAAACCATGATCATCTACTACCCGCACGATAAATTTACCCGGTTTTGCTTGCCAAAAGTAAGATTCATCAGCGCGCGTTTTAGTTAAAAAAGAATCATTAATAAACCAATATAATGTTTTAATATCTGCATCTGTCACTGCGGAAAATGGAATAGTTGTTTTTTCTAAGGTATTGGCACGTAAAATATAGTGTAAGTCAATTTGAGGCGAAGTAATTTGCGGCTTTAATCCGCCTGCAGCTTTTAAGGCGCATCCGGGTTCAAACACAGGCGGCGTACGACGCTCAATCCCTGCTTGTTTGAAAATAGCAAGTAAATCAGAAGGCCAAAATTCATAAACCTCAAAACGCGTGTTTTCATCAAAATGACAAGTTCTAAGGCCATTTTGTTTATTAATTGCTATTTCACGGTAAATAGTATCAGTCTGAATGGGCGACTTACCCGGAATAAACCATGTTTTTTCAGTATCGTGACAAAAGCGAGTGGGTAGTAAACCTGATGCTTTGCATACATCTGTTTTGACTAAATTTAAGTGAGGTAAGGCATTGGAAAAGGTTGATGGCAAATTAGTTTTTTCATGCTTAATTGCACTAGCTAATTCAAAAAATAAAGGGGCGGCAATGTTTTTACCAACAAAGGCAGGATTACCTTTATTATCAAAATTGCCAATCCAAGTGATTAGAACGTAAGGGCCAAAGACACCTGCTGTCCAAGCGTCACGGTAACCAGATGAGGTGCCTGTTTTCCAAGCAATCATGTCTTGATTCGCTGTATTTTTGGTAAAATTAAAATCAGCTTGTGGTGTATCTTTTAGCATATCCAGTACTAAAAAACTTGCTTCAGGACTTAGTAAACGCTTGCCAGTTTGTTTTGGATCATTTTGTAGCTTGCGCAAAGGATGCCAGAGGCCTTCATTAACTAACATGGCGTATAAGCTGGCTAATTCTTGCATACTTAATTCAGCGCCACCCAACGTTAGTGCTAAACCATAAAAAGATTCTGATTTTAACTGCTGAACATGTGCGGCACTTAGTAGATCGTAGAGGCTAGGGTTAGTAAGTTGGCTTGCTAAGTAAATAGCAGGAATATTACGACTAAGAATTAACGCATCACGCGCCTTAAGAGGCCCCATAAAATCATAATCAAAATTTTCCGGATTATAATTACCAAAGCTGCGTGGCACATCTTTTAAAACCGTACTGGGGTGAATTAATCCTTGATCAAGCGCTAAGCCGTAAACGAAAGGCTTTAATGTTGAGCCAGGGGAGCGCTTTATTTCGGTGCCATTAATCTGACCACTAATCGCATTATTAAAAAAATCAACAGAGCCAATTAAGCTTTTAATACTCATATCGCGCGTATCAACTAACAATACCGAGGCATTATAGACACCAATATGATGCTTACGCTTAATGTAATTTTTGGTAATGCGTTCCAAAATCGTTTGCAGATGGCTATCTAAAGTAGTATTAATTTCTTTGCCCAAGCGCGCTTGGTGCAGTATAGAATTTACAAAATGAGGGGCAATAAAAGGCAGTGAAGCCACAGATTTCATAGCAAGAGGTAAGTCAATAGTTATTTTTTGTTTGCGGTCTTCTGGATGTAGCGCTAGCCAGCGAGCAAATAATTTATTGCGAATTTTTTTTAAATCTTTATTTTGCGGTGTCCGCTTATTCGGGTTTTGCGGCATAACAGCAAGCGTTAAGGCTTCAGGTAAATTAATATTAGCAATAGGCTTATTAAAGTAAATTAAGCTGGCAGCACCAGCCCCTTCAATATTACCGCCATAAGGTGCGAGATTTAAATAGGCTTCTAAAATTTGAGTCTTACTGTAATGCATCTCTAATTGCAGCGCTCGTATAATCTGCATAAACTTTCCAGATAAAGTTTTCGAGTTAATACCAAAACGCAATCGCGCAACCTGCATGGTAATTGTTGATGCACCCATACGACGTGATTTAATTAAATAAGTTTGCCAAGTTGCTTTTATTATTGCGAAAGGGTTGACACCATAGTGGTTGTAAAAATACTGATCTTCTTGTAGTAAGGTTGCAGTAACAAGGTGGGGCGAAATCTTTTTTAAAGGGGTATAAACGCGGTATTTATCGTCGTTATTAAGCGTTAAACGTAATAACTGCTTATGATCATCATAAACGACTGTGGAAAAATTTAGCTTTTCTAATAAGGGTGGCGGTGGAGAAAAAGATAATATGACCCAACTGGCAGTTAAAAAAATAAGGGCAGCCAATATTAATGATGTAAAAAAAATCTTCATAAAGCTTGAATCTAATCTTTTAAAAAAATAAACTGCATAGTAAACTTGGTGTTTTTTTAACCTCAATTCGTCTCTATGCCCCTTTTTAGGTCAGATTATATATGAACGATACGCCTATTGCTAAAAAAAAAACCAAGTTTAATTCTTTTTTAGCGCTTATATTAGGGCAGGTTCACTGGTCTAGCCCACCTTGGATTGGCTATTTACAGCGGAAAGCGAAAAATCGACCGGGTTTATTTTGGTCGATCACCGTATTTTTATTACTAGGGTTACTAACTGCCTTATATAGTTATCACTGGTATATAAACTTACCAAAACCACAATTAATTACCGCTAATATTGCGCCTCCTAAAATTACCCCGCTAGCAGATACCCTTAAACCAGACATTTTAGGAATTGATTTTGGTTTGCGCACCGATAAAGAATTTATCCCTAAGTCTGTTGCACCCTTAGAATTAGTTGATAAAGAAGTATCTCAGTATATCCAGTTAAAACCAGCGCTGAAAGGTGTGTGGGCTTGGGAAGGGGATCATCGCTTAGTATTTACCCCTGATGAAGACTGGCCTGCGGGGCAAACTTACACGATTCAATTTGGTAAAGAATTTTTCGCTAAAGGCACGCGTATGGAGAGTCTAGCCTACTCTTTTTCAACAGAGCCTTTTCAAGCGCAAATTAAAGAATTTAAATTCTATCAAGATCCAGTTGATCCTAAAGTTAGGCAAGCGGTGGCTACCGTTGACTTTAATTTTCCTGTAGATTCTGACAGTTTTGAGAAAAAAGTTTCCCTTCTATTGCAAGACATTAAAAATGAAAAGCTTAATTTAGCTGCGCAACATTTTAAATGGACTGTCGACTATGATGAGCACAAGCGTACAGCTTACATACGCTCAGAAACCCTGCCCATAACAGCGATTGAACGTTACTTGGTATTAACTATTGATAAGGGTGTTAAATCAAGCACAGGCAGTAGTTCCTTGGCTCAGGAAATTACTAAAAATTTATTAATTCCTGATGCAGCGAGTTACTTTAAAATAACCAACACCGCGGCCTCTATTGTGCGCAATGAGCAAGATAGGCCAGAGCAAGTGCTAACCATAGAAAGTTCCATCGGGATAACTGATACGCAAGTTAATAAATCATTACATGTTTATTTATTATCAGAAAACTACCCGGCAACAAAACTTGAAACAGAAAAATTAAATTATGAATGGCAAAATCCTGGTGAAGTAACACCAGCCATATTATCCCTCGCAAAACCTATAGCATTGCAGCCAATACCTGCCGATAGAAATTATGCAACGCTGCATAGCTATAAATTTAATGTACAAGGCCCACGCTACCTTTACTTAAAAATAGACAAGGGCGCACGAGCTTTTGGTAATTTTGCGCTTACTAATGATTATGCAGCAATTATTAAAGTGCCTGAATTACCTAAAGAAATTAGTTTCCTACATAAAGGGGCCTTACTTGCCTTAAGTGGTGAGAAAAAATTATCGGTGCTGGTGCGCGGCGTACCCGCAGTTAAATTTGAAATAGCACGGGTGTTACCGGGTAATATTAATCAATTAATTACGCAGACAGAAGGTGATTTTAACAACCCACGTTTTGTTAATTATACTTTTAATCAACAAAACATCAGTGAAATTTTTTCAGAAGTACAGTCGTTTGATGACAGTGATTTAACCAAGCAACAATACACAGCGCTGGATTTAACTAAATATTTATCTGCGCCTGTTGATGGTATGAAAGGCTTATTTTTGCTAAAGGCCACTGGTTGGGATTTAGTTAATAAGAACGCTTTGGACGTAAGGGCTAGCCGTTTAATACTTATTACCGATTTAGGTATGTTAGTAAAGGACAATAGTAACGGCAGTCATGATGTGTTTGTAGAATCTATTACCGGAGGAAATCCTATTGCAGGTGTGGAAGTATCGATCCTAGGTAAAAATGGATTGCCTATATTTTCTAGCCTCACGGATAATCAAGGGCGGGTTAGTTTTCCCACATTAAAAGATTTTATAGATGATCGCGAACCGGTCGTTTACTTAGCTCGCTTAGGCAATGATGTCTCGTTTATTCCTTATAATAACGCTAACCGGCAACTTAATTATTCTCGTTTTGATGTTGGTGGCCTTTATAGTAATAACCAAGAATTGCCGAGCCTAAGTGCTTATCTTTTTTCTGACAGAGGAATTTATAGACCAGGTGATGTAGCTCATCTTGGTATGGTTATTAAACAAGCCTATGCACAGCCGCAGCCACCAGGATTACCTTTAGAAGCGATTATCGTCGATCCCCGCGGAACGACTGTTTATGACCAAAAATACACTTTAGATGCAACGGGATTTTTAAGTTTTGATTTTAAAACCAATCCTAGTTCGCCTACAGGACAATATTCTGTTTATTTATATACGGTAAAAGATAAGCATACAGAAAGTATTCTTGGCAATACGACCATTAAGGTTGCTGAATTTCAACCTGATAGAATGCGTATAACAACTCAAATATTACCAACACCCAGTACGGCTGGGTGGATTGCGCCTGCGAAGGTTACAGCGCATGTTAATTTATGGAATCTCTATGGTGCACCTGCTGAAAATAGACGAGTGGGCGCAAAAATTCTCTTAACCCCCCAGAAAATAGAATTTGAAAAGTACCCAAGTTATATTTTCTCTGATCCGTTACTTGATCCTGCCAAGCCGGCTAAAGTATACACTGAAACGTTGTCTGATAACCAAACCAATGATAAGGGTGAGGCAAACTTTGACTTGCGCCTAGATCGTTTTGAAAAAGCAACGTATCAATTAACTTTTTTTGCAGAAGGTTTTGAAGCAGAAGGGGGCCGAAGTGTCACAGCCCAAGCTAAAACGCTAATAAGTCCTTTACCTTATTTTATTGGTTATAAGCCAGATGGCGCACTTAATTATATAAAGCAAAATAGTATACGAGAGCTTAATTTTATTGCCGTTAATCCTAAGCTTAATTTACAATCTGTTAGTAATCTAAAAATTCAGCTATTGTCTTTACGGCCAGTAAGTACACTTGTTAAAAATGCTAATGGCACTTATCAATACCAATCAGTAATACAGACCAAAGTGGTTAATACAAATCCTATTGCTATTAATGAGCAAGGTACTAATTATACGTTGCCCACTGATCAAATTGGTGATTTTGCTTTAAGTATCTTAGATGAAAATAATGTTGAATTAAACCGCATTAAATTTTCAGTAGTGGGCACAAGCCAATTACCATTAGCTAAAAATGCTGAGCTTAATGTTAAGCTTAACAAGGCTGAATATAGTGCTGGTGACGAGATCGAGTTGCAAGTTACAGCACCCTATACTGGCTCAGGATTAATTACTATCGAACGTGACAAAGTCTATGCGACGCAATGGTTTAAGACCGACACAACAAGTTCAGTACAAAGGATCCACATTCCAGAAAATTTTCAAGGCAATGGTTATGTTAATATTGCCTTTATTCGTGACTGGAATTCGCCTGAGTTATTTATTAGTCCACTCAGCTATAACGTTATTCCTTTTAAATTAAATCATGATAATCACGCTGTCCATATACAACTGGATACAGCTAAACTAGTGAAGCCGGGTGATAATTTAACCATTAAATATAGCACTGATAAGCCTGGGAAAATAATCGTATTTGCTGTTGATGAAGGCATATTACAAGTGGTTAAATATCCAAAGCCTGATCCTCTGGCTTTCTTTTTCCAAAAGCGTGCTTTAGAAGTGCTGACCCAGCAAACAGTTGATCAAATTTTACCAAAGTATATTCGGGAAAGAGAATTATCAACCGTAGGAGGGGATGGCAGCGAAGAGCTTCTTGCAGCTCATCTTAATCCCTTTAAACGTAAAACAGATTTACCGGTTGTTTTTTGGTCAGGAATTGTTACTGCCGATTCTAATCAACGGGAATTAATTTATCAGATACCTAATTACTTTAATGGCTCTATAAAAGTAATGGCAGTAGCGGTTGCGGACAATGCGGTGGGCTCTACTGATAAGTCGCTTGAAGTGCGTGGCAATTTTATTATTAATCCAAATGTTCCTACTTTTGTTACACCTAATGATAACTTTGAGATTACCGCAAGTGTTGCCAATAATATTCAGGGCTCAGGAGACAAGACACCCATCACTGTTAAATTACTTACTACCCCTGGCTTAGAAATCATAGGGCCTAACAAAGCAACGGTTAATATTGGCGAAGGACATGAAGGCGTGGTGCAATTTAAAGTAAGAGCTAAATCTGATTTAGGTTCTGCTAAAGTGACACTGGAAGCTAGTTTAAATGATAAAACCAGTAAGATGGATGCAACCTTAAGTATAAGGCCTGCTAGTCCCTTTATTACAACGGTTGATAGCCAAGTTGTAAGTGATGTACAAAAAACAGTTAATCTTACACGCAATTTATACTCAGAATATCGACAAGTAAATATCGCTGCATCCACTAATCCACTTATTTTAGTGAATGGATTGCAGCATTATTTAGATAATTTCCCTTACGGTTGTACCGAACAATTAACAAGCAAAGCGATGCCTTTGTTAGCAATGGCTAATAAAGATTGGTATCTAAACATAAAGGATAAAAGTCAAGCTCTTACGAAGGTGCAAGACACAATTCAATTGCTAAGCCAACGGCAAATGTCTAATGGTGCTTTTAGTTATTGGCCATCCGCTAGTGATAAATATAATGATACCTTTGCTTCTATTTATGCACTACATTTTTTAACTGAAGCAAGAGATCAAGGTTATGTTGTTCCTAATGATCTCATGTCAATTGGTATAAGTTATTTAAAAGACTTTGTATCACAAAATGCGCAAGATGCTGAAACTGCACGTCTGCAGGCTTACGCAATTTATATTTTGACGCGTAACGAAATTGTAACGACAAATTATTTAACAAATTTACAACTTTATTTAGATAGAGATAAAACTAATAATTGGCAAAAAACCATAACCGGCGCCTATCTGGCAGCAACGTATAAATTGCTAAAAAGTGAAACTAATGCAGAGCAATTAATTAGGCGCTATCAAGTACACAATACAAGTTTGCCAAATACAGATTTTTACAATGCTAATCTTGCGGATGCGCAATATTTGTATCTCATATCTAAGCATTTTCCTGATAAATTACCAAAATTAGGTAATGGTTTAATTATGTCATTAGTAAAAGCTATCAGCAGTGATGAGCTAAATACACTATTGTCAGGTTATGCAAGCTTAGCTTTAACGTCTTATGGGCAAGCAAATCAACCTGATCCTAACCAGCAGCCTCTAGTTATTCGTGAATTGTTACCAAATAACCAGCAAAAAATATTGGATGCATCTAATACCTTATTTAAAAAAGCAGCTATCTCTGAAAATGCTAAACAAGTTATCATTGATAACCCTGACAAGACGGCCTATTTTTATCAGTTAACTCAAGCAGGCTTTAATAAACAAATACCTGCAAAGGAAGTTAAACAAGGCTTAGAAATCTATCGCGAATATTTATCTCCGGATGGTAAGCCAATTACCAATACAAATTTAGGCACCGAAATAGAAGTACGGATTAAAATTCGAGCCTTAGATGATCAATACGTCAATAATATTGCTATTACTGACCTATTACCCGGTGGTTTTGAAGTAGTTAATGATTCAGTTAACCTTAATCAAGTAGATTATGCTGACCTACGAGAGGATAGGGCGCTTTTCTTTATTGGTGTAGGCAGTGAGGCAAAAGAAATTCGCTACCACATCAAAGCAACAAGCGTGGGTAAATTCATTGTACCACCTATTTATGCAGAATCCATGTATTATCCGGCCATACAAGCACAAGGAAAAGCCGCAAATATTACTGTAGATAACCTAAGCTAACGCGAGCTAATACAAATTAAACAAGCCTGATTAACTTACAAAAAGTCTTCTAATTAAACGTCTTAAACGATAACGAAAATGAAAATAAATAACCCATAATAATTTAGCACATTACCAAATTTATATTCAAAAAAAATTAAAGAAGATACAAACAAAATTGGGATTGTACCTATAAAATAACTGCTATATATTATGCCCAAGTTATTAACACATAGAGGATTAAAAAGAATAATGAATTGGATTACTGAGCGTAAAAAATTTCAAAAACAATTACAAAATCACCTTCATTCTGCCTTAACAATAAATAATCATGAACTCAAAAATAAACTATATGACAATCATCTGGTTATTCAAGGACAAAAATTCTTATTAAGTTTAGAAGAATTAAAAAATATCTTAAATAAAGGAACTCAGCCACTTTTACTAGCTATTTTATCAACAGCAACTTTATGTTTAGAAAATCCTACCCATGAAAACATTAATGCTCTAAAAACGCAATATAACTATTTAAAACTGCGCTTAGAGGAAAATAAAAAAAGTAATAAAGCAGCAACAGGCATTGGTTTGTTTTTTAATTCAATTTACTCTATATCTGGTTTCATAGCAGGCCTAACAGGGTTTGTGATGATGAGTGAAGCAATGGCAGCTCTTGCTGGAGCCACAGCGAGTGCATTAGTTTTAGCGACTGGACCCTGGGGCGCATTAGCATTAGGTTTAGGCGCAGTCATGATAGGTACTGCAATTGCTGTTATTAAGGGCCAATCGGTTGTTGAAGAAGTGAAATTCCTTGCTGATAAACAAACTAAAGGCATAGGGGAGTTTATAAATCTTCTAGATGCCCCACATACAGTTGATGCTGATCAAGTAGTGCCTGAGGAAACACGCAGTAATTCTTACGCCTTCATTTAAGCAGTCATTGACGTTAATATACGACGTGGGCCTTTAAACGTGGCCCGGCCATGCATCGCTAAAATGCATGATATCGCCTCTCTTCCAAGGAATAGAGGCAGTGCATTTATCCAAGATATCCATAATATGATAAATATCCTTGCGCGAGATTTTATCTCCATCAGCAAAAGTAACTTCATGCAAACGTGTTAAGCGGCGAAAATAAACTAATTTGGCAGCTAGGAATCTTAATAACCCTAATAACTTAGGACTAAAATCGAATAAGTGTGCTTGATTAAACCAAACCGTTTCTTTGGTAATGGGGTGTTGTAACAAAGGCGACATAGTATGTTTAAGTTCAATCCAATTCTTTCCTAGCCAATGCAATTCAATATTACTTTTTTTGCAAAACTGCATCACTTCTTCGGGATCAGTCGTTTCAAATACTTCTAACCAGGATTTATGTGAGCGTGCAAAATGATTAATTAAATCCATCAGCTTACTTTTCTGATAATAGTGGGAAATGTAGGTGATTTTTTTATCTTGAAAGCGCGCCACGAGTTTTGGATCAAGTTGTTTATAGACTTCTCGCGCATCACCAATAATAGTTTCACCTCGAGTCGCAGGTTCAATTTCACAAAAGAAATAAATATGTTTAGGGTAGGTTTGTAAATATGAAAGCTCTTGATGGAGAGGAATATAAATCTTAGGTGGCGCTTCAGTAGACGTATAGATGCCATCCATTAATTTACTTCTGGGGCTATCTCCGCCTACGTAGCTAAAAAATTTTCCTAAGCTTAGTTTTTCAATAAAATATGCAAATTGACTAGCTTCTGTTACAGGTAAATTACGAAAAATTATTGCGCCATATGTTAATAATAGTGTTTCGAATTCTTGTTTATAAGCTAGTAAATTCTCTAAAATGCTTGCTAATGTCAGTTTTTTTCTTAGCGTGGCTACTACAGGAAAAGATTCATGAATATCAAATATATCCATTATAATCTCCATCCATGAAGATAAATTTCGCTATAAATATACGTTTAAACTAGTAAAAATGGCAAGTAAATAATTTTAATCTTTGCATTCCTTATTAAATTAGTTAAAGTATTTGCAATGATGCATTTAAAATAAGGAAATGATTATGAATCAAAAATTAAAAATGGGTGCCTATAGTTTATTATTAATCGCGTCTACCCAAGCTAGTCATGCGGCAGCGAATAACTCAGCTTCGGCACCTGCTCAATCAGTAAATACACAAATTATGCAACTAAATAACCAAATTCAAAATCAATTTAAGCAAATGCAAGCGCAACATCAGCAACAAATAACCACTTTAAATACTCAAATACAACAGCAATTAAAGCAATTACAAACCACCTTTCAAGGTCAAATACAAGAGCTAAATACGCAGACTCAAAATCAGCTTAAACAAATTCAAGCAGGCTTGCAGCAACAAATGACACAATTACAAAGTCAAATTAATCGGATGGGTAAGCTGGGAGGCTAACCACCTGCTTTATAATTTTGAGACAAAGGGATTGCCTTGAATATAAAAGCGTAATGGCTTCTCTGCCCATTCTTTAGCATAAGCAACACCGATTCTTGGTCGGGTTACCATAGTAAATGATGGGCTATCTTCACTAATGGCAAGGTAAAAGTTATCACTTAATAAGTCATGCCCATTTAATTCTTTATTGATGTGCATTGCTCTACAAAGCAAACCCGGCCCTTGGGTGCGCTCAGTAATATGTTGAATAGGCTCAAGTGCTCTTATTAAGACTGCCGAGCCAAAACCTTCTTCTGCGGTAACCACATTCATGCAATGATACATACCATAGATTAAATAAACATAAGCAAAGCCTGGCGGGCCATACATAATTTTAGTTCTAGGCGTTATGCCTTTTGAAGCATGAGAGGCTAAATCATGAGGTCCAAGGTATGCTTCAACTTCAACAATTCGTCCTATTTTTTCTTGCTTATTAACCACATGTATAAGATATTTACCCAGTAATTGCTGGGCGACAGTTAGGGCATCATTGGCATAAAATTCGCGCTTAAGTTTTTCCATTTTAGTAAGTCATTTAAAATGGTTAGTTTAATGGATTATTGAGAATTGAAAAAGGCTACTTATGAATTATTATCTCATGTTAAAAATGTTACATATTTTTGGGGTAGTTTTATTCTTAGGCAATATCATCGTAACCGGATTTTGGAAAGGCTTTGCTGACATAAGTCGTGACTGGAAAGTCATTGCTTTTTCGCAGCGCCTGGTAACTTACACAGATATTATTTTTACGACAACTGGCGTTATTATTATCGCAATCACCGGTTTATTAATGGCTAGCTATTTCCATAATTTTCTATCAGTTAAATGGATTGTATGGGGAATTAGTTTATTTATTATATCTGGTCTTATCTGGGTAATCATACTAATACCACTCCAAATAAAATTGCATCGCCTAGCAAATTTATTTAAAAACAGTGAAACGATTCCAGTTACTTACTGGCAGTATGAAACATGGTGGATGGTGTTTGGAACCATTGCGACTATTTTGCCGCTCATGAATTTATATTGGATGGTTTTTAAACCCAGTTAAGTAGGTTGGGCCATGGACCCAACCTACATTTGTTAAATTAAAAGGATAAATTGCGCGTAAATTTAACTACACATTTAAGCTAGTTTGCTCAACCTTGTCTACATCGTCCGGCACTTGTAAGCTTGGTATTGCGGGGGTGAATACACCAAAGGTAGTTACGCCTGAAGATGTAACTAGCGGCGATAGCGAAAAAGCTGGATAGAAGGCCGGAGAATCTGGCGACTCAATTTCTAATGGTGCTTCTTCCATTTGAGTTTGCAGTGCTCGTTGAATATCATCAAGGTAAACTGACCACTTAAATTGACCGACACCTTCATTATGCGCAGACACACAATATGCGTACCCGTTTGCTTGGGCAGCTTGAATCATAGCGCGGTAATCTGCTTGACTGTCATCCATAATATAAATGCTATCAATAGATTCATTTCCTTTTTGTTGTTGTATATGCCAATTAACATCAGTATATTTACGGCCTGAATCCATAATATTTATTTTGTTAATCTCTTCTGCGCTAAAACCCTGATATTGAAGCATAGCTTGAATATAATCTGCTCGATTTTTAGTAACGATACTAATAATAACATTTTCTTGTTGTAGTAATTCGTGGAAGAAGATCACTGCATCTTTATGCATGAGCATATCTGCATCTTCTTTCGTGTAGTCAAAATCACTCGTAAATTCACCAAATTTTGTTCTAAATAACTGTTGAACTTCTTCGTTATTCTTTAAAGGGCTTAAGCGATAATTATTCTTATCTGGCGCTTGTTGCAAGGAAGCATAAAAAGTAGAAAACACGGTTTTACTGCCATCTCTGCCAGTAATCGTACCATCAAAATCAGTATAAATTAAAGTTTTGCCCATTATCTTTCCTATTTCGGTTGGAATTGGCGCAAGGATAACTGATTATTATTAAGACAATATTAAGAAAAAATAAGCTGTTGGGCGGCAGTAGATATAGCATATCGAATTTCGCAGCTAAATATTAATCCACTCTCCGGTATCGTAAAAATTCCAAATTTGCTCTAGATATGGGTCAATATTGATATTTTTCTCTTTTAACCAATCTTGATTATAATAAGTTTCATTGTAGAGATGGCCACTATCGCCAGCAATGGCAACAAGTGAGCCTGGCTTATTTTCTTGTAGTAAGTTTGCAATTAACTTAAATGATCCATAAAGCGTTGTGCCTGTTGACGCACCAAATCTTAAACCGGTTAATTTTTCTAAAAAGTGCAGGGCCGCAATGCTGCCTGCATCAGGAATTTTCATCATGTGAGAAATAACATTAGGAAAGAAAGAGGCGGGAATATAACTTCTACCAATACCTTCAATACGTGAGCAGGATGGCATAGTCACTGAGCTATCCCGTGTTTGATAATAATCATATAGGACAGAATCTTCAGGATCAACAACGCATAATTTTGTTGGATGTAAAGCGTATTGAATGTAACGTCCTAAGGTTGCCGCAGTGCCACCTGTTCCGGCACCGCATACAATCCAGCACGGAATAGGGTAGCGCTCTTGTGCCATTTGTCGGAATATTGACTCGGCAATATTATTATTCCCGCGCCAATCAACCGCTCTTTCGGCAAAGGTAAATTGATCCATAAAATGCCCATTAATTTCTTGTGCTAGCTGCTCGGCAACGCTTCTATCTATTTTGGCATTATCAATAAATACACAGTCACCGCCATAAAGTTGAATGCGTTTGATTTTAGTTTGTGAAATGGTTTTAGGCATAACAGCGATAAATTTAAGTCCTAATAAGGATGCAAAGTACGCTTCAGATACTGCCGTGTTTCCCGAAGAGGCTTCAATAATGGTTGTGTCTTTATCTATCCAGCCATTACAAAGGCCATAAAGATACAATGAGCGGGCAAGTCTGTGTTTTAGGCTTCCGGTTTTATGGCTGGTTTCATCTTTTATGTATAAATTAATGGATGAAAGTTTGGGTAAACGAATTTCTAAGAGATGCGTTTCTGCGCTTCGATTAATTTCAGCAAGAATTTCTTTTATCGCTTTTTTTCGCCATGGCATAGACATGCTATCCAATTATCCTTTTGGTAAGTGCCTAATTATTCCTATTTAAATAATAGCTGAATTTATTATTAAATATTAAGTATAGCCAATAAGATGAAATTTAATTCGACTTAATACTAAAAATGTTGAAGAAAATTAACATACTTAATATTTCATTAAGGTTAGCATTTTAAGATTTTTTCTCTTCTTAATTACTAGTAAGGTGTACAATGGGAAAAGTCATTCTTATTCATGCTAATTGTGTTAATCCAGAAGCTAGAGGTGATTACACTTTCGCTGGAAATATAGCTAAAGATCTTGTAAAAGAGATTACAAAATCTCAAGAGAATATTGATGTTATTTTAGTTAGTAGCTTAGATGGTATTTCTCAATTTGTAAGCCTCTACGGTCCTGTAGTAAATAATCGAGTTAATATAGAAAACACTAGTATTGGCCTTTCTTCGTTAGAAAAATTTGATGCTATTGAAAATACTGTTGTAGCGTTTATAGATGCGAATCGTTGCAAGTATGCAGCTGCAGATATTGTAAAGCGAGTTCTTGATCCTGAAAGCAAACTTTTGGTTGTGGGAAATGTTAATAAGCAAGCCTACGATACTGTATTTGCGCAGTTAGGTTATCGCCATTACCTTCGCAATAAGCAGCCTGGACTTTATGAATTATTTAGTGAAAGCGATCTATTTTTAGCCAGTGCCGGACTAAGTAATGAACGTTTAGGTTTACCAGCCATTAATAAAGCCAAAGATTTGCCAGAGCTATCTAGTGAACAACAATCTATGCTACCTTCTGGGAATTACGGATTTATGTATGTTAATGCAGCATTAGAGTGGACTGCATACGAATTAATTGCGCAGTATATTAAGTTAAGTAATCAGGATGAATATATACTCGTAGGAGATTTCAATAATAGCAAACCTGAAATTGAATTATTTTATAAGCTAGATGATTCCTTACCTGCTATTAAAAAATCATTTCCGCCGATTCAATTTTATCAATCCTTACCTAATCATTTGATGCGTAAAATGGTTGCCGGTGCAACGGCAACATTAGTTGCATCAACTGGTGTTACCAGTACACTTGAAGCCATGCAAGATAATAAGCTGCCCTTTTATCAGGATATAGATACTAATGAGAACTTCGTCACAGCTTATTTGATAGCAGTAAAGTCCATATTTTCTAATGACACATCCTTATTTGGAGGTATGCCACAACTTCTTATAGAATTATCCAATTTATTATTTGCTGAAAAACCACTTAGCAATCAAGAAATAGAGCGTACTCAGGAACTACTGTCTATGTCTTCAGTAAGCTCTAGATTAGTTGAAACAAATCAAAAGATAATAGAACAAGCAAATGGTAAGATTGCACCAAAATTGTTAAGCTTCATTCATCAAGGCCGTAGTACTCAGCAGCAAGTTCAGCTTGCCACTGTATGCACCTCATTACGTAAGCCGGGTGAAACAGGTAGTCCTGTTCATGAGCAAGCATTAAGACGAGCAGCTGCTTGGGGGCGCTTATTTGAACTTAAAGTACTTATCAAAGCAATACCTAATGATTTAGATAAAAAAGATGTAACCCTTGAACGTACTGCTCTACATTGGGCTGTTGCATGTCAAAATTTAGATTGTGCACGCGTTTTAGTAAAAGCCGGTGTCAGTTTAGACCTTCAGGATAAAGAAGGTAAAACACCACTTCATAAAGCAGTAGCTAATGGCGATAAGCCTATGATTGAAATGTTGATATTGGCTGGAGCTCGAAGTAACATTTTGGATAAAGCAAGTAAGAAACCAAAAGATTGTGCGCCTGATAAGGATACTTTATTGTTTATGCAGCAATGCCGAGAGCTAAGACAACCAATTTCTGCTTATTCCTAAATAGGGACTTATATAAGGCCGCAATAAGACATTATTGCGGCTGTTGGTAGTTACCATTGTGCTCATTTAGATACTTAAAACGATACTACTATAACATATCATATCATTGCCTTTGGCCAAGAAGGCGTATAATAAGTTTTTTTCTCGCATGCCATGCTAATAATCTGTCTTACTCAGGCAGTTCGATACCACAATAAGTATAGCCGCCATCTACTCGTAAGATGGTACCAGTCATATAACTTGAGGCATCAGAGGCTAATAATAATAGTGGGCCGGTTAACTCCTGGGGCTTAGCAGCTCGTCTTAAAGGAATCGTTTTACGCCATTTTTCACCTTCTGGGCCTTCTAAAAATTCTCTGACCATTTGCGTTTCCATCCAGCCAGGTGCTAGGCAATTAACCCGAATATCGTGCTCGGCTAATTCCATTGCCATGTTACGTGTAAGGTGTTCAACAGCTGCTTTTGATGACGCGTAAGCTATCCGTTTTAATTGCGCACGCTTACCTAAGGATGAAGAAATATTGATTATTTTCCCTTTGATTTTATGTTTAATCATATACCGAGCTACTTCCGTTGACATTAACCAAGTCCCTTTAAGATTAATATCGAGTACCTTATCCCACTCAGCCTCAGATACATCAAATAAAAAATGATCCCCGCCTAAGATGCCTGCACAATTGACTAAACTATCAATGCGACCAAATTTTTGATGTGTTTTTTTAATTAAATTATTAATAGCTTTTTTATCGGTTACATCACACAACTGGGCTAGAACTTTATTAGAATTAATCTCTAAAGCTAGGGCATTTAAACTTGATTGGTCTACATCGGCTAAAACAACGTTTGCTTCTGCGTCAACTAAAATTTTTACTAATTCCTGGCCAAGGCCCCCACAAGCCCCGGTTACAATAGCAACTTGATCAACTAAAGAAAATTGTTTACTGGCATTCATTTTGGAAATCCTATCCAATTAAGGCAATTATTTTTTACAAGTCAATGTCGGTATACAACTATACCCTAAAAATTTACTGGTACTTGTGCTCGGTGGCAATTTAAAATCAAACACGCTGACGCCATAAATCTGTCTGCCTTTATAAGTTCGCCCATCACTGGCGCCGACCATGAGCGGTTCGCCCTGTTTATTTTTTCCAAGGTACATCATAACATGAGTGACGTAGATGGGATGCTCTCTTTTATAAGTCCCGCTCCAAAAGAGTAAGTCACCAGGTTTAAGCTTTGAGAATTCAGGATCATTAAAAGAAGGCTTAGTTATTGGATAAAAATTACCTTTATCTTTCACCCATTGATATAAGCCTTCGGAAGAGCGGGGCACTGATTTTATGCCAAGTTTAGTGAGCAGGTAATACATGGTTCCTGAGCAATCCATGCCACCGGCTTCGGGTTTGGCAGAACCATATTGATAACCTATATTTTGCGCAGCCAAATCTAGCGCCATTTGAATAGCACGTTTTACTTCCACAGGATTTGATTCAAAATCAAGCAACATGGTTGCTGAAATACTTTCAGGTAGCCGACTTACTGTTTCAGCTGTCAGGCTCGTCATAAAAACAGCTAAAATGACACCAAAAAAATAAAACTTCTTCATATATCCATCCTAAAAAAAGCATTTCAGCTTTTAGTAATAACATGTTGTGTTTAATCTGTTAAGCACCTATAACAATTGCGTTTAAGCTAATTTGCTTTGTTCTATTTTTTAAATATGAGCAAGACGAGCAACTTTTGCGGTTAGAAATTAACTATTAATTAATTTCTTGTTACTATAAGAAAATTTAAAAAAGCTAACTAACTAGTATTTAGGTTTTTATAATTAAAAGGAATTAATCATGCAACAGCCTATAGAAAATGCTACTGCCTTGATATCTGGATTTGCTATTTCATTTATATCAGGCAAACCAATTCCAGATGCCACCATTACTGTGATTGAAAATGAGCAATTAAAGTTTAAGACTGACGATGCAGGAAAATTTGGGCCCTTTGAGTGGCCAGTTGGACAACCCATCACGTTGGTTTTGGAAAAACCAGGATCGTTCTGGTCAGGCTTTAAAACCACACAAACTGCAACCATGATAGTTCCACCTGAAGGAATAAATAATGATGATTTTTTGAAAAATATTTCCTTTCAAGTGCCATCAAACTTTATTTATAAGTTGTTTGCTCTTGCGATGGGGGAGAAAGAAGATCCAAACGCTTGCCAAGTGGCAGCAACGGTCACCCCGCCAAATATGACACTTGCTGATTTACCGCAAGGTATTGAAGGGGTCAAGGTTACTTTATCGCCTAATTTAAATAAAAAACCTTTCTATTTTGGTATTTTACCAATTACTAAAAAAACAAACCCGTTTAGTAGAAAACTAGCATCGACCTCACTTGATGGTGGCATCGCCTTTGTTAATGTGCCACCTGGGGATTATACGCTAGAGGCGCAAAAAGACGGCATGGTATTTTCTAAAGTAAACATCAAAGCCCGCAGCGGCGTTCTCGTAAACGCGAGCCCACCCTATGGCCCTACGGTGTTAGCAGAATAGTCAGGTAGGTTGGGCTAAACCCAATCTACCATCCAACCGATATGTATTAAGCTCAAAATTTTGCTGTTGGCGATAGCGATAAGGCATGGTCAACAGTATCATGCAGATCTTCTGGGATTATTTGTTTATAGTCTCTTAGTTGAGGATGCTGTTTATTTTTGGCTACAAAAAACGATGCTATCCCAAGCAAAGAAGGGACTTCCTCTCTTACTTTTAGTGATTTAATTAAGCTCGTTTCTAAACAGGGGCTTACCTTCTGACCTTTATTGTCTACAATATAAACTTCCTTTACATTAGGAAAGACAGCGCCTAATGCTTCCCGTTGTTCCAGTGACATTCTTTTAATTTCATTGGAACTTAAGACAATAGTTTCTATATGTGGCAGCGTATTGCTCAGCGCATTTAATTTGTCTAAGGATAATAAATGCAGTCTATTTTTACATAAATTAAGCGCACGCACACTTTGGGGTATAGCCCGAAAGGCAATATCTAAATTGCCATCTTTAATATCTTTTAACTGATTGTGGCTTAGATTTAATTTTGTTAAGTTAGGTGGAAAAGCAGCAAAAAAAGAAGCTAACTCGTTACCACGTTTATGAAAAAGTTTATTTTTTTCTAAATTAATTGAGCAAACTTCCCTGGGAATAAGATTAGCAAATTGCTGTAATTTGCCTGCCTCTATATTACCTAAATCATTGTCCACCAACGAAAATACAGAGACAGAAGGGGGAATAAGTTGAAAAGCTTGGACTAGATTGACAATTTTCTTGTGAGAAAGCCGGTTTTTATCAGCGTCAAGTATGGTTGTGTTAGCTGGGATGTTTGCAAAAGCCGCAATGAATTTAGCTCCAGAAACCTTTTCAAGACCTGTCAATCTATACTTCATTTAAGATCCTTAATGTTGCTCTAACGCAGTAATGAATTTAAAAGTGAAAGCATATTATACAGTAAGCCCTTTATTTATCAAGTCTGCTTTAAAAGAGATAATAGCTGCCTCTCTTAAAGGCAAAGGGTTGCTATGAGGAGAAGCATACTGAAGAAAATAATGATTATTGATTAGCTATTCGCTACAATTTGCTTGGGTTAATTAGTTTCACTGTAGAAGGGAAAATGGAATGCGTGAGATACAAAAAAAGGGCGAGCTAAAGAGCGGTAGCGAGGAGTTAGCTTTTGCAGATAATAGGTTGCTTAATGATAATCCGCTGCAACAGCAAGAGCAATTAACTCAAACTCTTGGGCGTAAAAGACAACTTGCGCAAATAAAAGAAAAGGTTATCCATTTAATTGACACACCACAAAATAACAGCCTCTTTGCTAAGGCATCTCACAGTTGGGGCAAGCTACCTGTTTGGCAAAAAATTTTTCTTGGTATCATCCTGACTGTTCCTTTATTTATTACAGCTATCGTTACACACCTTACCCTATTGCTAGCAATTAGCTTATTTTGTCTTATTAATTATGTCGCTAGCAGTTTATTACTTGATAATCATCATCAACAAAATGAAAAAAATAATGAGTACTTAAAAAATGAAATTGTAAGTTTGCTGACGGTATTTGAGTTATTAATGGATTCATTAAACCAATTAAACGAACAGTTAGTCCTTGAGTTAAATAAATTTCAAAAAGAAAATAGTTATTTAGCAGAATTGCTAGGCAAAATGGCGGGAGAAGTTAACTTCCTAACATCCGAGAATGAAAATTTAGCTGCAATTGAAGAAAAATTATACACAACGCAACAGGCCCTTGAACAAATGACAGTCAATTTAAACGTGACTGAAAAAAAATATTCCGAATTATTACAAACCAGCCAAGATGAATTAAATAAAATTATACAAGCAGCTGAACAAAGAGAGTTTACATTTAAAGCAGAAATCATTGATTTAGAGCAATTAAACGCAACCCTCACAGGCGATCTTAGGCAAGCAAAATTAATCGCACTTGCTCTACAAAATACATTACACTTGCTGACTGATACCCTGGTTCAGGCCAAAGATAAGAAAGAGGCATTCCAGCAAGGTTTAGAGGATTTGTTAACTAATCAAGAAAAATATCTCAGGCAATTTACCGCACGTCTTGGTGAAACGGGATCGCAATTGCAGGGGATTAGTGGGCAATTTAAAGACAACAATCAACGCTATGAAAAATTACTTGATAAAAATGAAGAGCAAGTTGAGCGATTAACTCGCCTAACGCAAAGCCAAGAGAGCGTAGGCGCGATACTTAATAAAGTAGGTTTTTATGCAGACACTTCTAAGGTTGATATTTTAGACAATCAATCTCATGCTCTGAGTATGTAAAGAGTGAATGAAATGAATGATTAGTATTTATTTGATCATTCATTTCAACCTCCTTACATTACTTAAGAGTAAGAAAACATACGCTCTTGACCTGTCGTGTGCTCTGCAAAGTAGTTATAGCGTGAATTAATTTTACTGGCAATTTCAGCCGATCTAGAGCCGGCGATATTTTTACTCACTAAATTATTTACGATAAATTTAATACTCTCATCTGTAATGTGATTGATTTTTTCCAAGTCTTGAAATTTAAAAGCTTCTATTTGCGTCATTAAGCTTTCTATCGCATCTATGAAAATAGTATTGATATTTGTTTGTGTTGAGTTAGAGCTGCTTCCATAGCGATTATTATCTCGGATGATTGGTTGTTTACCAAGCTCCCTTACTGCTGTATGTGCTACAACATGTTTAGGGTTTAACAGTAGAGCATTCTTGTAAAGTTCAAATGCTAATAACGAGGTATTCTTAAGGGGCAGCTTTGTATGACAGTAAAAATCTGCAATCAGAGAAAGAATATTAGCTAAAAAATTAGGATTAGACTCGTTGCCACCTAGTTCCTTAAGTGTTTTTACAAAAGCGATAGCATGAGAATCTTCTTTAAAGGTAACTTTTCTTGCAGCGGTATGCCTATTAGCAAAAAAGGTGGCTGTATTAGACATTTGAGACATACTCGGCAAATCTTTCGGGTATGACTGTTGTACCTCAGCAGTTGGAAGAGGCACTATACTTTCCGCCTCGGTATCGATAGCACTGATTTCCACACTTTCTGTAGCATCATTATCATCTATACAAATGGCTCTAGATTTTTTGTAAGTTTTTTTACTAGTAGATCGTTTTAGTACAAGACTCTCGTCTTCATCCTCATCTTCTGAAAAAACTTCTTTCTCTTCCTTTTCATTTAAAGGCTTATCAATTACTTTGAATTTGCGTTTCCTAAGAGGGGTAACTTCGTTATCGTCAGGTAACTGGGCAATTAAATTCTTTATATCTTCGATAAGAGGATGATCACTATCTATATCAGCAGAATTTGCTATTAATTCTCTAAATTCTGCTATATATTGATTGGCCGTATGCGCATCATCATTCGCAACAGCAACTAACAGTTGATAGCTTAGGATTTCAAGAGTTTGCATCGTTGTAAGGGGTAATTCGAGCAATTTATTGCTACTAATATGCTGACTTATTTTTACAAGATAACTTTTATCTAAACTACTTTTGTATCCTTTCTCTAATAAATTTAAGTATCCAAGGTGCAAGTCGAGATCTAGGGGTGAATTTCCTTGTTTAGCATAGTTTAATGCTTTAGTGATCCATTCTAAAGCAGGTGCAAGGTCGCTTTCAGGAGGTATTTCATTGAGATTATCAACTAATTCATCGCTAATTATTTCACACACATCAGCAAGTAATTGATAACCAAACACCATTTTTTCTTTGATAATCTCTTTCTTTTCGGATGAGCCCATCTCATCAAAAACAGTTTCTAATTCATTCACCAGCCCCGGGATGTCCTGCCATAATTTTTCAATAGGCGCACAATCAAACGTTGTTTGCTCATTGGTTGATTGCTCATTTATTGTTGCATTAATAACCTCACAATTAGTTATGATTTCTTCACAAATAACAAAAGCAAGGGCATAAAGAAAATCACTTCTTCTCTTAAAGTGGCGTTCTGCTGCTTTTTGATTCAAGGTTTGGTGGGCGTTCTTATAGTAAGTTAGGGCTTTGGTAAAATCAGCTTGATCATAAGCTTCATCACCATTGATTTGATCTGGCGTGTTAAAATAATAGCGCATTTTAATATTTAATTAAAAGGGAAAAATCGTATCATATGAGTAATATATGAACAATACAATAGCTCTCGCAATAATTTAGAGACGGGCTTTACTCTATTGTGATTAAATTGTGCTTGTTGTGAACCGTATATACTACAACCACATCCTTATCCACAAAATAGATAACAGATAGTGCTGTATTTTAGTTGTTGTTGTTTAGTTATTTACCCTTAATTTGGTATATCCGGATATTGGTAAGGAGCTGCCGGGGGAGCAATTTTATTCAATTCTCGTTCTATTTCCTTAATACAGCCATGAAAACTCGCGCGTTGAAAATGAGCTTTTAAATAAGCGGCTAAGTTAGGCCAGCGGCATGCATCAATAGGGAAACCTGAAAAATGCATATTCATAAACATGCTCACTATTGCAACATCAGCGATGGTGAATTGATCAGCTATAAAATAAAGATTTCCTACTAATTGCGTTTCTAGGTATGTGGCAACAGCGGGCAGCCTTTGGGTAAGCGCTTGGTCAATCTGGGTAGTATCTGGCTCACGCCCATGATAAAGCGGGACTAACACAGTTTGATAATAACAAGGTGCAATGGCTTGAAATAAAACAGTATCGGCGTATTCCTCAAACCACAACGCCTTGGCATAGGCTTGGGGGTCTTGTGGATAAAAACTAGGGGTTGGGTATTTTTTATCTAGGTAAGCACATATGGCTGATGAATCAGCTAAGGTAAACGAATCATCTCTTAATACAGGAATTTTAGTCAGGGGACTTGCTTGTTTAAACTCTTCATGAACATAACGATAGAGATTAATGGGGTCAACTATAAAAGGCACTTTTTTTTCATGCAATAAAATACGCGGTTTTCGTACAAATACTGAGCCAGGAGCGCCATATAAGGTAATCATCAACTATCCTTGATTTTTATTAAAAGCCTAAAATTGTGCAGCACTAGTGTCTATTCGCTACATAATTTGACGTAAGTTTAATAATCCATGTCCCTAATAATCAAGTAAATTATTAATAGTCTATCATTTATTCATAGAAGCTAAGGGACTAGGTATGGCGCATAATAGCATTAAATGGATAAGCTTAGTTTTACTAGGGTTATTTACTCTAGCTGTTGTGGCTATTCTTTTTGTTTCAGGGGGTGGCTTAGGATTTGCACTAGCGCCTATGGTTTGTGATAACCCCGCTTCCTGCCAAGGCATGTTTAGTATTTTAGCCGTGTGGATGCTCGTGCTTTTTCCAGTGCAATTAATACTTAGTTTACTTATTGGCTGGGTGTGCTTTTTTTTACAAAAATATAAACAAGCCATGTGGCTCACTTGGGGAGTTAGCATGTTATGGCTGGTATTTATTTTTGTGAGTCTTTAATCTTATTATTCCTTGGACAAAAGAAAATTAGGATATCGACTACAATAAAAGGAAAGCGCTTATTGTATACGGAAATTGAATCATGACTAATACTTACAAGAGTTCAAGCCGCGGCGATTTTCATACGATTTACCAGGGTAAGACAGTTGATCAATTAATCATCGATTACATGGAACAAAATAATATTCCTGGGATGTCACTGGCGATTGTGCAAGCGCCATACATTACCCGTGTCGTTGGTTATGGCTACGCTGATTTAGATAGTGGCCGCTTAGTAGCCACAAACACCATGTTTAATATCGGCCAAATTACCCATGCTTTTACCGCTGTTGCAATTATGCAATTAAAAGAGCAAGGCCAGCTTAAACTAGACGATAAAGTTAATCAGCATCTAGCAAATATACCACCAAGCTGGCGCACTATTACCATTCGCCACCTATTAAATCATAGCTCTGGCTTACCCGATTACACAGAAGCTGAAGATTTTGATCCAGCGCGAGATTATCAACCGCAAGATATTATTAAGCTTATTAAAGGTAGCAAACTAGCGTTTAAAGCAGGCGCTCAAATGCGCCCCAGTGCCACTAATTTTTATTTATTGGGCTTAATCATTGAACAGGCAAGTGGCACCACCTTTGAGAATTTTGTGACTAAACATCAGATTGAACGCATGGGATTACAGCATACCTATTTTCTTAGTAATTTAAACACCATTCAAAATGAAATAACCAATAAATCGACGCCGTTTAAACACAGCTTATTTTTGAAAAAAGCTGCTTTTATTAATCCTACCGAACCTGCAACAGGCTATAGTGAACAGGATAATACTTTAAATGCTGTCCTGCCTGCTTCCTGGGCTGCGGTCAAGGCAGATGCTGGCATCTATGCCTCAGCAGAGGATATTAGTCTTTGGGACATTGGCCTTGCGGGGAATATTTTAGTTAGTGCGCCCGAAGACCGCGATTTTTTATATAAATCGGTGATTTTAGCAAAAAATTTATCTAGCCCATCCAATGCCAGCTGGCTGTTTCCGGGACATCAAGGTTTAATGGAAATTAAAGGCAATGTTCCAGGTTACTCGGCCTTTTTAAGTCGGTTTACGGCAGCTGATGAATTGGTCTGCGTAACCTTATTAGCGAATAAAGGTAATTTACCCGATCTTGATATTTTAGCACGTAAAATTGCGGGTGCCTTTGATGCTAAACTTGCATCCCCCCAAGGTGCGCCTTGGTCTGAAGCCTTGCAAAGCCCATATAGCGTTAATGAAACTATAAAACGTATAACTAAACTAATTAAAAAGCAAGGCGGTAAAGTTTTTGCTCATATTGATCATGCTTATGAAGCAAAGCAGGCCAAGCAAACCCTTCCTCCTACCGAAGTTTTATTGATTGGTAATCCTGCCAAGGGCACATCATTAATGCAGGAAAATCCGGCTTTAGCGCTAGATTTACCGCTGCGTATTATGGCAACTCAAGACGACAATGGGCAAGTATGGCTTAGCTTTACAGAGCCCCTTAAGCTGGTTATGGCTTATGAGTTACCGAGTAAGCAGATGACTCTTTTACAACAAATGTCTCATAGCTTACGACAGACCTGCGAAAAAGCAGTTTCTTCGCAATCAGAATTTTAATTAATTGCCTATTCAATGTCATAAAAATGACAAAAAAATACACTTGTTACGGCAGGTAAAAAGCTTAAATATAAATTAAATCCTTATTAATTAATGACTTACGGGACGCACTGGGTTTTTTGTTATAGAATGGCTGCCACAAAAAAATTATGGAGATAGCTATCTATGGGAGAAAACCCTCGTTCCTTTTTAAGTAAAGCATGGTCTTATGGCACGTATTTCATAAAAAATAATAAATCGCAGCTAATACAAACTGCCGGCATCGTTGTTGCCTCTATTGGGGTATTTGTGGCTAAAATTATGGAAAAGTTTGCTGAACAAGAAGAGCCAGCTAATGCTGTCGCTCATGCAGCTGGAGCAACGATTAAGTATGTTTTATTTCCAGCCCTTACCCCTTACGTCATGCGGTTAACGACATCCGTTTTACAAAGCAGTAATATTGGCTATGTATTAGGATTAGACAAACGCTTTGATACCCATAAAGCAGTGGCTGGTTTCATTTCAATTAGTTCTGTTATACATACTGCTGGCCAGCTTTATCATCAGCCTAAAGTTAGCACTACACAAGAAGGTATAACGGGTTTTATCTTGCTTGGCTCCGTGGCATTGCCGTTAGGAGGAGCTTATTTTTTAGCTAAATCTAATTACATGAAAAATAAGCGCCTACCTTATGAGTTTATTTTTCTAAGGCCTCATCAAGTAGGCGCTGCACTATTTATAGCAACTTATGCATTACATACCAAAGATTTACGCTTACTGCCTTATGTCCTTGGCGTGGGGGGTGCATTTATACTAGATAGGCTAATTGAAAAACTCTTTTTCACTTTTTCAACGGTGACGAGTCACGCCACAGCCTATGGCAGAATAATAGAGCTTGAAATTGCTAAGCCACCTAAATTTGGCAAACACTTACCTGGTCAGTATGCTTACCTTAGCTTAATTGAAGAGGGCAAGCTTTATCACACGAGCCATCCGTTTACTATTGCTAATGGTCATCAACAGAATAATTTACGTTTTTATATTGCTAGCAGTGGGAAGTGGACTGAAGCGCTTGTTTCGCAAGTTATTAATAATAAATTTGCAGTGATGCAAGCCAAAATTGCCGGGCCATTTGGCTCACCCTTGCAATCGCAAGGTAAGAAAACAGAGTTAGTATTGATATCAACGGGGAGTGGTTTTACACCGTTTCTCGCTCTATTATCTTATCATGCGCAAACTAAAGCACCAATAAACGTCATCGCGATTCATTCAAGTAGCATTGTTAATGAATTTACACCCCTTATCCAAGCTATTTATGATGCTGCTTGCAATCACGTTAACATACATGAAAGCCATTTTTATTTAACTAGCGCTGATCCCATTCTCAAAAGAGATGGCATGATTCAATTAAAAACTAGTATTGAAAAATTAGGTATGAAATTTGTCGATGTGGATAAATTTATTCCGGCTGATTATGATGATTCTTTTATTTCAGGAGATACAATCGAGTCTGATGTCGTGGACGAATTATCTACTTCAGCGGATTTAATCCACTCTGATCTAGTGGATGAGCCAGATAATTCAGGAAGTACAATCCATTCTGATCCGTTAGAGGATGCCCAAGAACCAGTGATTAGCAATAATGAAGACACGGCATCTAGAAGGGTTAATGACACTGTATTTAATTTTTTCAAAAATAGGCATGTAGTAGAGAATGAAGAAGCGATATTAGAAATTTCTGAGAGACCAGAAGATATCCATATTGATATTTTGCAAGCCGAGGTAGAGGTACCAGAAGAAATAAGCCCCCTTGCTGAAAAGGTGATTTTTTGTCACGGTCGGCGTTTTGATCCTATTAGTAATGAAGACGTTTTCGGCCTGATGATCCAATCACTAATGAGCCTGCCATTTCAAATAAACTAGCCTTGTCAAAGCTCGCGGGCTCTTTTTTCTATTGTGGTAATGAAAAATTAGAAGCGCGCTTATTGCAAGCCCGTGTCGAGGTCGACAAACCACTTGCGAGAGAGCGATTTAGCTTTTAGCTCCTAACAACTAATTACACTGAGTTGGCAAGAAATTATTGCCAGCTTGGTATTTGCTGAATTTCACATTTTTGATTAGATGCAAACTGGATTAGAGGTCAGCATTTCATGTAATAATGCTTGCAAATTAGCTTCAGTTCCTAATAGGCTAAGAAGGCAATTTTTAATGTCTTTACGAAATTTCACGTAAATTAATTCACAAACGTCTTCCTTCTTCTCTTTAATATCTAACATAGCGTTTAAAACACCTTCATGTATTGTGGGTGAAAAATATAAGAGTTGATTGATTAGATTGGTAACAAAACGATGCTCTAGATCAGTAATATTATTTTCAGACGCTTTAACGACGCTAAATAAACTATAGCTAAATGATTCTCTTTCTTGATTAATTTGTTCTAAGACATTAATAAGCGAGTCTAGGTGCTTTTTGGCCAAAAATAAATATTGAAATAAGGTGTTATAGTCATTAAAAAACGCTTTTAATAAGGCAGGGGATAAGGCATTTTTACTGCCTAAAAAACCTATAGTATCAACGATACATTCATCACGGACTGAGTCACCATCCCTAACTATATGCCGATTAAATGATTTAATTATTTCCTTTGTTTGTTCAGAACTGTTTTCAATCATATTAATAATAAAGAGCTTAGATTTTAGTACAATATTATCTATTGCCCCCCATATTAGATTGCTTTTACCGGCCTCAAGCAATGCCTTTCTTTGACAAATGTTACTAAAGTAATCATTACGTTTTATTAAACTAGCAAAAACTTCTTGTGCTTTTATTACATCTACTTTGAATAATACAAAGTTAAGGCCAGCATCATCAAGAAACAATATTGTTTGGAAGCCTGAGGATTGTAAGTTATGAAAGAATTCGTAATTGTCTTTTTCATAAGCAATCGTAGGAAGCTTTAAACCGCTACAAATTTTATTAAGTAGGCCTGTGTGAAAATCCATGCCCACATGTGCAATTGAGCGGCCAAGGTATCTAGATAATATACCTAAGCACACGCCTTGTTCAGTTAATAAATAGCTTAAGTTAGTTATTGCTTGTTTATTGATGGCAGCGGGAGGCAAATGTTCAATTATTATTTGAGAAAATCTACCTTTTGGAAAAATTTCTTTAAGTTTTGCATCAGTTAAATCGCCTTCAATATCTGGCCTATAGCTACTACCTGGTAAATCCATCGTCAAGAATTCAGTCGGCGGGTGTATTTCCATATGATCAACTTTACCTAATCTTACTCCTTCCAGATACATACTCTCTTTACAAAGAGACCCACATCCAATCACAAGTTTTTCTTGTCTTTTTAATTCAAAATCATTACTTCTCATGGCAACCTTCCCTGGCCTGTCCAGTCTTTTGGAACAAACCGGCGCGCAAACTCATCTTGTCTTAAGGCTTTAAGATGAATTTTAATTGATCGGTATCCTATGGGGAATTTCTTGAAAATACGTTTATTTTCTTGTATTTGCTTAAGTAATTTGACATGTAATTTAGTAATAGCCATAAAATTTTTTGTCGGATAAATAGTAATTGGTTTTTATATTATACATATTGAGTTATTTTAACTCAATAATAAGTTTGGATTGAGTACAGTAAACGGCCTGTTCACCGTTCGTACTGGATTGCTTCGCTTTGCTCGCAAAGACGGCAATGCTTGGGTATTTTCACAGTCACTATCGCGCCGTCATTGCGAACTTTCACGCAGTGAAGGTGAAGCAATCCAGACCGGAGCCTGGTTCACTATCTGAAATGGATTGCCTTGCTTCGCTCGCAAAGACAATTTGTTCTAACATTAATTTATCTATTACTTTATAGCTTTTAAGACTAATGCAAAAGGCTCGTTATCGCTGCCATCAATTATTGGCCTTACCAGCTTAACCTGTACCAAAACATGCCTAGGTTTATCGGTTAGAGAACATTTGCCATCACTTAAGAGCTTGCAATTTGCAACTTGATGAACGGTATCGATTGGGCTGTCGTCATAGGCAATCACCTCACCCGTCTCTTTATCAATTAATTCCAGTGAAAGATGGCTAAGTTGCCATTCCGTATTATCTTTAAAATAGCCGACTCGGCGCTCATGAACTAGTGTGACTTTGTCACCCACCTCTAAAAAAGTGTCATAAGTTAAGGAAGAATGTTCTAACGTTACCTTATCTTCAATGATATTTTTGCGTTGCTCAAACGCTTCTTCCATGTTCAGGTAACCCCAACCATACGTTCTATTCCATTGTGAACCCCTGATGGGAAAATGATTTTTAATATCTCCACTATAAGGCTCTTCGTTGCCATTATCAGTCCACGTATCAGCACTATTGATAAGAAGAGCTTTTATCGCTAAAGGATTAGTAATTCCTGCATCTTGAATTAATAAAATCGCAGCGCCAACATGAGGAGCAGCAGCGCTGGTTCCAGTCATGAGCCGATAACCGCTTTTATAATCCATGCTATCGGTGTATTTAAAAGGATAAGTTTCCGGATCAGGCGCGCAAGTTCTCGTGCTATGCCCAGGAGCGGTTAAGTCAGGCTTGCGTCGTCCAGACGTCGTTGGGCCGCGGCTGCTCGTTGAGCGAATACTGTGTTTATCTCGATTTTCGGTTTTATAAGCAATACCATTCTCTGTAACAATAGGATTCATATTAGCAACGGTAAGCGCATTATAATTATCACCTGGCACAGTTAAAGTAGACGCAAACGGTGCTTGATTGGTTGGGGCGATATAGCCTGCGTTACCTGCCGATTTAACCCATAAGATCTTTTCATGATTAACAACGTAATCAATAACTTTTGCAAGCCCACTCCATTCAGGACAATTGGGGCAAGCCGTTTTCCCATTGCCCATACTGTAGTTAATAACAGTTGGTTTGAGCTTTGCCCGCGTTAACATCCAATCTAAGGTGCTCATGGTTAACATAATATCTTCGATGTTTGGCGTTTCTTTGCCTGATAAGCCTAAAACAAATTTTTTAGCGCCATAGGCAATGCCCTTATAATTTTTATTATTACTAGCATAAATACAAGCCACGCCTGTGCCATGAGGTGAGCGTACACCATTTAAAAAATTAGAATAAAGGGAACCTCCTTCTTTGCGTACAATTAATGTCTTATTGGCTAAGGCCGGGTGAGTAGGATCAAGACCATCATCAATCAAGCCAATGACTCCTTTGCAGCCAATATAACCATGATCCCACCAGTTTTTCACCTCTGGATAAGTTTTTGAAGGTCTTAGTTTTAGGATTTGAGTACTAATATCAAGCTCTGTTTTTCCTAAATTGTTAGCAGAAATTTGTGCGACAGCAGAGTGGTTTGCTAGTTTATTTAATAAATGTAGGTTTGCAGGCATAGTGATTGTAACAGCCGGCATGAAGTTTATTTCTTGAATAGCAAGACCTGGGTATTTACGCAGCTCTTCTAAGAAAGAGGGCTTCTCGTTAAGTGAATGCAAAAAAATCAATAAAGAAATTTTAGATTCATTGCTGGAATTAGTTTGTTGTATAGCTTGTCTTTGTTTTTGTTTTATATTATTTATGACATCGCTATCAATGAGCGCCTCTGCACCAGCAAAAGGCGAAAATAACACTAGCAAAACACCAGGTAGAATTTTTTTCATGTTGTAAAATTATCATTATGTTTAATTGAAGGTCAGCATAATTGGCCTTCATACTGAAGTCAACGTAAAAAACACCCTGATTATTAAAAGCTTTTTTATTTAATCTTTTGATCTTTGAGTATCAAATTTATTCACTTTAGGTGCGACTTTAACCTAACATTTAAAAATTGAAAACTAACCGTAATAGCCTAACAAATTAGCAATTTCAATGGTGTATCTGAAATTACAGGCACTGTCAGCCGTCATATTCCAGTTAAATAACCCAGCTAATCCCAAATAGGGTGGGATAGTTGGCTGGCATTTTTCCGTATCAATGCCATTGGCTATTTGGGTAGCAGGATAGCCAATATTAATAAGGCTACTTAAGAAATCTTGGCCAAAGGTTTCACTGCCATTATAGTAAGTTTGAATATTAATCAGATTAAAATTAGAAGCATTAGCGGCGTTAACTTGCGTATCGTCAAGCCCACCTTGTTGAGAATTATTACCGGCTGGGGTAATAGTTAAATAATAAGGCTTATTGTCTTGTAGGGATGCATAATTTAGGGCATTTCTTAAATTGGTAATGACGCTATTGAAATGTCGTTGCGGGATTCTACCGCTTGTTCCACCAATTTCTTCATCATCAATGTCTAGACCATCTAATTGATTGGCGCGAATAAATTGGATGACACTAGGGATAAAAATATTGGCATGATTAACATAATCCGTATTGATATAAGCCCAATCATTCTTACCCCAGCCTAACGAAATTAATAACTTGATGGAAGGGTTTAGAAGGCGGGCGGTTTGCACTAACCGTCCTATGCGTGCAGCCTGATCGGTTTGGCCAGCTTCATAGGTTAAAATTGCGCCATTGGCATAGGGGTAAGTGTGGGCAAAGGCTATAAAAATGGTATTAATCCGGTTAAAAGGCATAGAAAAAGTTGGCTCAATCCATTGTCCGGGGCCTGAATTATAAATAGGGTAAAATGTGCCTACATAAGGCAGGGGAAAGGTAGAATTGGGGATATTGCGACTCGCGATAACGAGCACGCGATTACTCAAAATAGGGACTGAGCAAACAGTGCCACGATAAGCACAAACACGCGGCGTAAGACTTGCAAATGTCGCTTGATTGTTACCTTGAATGCTGACCGTAAATTGACAGCTTGCACCTGGCTTAAGCTGCTTACATTGATTGCCGTTTAGCGCTAAAATCAAGACATTGCCTGGATTGCCATAACTTGAGTCAATGGTGATGGCAGTTAGCGTTTTCGTGGTATTGTTTTTAACAGTATACGTTAAATAGCTTGCCCCATTTGCGGCAATAGCGATAGGATAGGTACTGCTTGGTACGATATCTAAAATGGCGGCTGCATAAGCGCTGCTTAGGAAAAAGTAACATAATTTAGCAAGTAAAAAGTTAGTCCCTGTTTTCATGCAATTTATCCTAAAACTTAGCTTTCAGTGAATGAAATATGAATGGCAAAAATAATACTTTGCGCATATAAATTTCTGACTTTTAAGGTGGTCGCGGCTTGATTCGATAAGCCTAGTTTTCCTTCACCTAAATTAAAATAGCGATAACCTAAAGAAGCAGAATAATTCATTTTGCGTGACTTATCTGCAAGTAAATGATATTGGAGGCCTAATCCTAACTCATAGGAAAAGTCTTGGTGCTTGTTATCATTAAATAGCTGCGAGGTAGCAGCACTTGAGGCAGGATGAGTGGGGTATTCTTGATAGTTATATAAGTGATTCCACGCTTTGCCAATGCCTGCCAAGAGAAAAGGCTGCCAATTATTCCAGGCAGAGTAAGCTAAATAAGATTCAACCAGCAGTAACTTATTTTCTACCTGAAATCGGTAATTTAACGTATCAAATAAGCCTTCATTAACAAAAGGATACTCAATTCCCTGAACCTTGCCTAAGGATAATGAATAACCGGCAAGTCCTAAGGACAAGGACACATTATTTAAAAAACCACTAAACGTTTGATTAAAGCCGCCACCCCAAAAGCCCTGCCAATGGGATTCACGGCTTGTGTGATAATTATTCGTAACTAAATTATTTATGGCCAGTGCTGTCTCGTTTTTAAGCCGTGCAGCAGTCGCTCCACCAGCAACAAAGAAATTTAATGGGTTGGCATAAAGACAGGATGGGGCAATAAAAATAAAAAAGAATAATTTTTTCAAAATTAAATCCGTTTAATAATTAAAAATTAGATAAAAAATTTTTTAAGCGATTGAAAACAACAGTTTATGGATTTATAAAATAAAATCAACTTTTTTATAGTCATGCGCTTTGGCTAACTATTTAATTCGCACTAAATCCATTTGTAGGCACACCAAAATAGCTATAAGGTATTAAATTAATTTAAATTTGCTTTCTTAAAAACAATAATAGGTATAAATTTGGAGATCACGATTAATGCAAGTAAAAGCAGCAGTAGCATACCAAGCCAAAAAGCCTTTGGCTATTGAGATGGTTGATTTGGAAGGCCCACGAGCGGGCGAGGTGTTGATTGAAATTAAAGCAACAGGTGTTTGCCACACCGATGCCTTTACTTTATCAGGCAGCGACCCAGAAGGTTTATTTCCTGCAATTCTTGGTCATGAGGGGGCAGGAGTTGTGGTTGAAGTTGGCTCAGGCGTGACGTCAGTAAAGCCAGGCGATCATGTTATACCTTTATATACGCCTGAATGCCGGCAATGTGAATATTGCCTCTCGCAAAAAACTAATTTATGTCAGGCAATCCGTAATACGCAGGGTCAAGGGCTTATGCCAGATGGTACAAGCCGCTTTCATTTGCATGGGCAACAATTATTTCATTATATGGGTACCTCAACCTTTGCTAATTACACGGTTTTACCCGAAATAGCCGTAGCCAAAATTCGCTCTGATGCTCCTTTTGAGAAAGTGTGTTACATCGGTTGTGGGGTAACCACAGGCATTGGTGCGGTTATTTATACGGCGAAAGTGACGCCTGGTTCTAAAGTTGTTGTATTTGGCCTAGGCGGCATAGGACTTAATGTCATTCAAGGCGCACGCCTGGTAGGGGCCGAACAGATTATTGGTGTTGATATTAATCCAGAGCGCCAAACATTAGCCAAAAAAATGGGAATGACCGATTTCGTGAATCCTAAAGAAATTGGTGATAAGGAGTTAGTGGCCTATTTAGTAGAACTGACTAAAGGTGGTGCTGATTATAGTTTTGAGTGTGTGGGCAATGTGACATTGATGCGCCAGGCGTTAGAGTGCTGTCATAAAGGGTGGGGAGTTTCTACGATTATTGGGGTCGCGGGAGCCGGTCAGGAAATTGCCACCCGGCCTTTTCAGCTAGTCACAGGTAGAGTATGGCAAGGCTCAGCCTTTGGTGGCGCACGTGGGCGCACGGATGTGCCTAAAATTGTGGATTGGTATATGGATGGCAAAATTAATATTGATGATTTAATTACCCATGTTATGCCCATCGAACAAATTAATGACGCATTTGATTTAATGCACCAGGGTAAATCAATTCGCACAGTCGTTACTTTTTAAAGTTTACCTGGAGAGCTCATCATGACTGTTCAGCTTGTTGAAGAGCATTGCTGTTTTGGCGGCACGCAACGTGTGTACGCCCATCAATCCATAGCGACCCAATGCAACATGCGTTTTGGTCTTTTTTTACCACCTCAAACAAATAAGCATAAACTGCCAGTCTTGTATTGGCTTTCAGGTTTGACCTGCAATGAACAAAATTTCATTACTAAAGCTGGCGCCCAACGCCTAGCTGTAGAGTTGGGTTTAATCCTTGTTGTACCTGATACCAGCCCGCGTGGGGTTAATTTACCAGGTGATGATACGGATTATGATTTTGGGGTTGGAGCTGGGTTTTATCTTGATGCGACCCAAGCGCCCTGGTCAAATTATTATCGCATGGCGACTTATATTCAAGAAGAATTACCAGCGCTAGTGCAAGAACTTGTCCCAGTTGATAAAGCCGCTTGTGGTATCTTTGGTCACTCCATGGGCGGGCATGGCGCGCTTACATTAGCCTTGAAAAATCCACAACAGTATCGTTCCGTGTCTGCTTTTGCACCTATTTGTGCCCCTAGCCAATGCCCCTGGGGGGAAAAAGCATTTACCGGGTATTTAGGAGATAACAAAGCAATCTGGAAAGATTATGATGCTTGCGAATTGATTGTCGCTCGCGGGTGGCCAAATCACAGCATTTTAATTGATCAAGGGACAAGGGATCCCTTTTTACAAGAACAATTAAAACCAGATTTATTTAAGGATGCTTGCAAACAGGCTGGTATTGAGCTGACTCTACGCATGCAACCTGGTTATGATCACAGTTATTATTTTATTGCGAGTTTCATCGACGATCATTTACGGTTTCATGCTCGTCAATTAAAAGAATAAACGAGTTATCCCTGTTTCTCCACATGCTTATCCACCGTTTTTGTGGATAAGCCATTAGCATCTACCTCTTCCACATTAAAAGTGTATTGTGGTATCAGGATCCGCAGCACGAACTGTTGATGGTGCAGTTGTACTTATATTGTCTTTCAATGGATTGCTTTCTGCTTTTTCTACCGTTTGCACCTCATCTGTAGCATGACTATCTTCAATAAAATCAGGCGAAACAGGAATGTTAAGTATAACCTTAGTAGAATGATTAAGGTCTGTTTGTGCTTCAATCTCGTCGTTGATACTGGCTTGATTAATATCGTCTGCGCGCCCTTGTTTAGCAAAGGCAGTCTTCGCCAAAATAGGTGGGATAAGGACGCGGCCGATTAAATAAAGCAAACTTGCTGCTGATGCTGAGGCGATAATAATCAAACCCACAGGTAGAAAGAATACTGACGTGGCTATCCCTGCTAAGGTTAAGGATACTAAACTAATCCCTACAGCCCTATTGGCAATCACAAGTGATCCTCGTTTTGCTAATTTATAGTCATAAAGTCCTTTTTGATCATGCAAACTTTGTAATCGCTTACAACAGTTGTCATACTCTTCCTTTAGCGTCAAGACATCTTGACTACTGACAGATGTTTGTTGCAGTTCTTTTGCTTGACTACGTATTTTCTCTAAATTGTTAGTTTCCTCTGCAATGGCTTTATTAAGATTTTTTAATTGCTCTTTAATTTGCACACGCTGATAAATTAAACGGCCTAAGGTAAAAACAGAAACACTTAGCACAAACACGGTGGTTGCTAACCCAATAAGGGGGCCTACGCCTGGAACAGCAAGAGAAGCAATAGTTAAACCCAATAAAATCCCAGCATAAGCCCATTGCCCTCCTTTAGAGAGGGTAAAGGGGAGTGGTTCTTTTAAAATAGCCGCTGCTAGAAAAATCGCTGGAATGCGCACAAAATTAATGATTGCTAGCGCTAAGTCTACCCATTGCAGCGTTGCGCTCGCTGTAGTTAAGGATGGTGAAAGGTTACCTTCACTTTGTAATATCTTAATTAACGTTGAACTTATAGTATCAATCTTACTTAATAGACCTGATAACCAAGGTATTATCTTTAAACGTTCTAAAAATTTAGATTTTTTAGACAAAGCGGCAGGTTTAAAAAGTATAGGGTGATTTATTTCATCAAGAAGCGCTATAACATCGATTTCTGGGATGATGTTCAACGTTTTAATTTTATCATTTTCATGATTTATCTTGGTCGTTAGAACTTTGTCACCTTCTTGGATTCTATTTAGAGTAGAAATTCTATCACTGCTATGATTGCCCATGGGGACACCTAAATTTTATGTTCTTTTATTTCGTAAGATATCGAGAAAATATTAAGAAAATATTAAGAAAATGATAAAAAAAACAAGCCATACTAATCTGTTAACTTGGCTAACCTTAAGATTAGTTGGGGTTTTCTTTAATCCATTTTAAAAAATTACAAAAGACAGCTTACATTAAGGCAGTAGTAAGTATTGCGTAAATTTAATACAAATAACGTGGCGAGTGCCCCCCGTTACTATTATACTTGTAAGAGAGTATTTCTTGCTGGAAAGTGGTTGCTTATTAAGTCAAACTGCATTGGTGAGGTAGGTGTATAACATGGTTTCCATATCCGGATATACATTACAAGAAAGAATGCGGAATAATCATAATATAGATACCTATTATGCCTTGCGACGAAAAGATAGTTATAAAGTTCTGTTAAAAAAACCTAATAATCACAATGCCCCTTCAGAAAACTTAGCCATTTTACAGCATGAATATAATCTACTGCAAAAAATTACCGCCCCCACCATTATAAAAGCTTATGATTTTATTCAGAATTTTTCAGAACCTGTTTTAATTTTAGAAGGGGTAGAGGGACAACTTTTAAGTTTATACCTTAAAGAACAGCAATTATCAATCAGTGATTTTTTAAGTTTAGCACTACAGTTAGTTGATATTATTGAGGAATTACATCAATTAAAAATTATTCATAAAGAAATAAACCCTACAAATATTATTATCGATCCCAATAAATTAACTCTAAAATTAATTGATTTGAGTGCTTCCACTAAATTATCTGATGAAACATTTGATTATTTAAATTTAGATGGATTTAAAGAAAGTTGGGCCTATATTTCGCCTGAGCAAACTGGACGAATTAATCGTCCAGTGGATTATAGGACTGATTTTTATTCATTAGGCATTATGTTTTTTGAAATGCTAACTAATCAACTACCTTTTTCAACAGCAGATCCGCTTGAATTATTTCACTGTCATATTGCTAAACAACCACCCGCTGTCCATGAAATTCGCCGAGAAGTACCAGAAATCCTCACTAATATCATTGCTAAATTATTACAAAAAATGCCTGAAGAACGTTACTCAAGTACGATTGGATTAAGATATGATCTGCAGGAATGCCAAAAACAATGGCATGCTAAGGGCGGTATTAATAAGTTTAAATTAGCACTAAAGGATAAAAAAGACTACTTAAGTATCTCGCGTAATTTGTACGGCAGAGAAGAACAAGTGCGCCAGCTACTGGAAGCGTTTGAACGTGTAAGTCGGGGCACTAAGGAATTAATTTTTATTGCCGGCTATTCAGGAATAGGTAAAACCTCTTTAGTTAAAGAAGTGCACAAACCCATCATGCAGTATAGAGGGTATTATATTCAAGGTAAATTTGACCAATTACAGCAAAGTATACCTTATAGCGGTATCGTAGCAGCCTTTCAAAATTTAGTTAAGCAAGTATTATTAGAAAGTGAAGCACGCTTGCAAGAAATAAAAACATATTTGACTCAAGCCTTAGGAAATGTGGGGCAAGTAGTTATTGACGTTATTCCTGATGTTGAGCTTATCATCGGTAAGCAACCCCCGGTCCATCAATTGAATCCAAGTGAGGCACAAGCGCGATTTAATTTGGTTTTTCAAAATTTTGTACGTGTATTTGCCCAAGCCACTCATCCTTTAGTGATGTTTTTGGACGATTTACAATGGGCTGATACCTCATCCCTTAATTTTATCGAAACGTTATTACAAGACAGGGAAACTAATTATTTGCTCATCATTGGTGCCTATCGAGATAATGAAGTTCATGCTAATCATCCATTACAGTTTACAATAGACAGTCTAAAAAAAACGAAAGCGCCGTTTACCACGTTAACACTACAACCTTTGCACTTAAGCGACACGCAACAACTTTTATTTGACACATTATCTGGGCCTATGGAGGAAATTCGCAAGCTTGCCAAATGCATATACGATAAAACGCAGGGGAATCCTTTTTTTATTAACGAATTTATTAAAATTATTCATCAAGAAAAAATACTCAATTTTTCTTACGATAGGGGAACATGGGAATGGGACTTAGATAAAATAAAGCAGCAAAATGCAACCGATAATGTCGTTGAATTACTTACTACGAAAATTCATTTACTGTCAAAACCTACCCAAGAAAATCTAAAATTAGCCTCATGCCTTGGGCATCGGTTTGATTTTAAAACCTTACTTACAGTGACCGGCCAAAGTGTTCGAGAGACCGCAGAGCGATTATGCGATGCGATTAAAGCGGGTTTAATTTATCCGCTTGAGGAACCCTATAAAACAGTTGGTTTAATCGGGTTAGAAGAAATTATTACTGATCTTAACATCAGTTCCTTAAACTATCGCTTTGCTCATGACCGGATTCAACAGGCTAGTTATGGCCTTATTAGCCAACAAGATAGACCTACTATTCATCTTAAAATAGCGCGCTTACTTTTAAATGAGAAAATCCTTAAGCATCAAGATGAAAGTTTGTTTGAAGTGATGAATCACTTTAACCAAAGTTTACCGTTTATCACGGATAACGAAGAGCGGTTATTATTAGCCAAATATAATCTCTGGGCCGGCCAAAAAGCAAAGCGTGCTGCAGCTTATTATACGGCTAATGATTATTTAACAGCAGGCGTGGCACTACTTGAAAAGGATTGTTGGACAAGTGACTATAATCTCACCTTCCAACTGTACAAAGAGCTTGCCGTTTGTAAGTATCTTATTAGTGATTTTAAGGCAGCTGACCAGTATTTCTCACAGATACTAAGCTATATTAGTGACACGCTTGATATTCTCGAAGTTAATCGCCTTAAAATTGAAATGTTTTCAACATTAGGAAAACATACGGAAGCGTTAGATATAGGGCTCAATGTTTTAAGAAATTTTGGTATAAAAATACCTAAAAAACCAAGCACGGTGCAAACCCTATTTGCAATTTTTAGAATTAAATTTCAAATCAGAAAGGCACGCATCGAGGACATTGACCTACAACCCATGACCAATAAGACGCAACGAGCCATTGCTGATCTAATTACGCAATTGTTTAATAGTGCCTTTATTACCAATCAGCAATTATTTGTAATTCTTATCTGTAAAAGCATTAATTTAAGTTTAATCCATGGGTATACCGAAAGTACTTCCATGGCCATGCCTGTCTATGCCTTTGTAATTATGCATACCTTTAATCTATATGAGGATGCCCTGGCTTTTGTCAAACTCTATAATAATTTAAAGAAAAAATACGGCTCTTCTAATTTTGAAGGCAAAAATCAATTTGTATTGGGTACTTTTATCGAGCCTTATCAAATATCATTTAACCTTTGTAATAACACCGTCATTAAAGCCTTTAAGCTTTGCTGTGAAGTGGGTGATTTAGTCTACAGTAACTATTGTGAATTACTTTTGGTTATCCATGCTTTTTCAGCTGCAAAAGATTTAAATGAGGTGAAAAAAAATATTAAATCGTTTTTGTCTTTCACAACCCGAGTTAATACCTCTGACTTTATGATGATAGGGCAGTTTTGGGAATACGCCATCCAGTGTTTAGAGACGTTTGAGTTAGCAAATCTTGAGGAATCCATCCGTTTTGAAGAACTCATTATTAAGGGAAAAAATACCACAGAATTAAGTTTTTTTTACAGTACCTTAACTCGTTTACATTTTTTACTTGGAAATTATGAAGCAGCAATTAAATCTGGTTTAAATCATGAACGTTATTCAGATTATGATAAAGGCTTAATTAGTCATCTAGATGGTAAATTTTTCTTCGCTTTAGCTTTGTTTTATGACTATCCTAATGCTACCAAAAGCCAGCGTAGATTTTATTTAAAGAAACTAAATTACCTTTTAGTATTTATTAACAAATATGCGACTTGGTGCCCTAGTAATTTTGAAGCTTATGCCTTACTTATGACCGCTGAGATGGCCAATCTTAAAAAACAAGATGCTTTAGGCTTGTATGAGCAAGCCATTGAAGCCGCTCTCGCCAGTAGGCTCATTTTAGTGGCAGCTATCGCGAGTGAAAGTGCGGCTCATTATTGTCTAGCTAATAAAATGCAGCGATTGGCAAACTTATATTTGCAAAATGCCTACCGGTATTTTACTGATTGGGGTGCTATCGCTAAGGTGCAATGGCTAGAAAAAGCTTACCCTGATCTAAATCGTGATAATGCCTTACAAAAATTAGGGACTCAGCAAAGTAATGCCCCCAATTTAGATATGCTGGCTATCTTAAAATTTACTCAGCTTATCTCCAGTGAAATTCGCCTGGATAAATTATTACAAAAATTCATGGTAATTGTGCTAGAAACTGCCGGCGCACAGCGCAGTATTATCCTTGCCAAAGTTAACGATAACTGGGTCGTTGAAGCAGAAGGAAGTCTTGAGCAACAAGCTATTTATTTGAATAGCTTATCGTTAGAAGAAGCGCATCCGAGCTACCCAGTCTCCATTTTAAACTACGTGCAAAGAACCCAAAAGCCCATTATATTAAACGATGCAACCCAATCTGAGATTGGTTTTCATGATGCGTATGTGCAACAAGAATGCCCGCGATCTGTGTTAATGATGCCCTTGTTTTATAAAGGCCAATTGTGTCGTATCCTTTATTTAGAAAATAAAAGCACCACGCATATCTTTACGCCTAATCACTTAGACGGTTTACAATTATTGTCAGCACAAGCAATGACATCGCTTGAAAATGCAAAACTTTATTATCAAGCCACGCACGACCCTTTAACAGGACTTGCCAATCGCAATATGCTTTATGAAATATTTCAACAAACTGCGAAACAAATAACTCGCTCCCAAGATAAATTAGCCCTGTTATTTTTAGATTTGGATTATTTCAAAGTCATTAATGATACCTTAGGTCATGATAATGGTGATAAATTACTTATGCACGTTGCCAAAACATTTAATACTATTTTGCGTGAAGGTGATGTAGCAGCAAGGTTAGGAGGGGATGAATTTGCGATTATGTTGGCAAACATTAACACCAAAGAGCAAATCACCCGCATTGTTGAGCGCATCTTTCAAGAATTAGTAAAACCTGTATGCATAGACGAACATTTAGTGCAAATCACCTTCAGCATGGGTATTAGTATCTGCCCTGAACAGGGCAATGATGTTGAAAAATTGCTTAAGCTTGCTGATACAGCGCTTTATCAAGCAAAAGGTAAAGGGCGTAATCAGTTTCATTATTACTCTATGCAATTGTATGAAGAGTATCAAAAAATCCATGGCCTAGATAAGGATTTACAATGTGCTTATGATAACCAGGAATTCTTTTTAATGTATCAGCCTTTTTATGATATCAATTCGGGAGAAATCATAGGACTTGAAACATTACTACGCTGGAACCACCCTGAAAAAGGAGTGTTGGAAGCCAGTCATTTCATTCAAACATTAGAAAAAAGCCCACTTATTATTCCAGTAAGTGAATGGATTATTAAAACCGCGTGTAAACAAGCTAAAATTTGGCAAGATAAACATGTACCTTTTGGCTCGGTCGCTATTAATATTTCTACCGTCCAATTTCTACGCCAACCCTTAAGTAAACTTATCAGCGACGTGCTCGCTGAAACGCAACTAGATTCTACTTGTATTGAGCTAGAAATTACTGAAACCATTTTTATTGAATACAGTGATAAATTATTTGAAGAAATTAAATCCCTCAAAGAATTAGGCATTAACCTCGTGATGGATGATTTTGGCACAGGCTATTCGGGTTTATCTTATTTAAAAAATCTACCGGTTAATAAAATAAAATTAGATAAAGCGTTTGTGAAAAATTGTGATATCGATCAGCTCGATCAAACAATAATCAGTGGGATTACGATGATGGCTCATAATTTAAACATCAAGGTCATTGCCGAAGGTGTGGAAAATGAGAGCCAACTTCATATACTTAGAGCGCATGGGGTCGATGGAATTCAAGGCTATTATTATTCACGCCCACTGACCACCGAGGGGTGTGAAACTTATTTAACTAAAAATCAATTAGAGAAACTACCAAAAATATGAGTCTCCCCCGAGTGACTTATTTTAGAACTATTTAGTCTTCCTATATTTTATAATTTTTTGATTTAATTAAAAAAGTTAGCATATTAATGGCTAACTATGTACTCATTACGCCTTTGTATAACTATCTGGTTTTTTGATACATTATCATCCTATGGTTATAATATAAATACTGGTTTAATTTGGCTCATCTATACTTTGCCTCTGTTTTTATACAGTTGCAGCATAGAAACTAGCGGCGAGCGACGATGCTTACATGGTAGTTGGGGAAGGCGATGAAAAGGAAGACAACTTTTCGACTACAGGATGAGTGTTTTTTATTGCTTCTGCAAAATTCACTCAAATCAATTCCATTTAATATTTTTTTAGCCACGTTTATCTGGGGATATTTATTATACCGCGGTGCGCCCTCATTATCCGGTAGTATTTGGTATTCACTCATGGTCATATCTACCATTTCTCGCTGGATAAATAGTAAACAATGCATTACCAATCAAATTTATATCTTAAATAAACGAGCAACTAGAAATCGTTTTTTATTGCTCACTTTTATAACCGGAAGTTTATGGGGGCTATGTTACGTCATTTTCTATCCCTATTTCTCTGCCATGCATCAAAATGTTATTACGTTGGTGCTAGGAGGGATGGCTGCAGGCGGCTTAGCCTCACTATCAGTTTATACGCCAGCTTATTACGCTTATTTATTTCCTATGTTTTTACCGTTAATTATTTATAATTATTGGCTTGCTGATATAGACCATATACTTTTAGCAACCATGTTTGTCCTTTTTGTAGTTATGCTCGTCGTGACCGCAAACTACTCGTCTTATTTATTGCAAGAAACTATTCAACTGACGAAAGAGAAAGACAAAGCCTTAAAAGAAGTTCAGCGCGTGTCAATTACCGATGCATTAACCGGACTTTATAATCGTCGCTATTTTGATGAACGGCTTAATGAAGAGTTTAGACGGGCTAAACGAGATAATCATTCACTTAATTTAATCTTAATTGACGTGGATGACTTTAAAAACATTAATGATAATTATGGTCATCCTTCTGGTGATTTATTTTTAAAAGACTTAGCTAATGAGATAAAAGTGGTTGCTCAAAGGGCAAGTGATACCGCTTTTCGTATTGGCGGTGATGAATTTGCTGCTATTTTGTCTAATACCTCGTTGGAGGATGCCATTATTATTTGTAATAAAATGCAAAAAAAATTTAAACAGGAAACTTCTACGGGTAAATCCACTATTAGTATCGGTATCGTCGGTGTCTCGCCAGTTTGTGCAGACAGTGTCAGTGAAATTATTTCGGCTGCCGATAAAACCTTATATGAGGCTAAAAAATCAGGGAAAAATCAAATACGCTCTAAGAAGTTCAATTGTTAAGTTAGACTACTCACAACATATTCTAAATTGCAAGTAGCAATATTTAAGTTAAATTAAGCAAATATAACAAGTGTAATCATATAATAGGTATTGTATGATTTATTTTAAAAATAATTCTGTACAAGACAAAACGTTCAATCGCTTGCAATTTAGCGCTATCTTTGCCTTAAATAGTTTATTAAGGAACATTAACTATTAAATCACTTTAATAACATGGAGGTTTATATGAGTTTTACAATTCCTGGATTTAAAGAATTATTAAATACATCAAAAAAACTAGTGTCTTCTTATCAAGTGACGCGCGATCAATTTGATAGTCAACGAATTTTCGCGAGTATTCGTCCAAAAACCCACAATCCAGAGCGATTAAATGATGCTGCCTGTATTGAAAAATTAGCAACCTATATTATGGATAATAAATTTAACTATCAAAACCTAGATTTGCGATTTAACAAAGCTGATTACGCCAAGGTAATTGCGCCTTTTTTAAAAGAAGCTTTATCGGGTGCGCTGTTACTTGAGCTTATTAAAATTACTAACACTTATTCCAAGGAAGAAGATGCCAAAAATAGTGCGTTAGCTAAAATTATCCTAGATGTATTTAAAATTAATAAGTTAAGTGATGTTCCTACCGAGCAGCTCAATAAGTGCTTAACTAATTTTCTGTATTTTATAGAAGTTTATGAGCAGGCCGCGGCAAATAAAAACTTAAATATACCCTTACATCAAACAAAAAGTAATGAGGATTTAAAGCAGGAAATCTCTAGTGAATTAAGAAAACTTACTAATAATTTAGCCTGCGCTATTTAAGTTTAGAAAATAAATGTAATTGCTTGCATGACTAGCCCTTGAGGATGAAGGGCTAAGTGTTTTCTTAATAAATATTCTAATTATAGAGCCAGGTCCTTACGACAGTAGAGCAAGGTGAGAGATATCCTTATGAAAGGTTTAATCTTTTTATTATTACTATTGAGTGGCTCGTTAGCATTTGCCGCGCAAAAAGCAGTTGTTTGTCATATGCAAGGATTAACAGGCACACTCTCTTTTCCACTACCCAATAAAATGGGTGGTTTACCCACTATTGATTTTGATTACCCGGTTACCGCGACCCGATTTAGCATGCGCGACGGTAATTTACTCCTTATTGCTATGGATAAAGATGAAATGACTCGTCCGCGAATTTTTATTTCAGCGCAATTAAACAAACAAGGTAACGCCTACCTCGGACAATTCATGATAGATTCTGGCGGCAATCAATTACAACTTGATAATGGACCGGTTTCCTGTCTAGTAAAATAATTTCTTTAATTTATAGCAATAAAATCCTTCTTTAATGAGATTTAAAGAACTTATTGATGAGCATGCTGAACCATAATTTTACCTTTTAATACCAAACGCTTAGCAGAGCTGCTATTTTATATTGACAATATTAATTAGATATATAGTGACAAACATGTCAATTTGATTGACTCAAAAAAATATCCATGTTAAGTTAACTACACAATTAATAAAATTGAACTTGGAGATAAATATGCCTAATTACAACGATGCTTCAGAAGCAATTAAAAAAGGAAAAGATTATTTGCAAGAAGAAGGTTATGATACTTTAAAAAAAGGAGTCCAAGAGGCTAAAGAGTCTGGTAAAGACTGGTGGGCTTATGTGGAAACTCATCCAATTCAATCGATGTTTTTCGGCGTTATTGGTTATTTTGCCTTAAAGGGCATGTTTAAAAGTTAATTTTAACGCCTTCTAAAGATTAAGCATCACTTAGGTTAAGCCATAAAAAGTAATTAACTACTCCTAAGCGATGCTTATTATCAACTAGTTAAGCAGGGCCTTGCTTAAAAATAATCTAACTATAGATCATAGAAGTAACGCATAGTAGAACTACTTTTTTCTATCCTTCCCACCATACCATGAAGGCGCATCACTGGCAGGAAAAGTCTCTTTTAATGTTTCGTCTACCTTCTTTTCAATTGCTTTTTTGGAATTCAAATTATTTTTCTTAGGAAAACTTCTTTTCTTTGTTAGATAGTCCATATGAATGCCTCAATTAGAATGGTTTAATTTTCCTTATCTACTTATTATAACCTCTATCCAAAGATGCGGTTTTTTCGGTCATTCTAGACCTATCTAAAATTAAAATACCTAACTTGATGAAGCGTGCTGACTTTGTTTATAAATTGACTATAATTTGAATTAACTGGATAAAAATTGGAGGGAACCATGGCCAGTATCGATATGCACTATTCAATTAAGGACAAAGTCTTACTGATTTCTTGCTCTCATAATGTTTTTAATGCTTCAATGGGAGCCCAGCTTGCTCAGGCTGCACCGACCATTTCGTTAAACGCAACTGATCCAATCAATAATGATGCTGATTTAAAAGAGTGGTTAAAGGAACAATTTGAAACTATTAAAACACACCCAGATTACAATAGCGTTAAGCGTGTGGTTTATTTAGGCGATGTTAACTTAAATCATAGTGGCAAAGAAGAATTTCCTATGTGTTTAAGAGATAATTTTATTAAAAATCAATTTTCACCCCGTCCAGTTGAAAAGGTTTTATTTTCAGCCAATCAAAGTATTGTAGACCGAGCACGAACTTTAAATATTCCTGATACCACGGTTATTATTACGCCAAATTCTGGGCCAGAAGCCAAAAATTTAATTAAGCAAATTCAAGAAAATAAAATGCCGGTAGAAGAAAAAATGGCAGATAACTATGGTTTAATCACGGAAGAAAATGAAGAAATGGAAGATTGGGCGCCACCTGAAAACGCGGGAAAACCAGTGTTTAAGGGTGAGCAATTTAAATTTTTTAATCATGATAACGGCGCTACTAGAAAACCTATGAATCAAGAAAATAGGGAAGAGAGACCTGATTCTCCTAAAAATATGTAATTTATGACCAACATAGCAAATGCATAACCTCCTAATCACTGAAGAGCAGAAATCCTGTTACTTCAGTGATAGGGGGTATATAATAGCCACAGCTGCATAAATTAAAGGCTTAATCAATGTCGCCACTTAAACGCCTCCTAAGCTATTACCGCGCTTCCAAAGAAAATCGCATTCAACTCATTATCTTTCTAGGATTTGTAGTCATTCCTATCTTAGGCATGGGGCTACTTTATATTTTAGTGCGCCTATTTTGGCTTTAACCCATGAAATTTATGATTTCTCAGTTCTGCTAATAAGACTGCAACTTGCTTGTGCTGTGGGAAAAATAGTCATTTCAGCAATATTGACATGGGCCGGCCGGGTGAGGGCATAAAGTACTGCATCGGCAATATCTTCACCCATTAATGGATCAAACCCTTGATAAAATGCTTTTGCTTTTTCAGCATCATTCCAGCGTACGACACTAAATTCCGTGTCTACAGCGCCTGGCGCAATTTCTGTTACCCGAATACCTGTTCCTGCTAAATCAAGGCGCATGGATTTAGTAATGCTTCTAACAGCATGCTTCGTTGCACAATAAACATTGCCATTGACATAACAATCTTGGCCAGCAACTGAACCCATATTGACTACGTGCCCCTGACCTCGTTTAATCATGCTTGGTAAGATAAAACGACTGATATAGAGTAATCCCTTAATGTTGGTATCGATCATGGTGTCCCAATTATCGGTTTGCCCCTGCTGAATTGGGTCTGTGGCTAACGCTAAACCAGCATTATTGATTAGAATATCAATGGGTTGCCAGGCGGTTGGTAATGTTTCATAAAAATTGCCCATGGCTTCTTGGTCCCGTACATCTAATTCAATAGGAAGAACCTCTATAGCATGTTTTTGTTGCAGCGTATTGGCTAAGGCTTGGAGTTTATTAAAGCGCCTTGCTGTAAGAATTAAATTAGCGCCCTGCGCTGCTAATAGCTTGGCACATGCCTCACCAATGCCACTTGATGCACCCGTAATTAAAACAATTTTTTTATCTAAAGAGGTAGCCATAGGATTTATCTAGTTTAAAGAAAGCTTAAAAATATAACTTATTTCTTAGTAATTGCAAAATCATAGGCAGATTTGCTATCGTTTAAACCTTATAAACTTGGAGTAGTGCTTAAAATGGCTAAGCGAACAAGGATGTCTGGCTTTATCATCCTTATGTTTTTTTATTTAACTCACATGGTTTACGCCGAAGCAGACAATCCTTGTTTAGGTGCTAATGCTTTTATGAATATTATAGATAGGCCGAATAATGCTGATAGTGCATGCACTGTCCCCTTTAAGCACTTTGAATTTGAATCAGGTTACGCTTACCAACGAGTTGTTCAAGCCTTAGGCGAGGCACATGATTTCCCAGAGCCAGAATTACGTATTGGTCTGCCTTGGCAAAGTGAAATTTATCTTATACCACCTAATTACAATTATTTACCATCATCACATCTGACAGGTTTCACAGATGCAGTGATTGGGCTTAAGCATCAGGTTGGTTATAATGCTAAATGGATATTTACCGTAGAGGGCGCACTTAGTTTACCAGGCGGAAGTAGTAATTTTGGTAATAGAGCCTTAGGGAGCTTCGCTAATGCTATCATCAATTACAATATAACCGACACCCTTAGCCTTACCTTTATGCTAGGTGGCAGCACGGAGACCGATCCTGACGCTTCTGGCGGCAGGCGTTATAATAGTTTTAATCCAGATGGTGTTTTATCTTATGCACTTACCGAAAAAATATCTATGTATGCCGAAATTTTCGGACAAACAAAAACAAGTGCCGAAGACAGTAGTGGGTTTAATGCCGATGCCGGATTACTTTATTTATTACACCCCAATATTATCCTTGATGTAAGTGTAGGTCAGCGCCTTTGGGGTTATTTAGGTGGGTATGAAAATTATATTGGTAGTGGCATATCTTTTTTGATCTAGATCTTAAGTTCATTTAAAGAAAATGTTAAACCTAAGCCATTGTGTAGAGCATTCTGATAAACCACTTCAGCCACACTTACATCTTGGATGGCTAATCCTACTGATTTAAACACCGTTAACGTGTCTTTATAATTTTCTGTCTTATGTATTAGCCATTGACCGAGTTCAATGATTTGCTCTTTTTGTAGCGCTTGTTTCTCAATAGCGGCAATAATTTCACCTGCTTCCTGCAAAACCGCTTCTACTTGATCAACAATAACGACAGCCTCGCTTAATACCTCTGCGCTAATTTCTTGCATAAATTGCGTGTGTGAACCAATGGCATTGATATGGGCATGCGGTTTTAAAGAAGCTAATTCAATGAGAGGTTCCGTGCTGCTGGTGGCGGTACAGATAATGTCTGCCTGCTTAATAGCCGCATTGACAGTATGATGGACTTGTACGTTATATTGATGAGCAATGTTTTTTGCAAACGCTTGGGCATTATTTATATTACGCGACCATACGGATACGTGTGTAATAGGGCGTACGGCGGCTACCGCCTCAAGTTGGGTGTGGGATTGCGTCCCTGTACCAAGGATAGCAACCTGATGTGCCTCTTGTTTAGCAAAATAGTGAGTGGCTAGCCCAGAAATAGCGCCTGTGCGAAGTGCTGTTAAAAATCCTGCATCCATCAAGGCTTTTGGTTCACCGGTGGTCGCATCAAGTAGCATAATAAAGCCGGTAATCGATGGTATATTTTTCGCTATATTTTTTGGAAAAATAGACACAACCTTAAGTCCTAGCGTTTTGTCCTGCGCTAAATAAGCAGGCATTGTTAAGCTTAATGCCTCTTCTTCCTCAATCGTAATACCTGTTCTTAAAGGCAATTTAACCTGTTGGCGTGCTAATTGAATAAACGCATCTTCCATGGCCTGTATTGCCTGGGCCATTGAAATACTTTGTTTAACGTCATCTAGTGATAATAATTTTAAGCTCATGTTGTCTTTTAGCTAACTTAGATTAATTTATCTTGCACTTTCTTTAAAAATAACTCAATGCGCTAATTTATTTTCTTAAGATGAATAATTTCAGATGTGCAAAAAATAACCTGGATCACGGGGGTAGCGCGAGTATAATGCCAAAATTTAGGCAACTAGGATAATTCTAAGGTTTAATCACTATGAAAACTATTTTATTTTTGGTGAGCAGTATTGGTGATACTGATTTAGCATTGAAAACAATTAAAGCCCTTGAGCAAAAAAAATCAAACTACAAGACAAGCCTTATTAGTTTAACTAAAGCAGCCACTCTACGTATTGAAAATTTTCAATCAGCATCACTAACTACTAAAGTAACCCTGCCTGAAATTTTAAGTTTACCAGCAAATGATTTTCCACAAGAGGCTTGCAGTGATGCTGAATTGCACACAATCCTTCAATATATTAAAGATAAAGCCAGTGACTATGCGTATGTAGGGGTTCCTTCTGTCAGTAGTAAGACCCCTTTTCAAATCGCTGAACGACTAACAATTCCAGCATTAATAGCTTATGAATTTATGTTTAAGCCTGAAAATCATTCTTTATGGGACTATTTACCAAATTTAGAAGAAAAGCCTAATTTAAGTTGGGCTATACCGTTAGCGCAAGCTAAAGAAGATTTTCCTCGCTTAGAACATAAGTCATTTATCACCGGTCATTTAAGTATTGATAATTCCTATCAAGCCGTGACATTTGACAAAAGCAAAGAAGAAATAGCAAAAGCTCTACATGTATTACCAGAGCAATCTTACGCTTTTATAAGCAGTACAACTCAGCCTGTAGAAATTGATGCCGATTTTTTAGATTGCTTGTTGTCTGAGTTAAAATCTCATCCAGGTATGCAAGTTCGCTTAGGCTTACATCCTGGTATCGCAAACCTAGATGCTTATTTAACAAGGATTTTAGCAATTTGTGCTAAGTATCCTCAGGTGGGCGAGCAATTTAAAATTATTTTACCAGATAATTTACTAACTCGACTTAAGACGCCAGAATTAACGATTGATAATGACTTATACCGACATTTGTTTTTGCGCGTTAATATCACCGGTGCTGAAGCAGCTTATGCGGCAGATAGAGTTACTCAGGCGGTTCCAGGTGCCTTATTAAATCAAGCAGTAATAGAAGGAAAACCAACTTATTCGCATCGAGGTAAATCTTATTTGCCACAAAACTATTTTTCTACCTCGTTAAATTCTTTTTTCAATGCAAAACCTAATAAAGTGGTAAGTAAAGAAGAGTTAGGTCTAGATGATAAGACAGCGCCAGAAAAATACGCTGATTTAATTATGAACAGCGTTAAATTATAACTAATTAGCAACTGTCTTGAGATTAATACAAGGCAGTTGCTAAGTTCATTCTATGAAATTAACTGGTCAGCGCTAAAGTCTAAAGGAAATATTAAATTGTTTTAATGCGTAATTTTTAGAGTTAACGTACCATAATTCTGGTTTACTAATATTTCATAATATCTTTATTATAAAATAGTTAAAATTTAGTCAGCATGGTTTTAATTTTATGCCACATGTCGTCATTATTGGAGCAGGACCTACCGGGTTAGATTTAGCAAATAAGCTCAAGCAAAAAGGGATAAAAGATATCATCGTTTATGACCCTCGAGCAGGCGATTACGTTAGGCCCGGCCTTCTTGATGTTGATATATTCCAACGAGCAGAGGCGGGCTTAAGTCTTCCTCTTAACTTTAACAAACAGACTAGTCATATTAGAGATATTGAGAAAAAATTATACAACCAGGCTATTTTGCAACATATCCTAATCGAGAAAAAGCAATTTGTTCGTTTGTCGGAAGAAGAAAAAGGCATTTATGTTGCCTATCAAAATGAACAGCATGAATTAGTCGAAGAATTTGTACCCTGTGACTATGTTTTTGACTGTTCAGGCTCAAAACGTGTATTAGCGCATAACATTAATAGCAAGCATGAAAGAAATAAACTATCTAAGCCATTTGTAACGTCTCCTATTTCGCAGGATGTAATCATCAAAAAACATCTTATCGCTTATCTAAAAATAGACAATGATCTTGCTTTAAAAGTCCAAAACCCAATACCCTCTGAAACAACTATTTTCTCAGGAAAAACGCCTTTGGAACGTGCTCAGGCTCTTGAAAAATTACGGCCATTTGGTTGGACAGAATTTACAATACCTGCTTGCTATCACACCCATTTTAAAGAAAATAAAAATTGCTTTTATATCGAGTGCCCTAATAATTTACCCGAAGAACAAAAGCAAGCTTGGTTGAACATCGTTTTAAGTATCGTAACTGATCAAACTACGATTCAGTATGAACATATGAAATCCAAGAAAGGTCGCTCTAAGCCGAACTTTACTCTCTTTACCGTCGATCCACAGCAATTGAATTGTTTTACTTATCATGAACAAGGCTTACCGCATGTCGTCATTTTAGGCGATGGGCAAATGGAGCCGAATTTTGTTTTAGGGCACGGTATTGCAGGTGCATTCGAACGCAATGATATCTTAATCAAAAGCATGGTTGTAAGTCATGAGGAAATTACCAGTTACGATGCTCAAGAATACAATAGAAGTGAAAAAATCATTTATTACAATGCTAAGGAGTATAATAAAAGTGTTAAGGATGCTATCAAAATGCACCAACATGCGATTATAGATTATTATAAAATTCGAAAAATAGATTTTCGAGCAGGGGCCAATGGCGTCAAACCCTATTATACGGATGCTATTACACAAACAACGGACCCTGTAGAAAAAGCCCTTTTAACAGAAAGACTGGAAGAAATTACAGCACGGACTGCTTATTATTCTGCTTTATACACGATAGCGGAAAATAGCGTGCAGCTTAACCAGAACAATAGCGCAGATGTACTTGAAGCGCTTACTGATGCTAAACAAGTAATTGAACAAGCTCTAAGCAAATTAACACAATTCGAGCAAAGAGAAGCCACGCAAATATCGCAAAGATTAATTATTAACTTTAAAAATATTGGTTATCAAGCTCTTCAACAAGCAAAGTATGGTTTGGCAATTAAAGCCTACAAGGAAGCGCTAGGCTTACATGCGATTAATGGTATAAAAAATAATGAAGAACGATTATCTACCTATGCTAGCCTTATTGTTTGTTATCGTAAAACAGGCCAATTAGAAAATGTGCTTGCAGCCTTCCAGGAAGCCGCTCCTTTCCTAGAGCAGGCAAGTGATGCGATTAAGAAAAAAATACTATTTCACGTTATTAAAATAATAGCTAAAAATTTAAACGTACCTATGTCAGATAATCAACGCTTAAAGAGCTTAGCTAGCGCTGCTAGTATACTTGATACTTATCATGACGTTATCAACACACATCTTGCAGGTAGTTTAAAGTTAGAGTTGAATAAAATAGATGATGCTATAGCTGAGGTTCATAATAGTAGTATGCCTGCAAAAAAAGTAGAAAACTGCCCTAATTTCTAAACATTTGGCAGCCAAATAGCTCGCAGCGTCAGGGTTATTCAGCAAGCATAGGTCAGGTCTTAGTCCAACCTATACTAAAGAATGCGTTAAGGAAATACACCATGATTGGGGCGCTCATCAAACGTGCTTTCTGGCGTTTTAACCTCTTGATTAACTTGAGCTGAGTTGCTTGCATTCCCATTAAAAAAGAGATGCGGTGAATTAGTTTGTAAAATAGGCGCTTTGCCAGTTAACTGCTTACAATGGGTACGGAAGTTCTCATCTGCTTCAGCTATCGAAATAACCTTAGACATTAAAAAATAAGGCAGCAAGGATTTAACATGCGCTATAGCTGCAGGGTCATTGTGAGTAAAAATCTTTATTGACTTTGAACAATCATAAAAAGCACAATAATCAATCACTTTAATGGCTGGAGAAATAAATACTGCTTCTAAACTTTGACAAGTATCAAAAGCATATTTATCAATTTCAGTGAGTTGCTCTGGCAGAATGAGGGATTTTAAACGAGTACAATTATGACATGCCCCTTCTTTAATAGCTGTTACAGAATTAGCCAGTATAAGCGTTTCTAAGCTAGTACAATTAACGAATGTAGCCGTCTCAATCTGAGTTATGCCTTCAGAAAGCGTAACGCATTGTAAATTAATACAATTGCGAAATGCGAAGCCGCCAATAGAGGTAATCCTTACAGGCGGGTTAATTGTTTTTAAACTCGTGCAGTCTTCAAATGCCATATCAGCAATGGCAGTGACACTGTCAGGAAAATCAAAAGAACCATCTGGTTTAATGTCTTTATTCTCTACTTCTAGCAGTATTTTCCCATCTTCAGATAATTTCATAATCCTTCTTTCTCATGGTTAAGGTAATAGATTTTGTGGGCATTATATTAAGTAAATTCCCTAAAAGACACTGTTCTTCAGACATTATAAATAACTCAATTTAAACTACTTAAATCCCTTAGCCAGGACATTTTTGCGGCATAAGCAGGATTTAAATTAATCAAAAAATTATAACCAGGAAGTTAAATTATCAAGCAAGATTAGAAAGGAGCTATGTTAAGATAGGGCCATTTTAAGATAAGAAAAAAGGACAATAAACCATGCCATATACTAACACATGCCCAATCTCGCTTGAGCCACTTTCTAAAGAACAGGCTTTTTTAATCAAGGTTCCCAAACAAGATAAACAGATAAGCGATAAATATTATTATATCGGCGATGAAAAAACCTTAAAACAACTCTTTGAATGCCCATTCACTAGACGCAAAGGTGATTATTATGCCCTTAAATTATCGGAAACTTCTTCTGCTGTTATTAGTAAGCTTTTGGCAGAAAATGATAAGAATACACTGATTGAGGATAATGATCTTCTTGCTAAGATTGATGCAGAAAATAGGTTTAATTGGCAAGTAAGGTATTTTGGCAATAGATTAATTAATAATCAGCCTAATATAAATATTCAGGATCTAGTAGCGGTGATGGATAGGTCTGTAGCAAACACGCGTCATTTAATTAGTGATTACAAAATAAATTTTTTGCGTCATCCTTCGCCAAGAATTGGGCCTGAGGATGTTATTCTACGTCGGGGTAGTCTTGCAAGGTATTGCAAAACTGTTAATAAATTAATGAATAATGCGCTTGTAGAAGAACATGACTTACTCTTTCTAATTCATTCCTACATCCTCATTTCTAAACTTGAAGATAGCCGCTATAAAACAGCACTACAAAATGCTGTGGCTAATCAGCTAGTAAGGTATCTAACGGGTTTACTCCTTGTAACTAACGCCGTTTCAGTTGCTATTGATGTAGTTAATAATGGTTTTTCATCTTCTGCTTTTTGGGGAGTTTTGAAAATTTTGCTGATTGATCGCGCACAAGATAGCCTGCAGCATTTATTTAGCAAAAATATGTGTTTCAACGCTCACTCAATTTTATATGCCATCATTAGCAATGGTCCTAAACAATTAGCAAATCCCGCAAACCTTTATGTGAGCGCAAAAAGTGCAACAACCCATGCTTATGAATTTGTGAAAACAAATTTAAGCTTTTTTCATAATAAATTTATAAAATCAGAACCGGTGCAGTATGAACTTCCTGAGGATTTAGAAGCGCTTCGTGAGAGTGCGGCAAGGGGTTTAAGGGGATATCTAAATTAAAGATAGAGGGCTAATTTTTCCCTGAATTAGAGCGTTAAATATTACCAAATAACGCTCTACTCATGATTTACGGCACTCAATATTTTATTTCAAATACTGGACCATTGTGCTTAGGGACGTAGGTATCCTTATCAATTTTAAGTTTAGTTATCATATCTATTTTTTTGAGCGCATCTGTGTATTTAATTTCATTATTTTCAGCCTTTCTAATTAAATCCCATAATAATTGATTTCTTAAATTGGCAGATGATGATTTCACACCAAATATCCCTTTTTTAATTAGCATTGAACGTTTGATTAAATCAATTTGAGCCTTGGCTTGGGTTTCTTTTGTAATATTCTCAACAGGTTTTGCTAATTTTATATGTGTTTCACTGTGAAAGCTTTGCACAGTATAATCTGTAAGTATAAACTTCTTTACATTGGAACGTGTCATTTCGGCGTTAGTTCTTCTTTTTATAATTTGCTTGACGAAAGGGCTATGATTTTCTTGTTGAGCTGTTGTAAATTGAGGCTGAGGAAAAACTTCAGCAAGGTTTTGATATTTCCTTTGACTTTGAAAGTTATTAAAAATAAAACCTAAGACACCTTCCTGTGCTTCTCTTTTAAACCATATTCTAAAATCATTAAAATTAGAAAAGGTTATTTCACCATAATTTGGGTCAAACCACGCTATTTCAATGCCTCTTTTAGCGAAAGAAACGGCATGCCCAAAGTTGTCAGGTAAATCCCCCTTATTTTGATCAAATATGCAAACTCCTGAACAAATAAGGCCATAATGGCACTTATGGCGTGCCATATAATTTAACAGATTATCAATATTTGCAGCGAAAGTATGCTCATTTGGCTCAGAGGAATAATTACCGCCATCTATTGCAGCTTGTGATATATCAGCAGTCTGATAATGCTTACTTAAAATGCTACGCACCTCTTTATCGGCAGTTCTATTATCACCAAAGGCGACAAAATAAGGCACACTAGAATCGGTTATTTTATGGATGGTAGGCGTTTGAATATCATCGCTGCATATTTTATTTAGCATCCATTCACTGGCTAAGGCATTACATGCACCATACCAAGTAGGATCTAATACTTCTATCAAGGCACCTTGATCAAAGGGCGTATAGTTATACTTAATACCTTGTTCCTTTAAAAAATCCAAACATTGATAACTTTTCATTCCTTGAGGTTTTTCTAACTTACTTTGCACAACGATCTCTCTAATAGATTTATAGTAAACACATCATACTAAATAATTATTAAGTGATTATTAAATAATCAATAATATTATAAAATGACCCAATCGTCTAAATATACATTATAATATATGAGCAAGTGAACTTAGTTTTCCTAAAGGGCAAGTAGTATCTATGTTAATAGTGCAATTAGCATTGTTAAATTCATAAGATGGGGCGCCTAAAGAAAATACGATGATCTTCATCTTAAATAGGATTTATGAACAGCTTTTAGGTATCTAAATTTCAAGCAATTTTTCGGACTTACTGAGGAGATTATATGTTTAGTAAAAAAGAAAGCTTTTTTAAGAGAAAAAATGTAAGCCGATTTAATGTTGCAAAAGAAGTAAGCGGTACGGTTAATCCAAAGGATGACATTGCTATGGGTGATTCAAATACGGGAAAGTTATTAGTTTCACGGCATTTTGCACCTTGTGTGGCCGTTTTTGCTGAGTTAAACAATGGCGAGTATGCGCTATTTCATGCTAATGTCCCATACTATAGTGCCGATATGAAAAAATTTATTGAACTTATTAAAGACAAAGCAAGCGAAGTTGTGGTGTTTCAAAAAAATACTCCAGCAAGAAATGCTGAAAAATCGCCTCTTTTAGCCCTGCAATTAACAATTCATTTAAGCTTAGAAGTTAAAATTCTTTGTGTAGAAAAATACACAGGCATTATTGCCAATGCCTCTGAGAAAAAAATTATTTTATTTGATAAGGATAACTTAAAGGTAGATAAGGGCAATACGACAGAATTTTATCTTAAAAGTAGCAGTTTTATTGCTGAAAAAAAACTTATTCCTTGGAATAAAACGTTTGAAAATTTAAGTGAAAAATATAAATTTGAACTAAGTAGTGATGGTAGTTGCTCATTTAATATAGCTGATAAAACAGTGACTGTTCCCTCAAAACTTGTGCCAGAACACTTTAAAGCAGAACGTGCTTTTAACAGTTTGCCATTTATTTAAGCGCTAAATGGAGTACAAGTACTCCATTTCAAGTTTACATGAATGAGCTAGGCGATATTTCTGGCTCTGATCTAAAACCTAGAGTCGTTTCTAAGATAGCTATATCTCTTACTTTATCTTGACCCTTAGGTAATAATGATTGAACTAAGGCAATCTTATCAGTGGGAACAAATATCGCATCTACTTCATCATAAGTACAACCACCTACAACAGTCATTTCACCTGAAACATCACTACCCCGATATTTCGCTCTACCATCTTTTATTTGGCAGGCATAAACAATAGGGAAGGGCTCATCAATTAATTGCTTATTAACATGGTCATAATTATTAAGCTGCAGTTCAATATTTTTTGCTTGTCGTTTGTAGATGTGGATTTCATCTTGTAATTTCTTAGGAATCTGTCTACCAATGCTTTCTTGTTCGGCATAATAATCAATTTGATGTTTTAGTTTAATTAATTTCTTCTGGGCACTTTCTGCTATCCAACGATTTTCTGCCATGCTTTTAGACCAGATTAAGGCATTTTCAGCACGCTGGATGTCGCATCCAGATATGGCAATTTTGTTAATGGAATTTTTTGCAAATACGTTACCTAATTCGCCGCTATATACTGCGAGACCCGCAGAAAGCAATTCCATAGTTGGAAATAATAACCTGTCATCAGGGTCGCTACGTAATGCAGCTAAATATAATAAACTGCATGAGGTGGAGCCTGTAAAAAAATTAGCTGTTGGTAATAATTGGCGAAGTTTATTCGTTTTATTCTCGCGTCCCCTAGTGTCAATTTTTAATCGGAAATCAAACATATTAAATAAATATTAGACAAAGTATATTTATTATATACTACTTTGACTTAAGGTATTATTAAATCAGCTTATTTGATAGCTTTGCTTGGCTACTTCTAAAAGCAAGGTAGGTTGGGCTAAAACGAAGTGCAGCCCAACAATTTAACAGTTTTAATTTGTCAAAATATACCCTAACCGATACTCAAACGTTTCGCCCTCACAGTTTGGATCAAGTGAGACAAAGTGGGAGCCATAGGTTTTAGGGCTCCAGCAGCGATACAATGCTGTCGTATTAGGTTGCTCATCTTGGTACAGCCAACCTAAGGTACGTAGCCTTTTATAACCCCCAGGAGCACAGACGCCATCCGGCGTGACGACATGGTCGACATAATTTGACCAATAACCAATGCATTCTTCTATTTTTACGGTCGCAGGAGCATTCGTGCCTGTTAATTGCCGGGTCATCATATAGCCTAATTTTTTATTATAGGTAAATGGGCCTATGACGGGCGCTGTGGTACTAATTATTTCTGGTTTATTGTTATGTAGCCACCGGCTTAATTCAACGCCTACTTGTGGCTTTTCACCTGCTTCATTTTTTGTCGTGCTTAAGGTTAAGATCACATCGCGATTAACTAAATAGCGGCTACCATAATCTGCACCAGGCTCTAAATACATGTGCGTTAGTGTAAAATGACCCTTTTCCCACTGGCGCTCCCCTAAAGAGCTAACTACCGCAACATAAGCAATTAGTTCTGTAGCATCAGGTGTCCTATGCCACGTGGAATTATCACTCATTAATAATGGATCAGGAAGAGTAATAAAATTAATGCGGTCAGCAGAGAAATAAGTGACAACACCGCTGTTTCCTGAAGGAATGCTAGTTAACATAATATAATCTTTTTCAAGCCAGCGTGAGGCTGCGCCATAGGCATTGATGCTCGTGGCATTGCCCCCTAACCCTGGAGAAGACCAGCTACCATTAAAGTATTTTTGCCAGGTGCCACTTAAAGGAGGAAGGCTTCGGGGCGCTCTGGCCACAATTGTTTTGTAGTCTGTATTGCGATAACAATAAATATAATAATAATTATCATCAGCAACCGTTGAGCAGTCACCCTCACCAGTTGTTTTTCCAGGGGTAGGCAGTTCTGAACCGGCAATAATTTGTCCTTCTAACGTCCAAGTTTTTCCCGCATCAAACGATTGCGCAACCGCCATAGATTTATGCGTTGTGCCTTGATTGTAATTACAATCCTGTTCTGCATGCACAAAGGCATATAAATGCGACGCATCACTAGGATCGCGGTTAAGATCGTTTACCCAAAGCCCACAATTGGCATAATCATTGTTAACGGGTTTAAGAATAGGGGTTAATTGTGAGCCAGTACACAAAGGCTTTGTGCCAGTCATTGCATACGTGGTTGCATTGGCAGTGGTGCATAAATAATTTCCATTTTCAAGCTTGATTGAATTAAATAACGCATCCACTTTATCAGGGACAGGACCTAATGTTGTCTTAGGTGGCCCTATGCGAATTTGTACTCGCTTAATATCATCTTCTAAATTAGCAGGATTAGTCGAGCGCGCGCCCTCGGCTTGCAATATAAATGGCCCTTGGGGTTGCGGCAATGTAGGGGCTGCATTAAATTGAATGGTGATGGGTTTGGCACACGTAGGATCAGGTTGTAAAACAGGCACATAAGGACTGCCACCTTTTAAGGTCACCGTGTTATTAGTTTGACTAGATACCTGCCAATTTAGCCAGGGATTTCCCCAAATATTGGTGGGCATAGCCACAGCATAATGAAAGCTAAAATTAAGATTGCTTAAGGGCACTGTCCAAGATGAATTATTACAAAGGGTAATTGTTTGTACCCAATTGTTATTGGTAACTGTGACTTTAACCGGCACGGTTGTGAGTGGCAAAGCATAAGATATAGGTGGCGCAAAGCTTAAAATAAGTAATGGGAAAATAAAAAATAGCTTATTGGCGGGTAGGACTAAGTGTTTTTGGCTCATTATTTTTCTTTTTCACTTAGTGAGCTAATACTAATTACTATAGTACAGATATCATAAAAACTTATAGTAATTTAATGGCATGAGTACGAATAATTAATCGCTCCTGTTTAAATCTTGTCTCTAAGCAAGTGCGATAATTGTGCCACCACTTAGAAGAAAAATGATCATCCATAACTTCATAAATAATCAATTCATCTTTCACTACCTTGTCATTTTCTTTTTGCCAAAATCCTTGCATGGGCGCGCGTGTATAAGCAGTTAATCCCCCAAATTCATCGATTAATTCATCATAGGTTTGTTTGAATAAATCAGCAGGAATTTTTTTATTGTTATTATCATAAACGGGTAAAAATAATTCGATAAGTTGCATAAGAACTCTCGTTTCATAAATTATATTTATACAAAATTAATTAAATAATAATTTTTTTATTTCACTGTAGGTGTACTGTATCGTTTTTACCGATTTGGGTGCAATAAAAATAGAGTCATCGCCGGCAATGGTCCCTAAAATTTCAATCTTATCTTTATGATAATCTAACACCCGCGCCACCAGTTGAGCAGCGCCCGGGCTGGTATTTACAATAATGATAGTCTCATTAGCAATGACTTCAATAATTAAGCTGGATAGTTGACTAGATGTGGTCGGTGGAGCCGGTTCTCGAGCTAGACGATAGACAATTTGCCCTAATTCATTTTTAGATTTAATCGCATTTAACTTATGAATTAAGCGCGACACTTTAGATTGATTAACATGATGGCCTTTAGCTTGGAGCTCAGCGCAGATTTCTTCTTGTTTGGTGACGTTACCATCTAATAATAATTGCCTTAAGTCATCCATTAAACTTTGTTCACTTTCTTCTTTCTTAGGGAGTGTGCCCGACATAGGTTAGATCCTTTAGATAAATATTTTATTCACATAAAGTGGTTATTAATGCAATATTATGCCATAAAATTGAATAAATTGTCATTATTGACTTGTTATAGTTAAATTTTTGAGTTAATATTCAAAAATATTGAATATTTAATCAATATTAAAGTCATATTTTGGATATTTATTCATGAATAAACAGTATAAAGTAGCTATCGTTGGTATTCAAGGTTACATTGGCCAGGAGCTTACCCGGCTGGTAACTAATCATCCTTATTTACAATTAGTTGCCGGTTATAGTCGGCAAGCAAAAGAAGAGCTCTACCAACAAATACCTGCTTTAGCAGGGCAAGAAATATCCATTTACTCCCCTGACAAATTAAAAAATCATGCCTCGCAATTGGATATCATTTTTTTAGCAACGCCTGCTGAGGCCTCTATGGAACTGACTACCCAAGTTATTTACCAAGGGAGCATCATTATTGATTTAAGTGGTGCCTTTCGCTTACCGCAAGCGCAATTTACTTCATGGTATGCTATGGCGCATACCGCTCCTGAACTCATCAAATACGCTTGTTACGGCTTATCACCTTGGGTTACTTCTCAGGCTCAATACACCTTAATTGCCAACCCAGGGTGCTATGCAGCCTGCGCACTGATGACTTTATTGCCTTTGCTTAAAGCAGACTTGCTGCAATTAAATCAAATAATTATTGATGCTAAATCGGGCGTATCAGGCAGTGGCAAACAAATTAACCCTGATTTAATGTTTTGTGAACTCGCAAACAATTTTTTTCCTTATAAAATTGGCAAGCATCAACATACGCCTGAAATTAACAAGGCGCTATCTGACTTAAGCCACAGGGAAGTCAATGTTAGATTAACCACGTCCATGCTACCTCTTACTCGAGGACTGGCCATGACTATTTATGCCCAAGCCAAATCTTCCTGTTCAGATGATAGCCTGTCTTTTGCCATCGAAACTGCATTTAAACAAGCGTATCAAGCTTATCCTTTAGTGCGCTACCAAGAGGTTGGCAAGGCAGGCAATCCGTTCATTTTAGCGTTAAAACACGTCATCAACACACCCTATTGTCATATTGGGTATTTCGTTAAAGAAGGGCAGATTACGCTTTTTTCTACGATTGACAACCTATTAAAAGGTGCAGCAAGTCAGGCGATAGAAAACGTGAATGCGTTTTATAAGTTACCACTGCACACCGGCTTATTGTCATTTAAGGGGGCATTATGATACTTGGTTCAGGCATTTTTAGAACAAAGTTACCGCTGGGGTTTAAAGCTGGGGGTATAAATTGCGGAGTAAGATTATATCGCCCTGACTTAGGCGTTATTATTTCTGAATCACCTGCCGTGACTGTTGGCGTTTTTACGCAAAACCAATTTAAAGCAGCACCAGTTCACTATTGCGAACAATGCTTACCGTCTAATGACATTAAAGCCATTATTACCAATAGTGGGGAGGCAAATGCCGCAACCGGTAGCGAAGGCATTAATAATAATTTTTTAATGGCCGATACCCTGGCCAAAACATTAGATTGTTACACTAACCAGGTGCTTACAGCCTCAACAGGAGTCATTGGCAAATCATTATCTATTGAAAAAATTACTCACGCTATTCCTACCTTAGTAACAAAAACAACGGACATTGCAGAAAATTTTGCAACCGCCATTTTAACCACCGATCTCGTGCCCAAAGCGGTTTATAAAGATGTCGACCTGTCGTTAGGAAGGGTACGAATTACCGGCATTTGTAAAGGCTCAGGTATGATTCATCCAAATATGGCAACCATGTTAGGTTATTTATTAACGGATGTGCAATTAGACATTCCTGAAGCACAAAAATGGCTTAAAGAAATTTGTGATAAAAGCTTCAACATGATCAGTGTTGATGGTGAAACATCAACTAATGATTGTGTGTTTTTAATGGCCAATGGGTGCAGTAAGGTCACGTTAGCTAACACCGATGATTGCACACTTTTTTATGAATCACTCCTAGAAGTCGCAGTCACGCTTGCAAAAAGCATTGCTCGTGATGGCGAGGGCGCGACTAAGCTTATCGAGGCAAACGTAACTGGCGCTGAAAGTGAGTTGCAAGCGCAAACAATTGCGAAATCCATTATCACTAGCTCCTTAATTAAAACAGCTATCTATGGCGAATCTCCTAATTGGGGTCGAATTATTGCTCGCATTAGCAATGAAGCCATTTCGGAATCTATGCTTAATCGCTGTAACATTTCTATTCAAGGCGTCACCCTATTTTCGGCAGGCGCACCGCTTGCAGAGTTAGAGCTAAGCACACTTAAACAACTATTAACAAAAGATGAAGTAATCATCAACGTCACCTTTTTTCAAGGCACGGGCAAAGCCCGCGCTTGGGGGTGTGATTTGACTGAGAAATACATCAAAATTAATGCCGAGTATCTATCATGACTTTTCTCAAATTTAATCAAGCAAATCATAAACTAATTCTGATTAAAGTGGGTGGCTCAATCTTACAAGATGCAGCAGCAATCACCGCATTATGTCTAGATTTTAAGGAAATTTTAGCCCACGGTTATCAGATTGTTTTAGTTCACGGTGGCAGCAAAGCTATCAATGAAGCACTTAAGGTCTATGGCATTGAATCAACCTTTATTCAGGGGCTCAGAGTGACTTCTAAAGCGGCAATAAACATCATTGAAATGGTGCTTTGCGGGCAAGTTAATCAATTATTAATTAGAAAATTAAATCACGTGGGCATCAAGGCGAGCGGTTTATCAGGCGCTGAAAATCAACTGCTACTTTGTGATTACTTAGCTAGCCAATACGGTTTTGTGGGTGATATAAAAACAGTCAACGCCACGCATATTAAACAGTTATTAGCCAATAATTTACTGCCAGTTATTGCGACATTAGGGGTTGATAAAGAAGGACAGGCCGTTAATGTCAATGGCGATATGGCGGCGTGTCATCTTGCGCATGCCTTAGCCGTTGACCAACTTATTTATCTAACGGATCAAGACGGTGTTTATGACAGTCAGGGGCAATTATTTTCCGAACTTGCCGAAGAGGATTTAAAACACTTAATTGCACAGTCCATTGTCACAGACGGCATGCTAGTTAAAGTCCAAGCTATCTTAAATTCACTAGAGCAAGGTCTTCGGCAAATTAGGATTTTAAATGGCAAACAACAGCGAATTTTAACTGAGGCGATTTTGCATGAAAAAAAGCGAGGGACTTTGTGTGTAAGGACTACCTGCCAGCCAACATTAAAGAAATGCGTTTAGGAGAAAATGATGAATTCTGAGATTAAAAAAATTGTTTTAGCTTATTCAGGTGGTTTAGATACATCAGTGATGATCCCCTGGCTTAAGCAGCACTATAAACATGTTGAAATTATTGCAGTGATTTGTAATTTAGGCCAACAAGAAGATTTGACTGCTATTTATCACAAAGCCCTTAAAAGTGGGGCTGCTAAAGCGTTCGTTTTAGACGTACAAGACACCTTTGTGACAGAGTATTTATGGCCGCTAGTCAAGGCAGGTGCTTTGTATGAGGACCAGTATATTTTAGGGACCATTTCACGACCACTGATTGCCCAAAAATTAGTGGAAATTGCCAAACAAGAAAAAGCTCAAGCCATTGCACACGGTGCAACGGGTAAAGGCAATGATCAAGTGCGCTTTGAATACACAATTAATGCTTTAGCACCGCACCTTAAAGTGATTGCACCTTGGCGCACCTGGGAAATTAAATCACGGCAACAAGCCATCGATTATGCAAAACAACACGGTATCGAGCTGTCAGTCACTCCCAAAGCGCCTTACTCTCGTGATCATAATATTTGGTATATTTCACATGAAGGTGGTGTATTAGAAGATCCAGCACAAGACTGCCCAGATGACGTGCTATTAATGACTAATTCGCTGGCACAAACGCCTAATCAACCCGAAAAAATTAGTATTGAATTCATGCAAGGTTTGCCTGTGGCTATCAATGAGCAGCCATTGCCACCTACCGAGTTATTAACCTTGCTTAATGAAATAGCGGGTAATCATGGTATTGGGGTGGCCGATATTATTGAGAATCGACTGGTTGGTATGAAAATTCGCGGTGTTTATGAAGCGCCTGCGGCAGCAGTTCTTTATAAAGCCCATAAAATACTAGAGAGTTTATGTCTTGATAAAGCAACCTTACATCTTAAACAATCACTGCAATCCACTTATGCAAACTTAGTCTATGAAGGTCGATGGTTTTCACAGGCAAGAGAAGCATTAGATGCTTTATTTAATGTTACCCAACAACATGTTAGCGGAACGGTTAGCCTTAAATTATTTAAGGGTAACATCATGCCTGCTGGTGTCACGTCCCCGTTTAGTTTGCATCAAGCAGCGCTAGCCACGTTTGAGGAAGATCATGTTTATAACCAGCAAGATGCACAAGGGTTTATTAATTTGTTTTCATTATCTGCCAAAGTTTACGGCTTAGTGCACGGAGGCAATCATGACGAATAAACCCTGGGGAGGCCGCTTTAAAAAAGCACTCCATCCTTTAGCTACTGCCTTTAATGCCTCTTTAGCGTTTGATAAGGCTCTTTACCCTTATGATATTTTAGGCAGTAAAGCCCATGCAAACATGCTCGGTGCGCAAGGTATTATTCCTGCTCAGGAAGCCAAACTTATTTGTGATGCCCTCGACGCCATTAAACTTGAATTACAAGCAGGGCAACATGTATTAGACGAAGAGTTTGAAGACATTCACATGTTCATTGAACACCTTTTAATTCAAAAAATAGGGGATATAGGAAAAAAACTACACACAGGCCGCAGTCGCAATGACCAAGTTGCCCTTGATCTGCGCTTATATACCAGAGATGCCATTGGGGATGTGAGTGCTTGTTTGCAACAGTTAATTAATCGTTTAAAGGCCTTAAGCTCTAAGCACACTCAGGATAAAATGCCAGGCTATACGCATTTGCAACAAGCACAACCTATTTATTTGTCAAGGTATTTGGATGCTTACCAACAAATGTTTTTAAGGGATTTAAGTCGTTTTAGTGATTTACAAGAACGAATGAATTTTTCACCGCTGGGTGCCGGTGCCTTGGCAGGTAGCCTCCTGCCCCTCGATAGGCAAAAAGTAGCAGAAGAGCTCGGGTTTAAAGGGGTAATAACCAATACCCTAGATGCTGTCAGTGACCGAGATTTCATTATGGAGTTTTGTAGTGCTGCGGCTATTACTATGGTGCATTTATCGAGACTTTGTGAGGATTTAATTATTTGGGCCACCAGTGAATTTAATTTTCTTATTTTAGATGATGAATTTGCAACCGGTTCATCTCTGATGCCTAACAAAAAAAATCCTGATATTTTAGAACTCATCCGCGGTAAATCAGGTCGGGTCTTTGGCAGCTTAATGAGTATTTTAACGGTCATGAAAGGGTTACCATTAGCTTATAACAAAGACATGCAAGAAGATAAAGAAGGCTTGTTTGACACCACCCGCACCTTAACCGCGTGCCTTACTATTTTAGTGCCTTTTTTAGAAAGTGTGACCTTTAATACTGAGCATATGGCGAAAGCAGCAGAAAGTGGTTATCTTGATGCAACAACTGTGTTAGAAACACTAGTTAAGCAAGGCATGCCTTTTCGAGATGCCCATCACCAGGTTGGGTTATGGGTGGCAGCGGCATTGGAAAAACAATGTTCTTTAACGGACTTGCTTAAGGAGATTAGCCCTGATTCTTTTACATCGGCCGCGCATGAATTATCCCATCAGATACAGCAAGAGCCCCTGCCAAAGCCGGCTAAAACAAAACATGTCATCACAGGGCAAGAATTAACTGCGAGTGCTATCGCAGACATACTGCACTTGGCGAGCCTGCTTAAAAAAAATCCTAGCCATTATCAAGATAAACTTAAAAACAAAACGCTTGCAATGGTTTTTGATAAACTCTCCTTTAGAACGCGCTTAAGTTTTAATTTAGCAATAGAAAGTCTAGGGGGCATTGCGATAGAAAGTGTTAATAGCACTAGAAAATCTGAAACACCTAGTGACTTAATCCGCGTTTTAAATGGGTATTGTGATTTTGTCATGGTACGAACGCATGATGATGAGCATTTACAAGAAATGAGTAAGCATGCCACTATACCACTTATTAATGGCTTGTCAGCCTTACATCATCCTTGCCAAATTCTCGCCGACTTACTGTCCTTACAAGAATGCTTTGGCTCGTTGAAGGGTTTAACGCTTGCTTATGTCGGTGATGGTAATAATATTTTAAATAGCCTGTTGCTCATAGCGCCTCAAGTGGGCTTAACCATTAATTATTGCTGCCCTGCAGGGCATGAGCCGGATAACGCCATTTTATCTAACAGTAAAGAGCAATTTCCGGGGCAAATTAATCGCTTTGCTACCCCTGAGGAAGCCGTGCACAATGCGCATGCTGTCTATACCGATGTATGGGTTAGTATGGGTTTTGAGCACACGGAAAAGGGTGATTTTACCGGGTTTCAAGTGAATGAAGCACTGATGGCTAAGGCCCATGCTGACGCTGTTTTTATGCATTGCATGCCTATGGAGCGCGGTAAAGAAGTCTCAATGACTTTGCCTGATAGCCCGTGTTCAATTATTTTTTTGCAAAGTGAAAATCGGCTGCACGTACAGAAAGCGTTATTAATTTATCTAGCCTACTAAGAGTTAATGGGGCAACCATTTAAGCGTTGCCCTTAAGTTTATCATACAGTCAACGAGCTATGGCTTATACAGTCTTCTAAAATCGAGCTAATCCATTTATTAAGCGCAACAGGCGTAACCAAGCTGTCATTATTAAACGTTAATACCGTTAAATTAACGATGTCAGATAACTTAATTAACTCACTATTATAAGTCTTTGGTAAAAGCTCAGGAAATTGGTTAGCCCAGCTTGCTTGAGAGGTTAACTTTTTAAATTGCAATAGCTCCGTTAGGTCTGGATGGTTATTAATATAATGACATAGTATGGGAAAATGTTCAGTTGCTTGTTGCTCTAGCAAATTAATGTAAATCATGCATTTAAGAACTTGTACTTCCGGCTTATCCTGTTCAATATAGCTAAAAATTCCCTTAATCATCTCATAACTTTCTTTAAAAGGTGCTAGTAATGTTGATTTCCCGGCAATGAAAAATTGCGGATCAATGTTGAAATTAAGCCAAACATCAGGCGCTTTAACTAAATTAATAAAGGTTAAAATGCCCGCTGTGGTCAAGCCCTTATTGATTAAGAATAAAAAACCCCCATTGGTAGGCAAATCCTTACCGATACTTAGCATTCTACAAAATAAATCGGTATTATCTTCGATTGATAAATGCTCTAAACTCGATAAATATAAATAGCTTATCGGTTTACCAAGCTCTTTCATGTAGTTTGAATTATTTTTAGCTTCCTTTTCCTCATCTTCAGCCAACTCGTCCTCAACATAGCCTGAATTAATTTTAGCTCCCTTTTCCGTATCTTCATCTGGCTCATCCTCATCAGAATTAGTACCATAGGCCAAGGTTAATGCATTATGAAGGTCTTCAGAATCATAAGCATAAGTAAACTCTGCATCATGCCAGTGCCAGATTTCTTTATTTATGTTTAGCTGTGTTTGTTGTTTTAAGTTATCACTGATGTGCCATAATGCTTGTATTAAGCATTTTGGTGTTTTTGACATGAGTAAGCTATGAAACCGGTCATGGTCAAGTGCTTCTTTAAGGGTGACGTTTTTAAACTTATGAATATTCTCGTAATTGGGGGTTCCTGGAAATGCCATGGCAGCTGAACGGGTAAAAAACCTTACCCCTTGCATAATATCATCAACCGATAACACGCCTAGGCGCGAAATAGGTCTTACATAATATTGTTCAAAACGCGCAATACCTAACGCATCAAATGCCCCGGTCGATAAACAGACTAACTCTTTTTTATCAACGAGCATGGCTTCATTATCTTCTTCTGAGCTTCTTTCTTCGTATTTATGAACATACAAAGACCCTAAATTGAGCAAATCATGTCCTAAGGATTTATCATAAGTATCGAAAGTCAAATGGCCGGTTTCTGTGGTATAAAAAATTTGTTCAGATGGCTCTAGAGTCAAGACTAGCAATCGGAAAGATTCAAGCTGCTCATCACTTAAAGGCAATTGTTTTGGCGCAGTTACTGCAGGAAGTAAAATTGTTTTCGCAGCTTCAGTAAAATTGCCTTCTGAATCTAAAATCCTATAGGTTTTTCTAGGTTTAAAATCTTTAAAAACGTAATGTCTTTCTAAAGTAGTACACATTTGCTGATGGGAAATTTTATCGGCTGCAAACAACGCTAGGGCAATATGAGGTAAATCGCGATGAGAAAAAATAGCAGCATCCCAGTCTGCCGCCTGTAGGGCTATTTCTAATGCTAAAACCTGCGCCTTGTTTAAGGATTTTTTAACAAACTGGCCATTTAAAAAATAAATAAATTGCTGGCTGTGATTTCCCCTAGGATTTACCCATATTTTCTTATCTGAAGTACGTTGATTGTGCCAAAAAGATTGGATGGCATATGCAGCACTGTCCGGGGATTCAAATTTTATAGAACCAGCTAAGCGATTGGCGACAAAATTAATATAATCTTGCGCCTCTATTTCTGATAGTTTAGCTACATAGCGCTCGCGTTTTGGCGAGTAAGAAATTCTTTTAAAATTAGCCCAAGCCTGCTCTGCTTGTAATCTATTAACAATGGGCATGATTTTTAACCTCAATATCTATCTCATTTCCCTTAAGATTACTTTTCTTGCTTAGACTTAGCAGTAAAGATTTATACCTTCAATTGTAAAGAAAAATTATTAAGAAATTATTAAATGAGCTAGTTTTTAATTAATTTTCAGGCTAAACGCACAGTCATTAGGCCGCACTTAACCCAGTTACCTCGCTAGGTACATTTTGGTACCACGTTGTTTGTATGTTTAGCAGGCAAGCTAAATGTATGATCCTCATTGGTGTTTAAAAAGCGCACTATTTCTATTAAAGCTGGTACATCAATTTGTTGGCTAGGCGGAATTGCTAGATTATTTTTTTTAGCCAATTGCAGCCATAAATTATGGATAGGTTCTTGGTTAAATAGACTTAAAAGTGAATCATCCATGGCATTTAAGTTTTTCCACAGGTATTTATCTGCATCTTTTTCAATAGCTCTGGCGTAAAATGCTAATGTTCCTAATGTTACCCCTTTTTTTGCAGCGATTTCTTTAGTTTTTACCGCGCCAACCAATTCTTTCATTAAGTCTCTTTTAACGGAATTGCCTGTGTGTTGTGCAAGCGTATTTAAAAAATCAATGGCCGCTTTTTGCTCTCTAGATAAGACTATTTCTTTGGGGCTGGTTGTTAGTCTTGTGAAAAAATTACTTGGGGTTATCGCATAGCCACTTCCGGGTTTGCAGGCCTTATGTTCAGATAGATTTTGCTTAGCCTCAGGTACTTGATTGTCATAGCAACAGGTGAGTTGGGTTAACATACCAGAAAAAGGGTAATTATCTTTGGTATAAATACCATAGGTTGATACATGCCCCATGGCAACAGCCCAGGGATCAACAATTAAGCAATTTGCTAACTCATTTAAATCATCTGAATTATGATCAATTAACAGAAAAGTATGTGAACCTAAATCATGATTATGGCTTACCATTTTTATGTGCATAGGTGGCAACTGCCCGCTATCAATAAGGTTTAAAAAGTGATCGGCAGCAAGCTGGGCAAAACTGTGACACTCACCCATCTTTAATTTTTTAACGTGTTTTGCCGTTTGTTCTATGGCTTTGCGATTATAGTTAGGTAGGGCTCCTGTACCAATCACCGGCGGGCCATAGTAGTCTTTTTTAGCTTTCTCTAAAATACTTTCTTTTGCATCTTCATTGATACATTGCGGAAATCGTGCTGCATCTGTTGAGGCGTAATCTGGCAGATGCAATTGATACATAGCCTTAGTAAGAGGGGTGTATATAAACGTATTTGGGGCTACCACCCGATGTACTGAAGGCAAACTATTGAATTTAGGATCATTAATTACAGATTGCAGAATTTGCTGATTATAAGCTGAGGTAGTACGGTGACTATCAAGATAGGCTTGTGGGTTAGCAATGAAGGAATTTAAGTCATTATCATTGTTTAATATTGCTAGAAATTTTTCGCTATTTATAATTAAATTTTCTGAAGGTAATTTCGATTTTTCAGAAACAAATCTGGCAAAAAAATTAATTTTATCGTTAAGATTGTCAAGGCCTTGCAGCGTACTTAATAATAGCGCTGTTTCGCTCGAATTTTTATAACTTAAACACAAGTTTTCGAATAAATTTTCGAGAGATAAATTGGCATCACTAGGTGATTCATTTAGAAATTTTTTTTTGAGAATTGTGATAGTGTTATTAAAAATCTTAATTCTTTCATTCTGAATTAAATTAGCAATATCTTTTCTAACCTCACCTCTATTTCGCATTATTTTAAGAATACTTATTAGAATTTATCTACTTATACAGGAGAAAAATTAAGGAATTATTAAGTAATAATTAACAAAATAATTAATCGCTTAATAATGAACAAGAAAATTTGAAAAAATTCAAGCGCTAAATAATTTGATTTAAGAGATTAATTTTAGCCATTTGGCGCAATAAAATTAGCCTTAAAAAATCGTCTATAATTTAGATATAGGATTTGCCATGGAGGGCGTATGTACCGTCTAAGTAGCCAAGCAGATATTACTATTTATGAAAATCCTGCCCGGGATCTCACCGCGGTTCAGGGTAATTCTAGCGTTGTTTATCCTTTTTATAAATCATCGGGTAACAATAGCAAAAGTGACCAAACCTGGTTTCCATGGATGGGTTATTTTGATAAACATCCCAAAAATCCCAATGAATTATATATGGTTAAACCTGATGTTAAATCTCTATCTGCAGAGACTAAAGCCATTATTAGGCAGCATTTAGGTACCAACGAAGTATCAGAGAACTTAATCAGCCGAATGGGCAATGATGAGGCTCTGGCTATTTCTTGTTCCTTAGGGGGCGGTGTATGGGCAACCTACCCAAAGCTTCGGGAAGATATTATGATGGCCTCTGCTACTAAAGATTATATTAAAATGTTACATGTAGAAGCAGTCAAAGAAATGCAGGTTCCGCCTGCACAAAAAGGTCTTACTCCGTTTATAGGTAAAAGATACGAAGGTGAAGCGTTTGACAGTCATGTGGGCATGGCCACAGCCATGGAAGGAGTCGTGGCTAGGCAAGCAGCTAAATTCGTTTCAACCTATTCTGTACAAGATAAAGGCAAATTTCCTAAGACGCAAGAATTAGAAAGCATTGCGCAGCTATCCCATGGTAAATCCATTAGAGATAATTATATTGCCAAACTAGATAAGTTAGGTCTTTTTCAGAAAATCCCACCCACCATGCCGCCGAAGACCGGTGATGACTTAAAAGGAGGCATGCAACTTAAATAAAGCTCTATTTGACTCTAAAATAAACATTTCAGTATTTCCTGCTACACTAAACATTGGCAATTAATAAATGAGTTTATCGTAACTTATTCTTTCTATTATATAAATTTAAGGATAAATTAGCGGCTTATACGATTTAAGCTGCGCTCAATGAAACTATTAGGGAAAAATCATGATAAAGGCTATCCAACGCTGCTTGTTGATGACATCACTCTTATTTTTTTGTGTTAGTACTCACGGAGAAGTAAATCAACGTTTTTTAGAGGAAAATTTAGAAACACTGCTTAAAGAGGGGGGATTTGGTTTTGGTAATCTAGAGCACCGCGAATTAGGCGATTTCATTGCTTTAAAAGGATTACAAAATCCTCATACCAAATTAACGCTTCCTAATCACCTGCAATTGACTTATGGTGAAATTGTCATGCTCGCAGGCGATTTATTCGGCAATCCTAAATACCCTGTATCAAGCTGTCCTTTATCCTCCCCTAGTGATTGCTTTGATGCGCAATTTAATGCACTAGCCTCGTCTCCTATCAAAGAAACCGCAGAACAAGTTAACAAGTTAAAAATTTTTTTTGATGAAATAGATATCCAACTACAACAGGCGAGAAAGCAAGGCCGCAGTGACTGGGATTTTTATCGAGAAAACTCAAGTGCCATGTCAAAAAAGCTCAATCGCTTAACAGGTGGCGGAAGTTTTATTAGTGATTATATTCCGTTTGGCCAATACATTTTATTAGCCCAAGCTAATTTTGATCATTTTGTACCCGATTCGTTGGTCGCTTATCAGGTAGGCCACAAAAGGGCATTGCAAACGGCTTTAACTGCACACCAACTATTCCTGGATAATAAGCTGCAACAAGCCGATGAAACATTACAATTAGCTTACGCACAAAATGCTTTTGCGAATCATTATTTAACCGATTCCTTGTCTGCTGGCCATATGCGTACCCCAAGGCGCGCTATTGCCAACATTTGCTTACCTGCGGTTTTGAATTTGCTGATTGCTAATTTAATGCATGATGAAGACAGCCATCAAGGGCTGTGGGTTTCTAATTCAGAAGGAACAAGTTGGTTAGCTTATGGTGATGGGGATTTATACAGTGATAACAGTGCCTTTCATCGTGAAATGATCCTTAAAATGATGCAACTGTCTGCCGATGATATTTATAAAGCATTTCAACTTGGCACCATCCCGAACACGTTTCCAGAAATGGCTCTTATGCCTCTTTATCAACAAATTGGCGAGTTAAATAATACCGCGCCCTTATTTAAATTAGAAAATGGCAAGCTTTGGAAACGAAAAAGTAATGATAACCCTTGGGACTTTAATTGGACTGACGTGTGGAGCCCTTTAGTGACTTTGCTAGAATTTGAAATTAAAAATAAATAACTATGCCCTCAAAGCAGGGCATGCTATTTAAAGTTTACAAGTTGGTTGAGAAGAATGCGCTTCTTCTTTAACAGGTTTAGTTTTATCTTTTGGTATTACACCAATTGGCACAATGCTATTGTCAAAGAAGAATGCTGCTTGAGTCAGCTTAGCAATATAGTTTTCTGACTTAGTTTTTTCTGCTTTATTGTCATCGTTATTTAATTTATGTGCTTTAAACATACCTATCCTTTTACGTAAAAAAAGAGAGTCCACTTAATATTTACTTAAGGTTTATTATTTATCATTTTGCCTAAGTTATATTAGCTATCATAATAAATATGTCTAAAACAAAGCAAGATCTAACAGCTGCAAAATCATTTAATGTCGAAAAATTTACTGAACAGGTTGTGAAAGGCGCTATTGTAGGTAGTATTAGTACAACAGCTACTTTCTTTGGCATTGACAAGCCATTAGCACATGCGACTAAAGCTGCTGCAGAAAAAAATTACTTTCACTTTCCTAATCCAAAAAATTTTCTACTGTCTTGGAATAATAGTCTTTATGTAAATGCCTATCGGGCTACTTGGCAGCATCCTGTTAAAGGATATTCAATGGCTCTCTTTAATTCTTGTATGAAAAATATTGTTCTTTTTCCAACAAAATATGTGACTGAGAAAGTAATCTATACCTTAACTTCTAGTGAAGAGGCAGCAAAAAACTATTCTGGATTTTTAGCAGGTATGTTTACTGTTTATGGTACAACACCTATCTCTGTCTTAAAAACAAGAATGATGACCAACGTACCGCTTAAAGACTTGAGCATAAACCGGTTAATGTCAGGCGTAAATGCCATTGCCTTACGAGATGGCATTCAATATGGCATTTATTTTAATACTCTAGAATTATTTAAAGAAAAAATGGGCGATAATTTTCTTGCTGCAGGAGCCGCAGGAATTCTTGGGTATACGCTTAGTAATCCTCTGAGTGTCATTGGTCTTAACCAAAAAACATCAATAGAGCCACTTAATATTGCTGACATGGGTAAGAAAATTTATAAGGCCAATGGTGTAAAAGGCTTTTATCCCTTAATTGCCTTATCTGCTTTTGGCATGTTTGCTCGTGGTGTAGCCATTAGTAAAGGCCTTGAATTGTATGATTCTATCACTGAAAGTCAGGCTCAAAGTAACAAAGCCAGGTAAGCAACACGCCGCCTAACCCAACGATTGTTTGTTGGGCGGCCTTCATTTAGCCCTACCTTCCATAAATACCTTAATTGGTAAGGTTAAGCTTTATATATCATCAGCATATGTAATTATTCGATTAAGATGCTCTGATAATAATTGACGAACTCTTATCTGCTTATAAATCTCTTCTATCATTTTTTTAGCGCAAGTGTGCACAACTTGATTTAAAGCATCCCAAGAATCTTCGTGTTCACCCCTACAGACTGCTTGTGCTCTTTCCATCATGATTTGCAGTTCTTTAGGCAAGTGATTAATTGCCCAGGCGGCTGCTTTAAGTTTAGAGCGCATGGCATCTGTTGCCAGCGTGCTCCAAATTCGTGCGAGCGTTAACAACACGTTGCATGTATCTGTTGCAATAGTTGCCATTAACTCTTCAATCGAATCAATTGAAGCTAATATAAAATCTTTATAAGGAACGCGACTAAGTAGCTGTTGAGGGCTTGGACCAAAAAGAGGTTGGCTGGCTAGTAAAACTTGCGTAATAAGCAAGGCTAAATCAGGAAGCGCTTTGGTTGCCCAAGGTTCAATATTACCTTGTTCAAAAGGCACGCGCAGCCACTCCCCATATTGAAAATCAAATTTGGGTGGATAATGCCAAGGATTTATTTCCGATTTAACAGCAATCGACATTTCAATAGGGCGCTTTAAACTTTTTTTATAAATGCCTGAGATTTGTAGTAAGTGCGTAACGAGCTGCTTTTTTTCTTGCGTATTAGTTGGGCGGTTCACAACAACGAATAAATCAATATCACTGTATTTTTGCAACCCACCAACAATAGCAGAGCCATACAAATATACGCCTAGTAGACTGTTTCCTAATACTTCTTGCAGTAGATTAAGACAGGCAGCAAGTTGGTGTTCTGAGTTTTTTTCTAATTTAAATTTCATAACCTGCAATTCATTGGTTATTTTCCATTCTTTATGAATATATAATTCTTTAAATGCCTATAAAATAGCTTCTAACTTTTTTATAATCGCCCAACATGGTTGGTAGGATAACTTATGAACACATTTTTAGTCACGAAAAAAAAGCTAGCTCTCTGCCTTGCTGCACTAACATTAACTCTGCCTGCGCAGGCGATTACCACTGCTGACTATGCAAAATTATTTAAAGGGTATGATGCTTGTTTTATTCTATACAATGTAAATGACCATAAAATCATCAGCGAATACAATCCCAATAATCGGTGCAATCAACGCCTTGCTCCCGACTCTACCTTTAAAATCGCCTTATCATTAATGGCGTTTAACCAAGGCACGATTAATCAAAACACAGAATTTAAGTGGGATGGACATAAAGGGGTGCTACCTGAACATGACCGTAATCAAACACCAGCCAGCTGGTTAAAATATTCAGTCCTTTGGGTTTCACAACAAATTACACCGCAATTAGGTGAGGCGCGTATTAAGCATTATTTAGCTGGATTTGCTTACGGTAATCAAGATTTTTCTGGCGATAAAAATAAACACAACGGCCTTACCCATGCCTGGCTTTCAAGTAGCCTTAAACTATCTGGCTTTGAGCAATTGAATTTTTTAAAGGCTATGTTAACTAACGAATTACCAGTTAATGCCAATGCTGTTAAATACACGAAAGAAAATTTGTACTTAGGCAAACTTGCTAATGGCGCTGATTATTATGGCAAAACTGGTTCAGGCAGACATGGTCGTAACGAAAGATACGCACATCCTAGTCAATTACGCGATGGTTGGTTCGTTGGTTTTATCGAGCAGGGTAAACAACAATATATTTTTGTAAGTAATCTTACCGATAAACAAGTGCAAGCGACAATTGATCCAGCCGATGGCAGTTTAAAGCCTTTTGGAAGTCAGTTGTTAAAACCTATTACTATGAACATATTAAATACACTCCTTAAGCCTAAGGTTTAAACTTAATCTAATAAATTTACTTTATTGTATATACTAAGTATAATTATATTAAGTATATACTTTTTGAGAAAAATATGTCTATTGTGACTTTAACTAAATGGGGAAATTCCATTGGTGTTCGTATACCATCAGCTATTCTTAAAGAAGCTCATTTAAATCCCGGCGAAGAATTAGAGATTACAGCAGATGAAAAGGGTGTGCTGACCCTAATTCCCATAAAAAACCAGCAAGAAAACTGGCTAGAGCAATTTAATGCTGCTGCAGATTCAGGTAATGAAAAAACCGCTATTAATATAGTTAATGACTTTGATAAAGATGAATGGACATGGTAAAACGGTTTGATGTTGTTTTGGTAAACTTAGATCCAACGATTGGCTCTGAAATAAAAAAGACGCGTCCTGCAGTCATTATATCACCGGATTCAATGAATTTAAGTCGGTTAAAAACGGTTATTATTGCACCCATGACCAGTACGATTAAAGAGAATTTCCCAACCAGGGTTATGACGCTATTTAAAGATAAGCAAGGGCAGATAGCACTCGATCAATTAAGAGCAATAGATCGCTCACGTATTATCCAAAAATTAGGAGTTATTGAAAAAAAAGCGCAAATAAGTGTATTAACTATTTTAGCGATTTTATTTCAAAAATAGGTACGTTTACTAACAACAGACCGTCGGTTTTGCTATAACTTAAGTGCCACATCGCTGGATACCGCGGTCAAGCCGCGGTAATTCGTTTTTCTCTCTCTGACTTCTTTGTATTCTATTTTCTCTTTGGCTTCTTTTCACTCTATCGAAATACCGTGGCTTGACCACTGTATCCAGTCTGATTTACATATTAAAAGCCTGATTAGATGGAACTTCTAAATGCTTTGAACGCACACATTCAATCATCTCGCTAGTACGTTTTAGGATTTGATCTGCGAGGTAGCCAGGTTGATTATTAATAGTTCCCATCGCTTTAGCAAATGATGTGTAATGATTCTGATTAAGTGATAATTCGCCTGCAAAAACAGTTTTTACCACATCATAGACGCCTTTATGCTGCGTTTTGGCATTTTCTAATAGTTGCGGGTTCATTTCCTTTAATGATGCAATAGCTGCCTTCAATACATTATATATAGCTTGCGGTTTAGGGCCTGGCGCGACTTTTATTTTTTGCCATGGCAGTGGTTCAAGCATAGCCTTTTCAATCAAAGCAAAAAATAAAAGTGAAAAATTATCAATTCTTCCTCGCGGTTGTGGCCCGGTTTCAAAACCTAATGCATAAATAAGATTTTGAATATCTTCCAGCAAGTGATCACGCTCTTTTTTTTCTAACTCTGTAAGGCTTACGGTGGAAGCTTGCGGGTTTCTGGTAGCATTTAATTGGCTCTCTCTAGCCCTTTGCTCTCTTTCTCGCTGCTGACGCAACGCTGCAGCTGACTGCCTGTCTCGTTGCTGCATCTCACGTTCCTGCATTGCTCTTGCTAGAGCGGCATCATTTGCAACCTGTTGATTGTTGCCGTGCTGATGTGAGCTAGTAGTAGAATTCGCTGTTTTAATAGTTTCAGGCTCGCTACTTTCTCTCTGATATTGTTGGTTGCGCACATTTGCATTGACTTTCAAATAATCTTCAACGGCTGACGCAATATTGTATGCTTTTGCATACCCTGTAATAGGTTCTCTATTTAAGGGACATAGTAAAGTTTGACCCTTGTTTGCTGCTTCTTGCAATAATCTGACAATAATTTCTTTTTCATAAACTCTTCCAGTTGGAAAAACCGTGACTGGCTGTAAAAAAATTAATTGGGTTATAGGGCAAATTAGATGCTCGGGTATTGTTAAAGGTTGGGGTGCTTCAATGTTACTCATTTCATGTTTACTAATCATAGATTCTCCTTAAATTTATTATTATTTGCTGATTAATCAGTTGCTGTTTCTTAGTATCTTAGTAAACATTAATAGGCTGGTTTTTGTTAACTCGTAGGGGCAGTTTTATTACCTATAAAAAAATTTAGGCATAATATAGAAGGAAATTTATTAGGTATAGTTATTTATGAAAAATTTTCTTATTTAATTGATTTTAAATTAGAAATTGAGGGCACGTGGGCATAAGCGAGTGGCTGAGTAACTTACTAAGAATTAGGAAGCTACTCAGTCAGGCATTTCTTATAGATTGCTAAAATCACATGATAGTGCAGGGATTTTCAATGTTCTCTTTCGAGTGCTCAATCTCTTTCACAGCAGTAAATAAGGTTTTAGGCGCTCCCTGGACTGTGGTTGATTTTCTCCACCAGTCGGAACTAGAATATGTTCCAGGGCTTGTAATTAAACTGCGCCTTAATGCAAGGTTTTCAAAGATAAGCGTGGCACATTCCTTCATCGCTTTTTCATTCATACCCAACGTACCTTTACTAGCTTCCATTATAATTCGTAAGGTTAATTCCAAAGGGAAAAAAGTACTAGCTGAAAAAACTGACAGGTTATCCGGATTAACTCTATAATAAATTTGCGCAAATACGATGCAGGCATTAACAAAAGCAGCTTGAGATTGTTGAGTTTTTTTACGTCTATTAATTTTCGTAGCATCACTTAATAAGGGATTCGTTCCACCAGGCGGATTAAAGGAAAGTAGGTTAGGGTTCTTTCTGATAGCATCTAATATCTTTTGCTGTGTTTTTGATTCAAGATCAAAATTATCTACGAAGGTAAACCCATAAAGAGAGCATTGATTAGGATCTGAAAATAAAGGAATTAGTTCGGATACATGCCCATCCGCTAAATTACAAAAGTTCATACTTAAAGAGTTTAGGGTTAAATTATTTCTAATAAGTTTTTTGATAGCATTCATGTCCTCTACCCAGACGGAGTTAGAGTCCAGGATTAACTTTTTGATAGAGCAGTTTGATGTACGTAATCCTGTGACTAGGCTATCTAAACCATTCGAGCTAATTCCTATTGAATTAAGGTACAGTACTGTTAAATTTTTTAATAAGGGTAGTTCATTCACTAAATACTGAATGCCGTCGTCACCAAGATTATTACTACTTAAATTCAATACCTCAATTGCACAATGATGAGTTAAGGCAGGCAATAAATCCTTCGTGGCTTTTCCGGTAAAACCGCATTGATTAAGTGTTAATTCTTTTAAAGGATGTTGATTTAAGAAAGTTGCAAGTTTTTTAACGCCGTCATCGCCTAATTGGATGTAATTTATAGTAAGTGCTCTAAGCGATTTAGATTCCATCAATCCATCAACAAAGGTTAGAGGCGCAAGATTTAATGAGCTTATTTTTCCTTGTAAGTAAATCGATTCTAGGCTCTTATTATTCATTAACAGCGCGCCTAAATGATTCATAGATGCTAGGTCATCACAATAAAAATAAAAATCAAGGTGTTTAATCTGCGCATTGCCGTTTAGGCATTCTAGAAATCCCATTACTTCTGGCCCGCTTAAGGATAAATTTTGGAGATTAATGGTGACCGTTTCTAAAGTGGGAATGTTTTTTAACGCCTGGCCAATTGCTTGGGCACCGGCTTCAGTCCATTGAAGCTTACAAGAGCTACCACGGTCTATTACTTTAAATTCTTTTAAAGTAGTATTTGTTTCTAGGGCTTGTGCAAGAAGCAATAAATCAGCATCGTAATACTGGTAAATAAAGTGCCCGGCATAATGGGGATCAGGTATAGGATTTACGGCGATATGAGTGAGTGATAAGCTAGTAAGGTTATCATCATTTGCTAAACGCTTAATAACCTCAGGTAAAGTTTCAATTTTAGATTGCATTAGAAATTCTCAAAAAATGATTTAATTGGCCGCAGATTATACAATGCTTATTCTTAACATTTTCTTAATAGAGATTAAAATCTTCATTTTGCTTAATTAACTATATAAATTGGCCAAAAAATGAATTTTTAATTATTAAATCTGGCTAGAGAACTAAGGAGTAATGGAACAGAAAAATGCGCTAAGTACTTGGCTCATCGCATTTAAAATAGTTAGCATTCAAGCGTGGTAACAGCTGATTGGAAAAAAAGGGTTCCTCTACGTTCCAAAATAGAATTGCAGCGCCTAAATAATCGTTTGAGAAAGAATAGAAATCAGAAAAACTGTATAAATTACCGGTGGATGGATTTTTATAGGTGTAATCAGGCTCTTGGATAGCGATAGCGGTCAATAGTTTACCTCTAAATTTATGAAAAAAAGGATAGCTATTTTTCATTTGCGAGTCTTTAAAAGGCACAACATCTGGACCACCTAAGCCAATGTGATGCTTGATAGCGAAAGCAAATAGCCTACTCATGTAATGGTGTTCATTATTCCATTCGCCAGGAAAGAAATTGACATACTGAATAACGCTACTCTTTTTAAAAGCCTTTTTTAAATAGCTTATATTATCAATGACTGAATAAAAATACTTATCAAAGGTGAAATCTTTAGGCAAATGGTTAGGATCAAAATCAGCGGATGTTTCTGGGAGATTTATACCGTCAATTTTTCCATCAAATTGCGCTGCTAATTTTTTTAGTAATAAATGAAAACGAGCCCTAACCGCAGGATCCCAGGTTCGGGCTACCCATCCTGTAGTAATAGGTAGTCCTTCGCCTGGAAAATCATGTTGCATTTCCACGCCACCGTGATATCTAGTTTCTGCGCGGATATAATCAGGCACATTAAATTCATCTGGAGTAAAAGAGCGGTCTTGTATTTGAATAAATAACTTTTTATGCGCTTGATTAAGAAACTTTAAATCATTTTCAATTTTTTCAAAGTCATAAATACCTTTTTTAGGCTCTAATTGTTTCCAAGAATAAATTATTTGAACGCCACTTACACAATTATTCGTAAGGACATGTTCATAGGCACTGGCATCATCTCCACCTAAAAACAAAAATAATTTTGGTAAACTAGCTTGTGCGCAAGTAAGGCTATTAAAAAATAATAGGGGCCCAAGAAGCCATGTCTTTTTAATGTTCATTAAATATCCTGGATTATAATTTGACTTTATCTAATCTAATGAATAAAGCGATACAAGATCTTCACTCGGCTCAACTTTTTTAGATACTTGCTGAGATGCAGTTTTAAAAAAGCGAATTGCAGCCCATACATCTTGAGAAGTAGGTAAATTGGCTTGAGCTGAATCTCTTATTATTCCTGTAGAGGCTAATCGATTGCTTGATGAGCTAGGCTCTTTTAATTCAATCTCATCTTCAGATGAATTAGGCGAAGCTTTAAGTTGTAATAACTGTCTATATTGGCCTTTTTCGAACAAGGTAATATCAGTTATATCTTGCTGAGATAACGGTAACTCTGGTTCGAGGGCACCTAAAACAGCCCAGCCAGCTACTTTCTTAGTTATTACCAGTGAACTAGGACTGGTTGCCTGTAAAAATTCTTTTCTTAATTTCTCGACTTTAGCTTCATTATTTTTACTCGGCACACAAGAGATACATTCGATAGGCATTTGCTTATCTTTATTTCTTAAGTTTGAGTCTGCGCCAGCGGCTATGAGTAAACTAGCCGATTTAAGCAACTGATTAGTATAGAGACTGCTTAATCTGTCTGCAGCTTCATGAAGTGGGGTATTGCCAGAATTGCTTTTTAGATTTGGGTTAGCATCTTGGGATAATAACAATTCAACCACTTCTGGGGATGAAACAGCATAAGTTAAAGCCGGTCTGTTGTTATCATCGACTGTGTTAGCATCCATACCTTGATCCAAATACCACCTAATTATATCAATCACCGCATTTTTCAAAACCTGATTCTCGTATACTTCTCCAAAAACGTTTGCTAAGTGCTCTTCTTGGGCAAGAAGGGACGCATATTTTACATAAAGAATAAATTTTTCCTGATTATTTTCTGCTTGATTCAATTCTACTTTTAATTTAGCTTGTGTTGATAAATGGCCAAACGCTTTTTTTTTCTGTTCTTTTAATCATTGTTTAAACCTATCAAATTTGTTTAAAAAATTTATTTTACATCATCACCGCAGTATAAAAGAAATTATTTATGATTTTTTTATGATCACTATGATATATTTCGCCCCTATTTAAAAAGAGTAATTATTATGCAAAATATACGTTATGAAACAGAGGCTTATCAAATTTGCTTACTCCAACTAGGTATACCGCCTGTGGGGTAAGGGGTAATTCGTTTGCACATTACGCGAACTGAGCAGGGCGCATAGATATCTTAATATGGTTTAAAGAACATGATCCTGAGCAATTATTAGAAAAAGACAGAATAAGAGAGCCGGTAGCTTTGATAGGTAATAATAAAGACGCCACCTTAAAAATGAAAAACCCAGAGAGCCTATGACGATGGATTTCTTTGGTTAAAAATATTCTAAATAATAGCGAAAAAGAAGAAAATGAGCTGGCAAATCAATCAACAGTAAATGGTGTTTAACTTTAGAGGCATTAATTAGGTCGTTGTGAATCTTTACGAAGTAAAGGTGATGGAATATAGTCAGGTACGTTTGTCAAAGCCCGACCTGGATTGCTTCGCGTCGCTCGCAAAGACGAACAAAAGGATTAAATCAAATGGCGACTTTAAAGCAACGCTGAATAGCGACTGCTCAAAATGACCTTGTAGCCTGGGTGAAACGCAGTGAAACCCGGGTTTCTGTCCTTTGGGCCTGCGCCTGAGCTACGTTTATTTAAATCACAACCGAAATACCGCGGCGTGTCTGCGGTATCCATTGAAGTGGCACGATGAGTATGGATACCGTAGACACGCCACGGTATTTCGGATTTAAGTTAGATAAAGCAAGTAGAGACTGTCTTAAAAAAACAAAAAACTTTTAATGCAATATTGAGGCTAAGTTGAGTAAAGTAATAACGTATAAAATCCTAGTAAAACCCTAGAAAAAGTAGCTTTTTCTAGGGTTACCCACTAAGTCTGATTATCACAATAATCAGACTTAACATTTAGGATTTAAGGATGGAAGGCTCTCTATGGAAGGCTCTCTTTTGTCAAACAAAGCCCCTTCCTTAATATGTAAGTTGATTTGTATTACTAAAATATTCATAGTGCCTTGCACTTCAGTAAGTAAGTAGCAATAATTTCAATTTTTTATATTCTTCTTCATTCTCAGAACGTGGCGAGACATTGAATCGGACTTAATAAATTAGATAACTTGTAGCTGAATGGTTTATCAAGTTAAAAGCTTGGCAAGTCCCCATGCTATTGTTAGTATATTTTTTTACTATTTGTTAAGTTAAAGGAATAACGATGCAGTATAAAAAAATATTCTCCTATTTTGTCATTCTTTTTTTTGTCTTTGTAAATACTGTATTTGGCAATACGAAGACAATAGCCAGCCCCATTTTAACAAAAATTCCTGGATTATCTTTTACAAGCTCTGTAGGACAACTAACTGTTACTAATTCATCAGGAAAAGACATTGCAGTGTCTACGATGTTACTGAGTTTTTCTCTCGATCAAGCAGGTATTGCTGGTTTATGGGGAGCACCTTGGTTAAATTGGCAACCTTACACCTCTAGCTATGCAAAAAAAGATTTAGCTTCTAGTGATTATCGGTTTGTTAATCAAGCTAATTTACCTAACAATCTATTCCAGGCAGGATCTTCTATTACTGTGCAATATTCGCCACAGCCTTGGAATAATCAAGCTGTGCCTGAGAATATTGAATTGTTTCACTTATCCTACACTTTAAGTCCCGTTGCCATTAATTCCTCTGTTAGCTATTCTGGGGGGGTTAATACACTAACCATTACTAATGCTTCAAATGCACCTATTAAACTAAAAGGCGCCCAACTTAAATTCAATTATGGAGGGCAAATTGGTCCTTCTATTTGGGGCGCACCTTGGGTGAATTGGACAGTAGGAAATTCTGGGCCTGATTATATTTTAAACGCTGGCACAGCCGCTCAAATTCCAGAAAATGGCATATTAACTGTCTCCTTTGCTGGTGATTCTAAGCCTATTACCAATATTTCATTATGGGTTCAAAGTGATGGTGATACCACCAGACAAGGCAGTATGAAAATAAATATACCGGCCGCTCCTGCAAATGTAACAGCAAATCCAAAAATTACACTAACTGGCCCTAGTTACCCGAATGGCCAACTTTACACAGGGAGTTGGGGACAGCCTCTAACGATAAATAATTTACAAGGAGGAAGTTATACTCTTTCAACACCCGATATTCAAATTCCGACACAAATTTATACTGCGAGCTTTTCGCCTAATCCAGTGATTGTCAGTGGCCCTAATCCGGTGAGTGTTACTCTTTCATATACTACTCAAAAATCGCTAGCTAAATTAAGCATAATGATGCCAGAGGCGCCTGAACTAGGTATTGCTGCACCTGTTATGACTGTACAAGGCCCAGATTTTCCAACAGCAACAAAATTTTCAACTAATTGGGGAAGTAGCTTACAAGTCTGTGCTAATGGTGCTAGCACTTGTTGTGGAATATCACCAGGAAATTATACGCTCTCTTTTTCTAATATCTATTCTTCAACAGACGCGTTTATGGCATCTGGTTTTTCTAATCCAGTTGTACTTAAAGCTAATCAGGATGTAAAGCTGCCAATTACCTATGTGCCTATTCCAAAGGGAAGTTTTTTAGTAACAATATCGATGAGCACGCAAGCTAAAAAAACAAAACAGCAAAATTTTATTGTATCCTTTACTAATTCTGTTGGGCATATTTTTACTAAAAATTTAGTCGGAGGCGCAAACTCTGTTTCACTTCCAAGCAACGATACTTATACTATTTCTGCGCCTAACTTAAATGGCAAAGTTGCAACGGTCACACCACCTAGTATTACCGTTACTCCTACAGGAGCACCTAATGTTTCTATTAAATATACGGATAGTGCGCCAGGTCATTTCGTTGTTTATTTTGGAGGTTGGCAAGGTGGTCTTTTTAATCTTAACACTAACTTACCTTCTAACGTAACCGCTGTTAATTTGTCTTTTGCTAATATTACTTCAAACTTGCAAATTGATACTGCCCCTTCTGGGTGGTTAACCAATATTCCTGCACCTAACGTTACTATGCAGCCAAGTTATGTTAATTGGACAGTATATAAATACAATCATCCTAGCACCAAAGTTCTCTTAGCGATTGGTGGAGCTACGTATTCAGCAATTTGGAATAATGTGCTTACTGCAGCTAATGCAGAGACGATTGCTCAGAACATTGCGAAAGTGATTAACACCACTTACCCGGTCTATAAAGGCAATATTTCCTATCCTAATGACTTAATAGGACAAGTAACTATTGACGGTGTTGATTTAGATGTCGAAACGGGTGGGCGTTTAAGTTCTGCTATTAGTAATAATATCGCTTTATTAACAACTCATTTGAAGAAGTATCTTAATCCTGGGAAGTTAATTACTTTTGCTGGGTTTTCTGTTGGAGCTGATCCGAATGATAGTCAGTGTACAGTACCTGAAAGTATACACTGCGGCGAAGATATTCCACTTTTACAAAGTACAGGCCACTTATTTGATTGGGTAAATGTAATGGCTTATGATGCTGGGCAAAAATATGCAACATCTCTATATCAAATTGCGATGGCAAACTATGCTAAATACTTACCGAAGAGCAAATTATTATTAGGCTTAGACATTCAACTGCAGTGGCCTGGTTTTTCAGAAACTGCCGAACAGTTAGCTGCTAAGGCGTTATGGCAAAAACAAAATGGCTATGGAGGTGCTATGTTTTGGGGCGTGAATGTACAAAATAACCCTACTCAAGAACTAGAATTCATTACAGCTATTTCTGCAGCCTTAAGATAAACTAGAATCTAGGCCTCACAATCTCCCGTGAGGTCTAGAAGCTATCAATACTGATAAAAACTGGCTTATACCTATCGAAGGATAGTTTGTACAAGCATGCAACAGGCCCTTTAATTTTGTCTTGTGCTAAAGATATTTATGAGATTTATTAATAACATACTAGAAGGAGGCTTACTTTTTAAAAAATAAAATCAGCTTTAGAGCTTTATTTATCTAGTTAATAGATAACTAGATTTATTCATCTTGTTATGTTTTCAAGTAAGAAAAGCATATTGCATTTATTTTTAAAATTTTAATACGATAAGGATATTAAATAAGAATGAAAAAATTAAAACCCTTGTATCTTCTTATGGGAATGAATTTTATCACTCCTGTGGCTCAAGCAGCTACGCCTCTATGGACTTTTACTTTAACTCAGGGCAGCGAGTCTGTTCAAACTGTGCCAGAAAATATCACGTCCCAAGTAAGTTACCTTGTTAAAAATCAATCAAAACGTTCAAAAATCCTTGTTTTAAGGCCTAGAAAAGGTTTAGTCCAAGCGACTTATTGTCAGCTTGCACCTAAAGGAAGTATCGGAGATAGTTGTGTTTTAACATTGAATATTATTGGAAATTTATTGCCTAAAGGTGGGTTAAATGGTGGGCCTACTCTTTGTCAAGCTAATATAGATGGCAGCCCAAACCCTCTGCAGTGTTACCAGCCTAGTTTAGCGGATAGATTGCATATAACAAAAGTAGCAAAATTAGAAGATTGGCCTAGTTGGGGGCAAAACACCAATAACAATCATCATAATCCGAACTCAGGAATAGCGATAGACAATATCTCTAAAATAAGTCAGCTATGTAAAATAGACTATACGCAAGGACTTACCGGTGCTCAAGCTATGTCATATTCTACGAGTGCCAAGCCTATTCTTATTAACGATACCATTTATTGGACAGGTTTTGCTGGCAAGCTTGGAGCGCATAAATTAATACGAGATAACCAGGGTAACTTTATCGGCTGTAATCAACTTTGGGTACAAGACGTTAGTAATCTATTAGGTTTAGACGTTTCTGGTTACACGCCCTCAGTTCGGTCTTCTCCGGGTTACTATCGTCGAATGAATGGACGGGGCACATTACTCTATACTGCAATTGATAGTATTTTTTCTTTACCCTTTCCTTTATGGTTTTCTACACCACCAGTAGCATTTGCTCTAGACGCTAATACCGGCCAAAAGCTTTGGCAAATAGAATTAGCTAGCCAAAGCGCCATAGAGCCAGGAGGAGATGCAATTGCACCAAGTACCACTTCTAGCCCTAGAATATACAAAAATACGGCTTATATTGGTCTTGCAAGTCTTAATAATGCACTCGATACTGTCCCTCTAACCTTTAGAGGACACATGATAGCCCTTAATTTAGGTGGTCAAGGCAGTTCACCTGATATGCCTTCTATTAAATGGGTTCAATACACCGTCCCTCCTCGCCCTTCTAATTATGAGCTCGGCTCGTGGTTTGCAGGTGGTGGCGTATGGGCTAGTGCTCCCTCAATTGTTCCTGAATTAAATTTAGTCATTTTTGGATCTGGTCAGCTTTATAATTACCCTGATTTCACTGCAAGGTGTATGGAGAGACCGTTACCTATTACTACTTCGTCATTTAGTACAACTAAACAAGGGGAAACTGGTAAAGGGGCTCAGGATTGCCTAATAGCTGCACAAAAAAGATTAAAAGCTTTAGGTATTTCACAGCCGCTCGCCACAAACTCTATTATCGCTTTAAATATGTCTAATGGAAAATACGTATGGCATGTACCTACCGCCGGAATTGATGGCTGGCAATCAGCATGTGGGTTAGGTGAGCAACAACCCTGTAATATTCCTGTTCCTGGGCCAGATTGGGACATTAGTGGCAGCTCACCTATCGTCGCAAATCTTAGTTCACTTGGTAAAGTGATTATCTCGCATAATAAAGGAGGAGAAATTTTTTGGATAAAAGCTTCCAATGGAAAACTAATAAGGCGAGCTGATGTGTGTGTAGGAAGTACAATAGGTGGCATACACTGGGGATTAAGTTTTGATCCTGTAAGTGAAACAATTTATGCAGCTTGTTCTGCCGGGGGTATAGCGCCTTCTTTTGGTGGAAGCGTAAACTTTTTATCTATATTAGCTAATGGTAGAAAAACTTGTATGACAGGTTATCTAAACGCTATTGATGCTAATACTGGACAATTAAAATGGCAATCTGCTCCTGCAAGTTCTGAAATTATTGATGTTAATACTCCTGACTGCCCAGATCAGATTTACGCCACGGATGCACGCTTTAAGTATGGGTTAAATTTTGACATAGTTATTAAAAACAACGTATTTAATGTGCCTGTCAATATTATGCCTAACAACAGTGGGATTCCTTTAGCTAATCAACAAAAAGCAAGAAGTAATGGCGTTCCAGCAAATGCCAACGGCATAGTCTATTGGCCTGTATACTATGGAACTGTCTATGCATTGGATGGAAGAACCGGAGCCTTCCTAAACCAGATGAACTGCGATCAAGGGGCAATGTATTCAGCAGGGCCTTCTGTGGCTAAAGGATTAGTTATGTTTGGATGTGGGTATGGTTTCTTAAATCCTGATGATGTTGGCAGATCTATTATGGTTTATGGTTTACCTAAAATCGTTACTACTGAAACAAATAGCAACGGCTAAAGACTACATAACCCCACTAAATTTAGTGGGGTTAATTTAACATAGCCATTCTTTCTTTGCTTTTGCTTATATTAATAAAACTACAAACTACTCACAAAGATTTACTTAAATAAAAAAAGCCTTGCTTTAAGATAACCGTGCCATGATCGATGAAATAATTAAGCTTCTAAATTACTTCATTAACGCACAAAAAATTTACTTAGCTCTCAATTGTGAAATCCTTTTGCAGTACCTCAGGCTGATAAAATTGCTTTATCTACTTTGTGCGTAAGTTATCTTAAAAATTTTTATTTTCACCGGCTTATCTTTAAACTACTAACGAAAGATTAAACATTAAACCATGGGTATAAAAATGATTAAGGTCTAACCGGTTATTCACTGTTTGACCATAAGCTCGACCTAATTCACTTTTTCCCCAATCGGCAAATTCATAGCCTATGCCTGCCTGCAAATAGTCAGTAATGGATTTTTGTAAACCAGCACCAACTGTATAGGTAAATGTATTTTTTGTGTGATTATGGAAATTAGGGTTAGGCACCGCTTCAGGAATTAAAGGAGTATTAGTAAAATTATGTGATCGGTTAAAGCCGACACCCAAGCTACCACTCACCCAAGGAGTAAGCCAATAACCATAATCTTTCAATAATTTTCCTTTTACTGCCACACGTTTATGTCTTACTTTATATCGATACGTGTAATTACTAAACTCTGGGTCAGCATCATCCCAAATCACCCCGTGCAATTTAGCACTACCGGCTGTCGCTATAGCTAATCCTAGCTGGGCTTGCCAATCAGAAGAAAAGTTTTTCTGTGGGCCTAAAAAAAACTCTCCAGAAGCCAGAACATCATTTGTCTTTTTAGCTGCGTAAGTTTTTACAATGTCTGGCGTTAGGAAAAGAGTCTTTGACTCCCCGCTGTCGGTCCATATAGGGCCTCCACTAATAGAGCTGACCCAGCTCCAAGTAGCTGGCACAACGATTGGACCCATAGTACCAGCTAAAATCTGGCTAGACATACTACCAGCTGTCGCTGCTAATATAAATAAATACTTCTTCATAAATTGCTCCTTGCACAAATATGGGGATTAATGGAAGAATGAGAATAGCATTCAGCGTGTATAATAATGGAATCAAGATAGATGTCATGAAAATTGATATCAATTAGTATCTATCTAAGACGCTAACTCATTTCATGATATTGCAGGTGATTTGCAAGCGAAAGTTCCTCTTGATTTTAGTTATAAACTATCTCAATTATTTACAACTCCTATTTAATACTAACACGTTATTTTATATCGATAAAATACTTATTAGTCCAAAACACCTAATAATTTATATCTGCCTTAATTTCTTACCAATGCCTCGATTTAAATATATGAAAATTGATTATAGAAATTCAGTTAATTCGTCAGTTACCAACCATTTAAACTTCAGTAATTAATTTAATGCAATGCCGTAGCGTTCTCTCAGATTCAGGAGGAAGGGTTTGGTAATCACCATACTCTTTACTTAAGATTGATTCAGCTTTGTTGGGTATATTAAAGTATCTATTTTCAAAAAGAGCACGCTTAAGGGGATAAACTTCGGTAAATTCTATAAGGGTTACCTTTTTGCAATGATAGCCTCTGCCTAAATAAGGGCTATCAATTTTTTTGGACATAGATACTAAATAATTTAGTGCCTTATTGAGAACAGCTTTAGGAAAAATATATCCTAAAGTGCGATATAAATTATGACTGCGCCCCATTGGAAGTAATGAGTGCTTAGTTCCTAGCATTCGTAAACATTTGCGTGACAACCTTTTATAAAAACGGCGCTTCCATGGTATTGTCGTCATTTTGTCATAAACAAAAATATCAATAAATATACCCTGTACATAAGGTTCATTGCCCTTCTCATGTCTTTCTAAATAATAACTAGAACGGTCACGAATCTTTAATGGCGTACCTAGATTATAATAGCCAGGCTCAATCCCTGCCTGCTGTAAATGCATATGCGCAGGAAGTTCTAAAGGCGCAACTTGCAGAAATTTTTCATAACTTTCTCGTGGCATAGCAATATCCATGTCATCATCCCAAGGAATGAAACCTTGATGTCTAATAGCACCAAGCAGCGTGCCTGCATCGAGCCAATAATCTATTTGATATTTTACACAAATAGAATCAATAATAGTTAACATCTCCAACATCTTTAATTGAGCCCGACGCAAGCGACCATCAGCAAGAATTTCTTGTGGCGAGTGAGTTAATTTTTCTGATAGTTGAATTGATTCCAATTGAAAATTGCCCATATAAATTTATAGCAAAGATATCACTAAAGCCTTATTTCGTATAGATGCTTAAACTTCGTATACTTGCCCTATGCTATAACTAAATTTAATTTTAAACGTAAATAATGTAGCCTGGGTGAAACAAAGTGAAACCCAGGTTTCTATCCTTCGGCTC